>NZ_AP024884.1:0-666298 GCF_024346955.1 Vibrio mangrovi | reverse complement strand
TAACAACCTGTCGATTGGTTTTCGTCGTCAGGACGGCATCGAACAGGTCACACATCAGGTTTCTTTTTCGATCAGCAAAGGTGAAACACTGGCGCTGGTCGGAGAAAGCGGTTCCGGAAAGTCGGTGACAGCCAATGCCATTCTGAAGTTACTTCCTGCTCATGCGGCTCATTATCTTGAAGGGAATATCTGCTTCGATGGCATTAACACGCTCAGTTGTTCCGCCCGGCAGTTACGGGGAATTCGCGGCGGTCGTATCGGGATGATTTTTCAGGAACCGATGGTATCACTGAATCCATTGCATAAGGTCGGTCGCCAGTTGGTGGAAACATTGGCGATTCACCGGGGGTTACGCCAGCGTCAGGCTGAAGACACAGCACTTCACTGGCTGAAAAAAGTCGGAATTCGTAACCCGGAGAACAAAATTAGTGCCTATCCTCATGAACTTTCCGGTGGAGAACGCCAACGGGTGATGATAGCCATGGCTCTGATTAACGAACCGGAACTGCTGATTGCCGATGAACCGACGACTGCGCTGGATGTTTCGGTGCAGGCTCAGATTCTTGATTTGCTGAAAGAGCTGCAACAGGAACTGGGGATGGCGATGTTGTTTATCACCCATGATCTGAGTATTGTCAGACGCATTGCTGACCGTGTTGCGGTCATGCAACACGGACGTTTGGTTGAGGTTGGTGAGACTCAGCAGTTATTTGAAGCACCACAGCATCCGTATACACACAAATTGATCAATGCCGAACCCAGAGGCGAACCAGTGAGAGTCTCTTCTCAGGCTCCCACATTGCTTCAGGTTGAGCATCTGAAAATCTGGTTTGCAATCAAAGGTGGATTACTGAAACGAACCGTTGGTCATATTAAAGCGGTGACGGATATGCACTTTAACCTGCGGGAAGGGCATTCACTTGGCTTGGTCGGGGAAAGTGGTTCAGGAAAGTCGACGACGGGGCTGGCTCTCCTGAAACTGATTCAGTCTGAAGGCGTGATTCGTTTCCGGGATACTGAACTACAGTCGCTGGATCGTAAAGGCATGTTACCGTTCCGGCATCAAATGCAGGTGGTGTTTCAGGATCCTTTTTCGGCACTGAATCCAAGAATGTCTGTCGCGCAGGTGATTGGGGAAGGGCTGCGGGTTCACCATTCATTGAGTGAACAGGAAATCGATCGGCGTATCTGCGATGTGATGACTGAAGTCGGGCTCGACCCGGAAAGCCGGAACCGCTATCCCAATGAATTTTCCGGTGGTCAGCGTCAACGGATTGCTGTTGCCCGGGCGTTGATTCTACAACCTCGGTTTATTTTACTTGATGAGCCGACCTCATCTCTTGATCGTACGGTGCAGGCTCAGGTTCTGGATCTGCTGAAAACGTTGCAGGAAAAGCATGGTCTGACTTACCTGTTTATCAGTCATGATCTGAATGTCGTAAAATCGTTATGCCATTACACCATTGTAATGCGTCAGGGAAAGATCATCGAGCAGGGGGAAACTCAGGCTCTTTTCTCCAATCCTCAACACGAATATACCCGGGAGCTGGTGGCGTTATCGTCATTTTAAGTGTTGCTGTTACTGAATTTTATCGAAAAAAAAGCCGCTTTTGTGGAGAAAGCGGCAAGCACTCAGGTGCATTTCCGGTGTTGTCGGTATATGGTTAGGAGGTGTTACAGACCGACACCACCGGCAGTTATTATTGTTATGTTGTGGAGATGAAACCTGTTATTACGATTACGCCGGATAGGTTTTGTAGCGAACCCCCATCATTTGTTCCATACAGTGAATAACCTGACCACTGTAGCCGAATTCATTGTCGTACCAGATATACAGAACACAGCGTGAATCTTGGGCAATTGTTGCTGCGCCATCGACGACACCGGCATAGCGGGAACCAACCAGATCGGTCGAAACAATTTCTGTTGATTCGGTGTAATCAATCTGTGGTGCCAACGGTGAATTCAGTGCGATATCACGCAGGTAGTTATTCAGTGAGTCCCGGTCTGTATCCGTCGCCAGATTCAGGTTGGCAACTGCCATCGATACATTGGGTGTCGGAACCCGAATCGCATTTCCGGTGAGCTTCCCGGCTAGTTCTGGCAGGGCTTTTGCCACGGCTTTTGCTGCGCCTGTCGAGGTCAGTACCATATTGAGTGAGGCACTCCGACCACGGCGATCACCGGAATGGAAGTTATCAATCAAATTCTGATCATTGGTAAACGAGTGTACGGTTTCAATATGGCCGGACAAAATTCCATACTGATCATGAACCGCTTTTAATACCGGTGTAATCGCGTTTGTGGTACAACTTGCCGCTGAGATAATCGTGTCATCAGGCTGAATGACAGACTCGTTCACACCAAAAACGATATTTTTCATATCGCCTTTACCCGGCGCTGTCAAAAGAACTTTTGCTGCTCCCTGACTCTGAAGGTGCTGACTTAAACCTTCTTTATCACGCCATACACCTGTGTTGTCGACGATAAGTGCATCGTGGATCCCATAGCTGGTATAATCGACGTCTTCTGGCTTGTTGGCATAAATGACCTGAATATAGTTACCGTTTGCGATAATGGCTTTGCGCTCATGATCGACGGTAATACTGCCGTTGAACAGGCCGTGGACAGAGTCCCGGCGCAACAGGCTGGCTCTTTTTTCCAAATCACCATCTTTACCGCCACGGACAACAATTGCCCGCAAACGTAGTGGATAACCCGGACCACTTTTTTCAATCAGCAGACGGGCCAGCAAGCGGCCGATACGGCCAAATCCGTATAAAACGACATCCTTTTGTGCTGAGCTCGGGATGCCATTCAGGGTGCCGTACAGCGCTGTCTGTAGATAATCTTTGAGGCCCGATTCATCTTCATGATTCTGCCAGTACTGATGAGCCAGCCGACCAATATCGATCCGGCTTGGTGTCAGCTCTAATTCTGTAAGTTGTTGTAAAATAGGCAGGGTTTGTTGTAAATCAAGAGGAGAACCAGTGTAACGGCGGGCAATTCGGTGTGTTTTAATAATCTCAATGGTGGCTGCATTGATCAGTGTTTTACCGAATAAGATAATTTCAACCCCGCGATTCCGGTATAGCTGCCCGATCAGGGGCGACATCGATTCCGCAATCGTTTGGCCTGCTTGCCAGTCGAGTAGATGTTTCTCTGGGCTCATTATTCTTGGGACCTTTTTATTGTTTACGTTGAGGCTTAAGTTCATACCTGAGGTATGAATTCAGTCATAATCTGCACAGATATTTTCTGTTACGGTGCATGACTGTTGTTATGGATTTTTATGGGAAGCGATTCTAATCGGGGTTGTTTTATTTTCCTAGTAAAAATAAAAGCCGTATCTTTTTCTGTGAATTTGGTAAAAAGCAGTATTTTAAGTGGGCTTTAGCGCATCTCTGTTTCTGGTCGGTCCTGATCAGAATGTACTCAGGCCCACTGTAATACAGCATAAAGCTGAATATATTTACGCACCAGTTGCTGATCTTTTGAACGCTTGAGCGGATGTCCGTACTTTATATAGCAGGGTGAGACGCCGTGGCATGTTTCCAGATGCTGACTTAAAAGAGAATCACTCTCGTAAAGTGTAATTCCCTGAGCGTTATATTCATCCAGTTCATCCGGTAATTGTCCCATCCACCAGTACAACAACTCCCGGCTGGTAGTGCCGCGGGTGATCCAGTGGTCGGCCAGAAGAAGTAACAGATCGGAAGGCTGAATCGCATAGGCGTATTCTTCTTTCCAGGTTGTTATGTCCCGGATGAGTTTCTCCCGGCATGCTTTTCCGGCACTGACAAGGTGATGCGTCAGAATCCACACGGTTCCTATTTCTGAAGTCACCCGAAAATGGTGTGGCAGCTCCCGGTGTACATGGAGTTCAATCGGCATATATTCACAGGAATGGCCGAATTCAATCAGGGTGCGGGTTAGTCGTCTGGAAAATGCTTTGGCAAGATGATGTTCAGTCATACCCTGATTATGAATTGTCGGATAGTGTTTTTCGCATAGCTTGAGACAGTCAGATTGAAATTCATTGACACTTTGAATCAGGATATCCAGTAACAAGATCGACACTCCATGGAAGGACACAGCTCAGCGTAGCATATTTTATACGGAACTTGATTTTTTTATTATCTTCCGGAGGAATCTACACTTGAATATCTTGAGCTTTTGTGACGTTTTTATCGCATTTGTGCTGTGGCGATTGAGGAAGAAGAAAAGTTTTGTAACAAAATAAGCACTTTTTATTACATTCCTTGCTATGCGCAGGCTAGCGTATGCTTGGTGTTCAAAGAATTAGAACATCTTCATCAATTTATTTGGGTATTCGTTGCCGATGTTATCAGAAATACTCGCCACAACGAGGTTGGGAATGCGAATTATTCCTGATGTCGTGGGAGCAATAATGATGTCATGGAAGCAATAATAATGAGGAAGGGCCATTATGAGCACCGATGTAAAAAACTATAACGCTGTTGCCAGAATGATGCACTGGTTATCGGCAATTGTCATCATAGGGATGTTTACTGTTGGTGTCTGGATGGTTGATTTGTCTTATTACAGCACTTGGTACCACGAAGCACCTTTCTGGCATAAATCTGTAGGGATGCTTTTGGCTTTTCTGACAATATTCCGAGTTGTCTGGAAAGCATCAACAGCTTCACCAAAAGTGACAGGGTCTCGTTTTGAAAAGGTTGCATCGAAAGCCGTTCATCATGCGATGTATCTTGATTTATTCATTATCTTTGTCTCTGGCTATCTGATTTCTACCGAAGATGGCCGGGGAATTGATATTTTTCACTGGATTACAATTCCTGGTGCTGGCTTGCTCTTTAAAGGGCAGGCTGATTTGGCCGGAGTTGTTCATGAAATTGCAGCCTGGACACTGATTATTATGGCAGTTCTTCATGTTCTGGCTGCTTTGCAGCACCACTTTATTTCTAAAGATGACACGCTACGAAAAATGATAGGAGCCTCTAAATGAAGAAAGCATTACTAGCGACAGGGTTAGCATTAACGACGTCTTTATCTTTTGGCGCCGCCGCTGCCGATTATGTAATCGATACGGAAGGAGGCCATGCATCAATTAACTTTAAAGTCAGCCATCTGGGTTATAGTTACATTCAGGGACGTTTCAACCAGTTCGACGGAACCTTTTCTTATGATCCGGAGAATATGACCGCATCGAATGTTCAGGTCAGTGTCGATACGACTTCGCTGGATTCGAACCATGCCGAGCGTGATAAGCATCTGCGTGGCGGAGAATTTATTGATGCCGGTAAATACGCTACGGCCGTGTTTAAAAGTACCGGGATTGTCGATCAAGGCAATGGCCAGTTCACTGTGAATGGAGATCTGACATTGCATGGGCAAACCAAGCCAATCAGTATTGATGCGAAACTAATTGGTGCGGGAGCTGATCCGTGGGGTGGAGAACGTGCCGGTTTTGAAGGGACGACAACTTTGCAACTGGCAGATTTCGGTATTAAGGCGATGGGAATGGTCGATACCGTTGATATGCAGCTTTATGTTGAAGGTATTAAACAGTAATTCGATGCTGCTGAATATAAAGAAAAGCCTCTCACAGAGAGGCTTTTTTGATCGGATTACTTACAGAGTTATGCTTTATTTTCAATCACTTCAGTATGATTAACCGGAGTTTCTTTCTTTTGATATGGATGGCTGAAGATAAACCAGTTGGCGAGTCCGACAAAGAAAGCACCACCAACAATGTTCCCCAGAGTTACAGGGATCAGGTTGGCAAACACAAAATGAGAGATGGTCAGGTCAGCATACTGGCTGGCATCGGTTCCGACAGCATGCCAGAAAGTATCCGGCGCAAACGTCTGAATCGCAATTCCCAGTGGAACCATAAACATATTCGCAACACAGTGTTCAAAGCCTGAAGAGACAAAAAGGGCTACTGGTAAAATAGTCATCAGTGCTTTAGTTGCTGCATTTTTTGAGCTGAATGTCAGCCAGACGGCAAGACAAACCAGCAGGTTACACAGGATTCCCAATGCGAACGCCTGAATAAATGTATGGTGAAGTTTGTGCTGAGCAATGTTGAGTGCGTTGAGTCCCCATTGTCCGTGAGCACCACTATATAAACCGGCAGCCATGACTAAAACCAGCAGGAACATGGCACCAAAGAAGTTACCGACATATACCTTTCCCCAGATAGACAGCATCTGAGAGGTATTGATCTCTTTATTGGCTCTGGCAATGATGGTTAGTACCGAGCTGGTGAATAATTCTCCGCCGCAGATGACAACCAGAATCAGACCAAGGCTGAAAGCAATGCCTCCGGCCAGTTTTGCCAGTCCCCAGGGAATATCGGAGGAGCCGGTTGTGACTGTAATGTAAAAAACAAATGCAAGCCCGATAAACAGGCCAGCCATCATCCCGAGTCCTAAAATCGTCCCTGTTGATTTCTTGGTTTTACTACTTGCGTAATGTTCTGCTTCAACCATCATTTCAGCAGGAGTTAAGTAATCGGTATTGTTCGCCATATGCGCTCTCCAGATACAACTCTAAGCGTTAAATCGTGTGCTACTGCACATTCCTGAGCGTAGAGTACCTAATTTTACGCCATACGGTAAATTGGTAATTCTGAAGATAACTATCAATTTGATTGATAGTTGCAGTAAGCCCCGTAAAATAAAGCAAATAGTACGTCATAACGATGGGAAAGTCGGTGAGATATACATTAAAACAGATCGCGGTCTTTGATGCGATTGCAGAATATGGCAGTGTCAGTCAGGCGGCGGACTATTTGTCACTGACACAATCGGCAACCAGCATGTCTTTATCGCAGCTGGAAAAAGTGCTGGGACGTTCTTTATTTGAGCGGCAGGGAAAACAGATGCGCCTGACTCATTGGGGTGAATGGCTCAGGCCACGGGCCAAACGCCTGTTACAGGATGCCAGACAGATAGAAACCGGGTTTTCCGAATTACAGGGGATTAGTGGAGAGCTGACAATATGTGCCAGTCAGACTCCGGCAGAACACCTGCTTCCTGAACTGGTCAGTTCACTGGATCGCATCTACCCTGATGTCCGGGTAAAAGTCAGCGTAAAAAGTTCGCATAATGTGATTGAGGATGTATTGAGCTACCGGAGTGATCTGGGGATTATTGAGGGACGTTGCGATGATCACCGGTTACGTCAGGAAATCTGGTGTAACGATCATCTGACTATCGTTGCATCAGCCGATCATCCCTATGCCGCACTACCGTCCGTGAGTTTTGAGTTACTGGAGCAGGCACGCTGGGTCTTACGGGAACCCGGATCAGGAACCCGGATGGTGTTTGAAAGTGCGATTCATCCTCATCTGCATCAATTAGATGTATGGCGGGAGTATGACTTTGTTCCGGTTCTTTGCAGCCTGACGGCACATTCGGATTATCTGACCTGTCTGCCTTATCTGGAAGTGAAACCGCTAATTGAGAGTAAACAGTTAGTTGCTTTAAATGTGCCGCAACTGAAAATGGATCGCAGTTTATCTTTTGTCTGGCGTGCCGACATCGGCGAACACCCGTTGATTGATTGTGTCAGAGAAACCGGCCTGCGTATGGTTGAAGGCCGCTCTCAGCTTTCATAATACCTGATACCGGTGGACGGCTCAGGTATTGCCTTTTGCCATAGTGACGATCCGCTTCAGGGTTTGTCTGAGCAGATGCGGAATGCACACGACATCCCGCTGCTCACAATAGGAAACAATCGCCAGAGCTAAATCGGGTTTTGCGTATTTTTTCAGCACCCGGGTTACGACTTTTTTGGCCGGTATCGGGTGATCGTGAGGAATTCTGAGCATATCTTTAAAGAAAAATTCGAATCCGTGGTTATATAAGAAGTGCTCAATGTCCCGGTCCGGTAATTCGGTCAGACGATGCAGTATCTGATCATGTCCCAGTTGTGAATGAACCGTTGCCGCATATTTTTTCCCGGCGGAATCCCCATCTGTGACAACATGCCAGTCGATGCCGAATGCTTTTGCAACTTTGATCAGTGACTTCAGTCCGGATTGAGCAAATTCAATGATCTGTATGCCTTCGGCCATCAGATCATAACCACACTGACGTGCCAGTTCACTGAATAGCCAGACTTCCGTTTCACCTTCTACCAGTAACCAGCAGCGGGCAAACAGGGCGCTGGAACGATGGAAGCGGATGTGAAAACCGATGCGGCGCAGATCATCCTGAGAAAGCATTTTTTCCGGTACGGACAGCGCTTTGGTTTTGTCTGACATTCTGACCAGACGCCTGATTGAGTAGAGTGGCACCGCAGCAAGCAGTTCTCCACTATTGGTGGTCAGAATTTTTTGCATCGGCAGCAATTGCAGAATTGTCCAGGCACGGGCCAGATGCGTCGGGTGCAGGCGACCTTCCGGATCTTCAATAATCAGAATCGGTCTGGCACACCGGCGGAGATCGGTCGGTCCTTTCGCCTGTAGATAGGAATTTAACAGTCGCATCAGCAGAAGGCGGCTCTGACGGTTTTTCGTTTCTTCAATATACTGAACGAAAGTTTTTTCTGATGACGGGGAAGCGTATACCAGACTGGTTCTCTCGTAAGCCGGCTTCTTTTTACTCCGGCTTTTAAATGAAAAATAGTGTTCAACCAGAGCATTCATCGCATTGAGGCTGCTTTTTATTTCTCCTTTATTTACATGTCCGGGAGTTGCCAGCAAACGGCGGCAGGTATTGTTAATTCTTTTTTCTATTCTGGCATTTTTCCCCTGATTGATACCATTGGCCGAGATCTGGAGACGGCGGGAGTCTCTGAGCCGTAGCACCGGGTGTAAACTGCTTAGCTCTTGCGCAAGTTTTTCTGAATGATGAAGTTTGAGTGGTTCACCATCCAGATCCAGAAAGTGATGAACCGTGGTAATTCTGTCATGTTCACGGGTACCACTGATCCGGTAAATGATCCGGTTGAATCCCCGGGGCGCCGGTTGCCAGATAGGTTTTAGCTTGCGGTAACGGCCGGATTTCGGTTCATTTTTTTCCGTGGTAATAAAGCAGAGCACAATTTGCAGATGTTGCGTCCGGGGCTGGGAAATAGCGTAGTTGACATGAAAGTCCTGGAGTGAGAAATGATACAGGCTGCCATCAGGCGGGAGAGCAATACTGAGCGCGTCCAGAAGCGAAGATTTCCCCCAGGTATTCTCTCCGATAAGTGTTGTGAGCTCTTCTAAACTAAGCGATAAACGGCGGATTCCTCGGAAACCGGATACTTCAACTCGCTCTAAATGCATAGGCATCTTCCCAGAGATAGCGTCATGTTTAAAGAATAATATAAAAAGCCAGAGATACTAGTTACTTACATCACAGATGGACAATATCTACACGACAACTGTCTTTTCATACAGAAAAAGTTTGAACTCTATTTCACAAATGCGTGTGAATCTGTCATGATTTTTCACCCATGATATAAAAAATTTTCTGAGTTTATGCATCATCACCAGCCACTTTCCATGACCATCGCTCATCTGAATGATACACACTCGTACTTTGAGCCTTCATCGTTGCAACTTGAACTGACCGTTCGCCATGAGAAGATTTCACCGTATGTCAGTGCCGGTGGTTTCGCCCGGATTGCGACCAGGGTCAATCAGTTGAAGGGTGAAGCCCGGAGTGATGAGCGTCATTTCTTGTTACTCCATGCAGGGGATTGCTTTCAGGGCACATTATATTTCTCGCTGTTCAGGGGAGAAGCCAATGCAACCCTGCTCAACGAGCTGGGTGTTGATGCCATGGTGCTGGGAAACCATGAATTGGACCTGGGAAACGAAGCGGTCGCCCATTTTGCCCGGAATATCGATTTCCCGTTACTGGCCGGCAACTGGGATTTAAGTCAGGAGTTACAGGAAAAACCACATCGCCTGTCTGAACAGAACAATGTTTACCGGTATGATGTCCGTCAGCAGACAGCTCAGTGGCTGGTCCGGGAATATGGGCAAGAGTCCGTTGCGATCTTTGGTCTGACACTTGATCGGATGGATGACATCTCAAATCCGGATGCTGATACGCCGTTTGTGGCAGCGCTGGATGTTGCCCACCGGACAGTCAAAGCGATTCAGGACAGTGGAATAAATAAGATTATCCTGCTGAGTCACCTTGGGTATGAGGTGGACCTGCAGCTTGCTGAATCAGTGACCGGCATCAGCCTGATTGTTGGCGGACATAGCCATGTTTTGCAAGGTGATCTTGCGGATATCGGCCTGTCCTGTGAGGATCCTTATGGGATCAGAGTAAAAGAAACCTATATCGTGCAAGCCGGATGTCATGCTTTGGCTCTGGGGCATTGCCACATTGATTTCGATGTATCAGGAAAAGTCGTTCGGTTTCAGGGGAGAAATGAGCTATTAATCGGCAGGCGTCTGTTTGTTGATGCTGCCAGACAGTCTCCGGGCAGTGACTGGCGACATCAGCATGCCTGTGATTATCTGGAACAACACCCGCTGATTTGTGTCTGCGGCAAAGACTCACGTATTCAGGATATCTTGAATTCGCATTATCTTCCGGTTGTCCGGCAGCAACAGACCAAAGAAGTCGTGACGTTGACACAGCCATTATTTCATACCCGGATTCCCGGAGAGAATGGCGGGAGTGAAATTGCGCCACTGGTTGCCCGGGCTTTCTTTTATGCGATGCATAAGCGTGAACATCCGGTCCAGTTTGCTGTTCATAATGCCGGGGCAGTGCGTTGCTCTTTGCCGACCGGCATACTGACAGTTGCCGATATTGCCGGTAATTTATTGCCATTTGCGATTCCCATCGGTGTTTATTATGTCACAGGAGCGACCCTGAAAAGTTTTCTTGAAGGTGCTATTGATAACGCATTAGGTTACCGGGCCGAAAGTACCGGGACCGGCAGCTATCCTTATTGTTATGGTCTGGATTTCCACTATCAGGCAGAAATGCCTGCCGGGGAGCGGATTCAGGAATTGAAAGTCCATCAGGACGGCAATTGGATATCTGTTTGTGATTCAAGTGTTTATTGTGGTACATCATCAGCATATACCATGAAAGGTAAAGAAGGTTATGAAGCAATCCTTGAGATGGTCCAGCCCGGAATGGTATCGAATGTATCGATGGCCGATGCGTTAATCGAGATGCTTCAGGATAAACCGGACTGGATTCACCTGTCAGACGGAGCTGTTCCGACAGCTCAGGCTCATGATTTGGCCTAACGGATATGCCGGTATATTCTGTAATGGCATCATCTTTGCTTATTCTACTGTGTCTGAGTCACCTCATACGTGAGGAGGGAATATGTGGCACAAAGATTGGGTTGATGCGCTGGTGGTTGTCAGTTGGGTGAGTATCTGGTCATTACTGGTTTACTTTCTTCCATACTCAGGGATTTGAATCTGTCGGTTATCATGACCGGCAGATGTTCCCGGTAAACACTATCGTTTTCCGTTTTCATTAAAAATATCGTTTTTATTAAATAGATGAATAGATGAACTGAACCGGGCAGCTATTTATTTTGTCTGGATAGCTGCTTTGTGTATACCCGGTAAGTTCATCAGTACATCATATTTCTTCAGCAGAAGTTATCTGCCTTTAAATTCATTTATATAGAATTGGAATCAATATCTCACTTTCAATAGTATTCTGCGGAATTGGCCAAAAAATCATGCAGAAACAGCAAATATCAAACGAATTATGCTTGCCTAAACAGGTGATCTCTTTAAGATCAGTCCGTTGTTTTTCATATCTTTGCTAGGTATATATTCATAATGACTACACAAAAAATAAGTGAATCCATATCCATTATTTCTAAGGTTGGGTTCTTTCTCGGCGCAGTGATAATATTGATATATTGCTCAATTATGGGGTTCTATCCTCAGGGACTTACATTAGGAGATGGATTATTCATCTGTTTTGTATTTATCTCATTTGGGTTTTTAGCTGCATTATTTATCTTTTTATTTTCAGTTTCGTCCCTGTCGCTGATCAATACGCTGATCTTTCTGGTTAAGCTTCCGTCTTTTATTTTTAAAACCTTGTCGATGACAAAAAAAGAGAAACATCTGCGACAAATGGTTTTTGGCGGGATGATCAAAAACTTTATCAAAGATCACGGGATTGGCTCGATTTCCCTGCTGGGTCTTTTGTGGTTGATTCCACTGGTTTATATTCTTTCTCATTATGCGACCGTAAGTGACTTAGACTGGTTTTCAACGGTACTGATGTTCACACCACTGCTTTATTGTGGTATCGCCAGTAAGATGTATATCAACCATAAAGATAAGAATATTTTTAATAGTCTGGTGACCGTGTTTATTTTATTAACACCTTTCATGCTGGTACCGGGACTGTTCAAATATACATTGTATACGGCAATGGAAAATATGGGTGTCAGAGACAGTCATGTCTCGGTTTATGTCGACAAGCAGTACATTCCGTTGATTCAGAATATTATCGACGAAAACGATCTGAGTGATTATCAGGTGACTTCTGTCGATGACAGTTTCAGCAAAATTGATAATGTGAATGTTATTTTCACCGGAGCAGGGGACAAAAGTCTGCTTAGCCTTGCGAATAAACGGGTGACAGCTAACTTTGTATTGCCGTCCGATGCATTTTATACAGAGAAATCACAACTGAATCACGACCTGAACAGTTTAATTGAAGCGATTAAGTCCAGTAGCTCGGATGCATTTAAGCAAAACCGGGTATCATTTGATTATCACCGGATGACACTGGATTTTGGCTCATATGGTTATTTTAAAGTCGGAGAGTCTGCAGTTTCACCAAGATTTGAAGCGGCAATTACTTCAACACTAAATCCATTATTTGATGTCCTTTCACAGTATCCGGATCAGATTAAGTCTCTGGAAGTGATCGGCTTGTCCAGTGAAGAATGGAAAGGTTCGAAAGATGATCTGGATGCTTATAAGTATAATTATGACCTCTCGGTGAAAAGGGCTCTGGCCGTTTCTAATGTCTTGTTTGAAAGTGAGACACTACAGCCTTATGGTCAATGGCTCAGTAACAAACTGGTGATTCGCGGAGAGTTATCTCAACAGGATGGACGGGACAGAAAATCAGACCGGAGAGTCGTGATTAAGCTGAACCTGAATCAGTAACATTGTTGATATAAAAACCCCGGAACCAAGATTTTGTTTCCGGGGTTTTATTGTTTATCCGGGGCAGAAAATTATTTCTTACGGCAGTACTCAGCAATGACATACATTGCCTGACCGTTCACTTTACCCTGAATATGTTTGGCATCATCAGCAGAAACATTGATATTTCTGACCACAGTTCCCTGTTTGATGACCTGACTGGAACCTTTAATCGGCAGATCTTTGATGATAGTAACATCATCGCCTTTTTTCAGTTCAACGCCGTTGACGTCAAGTGGCTTATCTGCGTCGTCGTCCATGCCGATTTCTGCCCAGGTTTTGGTTTCGTCTTCAAGGTACATCATGTCGAGCAGATCATGTGCCCAGGTTTCTGACTCAGATAAACGCTTCAGTTGACGCCATGCAACAACCTGAACAGCTGGAGTCTGGCTCCACATACTGTCATTCAGGCAACGCCAGTGATTCGGGTCGGTTGCTTCCGGATTTTCGATTTGGGTTTTACAGGTTTCACAGAGCATCACTGCATGATCGACTGTAATTTGTGTATGTGGTGCAACAACAAATGGTTGAAGCGGGGATGTTGCTGAACATAGTTCACACTTTGATTCACAACGTTCAAGCAGCGCTGATTCTGTTGCCATATGATTAGACTCCTGTAAAAAACAAGTGCGTATTATCCACGCTGTGAAGATAATTTAAAGTTTTTTATCCACTCAGCATATAGTTTTAGAGAGAATCATCGGATAGAGTGCTGGTGGCAAACTGGTTCCGTAGCTGCTCTGCGTTACATTATTCTGCTATAGCATACAATCTGTTTATAGCATGCATCATGACAGTCATGATATTTTCTGAACTTGAATCTTCGGGTTCATTGACCCTTACATCCATTTTAAAAGGTATATTATGAGTATCTGGAAAAGGCCGATCGATATCGATTTATTGAATCAAACTTCTGTCAATACCATGATTGAACACTTGGGAATTGTGTATACGGAGGTCTCTGATTCTACGGTTTCGGCCACAATGCCGGTCTGTCATTTTACCCATCAGCCGCTGGGTATGTTACACGGTGGCGCATCTGTTGTTCTGGCGGAAACTCTGGGCTCGGTGGCGGCGAATTTTTGTGTTGGTGAAGATTCTTACTGCGTCGGTCTGGATATTAATGCCAATCACATTCGGGCACTCAGAAGCGGAACAGTTACAGGCATAGCTCAGCCTATGCATATCGGGGTTTCAACTCAGGTATGGCAGATCAATATTCAGGATGAACGAGGCAGATTAGTTTGTACCTGTCGTCTGACGATTGCAGTGAAAAAGAAAAAATAGCAACAATATGCTGACTATATTTGCAGAAACGGGAAAAATAGGGAAATATAGAACCATGAAAAATATGATCCATTTCCCCATTTATTCCTATGAGTAGTCCAAGGTTACGCGTCCAGTTTGAGACGCTATTCGAACACTTTGAAGGGCAAAACACCGAAGTTCGTCTGGAAGATGTCACGGACATTCTGTTCTGCACCCGACGCAATGCCCGTATTGTCCTGAATAAAATGGAAGAAGAAGGCTGGATCGAATGGCATCCTGCTGCCGGTCGGGGAAAACTATCGCATCTGATTTTTAAGAGAAGCCGGAGCGATGTCAGTGAAAATCTGGCCAGGCGATATCTTGAAGAAGGAAAATTCGGTCAGGCGCTTTCGGTTCTGGATCAGAATGCAGCCAAGCTTACCCAAGTGATTCAAAGCTATCTTGGCGTTCAGCATCAGCAAGGGCTTCAGGTTGTCCGGCTGCCGTATTATCGTCCGTTGTCTATGCTGAATCCCCGTAAGCAGATGCGGCGTTCAGAGCAACATATTGCCCGGCAGGTATTCAGCGGCCTGACGACATTAGATGAGAATGAAACATTACAGCCAGATCTGGCTCATAGCTGGCAGAGCCTGTCTGAGAAGCACTGGCGATTTTATTTACGTCCTGGTGTCCGGTTCCACAATGGTGAACAGCTCACTTCTGAACTGGTTGTGGATAGCCTGCGGGAGTTGCAGTGTTTTCGCCTGTTTGAGCACATTGATGATGTCACAACTCCGGGAGATTGGGTGATTGATATTCATCTCAGTAAGCCGGATGTTCATCTGCCGGTTTTACTGGCAGAAACGTGTGCCAAAATTGTCAGTTCCAGTGTTCAGCAGGACAATGAATTCGATCTGATGCCGGTAGGAACCGGGCCGTTTAAGATTGTTATTAATGATGATAAGCGCTTAATCCTTCAGGCATTTGATGGTTATTTCGGTTATCGTCCATTGTTAGATAAAATTGAAGTTTGCGTTATTGATGAAGCACACTCATCTCTGGTTTTTCCGACTCTAAATACTCCCATCAAAATGAGACGGGGTTCTTCACGGGAAGATGTTGATTTGGACCCGGGATGTATATATCTGCAACTGAACCGAAAAGACGGAATTGCTCAGGATCAAGTGTGGGCGGAATACCTGAGCAGCAAACTGAGTGCATTGAGCTTGTTTAAGCTCTTCCCTGAAGAGACCGTTGTTGAATGGGGAATGCTACCGGCGCATGGTCTGAAACCGGGCTGGTATCATCATCGTCCCGGCAGACAGCCGATTGTTCCTCCTGTCTCACGTCCACTCAGGATCGCTTATCACGCACGGCATCCGATGTTTCCTCATTTAATTGAGGTCATTCAGACGCTATTAAATCAGGATGGGATTCAGGTTGAGCTGATGACTTATGAACATTCGGTGCAGGTTATGCAGGATGTTGATATCTGGATTAAAGCGATGGGAATCTCGAACCATCGTGATGATGCGCTGGCTGGCTGGCTGCTGAACTATTCCGATGTCAGTGAAACAAGTCAGCCGCAGGATTTTGCTTACTGGCAGCAGTTGATTGATTTCTGGCGGGCCGGAAACAGTCAGATTTTCCCGGCGAAAGAAATCGGCAAATCTCTGATTGAAAAACATCAGATTGTTCCATTATTCCATAGCTGGCTCGGGGTGAGCCATGACCAGTGTGGTGCTCTACAAAATGCTAAATGCAATGCATTAGGATGGTTTGATTTTTGCCGGGTGTGGGTCAAACCGGAACTTGACTAGAAGCATTCGTTTTAGGCTTGTTTTTACCGGAATTTGTATCAATGCCAACACAAATAAGATGCCGCAGATTAGAATACTGCCATGATATCAGAGCCGCTTGCTCATGTGTTGTGCATAAAAAGTGACGATTGCTGAATGAGGTGGGTTCATACGTCACAGTATTACAGTTTGTCTGATACTGAACCTGTCTGGGTTCTGTTTTCAAGAACATAGTTTTAAGGAAACTTATTTTGCATAGTCCTATCACATTAGAAGCGCTTTATATTCTCGATGCAATTGAACGGCGTGGCAGCTTTGCCGCCGCCGCTCATGAAATGAACCGGGCGCCGAGTTCCCTGAGTTACCAGATTCAAAAGCTGGAACAAGATCTGGATATCATCATTTTCGATCGTTCGGGTCATAAAGCCAGTTTCACAGATGCCGGCCGCCTGTTGCTTGATCATGGTCGGCGTATCCTCTCGGAAACCGACAAACTGGTGAATGATGCCACGGTTCTGGCGAATGGCTGGGAACTGGATATTACTCTGGCATATGATGGTATTATCCCGGTTGATAATTTCTTCCCTTTAGTCGAAGCGCTCGGTAATGTCAGTAAGACCAGAGTTCGTCTTCAGGAAGAAATTCTGGCCGGATGCTGGGAATCACTGGCAACGGATCGGGCTGACTTACTGATTTGTCCTCGTCTTGAAACGATGCCTCATGATGTCAAAGTTGAGTCGCTGGGGAGGATGTCTTTTGTCTGGGTTGCAGCTTCCGGGCATTATGTTCACAAGCGAAGTGGTGCTTTTGATGAAAGTGCAAGACAGAAATACCGTATTATTGCCATCGCGGATACTGCCAGAGAACAGCCGCCGATTAGTGTTAATATTTTGCAGAAACAGCCCCGGCTGACAGTGACAAACTTTGCCGCTAAATGTCAGGCGCTGACGAATGGACTTGGGATTGGTACATTACCTAAATCGGTTGCTGATCCTTTGATTGAAGCAGGTAAGCTACAAATGATCCACGGGACAGAAACCCAAGAAGCGGAACTGGTTCTGGCCTGGCGCCGTAATAAAATGGGAGAGGCCAAATCCTGGTGTATCCAGTATTTGAAGAGCCACTGGAATCAGAACATGATGTAAAGCCAGTGACGGTTTACCCGTCACTGCTTATCTGTCCGTTATTCATCATCCCTTGTTTCACTGTTAGTCTCGTTATCAGGGTTCAACTGAAGTTGCATTTCAGCGGTGCCATCATCAAAGTGCACTTCTACCTGAAATCCGAGTTTTTGAGCCAGTGATAGCATACCGCGGTTACTTGGCATGGTGATTCCGGAGATTTGCCCGGTACCTTTGGCTTTACAGTATGCGATGATTTTTCGCATGAGTATCTGACCAAGTCCCTGACCTTTTAAATCAGAACGGATGAGAATTGCAAACTCTGCATTACTGTTGTCCGGAGTAATCAATGCTCTGGATACGCCGATTATTTCATGCTGTGGTGAAGATCTGACCGCGACAAAAGCCATTTCCCGGTCATAATCGATTTGGGTCATATTTGCCAAAGCTTCATGATTAAATTCACCGACTTCAGTAAAAAAACGTTTGTACAGATCTTCTTTTGAAACTTTGCTGATGAATTCAGCATGATCGGGTTCATCTTCCGGAAGAATTGGCCGGATTAAGATCGATTCCTGATTTTTCATGACCGTATGTTCTTCCAGCTCTGACGGATACGGGCGGATCGCCAGTCGTTGCTGGGCATCTCCATGATAGGGCTTGAGAGTTAAGTCTGCATCCAGAATGGTAAACTGATGGCCGTTGACCAGCAGTGGATGAATATCCAGTTCATGAATTTCCGGGCATGCCTCGATTAACTGTGAAAGCCGGACCAAAAACTTGGAGAGTCCGGCAATATCAATCGGAACCGGGAGTTTTTGTAAACGGATCTTGTTGTTTTTTATTGCCTGAACGATCAAATATCTTGCCAGTGTCATATTCAACGGGGGAAGGGCAGCCTCGGCATCTGTTGCTTCCTGCCATTCTGAGCCTCCCTGACCAATCAGGATCACGGGTCCGAATGTTTCATCATGTTTGACTTTGATTCGCAGTTCTTCACCACCGGCGAGCTTTGCCATCGCCTGCACAACCAATCCATGAATCAGTGCTGCCGGATAAGAAAGACTGACCCGGTCAAGGATTGCCTGTGATGCACTTTCGACTTCATAGCGATTTCTCAGGTTGAGCATTACTCCCTGAACGTCTGACTTATGTGCAATATCCGGAGAGCGTAGCTTTACCGCAACCGGATAGCCGATAGTTTCAGCAATATGAACGGCTTCGCTGCTGTCTTGCGCCATCCAGGTCGGAAGTACATCAAATTCAAAGCACTTTAATAAATCGCCAATCTGGTGGGTATCGAGTAATACAGTTGGCTGGTTGGTTTGTTCGAGTTGATAATTAATCCATTCCTGCGCTTTCTGAATTTGTTCAGGTGGCAGAGAGTCGGCAGTTGTTGGCGTTTCCATCAATTGTTTTTGGTTACGCTTATATTCTACCATGTGCATAAATGCGATCACCGCGCTTTCCGGTGTCCGGTAAGTCGGAATTCCGGCCTGATAAAAGCGCTGCCGGGCAGCTCTGGCGGTTAATTCCCCAGACCAGTTTGTCAGAATATTGAACTGGCGGTTGCGTGGATGCTGGTTCAGCGCATCAATCACCGCCTGTGCGGTTTGTTCTGACTCTGCAACCGCTGACGGGCAATGCATGATTAAAATTGCATCGGCAACATCTGCGTCCAATACAGCATTCAATGCGGAAACGTAACGTTGGTGGCCTGCGTCACCAACCAGATCAATCGGATTCGCGTGTGACCAGCTTGATGGCAGACTCTGATTCAGTTTCTGGAGAATTTCATCATTCAGCCGAGCCAGTTTACCCCCGCGTTCGAGCAAGGTATCGATCGCCATAATTGCCGGACCACCACCATTGGTAATGATAGCCAGTCGTTCTCCCCGGAGAGGCAGAGGATGGGTTAGTGTTTCAACGGCAGCGAACAATTCATGTGTGTTTTGAACACGTAACATCCCGCTACGGCGGATAGCTGAGTCATAAATAATATCTAATGTATCGATTCCACCGGTATGTGCTTTGGCGGCTTTTCTTCCTTCCAGAGTTCTTCCACCTTTCAGAACCAGAATCCTTCGGTTACGGGAAGCGGCCCGGGCAGCAGAAATAAACCGTCTGGCATCCCGGATTGTATCGATATAGAGCAGAATAGCATCAGTATGCCGGTCTGTACTGAGGTGATCGAGCAGATCGCTGAAATCGATGTCCGATGCATTGCCCAGAGAAATAAAAGCAGAAAAACCGATCTGTTTTTCATTTGCCCAATCCAGAATCGTGGTACACACTGCTGCCGACTGGGAAATAAAGGCAATATTTCCCTGTAGCGCTGCGACCGGCGAAAAAGAAGCATTGAATGAAATCCAGGGGAGAATGATTCCCAGACTGTTCGGGCCAACAATGCGCATATTTGCGGCTTTTGCGATGGCCAGACATTGTTCCTGGATCTGATGTTCTTCCGGGTCATTGGCGTACATATCCGATGAGAGGACGATAACATAAGCGACTTTTTTTTCGGCAAGTTGCCGGAAGAGAGAAATATTTCTTGAAGCGTGCGTACACAGCACCGCGATATCCGGTATGATAGGCAATGAGTCGATGGTTTTGTATGCCAGTACACCACATACAGAGGTGTAACGGGGAGTCACCGGCATCACGGTTCCGTCAAAGTTACCGCTAAGCAGATTCTTCATCACCACATGACCTGCTCTGAGTGGACGATTAGAGGCACCGATAACGGCGACCGATCTGGGCCTTAAAAAATGAGACAGATTGTTCATTTTTATTTCTCACATCAGCAAGGATATCTGTCTGATTATACAATTGGATCGATGAAAGCTGGAATATGGTGAGCAAAACTTGGATATTCGCTTAAAATTGTTTAATACTTTGTGTTTGACATCACATGTTATTCATTTGAATTTATTACCTAAACTTGATTCTAGAGTCGGCTATGGGCATGATTGATACACTCTTTATGAAAGGCACGAAAATTATGGAAAAAAAAGTCATTCTCGGATTGTCTACGTTACTGTTGGCGGCATGCTCTTCTGGTACTTATGTAACGGATGTGACAACTGAAAGTTACCAGGAAGAATATCCCACAGCCAAGATGCAGCAACCGGTTGTTTCTCAACAGGGAACAACGGCTGAAGGTGTGACAGAAATGAATGTGATCCGGACTATGGATCATCCGGCAAAACCTCAGACTGCTTCCCAGCCGAGCCAGAAATCTGTTGCAATTACTCCGCCGACAGCAAAACAAGTCGCGATGAATCCTCGTTTTGGTTACACCATTCAGGTTGTCGCAGTTGGAAGTCAGAATAAAGTTGATGGTTTTGCTTCCAAGTTACCCAAAAATGGTCAGCCAGTCTGGGAAAACTATAAAGTGGTCAATGGTACAAAGTGGTACACGGTTCTCTATGGTGATTTTGCCACACGTGCTGAAGCTCATCAGGCAATTCAGATGTTGCCGGCAGATTTTCGTCAGCTCAAACCTTTTGTAAAAAGTATTGATGCGATCAAAAACTCGGAATATCCGACTTTGAATAAGCTGAATTAAGTGTGAAAAAGGGCCAATGGCCCTTTTTTTGTGTAGATAGTGAACGGTTGGATACTTTTAGAAAGATTAGGTCTACAACTTTATCTGTAATTATCTATGATATAACCCAAGTGATTTTAAGATACAGTTTCTGAGGCGTAGTTATTTTGCGGCGAAGATATAGATGTGTTTAAACTGAAAGGGACTGTGGAAGAATAATGGACCGTATCAATATTTTGTTGCTCTGTGGTGGTGGTTCATCAGAACATGAAGTGTCATTAGTTTCGGCTGATTATGTTCAGGACCAACTGAAAATGAATCCTCGCTTTCATGTTGAACGAATTGAAATGAAGTGCGATGGATGGTTTACCGAAAACGGGCATCTGGCATATTTAGATACCAATGCGGCAACATTAAATACTGACATCAGTTGCCAGAAAATCGACTTTGTTGTGCCATGTATTCACGGTTATCCCGGAGAAACCGGAGATATTCAGTCAATGCTGGAGCTGGCCGGAATTCCATATCTGGGATGTGGCCCTGAAGCGAGCACAAATAGCTTTAATAAGATTACATCTAAACTTTGGTACGATGCTCTGGGGATTCCTAATACACCGTATCTGTTTCTGTCTGAATTGACTGAGCAGGCGATTGAACGAAGTGAGGAAGCATTCCACCGCTGGGGTGCGTTGTTTATCAAAGCGGCCCGTCAGGGATCTTCTGTCGGATGTTACAAGGTCACTGATTTGTCCCAGTTGCGTCAGTCAATTGAGTCTGCATTTCAGTTTTCTGAACAGGTTTTAGTTGAAAAAGCAATCAGACCGAGAGAGCTGGAAGTTGCCGCTTATGAAATTGGTGGTGAACTTTATGTTTCTGCTCCGGGCGAGGTGATTGCTCCTGCCGATGCATTTTATACCTATGAAGAAAAATACAGTGCAGGGAGCCATTCATACACCAAAATTGAGGCTGAGGGGCTGACATCCGAACAACTTTCGGCGATTCGTGAGTATAGCGAAAAAGTGTTCCGTCACATGAAACTGCGTCATCTTGCCAGAATTGATTTCTTTCTGACTCCTGAAGGGCTGGTTTATCTGAATGAAGTCAATACATTTCCGGGTATGACTCCGATATCGATGTTCCCCAAGATGCTAGAAAATAATGGCCATAAGGTTGCTGATTTTCTAGCGGATTGTGTAGAACGTTCGCTGGAAGCTATTTCCAGGGTTTAAACGATTTAAACTGCTGGATTGCAATTTCAGCCTGGTGATGCTTTCCGACATACTGAGAAGGCATCACTGGACTTTGCCAGCGTCCGAATGACTGAATTTCTTTAATTTTCATTCCCTGCTTATATAGCTCTTGGGTGGCTCCAATACGAGTGGACTGGCCTGAAAATTTCAGGTGAGCAATCCCAAGACGTTCTCCTGCATTTCTTAAAATCCGATAGATTGAGGAATCATTTAACTTTTCAGCACCAATATTCTGGTGACGATCGATAGCTCGGAAAACGTAGGAAGAGGTCAGTGTATCGATAAGATTACACCAGCGTTGAATTGCTTGCGAGGCCTGAGGCGAGAGTTGATAGTGATTGTCCCGCAGATGAACCAAGACGACTGATTCCGATTCCAGAGAAAGCTGCCCGATATTCAATTCTCTGAGCTCAGCTCGTTTGAGAATACACTCAAACATCAAATAGTAGATTGCCAAATCCCGGATATCTTTTATATCTTCCGAATTTGAGAGTAATTCATCTAATTGTTCAAGGTGTTCTAAACTGAATGCATCTGCCTGAGCATTATCACCTTTCTTTTCTAACCTCAATGACATCAAGAGTAGGCGAACCTCATGATGAGCAATCGGATCAGGATATCCTATAAGTTTATGGAGTACAGTAATAGTGACAGTGTAACGCCGTAAAGTCGAAAATTTTCTTGTCTGGGACTCTTTTTCAAGAAAAAGACGTATTGTATTCGGAGAAGCAGGGAAGGGCATGACTTGTTGATTCTGACAGAATTCGACAAAGATATTCCAGTCCTTGACCATTGCAAGCAATGAGCTGTTTGAGTACTGATATTGTGTCAGCTCATTTAAGTTATCTTTATGAATAAAAGAGCAAAGTTGTTTTGCATAATCTTCGATTATTGTCTTTTTTGTGATTAAGATTTGTTTTTTCAACATACTAATGCACTATAACTAGATAATTAGTTCTAAATATACTTGATCACATGCCGATTACAATTAATATTATATTAAAAAGACATAAAAGGGCTGAGTAGACTATGGCTGTTGCAACATACCGAGGGTTCACCCTTAAATCTGCCGGTCAATCCACAGAGGTCTGGCAAGTAAAAATAAAGAATCATATTCTTTCCGGCAATAAAGCTGCCGTAAAGAAGAGTATTGACTGGTGGTGTGACACCGCCTCAATTATTGATCCGAAAGAATTCTCTGCCGTAGAGGCAAAAAGAGAACAAGCCACAGGTATGCAAGAACAGTTTGCCGGCTTTACCTTAAAGAATGATACCGGTGAGCCAAACGGCTGGTACTGTATATTTAACGGACGGCTGATTAAAGGCTCTAAACTCGCCATTGAAAAACACATCGAAAAAACAATCCTGGAACTCCGCCAGGCTAAAGCAGCAGCAAAGAAGTAATTGAACATGACATTAGTATATTCCACAGAAGTTGGCCGAATTAAACCAGAAGAACCACAAGCTCCAAGACCAAAAGGAGATGGAATCGTTCGGATTCAAAGACAGACCAAAGGACGAAAAGGCAAAGGTGTCTGTATTATTACTGGCCTTGATCTTGAAGATACAGCATTAAAACTCTTAGCCGCCGAGTTAAAAAAACACTGTGGTTGTGGTGGCTCAGTCAAAGATGGTCATATTGAGATACAAGGAGATGACCGGGATAAAATTAAAGTCTTTCTGGAAAAGAAAGGCCATACTGTCAAACTCGCCGGTGGTTAAAAGCTATGTAAAGAAGCCTTTTGGTGACAGCGTCACATTTAGGCTTCTCTTTCTTTCTCAGAAACACCACTACGTTTTATTACCTTCTCTGGTCGAACACTCTGTGACCCATTTTTCCACCTGTCTGTATAAAAAATATATAGTTACCTCATCTATATAAACTTTCTTGCTTATTAATGACTCATGTCAGTATTTCAGTGCGTCTGTGAGCATATTGTATGCCTAGTCACATTTTCATATGAAAACATATAGGAGATAACTATGAGCATCATGAGATTTTCAGTGCCCCGGGACATTGTCTATGGAGAAGGGGCTTTAGCTGAATTGGCAAAGCTACAGGGCAAAAAAGCTGTCATTGTCACTGGCGGAAGCTCAATGAAAAAATTTGGCTTTTTAGATCAGTGCCAGGATTATTTGTCTCAGGCTGGTATTAGTAGCATTATTATTGATGGCGTTGAGCCGAATCCATCGGTGAAAACCGTATGGCGTGGTGCTGAAGCAATGATCAATTTTGAACCTGACTGGATTGTGGCTATTGGCGGAGGTTCTGCACTTGATGCTGCTAAAGTGATGTGGTGTTTCTATGAACATCCTCATTTGAAATTTGAGGACATTATTGAAGTCGGCTCTATGCCTGCGCTACGGCAAAAAGCAAAGTTTATTGCTATTCCATCAACAAGCGGTACTGCATCTGAAATCACCGCATTCTCAGTAATTACCGATACCGAGAATCACATAAAATATCCGATTGTTGCTGCCGATATGGTGCCTGATATTGCGATTCTGGATCCGAAACTTCCTGAAACCATGCCTGCTCATATTACAGCAAATACCGGAATGGACGTTTTGACTCATGCTGCGGAAGCTTTAGCGTCTACAGCCGCAACATCATTCACAGATCCTTACTCGATAGAAGCAATCAGACTTGTCATAGACAATATTGAGACAGCTTACAAAGAACCAACTCATAAAGAAGCGCGCTATAACATGCACAATGCCTCTGCATTAGCTGGAATGGCATTTACCAATGCATCTCTGGGACTGGTACATTCACTGGCCCATAAGATTGGTGGGGAGTTTGGTGTCACACATGGTCTGGCAAATGCAATTCTTCTTCCTTATATTATTGATTTCAATAAACAATATACTAATAAATATCAATTAGTTGAAAATGTGCTCGGCATCAATGATTTGGCTGAAACCGTCAGAGAACTCAACAGAGCGCTGAATATTCCGACATGTTTTAAAGATTGCGATGAAGTTGATTTTAATGAAGAGAAGTTTACTGAAGTTCTGGCAAGGATGAGTAAACGAGCTCATGGCGACCCATGTACACTGACAAATCCAGGTCAACCGACAGTCGAGGATGTAACAAACTTATACCGTAAAAGCTATTACGGAGAGTAAACCGTCAGACAATCGTAGGAGCGTGGTTAATTACCACGCTCTGTATTCTAAAAGTAGAAGAGGAAACAAACCCGCTTTGTCAAAAGACAGAAACGAAGGGCAATGGATTGAATATTATAATATGTATAATAAATATTATTTAACATAACGTACATAATGCGCACTATGAGGAATTTAAAAAAAAGACTGAATCAGTCCTTAAAGCATGGCAAACCCTGTGACGTTCGCCATCGTTTAACCTCAGCAACAATGCCTTTTGGAGAATCATCCTGACCATCCTTAGGCCAAAAGATTAAATCTGTACCATCTGGGTGATCAACTATCTTTGAAAAGTGACTAACCAGTTTATCTTCTTCCGATTCAGACAATTCATTATCACAAATAAGTTCAACAAACTGAGTAAATTCTTGTTCCGTATACTCAGAGAGATTGTTCTTAAACTGCATCATTGCTTATCTCCATAATGGATTCTCTTATGATTCTTAGGGGTAACGACTCTCATATTATCAACATCATAGACGGCACCGCCATGTTGTATTTCTTCTATGTGGTGAATCTCAAATCTCATTGTTTCACCATACTTCTGATCCTGTGGAGCAAACGGCGCTTTTCCTGCTCTAATTTTCTTTTGGTTATTTCGATTAAACTGCGACATTAGATTTTCATCTTCACTTATAGCCAGCCAGAACGCTTTCCGGAAGCTGTCAAAACTACTGAACTCTCGACCTCTGAGATTATCCGCAATTTGTGATGGCACCGGAGAACCTAACTCTTTTCCGGCTGCTTCCAGCCATAAGCCAGTTACATCTTCACCGTTCCCGGTCACAACACCCGATTCATTCCGGGGGCTTTCTTTATAAACCACATATAACGGAGGTAGTCCGGTATCTGCCGGGAATGTCAGAATGTAATCTTTTAGGTCGGTATCCTCAATCGGGGTAATGTAAGTTTTTTCAAACTCTTTACCCTGATCGACCTGTGGATGCACCCAGACATCCAGCTTTTCCATGTCCGGGATCGGATTAACAAGGATCGGTTTACCGCCAAAATCTCCGCTAGCCGGCACCCACTCAATCGTGATCCCCGGCTCTAAATCCACAACGAATTTATCACCTTGCTGACGAACACTACGCCTTGGGATGTCTGTACCGTTGACATGGTAGCCATAGAGCTGGCCGTTATCATCCGCCCCTAAACGAATATTTGTTTTCACCTTTGATTTGTGTCGGATTTCTGATTCCTTATACAAAGTGCCGTCTGCCAGTTGATTGGGGATTAATACACCTAACACCACAGTCGCAGCGGCTGGAGCCAGACCAATCAGCCGGACAGCCATTCCTTCAATTTCAGCCAGCGCCTGGCCTGCAACACGGGATACACTGCCCGCTTCTGCTATACCATTGTTAAGCGATGCCGTATAAGCGGCATACTGACCAATCGAAGACAACGGCTCTCGTTGTGTACCGATGTCACAAGTACCTGAAGGGATTGATAGCGATTTAGCAAAGCGTTTGAGTTGCTGATTGTGCTGCACTTCTTCAAATGCTTTATCATTCGCCTTGATATTCTCCAGCCGCTGTTTTTCAAGACGTTCTTTGAGCGTGAGCGATTGGGCTTTCTCTGCGGGTTCCGGGCTATCCGGATTCGGGATTGTTTTAGGTGTCCAGTGGATAATTTTAGGTTCTGCTGCGACCTTTGTTGCTTTAACCCACCAAACAATCTTACCGTCTTTCGATGACATAAATGAGACCTGCCTACTGACTAAGAATTAAGTAAATAATTTTTATTTTTTACAATAACTTTGGGCTACAAAGCACTGAAAGCTCTATCCAGTCATTAGCACTTAAATTTTCTGAAGGCATATCAACACCATCTACAATATCGCAGTAACTCACGATAAAATTCCCCTCAGGATCTCTTTCGGATACAGATAAAATTCGAAAGTAGTGATCCAAATCATCTTTGTATGCGCCAACTTCTGGAACAGGTATATCGAAACAATCCATGTCTTCAACAGACGAAAGAGTTTCCATTATCTGAATTCCTTTAGGTGTAAAAAATAGCCCACCATTTTTATTTTTAGCTTTATTGTTTTTCTGAGCTTTCCTCTTACGTTTTAATAATTTCTTGTCTCTGTTACTCACAAAAAACCTCTTTAGATAATGAAATAAATCAGTGTGATTTCAGTTCTATAAATTTTTAGGCAACTTTTATATGCAAAATAATGCTTAATGTACAGAACTAAGTTGAACGACAAACTGCTTGATAGTTGCAGTACTGCAACATCATTGTCCATCAGGCTGACGCGCTACGCTTGTCTGCTCATTTTTACTCTACATGCAAGCATATAGCAGTAAAAATCGAGCTTCAGTTCTCTTCAGACATTTTTCCATAGAACGGCAAATGAATTCAGAAACAATAACCCCACGGGACGTGGGGCCCCTTTTCTGAATTCATCTTGCCTACAATGATGCTATATTCTGAACCGGGTCTGAAGAGGATTCCGGTCTTGGTTGTTTACCGTGGCAGTAAACAAGCTTGCTTGAATCTCCGTATGTCAGCCTGACCATACAGGGGCCATAAACTGAAACCTGATATCCGGCAAGATAGAAGTCTTCCAGTCTAAGGTTCAACTCAAAGTTAGCTTTGTTACGGGCAGAGAAGTAAACCTGTTTCCTGATATGGAAGACATCTTTTTTATCCCGGTAGGTGTATTCGGAATGTCCTTCAATATAAATATCAAAATCACCAAACGGTAGGCCGGTGAATTGTGGTTTAGGACTGGATATTAATCTGGGAGAAGCCTTCGCTTTTTCACTGGTAGCCACAGTAGGAACATCATGTGATGAAAACATTCCAGTCAGTGTCTTACCAACATAAAAGACACCAAATGCAGTCAAAGCGATACCAAACCGAATGAACCAGCTTTGATGCCATTTTTTCACATCTTTAATCCCAGCTTCCTGAACCACCTGTTCTGTCTTTGTATGAGATTTATACAGTACAAAATATTGATCTTCATATTTCCGCAGTCCCTGATCAATCAGCCCATTTTTCTTGGAATCACCATAGTAGTAGACAGAGCGACGATAAGATTTTTCTCCTACAGCTCTAACTTTCCTGACTTCAATACAAATCTCGATATCTTCCCGAATAAGTTTGTTGATCTTCCGGTCACTCTGAGTCAGAAAAATGAAATCAAAACCATAATGACGATGACCCGAAAAAAAACGAACCTGGGCATCTGCGAGATCAGTCATCACTTTACCGCGCCCCTGAAGGGGAAACAGATAATGACATTCATCAAGAACAAACAAGACACCCTGCCCCTTGTCATTTCGCCAGTCCTGGTACTGGATATAATCATCCGGATGAGCAAGTGCCGGAGTGCTATCACTGAAATCAAAAGGATGAACTTCTATCAGTTCTCTGACCGACTCCCCTAAAATCATACAGAAACTTTCAATATTCAACGGGATATTCGTCACTACCTTCCGGCCATCTTTCAGAACAGGAAGAATATGATGGACAACAGTTTCGTAGGATTTACCACTACCGGGAGTTCCTTTAACTAAGGTAATAGCCATAATTCACCTCAAGAGCCGAGCCGGATAAAAGGAATGAGCTGTAACGTAAACCGGATAATCAATGCGGTCACAATAATGACAGATGCTTCGTTAATTCCGACAATAGACATGACGTTCAGCATCGACTCAGGAAGAAAAGTCAAATACTGGGGAACGGAAACAGAAGACAACGCTGTACCGAGGCCAGAGACCAAAGAAATGACCACATTAAAAATGGTTTCAAAGAGAAAACAGAAGATATCGACTAAAAAATTCCAGACATCAAGGAAGACACTGAAAATAATATCTATCAGGTCATTCCAACGGTTCACAAACCAGTTAAGCATAGGATTAACCTCCAAACACAATACGTCTTGCCATTACCAGAGAAAAAAGGATCACCATCGACTTAATTGCCAGCCAGACATTCGCATCCAGCTTCAACTCGAAGCAGCCAAAACCAAGTTCAGTAAAGCAAAATTCAGTCACCGGATAGACTCCAGATGAAAGATTCAAAGTAAATCCACTCAGAAACTGATAAGCATCAGTCTGTTTCATTTTTTCAATGAAAGCATTCAACACACCTTCAAATCCATTAGGATAAATAGGAGTCCAGAACGAATAACGGTTGCTCTCATCAAATGACTTTTTAGTCTGAGTTGTTGTTGAATTGATCTTCTGAAATTCCTCAAGAATGGACTGATTCAGGGAATTCGTTGTATCAATACGAGATTCAATACTGGAAAGATCAACTTTCACACTGCCCTCACCAGTTGTGGTATTAGGCGTCGTCCCTGTTGTATCAGGAATAGAAACTGCACCAGAATTCAATCCGGTAATATAGTCATTCCCATTAGCAACAGTATTTGCCAGATAATAGGCATTATCCCAATCATCCTGAGGGACATAATTTGCAGCAGAGGAATCTGAAGACTGAGCGACACCCGTTGTAATCATATGGGCATCAGACCATGACTGATCGCCAATATTGGGAATAGGACTCTCACCATCAAGCATTGGAGGAGCATCGTCAACCGTCAGATCTTCAACCAAAGCTGAATCTAGAACACCATCAGGATCAGCAAAAAATTCCAACTGTTTAGACTCATCAAGAGAAGATAAATAATCAAGAACTGAAGTCTGCACATCAGAATCTTCGACTTTTAAACCAAAATTAGGATCAAAATCAGAAGAACAACTGGATACACCAACCCCATTTGACGAAGAACATTCATGACGAGATACTGTTCGGGCACTGGTATAAATTTCAGAAACATTCCCTTGAGTATCAGTATCAACCCGATAGAAATAATAACGAATAGAGTTGTCAGAACTGGATTCTATTCTATAGATGTAATTATTATCTGGATGAGATTCTTTAAGGTCTGAAATACGAATATCAGCAACTTCACTACCAGATGAACGTTGGCCATCCGGAGAGCTCCAGAAATACCCTTGTTGGGCTGCCCCGGGATCCTGAGAACTCTCATCTTTGGAATAAAAGCTATCATTTGACAGGTATAAACCAAGTGCATCAAGAACCCCAACAAATGCAGCAACTCCTAATGCAGCCTTCCCCTTAAAATATTTCAGAAACTTTGCGTTAGAAGCTGTGGCTGTCGCTGAATAGTAAGCGTTGGAAACCTGTACAGCTTTGGCAACGGCACTAATAGCAATATCAGATGCAAGATAGCGAATCGCAATAGGAGCAGCTACATCAACCGCATATCCAATACCCACAACTAAAGGAACAACCGCATTGGCCTTTTTCAAAGGGAGAATGACTATATTCAATATAAAAAAGTAAACGAAGAACTTTTTCAATATCATGTAATTAGTCCTCTGTTTAACAAGTAAAAAAGGGGTATGTTACCCCCTGAAGCCTATAACGCAGGCAATTCCACAAAGTCCCCCCAGAAACAGAATGACGCAATAAAACTGAATGGAGGCAACCGCAACATACATCAGATTTTACCAATCATACGTTTTGCAAAGACGATCCCTTTCTCACCAAACTTCACACCAAGAATAAGCACGCCAAAGGAAACAACGATCGCACTGACTCCTGAAATATCAATGGAGTCCATCAATTGCTGAACGGGATTTGAAGTTGCAGGATCCTCCGCAAATGCAGGCGCGGTAATGGCCATAGCAAAAGAAGCCATCAAGAAAGTTTTAATTTTTTGAATGAACATAAATCCACCTATATTTTACCAATGAGATTTTTCATAACGCCCACGACCCAGGATATTTTGTAAGAGACGAGGACAAGACCAAAAGCAAAGAAGAACAGACTAGAAATTTCTGAAGGATTTAGCTGAACTGTATTTGCTTTATATTCATCGACGGTCAAAACAACCAACGATGAACATTCGTTGATGGCAGAGCCGGAGATGTACAAATATCCCTGTTCTCCTTGCTCTACACATAAAGCCATACCGGATTAACCTTCCTGCTTCACCGGTTTCCAGCCGGACACAATATTCATCCGGGGATTTTCCGGATTCGGAGTAAAAATGAGTTCAATAAGCTGTCCGACTTTCACTGTCTCAAAACTCGACATAGCCGTTTTCGCCAGACCAATTTCTCTGACCTGAGCACCATGACCGTAAAAGGTCATATTCGGTTGACTTACCGGTTCGACAGGATCGCCATAGGCCAGATTGCAGATGTCATACTGAACTCCCTGAGGGCTCTTTTTAAACGATGTACCAAAGCGATGTGTTGCACTAATGAAAAAGACTTGCATGTAATTCACCTCAATGTAGATAAGCCTGATAGTAACGAGACGGTTCTGGGTTGATCAGGCCGGTAATGATGTTAGGCTTAAATTTCTTCTGCCTGTGTCGTGTCAGTGCTATTTCGCCATCCGGCCAAATAACGAGAGTCATAGATTCACGTGGGCTGATAGGGATCTCATTAAGATCCAAGAGTGGTTCAAAATCGAAATCATCCGGTAATCTGAGTGTGTCATGAAGAAAGTCGGACGGATTATCCGTAAGTCCCATGTCATGGGATAAGCGATAAGAGACCCCAAATATTTCAGCAAGATAATTTGATGAACCATCGGCAAATGGTGATTTGGGTTCGACGTAGTTCGCCGGCCTTTGATTGTCAAAATCAAAATGGATGACTTTAGATAACTTCATGCGCTCACCGTTATGCAGGTTCTGAAGATCGGCTTTGGACAGGCCAATAGCGCAGAGTTCTTTCATATTGCGCGATAGAGTTGCCTTTGATGTATGCCGTTTGATGTTGTGGTAACCACGGTCGCAGAGAGACATATAAAATCTGAATATACGATCTGCCTTTGCGTAGGAAATGTTGCCTTTTGGAGTAATGCTCTGATACATATCATATAAAGCATGTTTTACTTTGTGATCGTCAAATACCTCTATCTCATTGCCCTCAAGAGCCAGAAAGAGATCCCCAAAAAGATCTTTAAACAGGTATTCACAAAATGAGTAGCCATTAATTTGTTCAAACTGTTCAGCATAACGAATAACCGCCCAAACATTAGAAGAGCCGCAGACACGCTGGATATAACGCTTCTTCCCCCGCCCTTCAAAACGTCCCCGATTAGCAACAAAATCTTGTAGTTCGTGAGATGAGAGTTCAGCAATAATATGGTCGTAATGATGAGTTCGTTCTTTCTTTGCGCGAGATTGCAACTGACTTAACTGATGCTTAATTTCTGCATCCTTAACATAAAACAGCAGTGTCTTAGTCCGTCCTGTATCCGGATTTTCGCCCGTTGCAGCGCTCCAGTAGACACTGGCATCACAGTCATCACCCAAAGTTTTGTTAATGTAGCGGTTCGATGGACGAAGATAGCGATTGGAAACGTTTCGAAGACCGTTCACCGCCTGTGCCAAAACATCCCGACTCTCAAACTGAATCGAATAAGTAGCATCGATACGTGAAAGTTCAGCTAATCCCCATTCAAGTGAGTCAAATAGGTCCGGGGTTGCTTTAAGAAAAGCAAACATCAGATGTTCAACGCAATTACGCAGATTGTCAGAGCCATAAACGTTATGACCCTGCATAATTTTGGCGGGCGATGCTTTAAAACGAAGATATCCCCATTCACAATTACAGGCAGGGTTCGCATCAAAAACTTTACAGGCAATATCGGTATAACTTGAAGGAATTTTTTGCCAAGGGATATAAAGATCCCGGAGATCCTTATTTCCCGTAACTCCAAATTCAATATCACCTGCCCCAACTTTCAGGCCGGATAAAGAAGACAACTTTTCGTAATTCACATAGCCACAGCCAAGAGATTGAGTCACAAACTCACTCTTGAATGGTACCGTGATTTCCAAAAAATCGTACATTCCAAAAACCTGTCAAGTGCATTTTTCCTCAATGATAAAGTAATCTTTTCATCACCTCAAGGGTGTGGTGATAAAAACTGCATATATAATGTGAGAATAAATGTCTTTATAGGGACAAATGAGATGTCATTTGCAGAAAAACTCAAGCAAGCACGAATAAAAATGGAACTCACACAAGAAGATGTCGCTAAAGCAATCAGGGTATCGAAAAGAACTCTCATTGAGTACGAAACAGGGCGAAGTGAACCCAAAGTATCTACATTAAAGCAACTGGCATCCTATCTATGTGTTACGGTCAATGAACTAATTTCTGAACCTTACGAATGTCAGGACAAAGCCGAGCAATACTTAATGTCAAGCATCGGACAAATGGGAGACGAAGAAAAAGAGATATTAGTAAAACTATCCGAAGCCCTCTTAATGAAGAGTAGAATGAAACAGATATCTCAAGAGGCCGAAGAAACACTACAAGAAGAAGGTAAAATAAGAGATCTGTTTGGCGAAAACGCTGTAAAAACCAACAGAATAGTGAAAAAAGTAGAACAAATAGTTAACGATACCGAAAGTGAAAAAGAAGCGGCATTCACCCTGATGAACGAATTTGGTTTAAGTGGAAGCGAAGCTCTTCAGACAATAAAAATCATTAAGTCAAAAGAACAATCCAAGTAACCAAGGTCTATCATGAAAGTTACAATAGAAAAAAACGAAGATGGAGAGTCCTACTTCCTCATTCCTGATGAAATCCAAAAAGAATTACAATGGGAAGAAAGTGATGTCATCCAATGGATAGACAACGACGACGGATCCTGGACATTAAGAAAACTATCCCCGTTAGAGGCATTAAAAGAAAAGTCCCTGTCAGATCAAGAAGTAAAGATAGAATATGAAAAAATTCGTCACAACATTAACAGACTAGTCAATGCCGGATTCGATGAAAAACAAGCCACAGCAATTGTCTTCGTAATGAAAGAGATGAAAGAAGCTTACCAATCAAAATGAAACCATAAGCCGCTATTAAAAAGACTGAATCAGTCCTTAAAGCATGGCAAACCCTGTGACGTTCGCCATCGTTTAACCTCAGCAACAATGCCTTTTGGAGAATCATCCTGACCATCCTTAGGCCAAAAGATTAAATCTGTACCATCTGGGTGATCAACTATCTTTGAAAAGTGACTAACCAGTTTATCTTCTTCCGATTCAGACAATTCATTATCACAAATAAGTTCAACAAACTGAGTAAATTCTTGTTCCGTATACTCAGAGAGATTGTTCTTAAACTGCATCATTGCTTATCTCCATAATGGATTCTCTTATGATTCTTAGGGGTAACGACTCTCATATTATCAACATCATAGACGGCACCGCCATGTTGTATTTCTTCTATGTGGTGAATCTCAAATCTCATTGTTTCACCATACTTCTGATCCTGTGGAGCAAACGGCGCTTTTCCTGCTCTAATTTTCTTTTGGTTATTTCGATTAAACTGCGACATTAGATTTTCATCTTCACTTATAGCCAGCCAGAACGCTTTCCGGAAGCTGTCAAAACTACTGAACTCTCGACCTCTGAGATTATCCGCAATTTGTGATGGCACCGGAGAACCTAACTCTTTTCCGGCTGCTTCCAGCCATAAGCCAGTTACATCTTCACCGTTCCCGGTCACAACACCCGATTCATTCCGGGGGCTTTCTTTATAAACCACATATAACGGAGGTAGTCCGGTATCTGCCGGGAATGTCAGAATGTAATCTTTTAGGTCGGTATCCTCAATCGGGGTAATGTAAGTTTTTTCAAACTCTTTACCCTGATCGACCTGTGGATGCACCCAGACATCCAGCTTTTCCATGTCCGGGATCGGATTAACAAGGATCGGTTTACCGCCAAAATCTCCGCTAGCCGGCACCCACTCAATCGTGATCCCCGGCTCTAAATCCACAACGAATTTATCACCTTGCTGACGAACACTACGCCTTGGGATGTCTGTACCGTTGACATGGTAGCCATAGAGCTGGCCGTTATCATCCGCCCCTAAACGAATATTTGTTTTCACCTTTGATTTGTGTCGGATTTCTGATTCCTTATACAAAGTGCCGTCTGCCAGTTGATTGGGGATTAATACACCTAACACCACAGTCGCAGCGGCTGGAGCCAGACCAATCAGCCGGACAGCCATTCCTTCAATTTCAGCCAGCGCCTGGCCTGCAACACGGGATACACTGCCCGCTTCTGCTATACCATTGTTAAGCGATGCCGTATAAGCGGCATACTGACCAATCGAAGACAACGGCTCTCGTTGTGTACCGATGTCACAAGTACCTGAAGGGATTGATAGCGATTTAGCAAAGCGTTTGAGTTGCTGATTGTGCTGCACTTCTTCAAATGCTTTATCATTCGCCTTGATATTCTCCAGCCGCTGTTTTTCAAGACGTTCTTTGAGCGTGAGCGATTGGGCTTTCTCTGCGGGTTCCGGGCTATCCGGATTCGGGATTGTTTTAGGTGTCCAGTGGATAATTTTAGGTTCTGCTGCGACCTTTGTTGCTTTAACCCACCAAACAATCTTACCGTCTTTCGATGACATAAATGAGACCTGCCTACTGACTAAGAATTAAGTAAATAATTTTTATTTTTTACAATAACTTTGGGCTACAAAGCACTGAAAGCTCTATCCAGTCATTAGCACTTAAATTTTCTGAAGGCATATCAACACCATCTACAATATCGCAGTAACTCACGATAAAATTCCCCTCAGGATCTCTTTCGGATACAGATAAAATTCGAAAGTAGTGATCCAAATCATCTTTGTATGCGCCAACTTCTGGAACAGGTATATCGAAACAATCCATGTCTTCAACAGACGAAAGAGTTTCCATTATCTGAATTCCTTTAGGTGTAAAAAATAGCCCACCATTTTTATTTTTAGCTTTATTGTTTTTCTGAGCTTTCCTCTTACGTTTTAATAATTTCTTGTCTCTGTTACTCACAAAAAACCTCTTTAGATAATGAAATAAATCAGTGTGATTTCAGTTCTATAAATTTTTAGGCAACTTTTATATGCAAAATAATGCTTAATGTACAGAACTAAGTTGAACGACAAACTGCTTGATAGTTGCAGTACTGCAACATCATTGTCCATCAGGCTGACGCGCTACGCTTGTCTGCTCATTTTTACTCTACATGCAAGCATATAGCAGTAAAAATCGAGCTTCAGTTCTCTTCAGACATTTTTCCATAGAACGGCAAATGAATTCAGAAACAATAACCCCACGGGACGTGGGGCCCCTTTTCTGAATTCATCTTGCCTACAATGATGCTATATTCTGAACCGGGTCTGAAGAGGATTCCGGTCTTGGTTGTTTACCGTGGCAGTAAACAAGCTTGCTTGAATCTCCGTATGTCAGCCTGACCATACAGGGGCCATAAACTGAAACCTGATATCCGGCAAGATAGAAGTCTTCCAGTCTAAGGTTCAACTCAAAGTTAGCTTTGTTACGGGCAGAGAAGTAAACCTGTTTCCTGATATGGAAGACATCTTTTTTATCCCGGTAGGTGTATTCGGAATGTCCTTCAATATAAATATCAAAATCACCAAACGGTAGGCCGGTGAATTGTGGTTTAGGACTGGATATTAATCTGGGAGAAGCCTTCGCTTTTTCACTGGTAGCCACAGTAGGAACATCATGTGATGAAAACATTCCAGTCAGTGTCTTACCAACATAAAAGACACCAAATGCAGTCAAAGCGATACCAAACCGAATGAACCAGCTTTGATGCCATTTTTTCACATCTTTAATCCCAGCTTCCTGAACCACCTGTTCTGTCTTTGTATGAGATTTATACAGTACAAAATATTGATCTTCATATTTCCGCAGTCCCTGATCAATCAGCCCATTTTTCTTGGAATCACCATAGTAGTAGACAGAGCGACGATAAGATTTTTCTCCTACAGCTCTAACTTTCCTGACTTCAATACAAATCTCGATATCTTCCCGAATAAGTTTGTTGATCTTCCGGTCACTCTGAGTCAGAAAAATGAAATCAAAACCATAATGACGATGACCCGAAAAAAAACGAACCTGGGCATCTGCGAGATCAGTCATCACTTTACCGCGCCCCTGAAGGGGAAACAGATAATGACATTCATCAAGAACAAACAAGACACCCTGCCCCTTGTCATTTCGCCAGTCCTGGTACTGGATATAATCATCCGGATGAGCAAGTGCCGGAGTGCTATCACTGAAATCAAAAGGATGAACTTCTATCAGTTCTCTGACCGACTCCCCTAAAATCATACAGAAACTTTCAATATTCAACGGGATATTCGTCACTACCTTCCGGCCATCTTTCAGAACAGGAAGAATATGATGGACAACAGTTTCGTAGGATTTACCACTACCGGGAGTTCCTTTAACTAAGGTAATAGCCATAATTCACCTCAAGAGCCGAGCCGGATAAAAGGAATGAGCTGTAACGTAAACCGGATAATCAATGCGGTCACAATAATGACAGATGCTTCGTTAATTCCGACAATAGACATGACGTTCAGCATCGACTCAGGAAGAAAAGTCAAATACTGGGGAACGGAAACAGAAGACAACGCTGTACCGAGGCCAGAGACCAAAGAAATGACCACATTAAAAATGGTTTCAAAGAGAAAACAGAAGATATCGACTAAAAAATTCCAGACATCAAGGAAGACACTGAAAATAATATCTATCAGGTCATTCCAACGGTTCACAAACCAGTTAAGCATAGGATTAACCTCCAAACACAATACGTCTTGCCATTACCAGAGAAAAAAGGATCACCATCGACTTAATTGCCAGCCAGACATTCGCATCCAGCTTCAACTCGAAGCAGCCAAAACCAAGTTCAGTAAAGCAAAATTCAGTCACCGGATAGACTCCAGATGAAAGATTCAAAGTAAATCCACTCAGAAACTGATAAGCATCAGTCTGTTTCATTTTTTCAATGAAAGCATTCAACACACCTTCAAATCCATTAGGATAAATAGGAGTCCAGAACGAATAACGGTTGCTCTCATCAAATGACTTTTTAGTCTGAGTTGTTGTTGAATTGATCTTCTGAAATTCCTCAAGAATGGACTGATTCAGGGAATTCGTTGTATCAATACGAGATTCAATACTGGAAAGATCAACTTTCACACTGCCCTCACCAGTTGTGGTATTAGGCGTCGTCCCTGTTGTATCAGGAATAGAAACTGCACCAGAATTCAATCCGGTAATATAGTCATTCCCATTAGCAACAGTATTTGCCAGATAATAGGCATTATCCCAATCATCCTGAGGGACATAATTTGCAGCAGAGGAATCTGAAGACTGAGCGACACCCGTTGTAATCATATGGGCATCAGACCATGACTGATCGCCAATATTGGGAATAGGACTCTCACCATCAAGCATTGGAGGAGCATCGTCAACCGTCAGATCTTCAACCAAAGCTGAATCTAGAACACCATCAGGATCAGCAAAAAATTCCAACTGTTTAGACTCATCAAGAGAAGATAAATAATCAAGAACTGAAGTCTGCACATCAGAATCTTCGACTTTTAAACCAAAATTAGGATCAAAATCAGAAGAACAACTGGATACACCAACCCCATTTGACGAAGAACATTCATGACGAGATACTGTTCGGGCACTGGTATAAATTTCAGAAACATTCCCTTGAGTATCAGTATCAACCCGATAGAAATAATAACGAATAGAGTTGTCAGAACTGGATTCTATTCTATAGATGTAATTATTATCTGGATGAGATTCTTTAAGGTCTGAAATACGAATATCAGCAACTTCACTACCAGATGAACGTTGGCCATCCGGAGAGCTCCAGAAATACCCTTGTTGGGCTGCCCCGGGATCCTGAGAACTCTCATCTTTGGAATAAAAGCTATCATTTGACAGGTATAAACCAAGTGCATCAAGAACCCCAACAAATGCAGCAACTCCTAATGCAGCCTTCCCCTTAAAATATTTCAGAAACTTTGCGTTAGAAGCTGTGGCTGTCGCTGAATAGTAAGCGTTGGAAACCTGTACAGCTTTGGCAACGGCACTAATAGCAATATCAGATGCAAGATAGCGAATCGCAATAGGAGCAGCTACATCAACCGCATATCCAATACCCACAACTAAAGGAACAACCGCATTGGCCTTTTTCAAAGGGAGAATGACTATATTCAATATAAAAAAGTAAACGAAGAACTTTTTCAATATCATGTAATTAGTCCTCTGTTTAACAAGTAAAAAAGGGGTATGTTACCCCCTGAAGCCTATAACGCAGGCAATTCCACAAAGTCCCCCCAGAAACAGAATGACGCAATAAAACTGAATGGAGGCAACCGCAACATACATCAGATTTTACCAATCATACGTTTTGCAAAGACGATCCCTTTCTCACCAAACTTCACACCAAGAATAAGCACGCCAAAGGAAACAACGATCGCACTGACTCCTGAAATATCAATGGAGTCCATCAATTGCTGAACGGGATTTGAAGTTGCAGGATCCTCCGCAAATGCAGGCGCGGTAATGGCCATAGCAAAAGAAGCCATCAAGAAAGTTTTAATTTTTTGAATGAACATAAATCCACCTATATTTTACCAATGAGATTTTTCATAACGCCCACGACCCAGGATATTTTGTAAGAGACGAGGACAAGACCAAAAGCAAAGAAGAACAGACTAGAAATTTCTGAAGGATTTAGCTGAACTGTATTTGCTTTATATTCATCGACGGTCAAAACAACCAACGATGAACATTCGTTGATGGCAGAGCCGGAGATGTACAAATATCCCTGTTCTCCTTGCTCTACACATAAAGCCATACCGGATTAACCTTCCTGCTTCACCGGTTTCCAGCCGGACACAATATTCATCCGGGGATTTTCCGGATTCGGAGTAAAAATGAGTTCAATAAGCTGTCCGACTTTCACTGTCTCAAAACTCGACATAGCCGTTTTCGCCAGACCAATTTCTCTGACCTGAGCACCATGACCGTAAAAGGTCATATTCGGTTGACTTACCGGTTCGACAGGATCGCCATAGGCCAGATTGCAGATGTCATACTGAACTCCCTGAGGGCTCTTTTTAAACGATGTACCAAAGCGATGTGTTGCACTAATGAAAAAGACTTGCATGTAATTCACCTCAATGTAGATAAGCCTGATAGTAACGAGACGGTTCTGGGTTGATCAGGCCGGTAATGATGTTAGGCTTAAATTTCTTCTGCCTGTGTCGTGTCAGTGCTATTTCGCCATCCGGCCAAATAACGAGAGTCATAGATTCACGTGGGCTGATAGGGATCTCATTAAGATCCAAGAGTGGTTCAAAATCGAAATCATCCGGTAATCTGAGTGTGTCATGAAGAAAGTCGGACGGATTATCCGTAAGTCCCATGTCATGGGATAAGCGATAAGAGACCCCAAATATTTCAGCAAGATAATTTGATGAACCATCGGCAAATGGTGATTTGGGTTCGACGTAGTTCGCCGGCCTTTGATTGTCAAAATCAAAATGGATGACTTTAGATAACTTCATGCGCTCACCGTTATGCAGGTTCTGAAGATCGGCTTTGGACAGGCCAATAGCGCAGAGTTCTTTCATATTGCGCGATAGAGTTGCCTTTGATGTATGCCGTTTGATGTTGTGGTAACCACGGTCGCAGAGAGACATATAAAATCTGAATATACGATCTGCCTTTGCGTAGGAAATGTTGCCTTTTGGAGTAATGCTCTGATACATATCATATAAAGCATGTTTTACTTTGTGATCGTCAAATACCTCTATCTCATTGCCCTCAAGAGCCAGAAAGAGATCCCCAAAAAGATCTTTAAACAGGTATTCACAAAATGAGTAGCCATTAATTTGTTCAAACTGTTCAGCATAACGAATAACCGCCCAAACATTAGAAGAGCCGCAGACACGCTGGATATAACGCTTCTTCCCCCGCCCTTCAAAACGTCCCCGATTAGCAACAAAATCTTGTAGTTCGTGAGATGAGAGTTCAGCAATAATATGGTCGTAATGATGAGTTCGTTCTTTCTTTGCGCGAGATTGCAACTGACTTAACTGATGCTTAATTTCTGCATCCTTAACATAAAACAGCAGTGTCTTAGTCCGTCCTGTATCCGGATTTTCGCCCGTTGCAGCGCTCCAGTAGACACTGGCATCACAGTCATCACCCAAAGTTTTGTTAATGTAGCGGTTCGATGGACGAAGATAGCGATTGGAAACGTTTCGAAGACCGTTCACCGCCTGTGCCAAAACATCCCGACTCTCAAACTGAATCGAATAAGTAGCATCGATACGTGAAAGTTCAGCTAATCCCCATTCAAGTGAGTCAAATAGGTCCGGGGTTGCTTTAAGAAAAGCAAACATCAGATGTTCAACGCAATTACGCAGATTGTCAGAGCCATAAACGTTATGACCCTGCATAATTTTGGCGGGCGATGCTTTAAAACGAAGATATCCCCATTCACAATTACAGGCAGGGTTCGCATCAAAAACTTTACAGGCAATATCGGTATAACTTGAAGGAATTTTTTGCCAAGGGATATAAAGATCCCGGAGATCCTTATTTCCCGTAACTCCAAATTCAATATCACCTGCCCCAACTTTCAGGCCGGATAAAGAAGACAACTTTTCGTAATTCACATAGCCACAGCCAAGAGATTGAGTCACAAACTCACTCTTGAATGGTACCGTGATTTCCAAAAAATCGTACATTCCAAAAACCTGTCAAGTGCATTTTTCCTCAATGATAAAGTAATCTTTTCATCACCTCAAGGGTGTGGTGATAAAAACTGCATATATAATGTGAGAATAAATGTCTTTATAGGGACAAATGAGATGTCATTTGCAGAAAAACTCAAGCAAGCACGAATAAAAATGGAACTCACACAAGAAGATGTCGCTAAAGCAATCAGGGTATCGAAAAGAACTCTCATTGAGTACGAAACAGGGCGAAGTGAACCCAAAGTATCTACATTAAAGCAACTGGCATCCTATCTATGTGTTACGGTCAATGAACTAATTTCTGAACCTTACGAATGTCAGGACAAAGCCGAGCAATACTTAATGTCAAGCATCGGACAAATGGGAGACGAAGAAAAAGAGATATTAGTAAAACTATCCGAAGCCCTCTTAATGAAGAGTAGAATGAAACAGATATCTCAAGAGGCCGAAGAAACACTACAAGAAGAAGGTAAAATAAGAGATCTGTTTGGCGAAAACGCTGTAAAAACCAACAGAATAGTGAAAAAAGTAGAACAAATAGTTAACGATACCGAAAGTGAAAAAGAAGCGGCATTCACCCTGATGAACGAATTTGGTTTAAGTGGAAGCGAAGCTCTTCAGACAATAAAAATCATTAAGTCAAAAGAACAATCCAAGTAACCAAGGTCTATCATGAAAGTTACAATAGAAAAAAACGAAGATGGAGAGTCCTACTTCCTCATTCCTGATGAAATCCAAAAAGAATTACAATGGGAAGAAAGTGATGTCATCCAATGGATAGACAACGACGACGGATCCTGGACATTAAGAAAACTATCCCCGTTAGAGGCATTAAAAGAAAAGTCCCTGTCAGATCAAGAAGTAAAGATAGAATATGAAAAAATTCGTCACAACATTAACAGACTAGTCAATGCCGGATTCGATGAAAAACAAGCCACAGCAATTGTCTTCGTAATGAAAGAGATGAAAGAAGCTTACCAATCAAAATGAAACCATAAGCCGCTATTAAAGCATGCGGCTTTTTAACTCTTCACCAACGGAAGGTCAAATGAATAAAGATGAAAAGCACCCATCTGGCATATCTTTGCCGAAGATGGAAAGCCTTCTAGCTGAGCAGCCAGAAAATCCCTATAAAAATTCTGTAGTGGCACAAGTAGCCAAGCTCGCCCACAACCCTATTATGGATCAAATTAAAGCAACAGCCAGTTTTGACCAGAACTCAATGCTTCGTAGAACACGTCTAATCAATGATTTGAATAAGTCACTAGATGGTTTAGACATCGAATTTCTGAAAGACCTAAGAAAACGAACCCATGATGCGGTCTTTGATTACAAAAGAGATCCTGACGGATACAATAAACTTCAAGACGATCTAGATGATGCCCTACGCAAATTTATAGCAACATTTGATGAGTTTGAGCGATTAAACTCTGAACACGAAAGAAAGCTTGCGTTCAAAGAAGCTGAATTGGAACTTGATAATAAACAATTAGCATCCAGACTGCATGCTATTGCAGAAGAAAACAGAATCAAGGCCAAATATGACTGGGGTGAAAAATTGCGCCATCTCTTCATAAAAAGTATGGGGACAGCACTATTTATAGCCCTTTTACTCCTTGTCGGATGGTTAGTTAAAAATTACGAATGGGCTACATTACCTTACAGTTCTTTATTTAAAACCATAGTCCCCATACCCAAACTAGGTGTTTGATAAAAGTCCATATTAGCTTAAAGTCCGATACAAAAGTCTCCAAGCAATTCCGAATTAAGTTGTTACTGCAATTTTGCACAGGTCTTTATATTGGGCACCTATACAGGTGCCCTTTTTCACTTAACTATTCCAATAGTCAAGCCATTTCAAGACTAATTCAAATAAGCGAATAGCTAGTATTATTCGTATAAACATTTGTTCAAACTTCATATAAGAATCTCCTTTAATTAAAAAACTCAAGAGAAAGGGCTCGAAAAACCGAATTAGGGTGGAAATCAGCAGAAATATTTTGATGGTGTATCCAATAGGAATACCTATGCCCGAACAGGCCGTTAAGACAGTCTATTTCAGCTAATGCCGGAGTTTTTAGAACTTCTATCTCCTATAAAGAGAGCTTTATCCATAGAAAATGACCATAGGGAATCAAATCATGTGCGGATAACCTCGGGAAAAATGCTTCCGATAGACTGAAAAATCTGAGAATACTTAAAATTCGGCATACCGAAATTTTTGCAGCGCTGAAAACTTTCACATGTGAAAGTCAGTCCCACTCGTGGGACTTCCTCGCTCCTATAATCAGCATTTAAGGGGTATGTGAAATGTAAATGGTCTTCCGGTATGGTCAGATAGAGTATGAAATGAAAGATGAAACAATAGGGATCGCAAGATTTTATTTCTTACTATTAAACCCTTTTAAGTCAAAGCCTAACCCAGTAACTGGACGACGAATAGAAAAGATCCATTTTCTGGCTTGGGAGGATCAGTAGACTAAAAAATTGCAGATCTGCAATTTTCTTCCGGTTCGGCCAGCAAACCACCCCATACAAAACCACTCCATTCTGCATCCAATCCAATCCGCTTTGGGTCAGATTTCGAACCAAGCCGAAGATTAGGAATATTGCCGATCTGGTCAAGGGAATATTGTAAATCGGGATTGTGAAAGATTGGGAATGACGAATGCCTGGCATGTTGCATGCCACTGACGCGCCCTTTGCATGCAGGGGATGCAATGATTTCACCGGGGCTTGTCTCCTCATTCTTCGGACTATAAGCTAAATGCTTATAGCCCAAAAAACGAGGGCAAAGATTCCGGTTTATTCCGCTTTATTCCGGATAATCCCGGGTCAGATTCTGCACCGACGAATGAAAAAATTGGATTACGAAAATTCCCAGAATTCGAAATCAACCATGAAACCACAATCTTTAAGATATTCTTCGCCAATGATTTGTGGATGGTAACTCAAATCAGTAAGTGATTCATTGACGGAAGCAATTACACCGCCCAATAACTCAGGTTGCTTGCGAACGACACTAAGAGTAGTCATCAAAGTAGCGTCAATAATTTCACCACCCGTAGTAGTTAACCAAGCATGAAGATTTATAGGCTGGCTAAACGTTTTATTCTGTTGTCCCATATAACCTTTAAGAACATCAAAGTCAGTATAGAAAACTGACTTTCCTTCTAAATCAATATAGCCCAAGGTGTAATAAAACTTTTTATCTAAAAGTTGTTCTAACTCATTCTTCAAGATGTATGTAGCCCCAAAGCACTGTTGAGATACTTCTTCGGGACTGAATTTACCAAGTTGATTTTGGATAGTTGAATAAATCTTAGCTCGAGTATTTTGGTCAAGAAGTGCCCCGTTTAGATCAATAGAATCTGTCTCAAAACCTAAAGATTTAGTGATGTTAAAGGCGTCAATAAATTGTTTTTTATACATTAATACTTACCATATGCAACTAATGAGGCAAGCATTATAAATTCTACTTTTTTGAAAATTAAGTAAAATGCGCATTATTCGACATTATGTTACGGGCTTCACTTGCAAAGCGATTCTCTTTCGCCCCCTTCACGCGCTGCCAGACGGACAAGCCGCCTTCGGCGCGGAATCATGACCTCTCTCGCCCACCCTTTGCCGCGCTCAGGCCTGAAGGCAAACCCTCAACATAATGACGGGTGACATAATGCGCACTTGTTTTGTTAGAACTATTTAGTAATGTCCACTTTGAGCCTTAAAACTGTTTAGCAATACTTGGTATTTCAAACTATTGCCGACCCAGTATATCGTTATTTATCCTGAATGGCATTTTGCTGTTTTCCACCAGACTTCTGCTGACTATGTGCTGCTCTCCATTCTTTAACATCACCATCGGAGATCTCACTGGCATAACATATCGGAGAATAACCACCGGCACGGCTCCACGCGCTCCTTTTACCACATTTATAACCATTTGAAGCTCTATTGTATGGACAGGCACAATTGCCCGAATACTGCCGGATTGAATCACGTATAATTTGTTGTCTTATTTCTGCATCAGATAAGATCCCTTTAGCAAAGACGCTACCAGCACAGACACTCAATATAAATACCACGATAAAAATCTTCATATGCTATTTACCTGAACTCAGAATCACTCAATTGAAACTTAGCCCATATGTTTGTATCCGACAGCAACAGGATACAGAAATGTGAGAATGCTCTTCTCGTATAGATATATAGGTAATGATTCAGTGGATTTGAGGGTTTCATACTGAGATATCGTGTCTCTTTATTTAACAGCTATTAGTTATAGTGCATTATAGCATTACTTTAGTGTGACAGCATCACACAGCAGAAGTATTCACTAACCACAGATCCATTAAGATCCTTCAAATAATAAAGACATGATACCTTGTTGTATTCACCACATGGGCAACATATTATTCTTTCTCAACTATCTGATAAATAATGAATATTTTTAAATTACCACCGATATACCTACATTATCAGAAAAAGGATCAAGTTATTTTCCATTGAAAATTAACTTCACTAAGTGAGTAATTACTATCTGTAGTCATACAGATATAAGAAGCATTAGAATTATGAGAAAGAAAAAAGCCCCCTCTTTTCAGAGGAGGCTTGGAAAATGAGAATCAGCAGAAATTTAAAGCAAGATTAGTATGTCGATAGAAAGTTCACATAAGCGCCTTTCGCATGTGTATTGGTATAACTCACTGCAGCATCAAGCTCAAATAAGCCAAGGAGAGAAAGTCCAATCCCTGCTGTATAGGTTCCGTCTGAGTTACTATAAGCAAGATTTTTCTTGTAGCCGGCCCGAAGTTTAAGTTGGCGCAGAATATCAATCTCTCCTCCGACACGGAGCATCTGCGTATTATCATTGAAACCAGTGTAACGTTCTTCTTCATTCAGATCATAGTCAACACTGATGGATGCATAATCTCCAATCAAGCCGACGCCAACAGTGTATAGAGGTCTTAATTGATAGTCATACTGAAGGTCTGCTTTACCGGCAATACTAGAAGCAACCTGCTTTGTCGTAATATCCCGGGAAACTAAATTCGTTGCAGCAAAGCCAACTCTGAGCGGGCCATAGAACCACAGAAAACCAGCATCTATATTAAAGATTGTTTCACCGGTACTGTTTGCATCAATATCGCTGAGATCATAATTCTGCAGGCTGGCCTCATATACATATGTATAAACCCGTTGTAGCTTCGGAGATATCCCCATCGCAATGTGTTGCCCCAGGAATGTCTGATATTTTGCCAAAGAAAGGCCAACTTCCGTGACAGCTACAGAAACAGCATCAATTGTACTATTCTGAGCATTATCAAGCGTTGTTGCTCCACCGGTTGAGATCGATGGTGTAATGTAGGTTTCAGCATAAGCTTTTCCAAACAGGTTCATCGCAATATACTGATTGGGAATTCCTATCGCTACAGCGCCACCAATGTCAGCTTTCAATTCGCCACCATCTAAAGCATCTAACTGGCTCTGAAGTTCTCCGACTCTTGAAAGATCTCCGCCTTCAACCTGCTTAACTAAATCACTAATGTCATCAATTGTATTAGAAATGTCATCAGGATCATTATAGGTCAGGCCAAAACTGGGAAGTATCATCCCCGCATCATCATTTCTACGATAGATCGCAACAATGGCAGGATTATAGAAAGGAGCAGTAAGGTAATTGGCTGAAACAACCCCTGTTCCTCCCATCGCATCTCCCCGGGCTTCAACAGCGTAGGAAGCAGCCATACTCCCGGATGAAACGACAAGTAGTGAAGGAATCAGGTATTTTAGTTTTATATCCATATGCGCTATAAACCGAATGAAATTTAATGTTTATAACGACAGATTGTTATATATCTTTAGCTATTCCTCTAGTGAAACATCATATGTTTTACTGATTACTTGAGATTGCTCAATAGTAATTGGTCCCTGCCATCGCTGATGATTCATCGATACGGCCAGCACATACCGATCCGGCTCTAATGTATTTGCCGGTAACTGAGTGGGATAATTGGACTCATAGGTTTGCTTCCAAACTTCCGAGTATTTACCATCATCGTAGCTGTATACGGAAACTCTCATCTTAGGTAACGGGCAGTAAGGATTAGGAATTGCTGTTTTTTCTACATTCCATTGTTCCTTTGAACGCCAGTGAATGGTGTGATAAGTCTTAGGGTTATCTAAGATCACCCAAGAACTCCATGACTCACCGTTTTTTCTGGAAACAATTAAACGATAAAGCCCCATCGGAAGACGGTTATTCAAATTATATCGTTTAACATAAGTACGTTCATCATCAGTGACAACGTCACGATTAATCTGAGAGAAAGAGCTGTCAAGGGAGATAGAATGGTCTATCCAGCGTGTAAATGAGACTTCTTTTATTTGTGACGTTGTCACTAAATCAACTAAGAGCTGAAATGCATCACGCCCCGGACTTTGAATTTCAACCCGCCGGACAGCTAATGATTTAATCCAGTCAGGAAAAGGCGTACGATCCAGACTCTTCCCACAATCAGCATTCAGCGATTGCAACAACAGATCATTCAGATGATTTCTGAGGTGATTTCCATTGGGGCTCTGCCATACTTCAACCAAAGAACTGAACATTTTAGGTAAATCATTTTCGAGTAAATGTTCATGAGCCTGAGTTAACGGCGTATTTTGTTCAAACCAGTCGGCATAAACATGATAACCGGGAGTACATAACAGTACTCCCAGCAAGAAGAGGCTTTTTTTCTTCATCAGGCTTTCATTTTATAGCCGACACCCCGCAACGTCTCTATTTCCAATCCGGGGAGTTTCTGTCTTAACTGAAGAACATGTGTATCTACAGTTCTGGTCGTTGGGAAATGATTGTAGCCCCATACATGATCCAATAACTCATCCCGGGTAAAGACCCTGCCTAAGTTACTAGCCAGGAACAAGAGCAAATCAAACTCAGTTCGCGTCAAAGTAATTAATTCGCCCTTGTAGTGAACTTCCCGGGTCGCTTTATCAATTGTTAATTCTGTCGTGACAACTTTGGTATCATCCTGCTGACCGTCAGGAGAACGTAACTGCGCTCTGATTCTGGCAAACAGTTCCGCTTCTGCAAATGGTTTGGTTAAATAATCATTTGCTCCGGAATCAAGTCCTGCCACTTTATCTTTGACCGTCACTAATGCCGTTAGCAGTATGACAGGTACGTCTTTAATATTTTTCCAGTCGGCCAAATGTTCAACCGAATCACCGTCAGGAAGCTGTCTGTCTAAAATCACTAAATCAGCCTGATCCCAATATTGTTTAACTTCCGATATTCTCTCTGCATGCAAACAGTTATATCCGGCTTGTTCCAGACTTACCAGTAAGCCATCAGCCAAGTTTTTATCATCTTCAACAAGAAGCAACGTCTGTTTCACAGGGTATCTCCAAAATAAATGTTGTTGGTGGCCCGACCAGAGACATCTTGCCTCCCATTCTCCCAACCATAGATTCTACAATTGTTAAACCAAGTCCTAAACCACTTTTACTGACGAAGGGTTTACGCAACTGACGCCAATCTCCCTGAGTCAGCATGCCTTGATCGATTACTTTAAACGTAACCATATGACTTGAAGTCGTCACATCCAGCTGCACTGGAGCAACACCATATTTAATTGCATTTCTTAGCAAATTATCAATACAAGTTCCCAACCAATAGACATTTAATTTTGCAGCAATATCCTGATTGATTGAAAAATGAATGGGTGACTCAAATTCTTCCTCTATTTTAAACTGTAACCACTCGGCAACCGATGGCACCCAATCGACAGCCAATGGCTTTGTATCCGACTGTAAATAATCTTTACTGGCTTCTGCCAATTGTCTTAGACGACGAGAATCCTCACATAATCGCCTGAACTCATCGTAAACAGTTTCCGGAAGTCGTTCAAACTCTCGCCGAAATCCTTCAACAGTCAGAGACAAACTAGCTATTGGTGTCCGCAATTCATGTGTCAAGATCTGTAAGATCAACATACGGCTTCTCAGTTCAAGCCGTTTTGAATTCCAGCGATAGACAAACCAGCTAATCACCAGCAAAACGTTGACAACGACGAGACCAACCAGGATATAACGTAAAATATCCGATTGATCTTCCTCAGCCCAACATAAATTACCTCGCTGAACAAAGCAGGTCGAGTCATCCGTATTGACATAGGTAAACACCAACCCGGCTTCCTCAGCATTGTTTTTCCAGATACTCTCCGGAAAAACATAATATTGATCGCCTTTTCTTAACCAGAGCTCATTTTGCTCACTGAACATCGAGTCACCTGAAATTAAAGAGGTCACCGACTCACTGTCCATACGTTGCAGACGTCCTAATAAACTATCTTGCGGCGCTTCAGGACGCTCCTGAATATGCATATAAACTTTGAGTTCATCAAAAAACTCAGGATATTTCTTCACATAACGGGCCGCATATGTTCCCCCACCCGGATGAATCAGAGAACTTCTGGCAAACCAGCGAAGCGGGAGCTTTGTTCCCTTACACATCGCCCGGGTAAAAACCAGAGGTTCAGTTGTTAAAGGGCTCAAGGGTAAGTTTCCGGTACACTGATTTGCCAGAGCATAAAGCTGTTGAATATCTTTTAAAGGATATTGAAATGTCTGAGGCAACATAGACTCCGGCGTAATCAATCTTGTTGCATATTCTGCTTCTATTTTACGTAAATCATAGGAAACTAACGCTTCGTCGTAGCGGAACAGGGAAATAAAGTGATCGATTCTTGTCGGTAAAGAGTCCGCATATGCATATGGTATTATAGACACGAATAACAACATGAATCGTTTTAATATCATCTTTTTATGTGACTCTATATTCTCAGACAAGTTTCATGATCTGGTTAGCATTATGACAAAAATAGTTACCTACGTGTTATGTTGGTGTCAATAATGTGTCCCGAAAATAAAAAAAGCCAGCATTATCGCCGGCTTGAATCATAAGCTATCACTTAAAGCATCATTCCAGGTGTTCCAGAATGTGCAGGCACGAAGCTTTTGCATCACCGAACAGCATATGCGTATTCTCTTTAAAGAATAGTGGATTCTGCACACCTGCATACCCGGTATTCATCGAGCGTTTAAACACGATCACATCTTTCGCATTCCATACTTCCAAAACCGGCATACCGGCAATCGGACTGTTAGGATCCTCTAATGCTGCGGGGTTGACCGTATCGTTCGCGCCAATAACAAGCACCGTATCTGTTTCACTGAAATCCTCGTTGATTTCATCCATTTCAAGAACAATTTCATACGGTACTTTCGCTTCCGCTAACAGAACATTCATATGACCCGGTAAACGTCCGGCCACCGGATGGATACCAAACCGGACTTCTACGCCATGAGCTCTCAGCTTTTCTGTAATTTCAGAAACGGGATACTGAGCCTGAGCAACCGCCATACCATATCCTGGAGTGATCACCACTGATTTCGAGTTTTTCAGTAACTCAGCAACATCCTCAGCCATGATCTCACGGTGTTCCCCTCCCTCCTCGGTATCACTGATCACCACTTCCTGACCAAATCCACCAGCAATCACACTGATAAAAGAGCGATTCATCGCTTTACACATGATGTAAGAAAGAATTGCACCGGAAGAACCGACGAGTGCACCAGTAACAATCAGCAGATCGTTTGCCAACATAAAACCCGCGGCGGCGGCGGCCCATCCTGAATATGAGTTCAGCATAGAAACAACAACCGGCATATCGGCACCGCCAATAGAAGCAACCAGATGATAGCCAAACACAAAAGCAATCAGAGTCATCACAATCAGCGCAAAATAACTACCGTCAACATTCACGAAGTAGATCAGCAATAACGCAGAAACAATTACTGCTGCCAGATTCCACTTATGCTTATGCGGAATATTCAATGGTGAAGATTTGATCACTCCGTGTAGTTTTCCAAACGCAACAATCGAACCGGTAAATGTTACCGCACCGATGAAAACACCTAAGAAAACTTCAACCAGATGGATCACATGCTCCGCATGTGTCGCTGTTTCCGGCGCTTCAATGAAGCTGTTGAATCCTACAAGTACAGCAGCCATCCCCACAAAACTATGGAGAATAGCAACCAACTGAGGCATTTGCGTCATTTCAACTTTCTTGGCAAGGTGCATACCAATCGTGCCACCAATTGCCATCGCAATAATAATCCAGGCGAAACCAGATGTATCAGGTGCAAAAATAGTCGCCAACAAGGCAATTGCCATTCCGGTAATACCGTAGTAATTCCCGACTTTAGCCGACTCTTGTTTGGATAAGCCAGCCAGACTCATCACAAAAAATAAAGCAGCAACGATATACGCCGCTTGTACCAATCCTGCAGACATTCGTTACTCCTTGTTAGCCTCTACGGAACATTTCAAGCATACGTTTCGTGACAGTGAAGCCGCCAAATATATTGATACTAGCGATCAATACGGCCACAAACGACAAAAACGTCACAAAACTATTTCCCTGGCCAATTTGCAATAAAGCCCCGATAACAATAATCCCTGAAATCGCGTTAGTTACTGACATTAAAGGTGTATGCAATGCATGAGTTACATTCCAAACCACGTAATAACCAACCACACAGGCTAATACAAAAACTGTAAAGTGACTTAAAAAAGCCGCAGGCGCAACAGAAGCAACCCAGGCAAATGCACCAACACCAACGGCCAGACCGAATGCTTTTTTCACTGGTGATACAGGCTTTGCTTCCTCTTTCTGCACTGGTTTCACTGGCTCAGATTTAGCCTGAGGTTGTGCCGAAACCTGAATCGGGGGTGCTGGCCAGGTAACTTCACCTTCTTTAATAACAGTCACACCACGCTGGACGACATCATCAAAGTCAATGAGAATCTCACCATCTTTTTCTTTGCATAATAACTTCAGCAAATTCACCAGGTTGGTTGCATACAGCTGAGAAGACTGAGTTGGCAGACGTCCAACCATATCCGTGTAACCGATAATTTTTACACCATTGTCAGTCGTAATTACCTGATCGGCAACGGTATATTCACAGTTGCCGCCATTCGCAGCAGCCAGATCAACAATCACACTCCCCGCTTTCATGCTGTCAACCATCTCTTTGGTGATGAGCTTGGGAGCTGGTCTACCGGGAATTAACGCTGTTGTGATAATAATATCGACATCCTGTGCCTGCTCTGCATAAAGCTCTGCTGCTTTACGATTGAAATCGTCAGACATCTCTTTAGCATAACCATCACCGGATCCGGAAGTCTCCTGAAAATCAACAGAAAGGAACTCCGCACCCATGGATTGTACCTGTTCTTTAACTTCAGGACGCACATCAAAAGCCCGGACAATCGCACCTAAACTTCCGGCTGCACCAATTGCTGCCAATCCGGCAACACCAGCTCCGGCAACAAATACTTTCGCCGGTGGAACCTTACCAGCTGCTGTAATCTGCCCGGTAAAGAAACGTCCGAATTCATGCGCTGCTTCAACAACCGCCCGGTAACCGGCGATATTTGCCATTGATGATAAAGCATCAAGTGACTGAGCCCGAGAAATCCTCGGTACAGAATCCATTGCAAGGACATTGATTTTCTTGCTGGACAGGGTTTCCAGTAATTCAGGATTCTGGGCTGGCCAGATAAAACTGATCAGAGTTGTCCCTTCTTTAATAAGCTCAATTTCTTCAGAAGTTGGCGCATTAACTTTTAAGATAATATCGGCATTCCATACTTCTTCATTTGATACAATCCGGGCTCCTGCTGCTTCGAAACTTTGGTTTTCAAAACTAGCGTTCTCACCGGCATGAGCTTCAACAAGAACGTCGAACCCCAGCTTTAACAGCTGCCCCACCGAAGTTGGCGAAGCTGCAACTCGCGTTTCACCCGCAAGTCGTTCTTTAGGCACACCAATTTGCATAGCTATTCCCTTATGATTGGCACAGTTAATATTCTTTTTTTATCTAACGGCTTGCTTAAACTCAAGCAAATTGCAATAAAGCACAACCGATTTTTCTTTATAACACGTTGTGCTAACTGCTTTGGTCCAACATCTTCCATGAACCATTCACCATACTAACGAGAATGATTAGTGAATTGAATATCATGGTAAAAATTAATCATCGCAAAAAAAGAAACCACAAGCTTATCGGCTTGTGGTTTCTTTCATCATGATTTTAATCAACTTGAACAGAACTCAACTGAAGATCTTTTCGCCCATCTGATCAATAAACATTTTTGCTTTAGTAACCATTAACTCATCAGCACTGCTGCGACTCATCAACACATCTGATCGAATGAAGCGATGTTCTCTCATTTCACCATTGATTTCCCGGGTAATTCGTCCGGCAACCCGAAACTGACCGTTTTCCGCAATAGACTCGGGGAAAATAGCAAAATCTTTGTAATAGACAGGTTCGGCACTAGACGAAGCTTCCTGATGCTGGCTGCGCTGACCGAACAGCCGAGATAAAAATCCCACTTATTTCTCCTTCTGATGATCCGTATGATGACCAAGAATCGGACTCTCATACCATTCCAACTCTAAATCATCATCATAACGTGCTGTTGCAACAACAATTGGAATTTCCCGATACTCCGGATTCCGACGGCGATCATTCTGAATCATCGTTTCTCCGGCTTCAACCGCATCTTTTGCAAACTGTTTTAACTTCACCAACCGTTCTTCCGGAAGAGCCGATAAGAAATCGATATCATGGCGAATATATACGGGACGAAGCTGACTCAACGCTAAACAGGCAAGATCCGCCAATTGTTCATGATCGTATCGCTCCTTAAAATCATCTGAACTCAGGATCTGACCGACTAAATTTTCCATATAATTATGGACATCAACACTGATATGCATCTTTATTCTCCATCGATTATCAGGACCAGAATAGATTCAATTCCCCAAAAAATAGCAGACAGAATTCAGGGTATATCATAACCATAGCTTCAGATAACCTGTCTGACACATTTTTGTTCACGGATATGACAATGTCATCAATCAGGAGAGCTCGATCCCCTTCATCTTTTGAATTTTTAGGGACGATGTTATCCGGATTGCAAGTGCATCCAATCACTTATTTTTAACAAAAAATTCAATAAAAGCGCAGGAAAATCAATAAAACTGTGTATTTCTGGCGAAAAATCACGTAAAGTTCAACCAATTGTTTGACGAATCAATCATCTATGCCTTCAATGTCGGTCAGTCCTTCCTGGTTCCGTTCTCTGCTCCCTGTTTTACTTATCATGGCTATCCATATTGGTATTGGTCATGAAATGATCACTTCGCTATCAAATTCAAGTGTATTGGTCAATCTGCCCTATGTATTGTTTTTCACTTCATTAATGATCGCACAAATATTTAAACAGAGCCGAATGGGTATGCTGGCAGTGGCTCAGTTACTCGCCTATGCAGTCATACAATTTCGTTTACAAACACCATTAACGTCCGGTTCAACATTACTGGAGCTGTCTTTGCTGGCTCTGCTCTTTCCGATCAGTTGTGTCATGAGCTATGTATTTCGTGATTCCGGCCTGGTCACCAAAGATTTCTTATATTATCTGCTTGCCCAGGGAATGTTCTTTCTCTGGTCGTTGCTGATTCTCGATCATTTTAATCAGGGAAACTTTCCTGATATTTTCACGCAGTTGCTATCATCTGTTCCGCAGATATCGCGATTACCTTTCATTCTGTTTCTTTACCTGATCGTTCTGAGCGGTATCACTATGCTTCTGCTGCTGAGAAAAAACCGCAAACTCGATGCCGTCGTTTATACATCTATACTGCTTACATCCGATGTCTTCGTTTTTTTTCACATCCCTCACATCTCCAGCATACTATTTTCTATCTCAGGTATTTTTCTGGTGTTGTATGTCATCGCCGCCGGACATGAGCTCGCATTTAATGATCGATTAACCAATATTCCCGGTAGAGCCGCACTCGATAATGCAATGAAACATCTGGGGCGCCGTTTTACTATCGCAATGATCGACGTCGATCATTTCAAGCAATTTAATGATAACTATGGCCATGATACTGGAGATGATGTCTTAAAACTTGTTGCCAGCAGGCTACGTCAGGTGAAAGGAAGAGCTAAAGTCTATCGCTATGGCGGTGAGGAATTTACTGTTCTCTTTAAAGGTAAAACGACAGAAGAAGCATTCGACTATCTTGAAGCCTTACGTCAGGATATTCAGGATTACGACATGCACCTCCGAAACACTGACAAACGCCCCAAGAATGATAAGCTTGGTCGTATGAAACGTCAGAAAAATCAGGCAAATAGTACCGTTAATATCACTGTCAGCATCGGAGTCAGTGATAGTCAATCCAGCCGTGATCCTCAGGAAGTCATCAAATATGCTGATCAGGCACTTTACAAAGCAAAGAAAACCGGACGAAACAGAGTGTCGGCTATGAATGTCGTTGATAAATAGGCGACAAATAACATAACACCAGTCGACTAAAACTGAATACTAATTCTCTTTGGAAACTGAACGATAAAGTAGTGAATAATGAAGATAAGTATTTCAGAGGGAAGAAATAATAATTTGGAGCGGGCAGCGGGAATCGAACCCGCATCATCAGCTTGGAAGGCTGAGGTAATAGCCATTATACGATGCCCGCGCATCGATTTGACGCCACTAATATGCCACAACCTGAAAAAAAGAAAAGGCCTATTTGCAAAAAAATGATTTGATTGCACACTTCATAATCAAATTAATTTCAAATGGTTAACGTACGACCAACTTTTCTGCCCAACCAAAGCAATAATCAATCAGTTACATATTTTTATATACTGGTCCACCTCCACCTTCAGGCGGTGTCCAGGTAATGTTCTGAGCCGGATCTTTAATGTCACATGCCTTACAATGAAGGCAATTCTGAGCATCAATAGCAAACCGTTTCTCACGATTCTCTTCAACAATGTTATAAACACCGGCAGGACAATATCTCTGTGCCGGTTCACCATATACGGCAAAGTTTTCTGCCAATGGAATATCCGGGTTATGCAGTCTAAGGTGACATGGCTGGTCATGTTCATGGGAAACATTAGCAATATAAACTGAGGATGCTTTATCGAAGCTAAGCTCATCATCCGGTTTGGGGTAGTTAATCGGCTGACATTGGCTGAGTGGTACCATTTGTGCGTGGTCAGCCTGATTATCCCGGATTCGACCGGGTAATTTGCCACGAAAGATGTTCTGTTCGACAAAATTAAACAGACCACCACCTAAAGGGCCGAATTTATGGATGGCTGCACTACTATTTCTTGCTGCATACAGCTCTTCATAAAGCCAGGATTGCTGTAATTGTTCTGAATATGATGTCAGATCCAATCCGTGAGTTTCCTGTGAGAGTTCAGGATAGAGTGTTTCTGCAGCCAGCATACCTGATTTCATGGCAGTATGAATGCCTTTCAGTTTGGCGCTGTTAAGGACTCCGGCCTCACATCCAATCAAGATTCCTCCGGGAAACGTCATCTTAGGGAGCGAACTATAGCCACCTTTGGTCAAGGTTCTGGCACCATATGATAACCGTTGTCCACCACTGAGATACCGGGCAATCTCCGGATGATGCTTCATCCGCTGAAATTCTTCGAATGGACTAAGATGTGCATTCGCATAATTCAAATCAACGACAAGTCCGATGGCAACCTGATAATCATCGATAAAATACATAAAACTGCCACCGTGAGCATTGTCCCCCAATGGCCAGCCAAAGTGATGAATCACCTTGCCTAACTGATGATGTTCGGGCTTGACTTGCCAAATTTCTTTCAGTCCCAGACTGAAATGTTGGGCATCGGCATCCCGATCCAGCTGATATCGTTCAATGAGTTGTTTTCCAAGATGTCCCCGGCTTCCTTCGGCGAATAACGTGTATTTACCACGCAATTCAATTCCCGGCATATGGTCAGATTTCGGTTCTCCCCGCACATTCAGTCCCATATCACCGGTAATCACACCACAAACTTCATTGTTCTCATTAACCAGCAGATCGTATGCAGTGAAGCCCGTAAAAATTTCTACGCCAAGCTGCTCGGCCTGAGCGGCCAGCCACTGACAAAGTTTTCCCTGCCTGACCAGATAATTTCCCTGATGATGCATACTCTGAGGAACAAATATATTGGGAATCTGCCAGGCACTTTGTTGATTGCGAAGATAAAAGAGAGTTTCCTGATCAACCTGAGTTGAAAGAGGTGCACTCCTTTGCTGCCAATCCGGGAAAAGCTCATCCAAAGCCCGACTTTCCATAATTGCGCCAGACAAAGCATGTGCGCCAATTTCAGCGCCTTTTTCAATCAGACAAACGCTCAATTCCTGATGTCCTGCTTGTGCCAGTTGCATCAGACGACAGGCGGCTGACAGACCGGATGGTCCGCCGCCAACGATCACAACATCAAAATCCAGGGCTTCCCGCATTGATTTCTCCACACACGATGTAAAACAAATCACCACATTGCCAATGTGATTTACAATTTTTCGATGAGTTCAGGAAGAACATCCATACAGTCTGCAACAAGAACATAGTCAGAAGATTTAAATATTGGTGCATCTGCATCATGATTGATGGCCACAATGGTTTTGGCGTCCTTAACACCGGATGTGTGCTGAATAGCTCCGGAAATACCCACGGCAATATATAAATCAGGCGCAATTACTTTTCCAGTCTGCCCAATCTGAAGATCATTCCCGGTGAATCCTGCATCGACAGCCGCTCGCGTTCCTCCGATTGCCGCTCCAAGTTTATCCCCCAATGTTTCCAGCAAGGTGAAATTAGTTTCGTTTCCAAGCCCTCTTCCACCGCCGATCACAATACGTGCTGACGACAGTTCAGGACGAGAAGACTCAACAGTCCGATGACTGATCACCTGAGAGAGGCGCATGTCTTCTATGACGGGCACAGGAACCACAGCAGCAGAGCCACCCGTTTCGGAAAATGCAGAAAAAGCGGTTGAACGTATTGTCATCATTTTAATCGGATCGGCAGATTGTATTGTGGCAATCGCACTTCCCGAATAAATGGGTTTACAGAAAGTATCATGACTCTCGATATCAATGACTTCGGAAATAAATGAAACATCCAGCAACGCTGCCGCCCGGGGTAAAAAGTTCTTTGAAAACGCAGTTGCAGCAGCGACAACATGGGTATAATCCTTCGCAATATTAGCAAGCAGATTAGCAATATTCTCAGCCAGTACATCAGCATATATATCCGCATCTGCGACCAGAACAGTTGAAATTCCGGTCAGGTGAGTAGCCTGTTCAACGACTAAATCGCAATGACTACCAACGATCAGCAGATGAATATCTTCACCAATCTGCTTTCCTGCTCCGATTGCATTGAATGTAACCTCCCCTAATTTGAGATGATCATGTTCAGCAATAACCAAAATAGCCATCAGATTACCCTCGCCTCGTTTTTCAGTTTATTCACTAACTCTTCAACGCTATCAACCTTGATACCGGCTCTCTGACCATTCAGAGATTCAACATGGATCAAACGGGTTCGACGCTGCATCACAACACCTAAACTCTCTGCTGAAATAGCTTCGATCGGCTTTCTTCTGGCTTTCATCACATTAGGCAAAGAGGCATGGCGGGGTTTGTTCAGTGGTAAATCGGCAGTGAGGACTGTCGGCAATGTCAGGCGAACGACCTGCTGACCATGGTCGATTTCCCGGGTGACAAGAACAGATTCAGAATCAATTTCAATATCTGAAGCAAATGTTCCCTGAGAGATCCCCAGTAAACCTGCCAACATCTGTCCTGTCTGATTATTATCATTATCAACCGACTGCTTACCGGCAAATATCAGTGCTGGCTGTTCCTTTTCAACAACCTTCGCCAGTAGTTTCGCGATAATCAGCGGATCCAGATGATCTTCAGCTTCTACATGGATCGCACGATCCGCTCCCAGAGCCAGTGCAGTTCTGAGCTGTTCTTGACATGCCAGAACGCCGACTGAAACAGCAACGATTTCTGATATCACTCCGGCTTCCTTATGCTGTATTGCTTCTTCCAAAGCTATTTCACAATAAGGATTCAATACCATCTTCGCATCAGATAAATCGACACAACTCTGGTCAGATTGCACACGGACCGCCAAAGCCGGATCCGCGACTCGTTTTATTGCTACTAATGCTTTCATATACCTAGCCTTATTCGATTCTGTACAGTTATCCGTTCGCTCAGAGCCCTAACTTTCTTGCAATAATGCCTCTCTGAATGTCATTCGATCCGGAAAAGATTCTTGAAGGTACAGCATCAAGAAGTAACTGCATCACTCCCATCTCTTTTTCTATTGCCGAGCCACCAAATGTTTGGATCGCGTCCAAACCGGACTGAACTGCCGACTCGGAAATGACGAGTTTACTCATTGCAATTTCCAGTTCGCTGTCCTTGCCCTGATCATAAAGCCAACCGGCACGGTATAAGAGAAGACGGGAAGTATCTAAGCGAATCTTCATATCGACAATCCGGTTGGATACCGATTGATTCTGTGCAATTGCCCGGCCAAATTGCTGCCGCTCTCGGGCATGGAGAATCACTTTTTCAAGCATGCGATCCATTGCACCAACATAATATGCAAACAGGCATCCTTTTTCCCAAATCATGGAATCATAGAACATTGCCCCACCCGCACCTTCCGCTCCTATACGGTGAGACTCAGAAACGAAAACATCCTGCAGATACACTTCGGACCACAAGCAGGTACTCAGACAATCTTTCTCATGATGGCTGCCAATCGTCAGCCCATCAGCATCTTTCGGTACCAGAAATGCACTGATTCCCAGAAAACCCATTCCCGGGTTCGTTTTAGCGTAGACAAGGAAATAATCGGCAATTGGTGCGTTGGTAATGAAACATTTTTTCCCATTCAGACGATAACCATCGGGAACCCGTTCAGCCGTTGATTTCATCCCATAAATATCAGAGCCTGCTTCCGGTTCGGTTGCAGCATTCGCCATCATGTTTGTTCCATCAATCAATCCCGGCAAGTAGGTTTGCTTGAGAGTCTGACTTGCAAAACTACAGAATGGCACAACACAGGCAAATAGATGGGCAGAAAGAGAAAATGCCAGCCCTAAGTCACTACAACCTTTTCCTAACGCTTCAACCATAAGCATGGTCTCCAGCGTTGACAGCCCACTTCCACCATCTTCTTCAGGGATAGACAAGCTTGCATAACCAAACTTTGCTGCTTCTTCCCATAAGCCGCGATCAAAAGAGTGTGCTGCTATACGCTCACCAGCCCCCGGTTCTAAGACATCTGAGGCAAAACGAAATGCCGTATCGTATAGCTCAATCTGTTGCTTTGTTAGTTCAAAGTTCATACTTACACCTTTAATTAGGAATAAATTTCCAAAACCATATGAACCACATCCATGAAAATAAGTGCAGTACCACAAATTTATACTTGTGCAATCTAAATGTATTTCTGCATATAAGAATATTTCTTATTTCATCAGGAGCTGACGAATGACATTGAATCCATTATTTGTCTAATTATAAAAATTTCCTGCCTGTCTTTATCTGTCGATATGTTCGAATCAGGTCTGCACTTTATTATTAAATATCAGGAGGTGTCTAAAATTAAATTATCAATACGGTAAATATCATAAACATACATTTTTCTATATGGCTAGTCATACCTGTCATATATTCAGCATACAACACACATTTAGCTGCTTATTCAATAGAATTTTATCAATAGCACTGAACGTACAATGGCAGATATTGACTTTAAAAAACGGGAAGTTAATCAACATCAAAAATATATGACAATTTATTAATGATTTTGTTTCAAATAATTTGAAAAAGATAATTACATGAATTTTTCATGAAGGAAAGATGACATACATCGCAAAACATATTAAACCAAAAAAATAAGATTAACCGCTCATCAAAATATCTGAGCGGTTAAATTCAGAGAGATTATCTGTTAATTAATACGTTCCAACTTAATCAGCATTGCTGTTTCCGGATCGAGTACCGGCAGAACAATGCCAACTTCCCGGCACCAGGAACCTGACACTTCACAACCCGATGCTGTCCATGATGGCTGAGTATTGACAATCTTCTCGTAAAACGATGGCTTATCCAACACAGAGACCCGGTATGTTGCCTGATCATTCAGACCGGGAATTCTTAAATGCCCGCTCAGTGAGTTGGTTGGCATTGCGAGTTGTGCAACTAACACGACAGCTTCTGACTGATCTTCAGACACGACAGCCTGAACCTGATGGGCTTCATCATCAGTCGGAATCCGCCAGTTTGTTCCGGAATGAAGTAGCGGCCGTATTGATTTATGCAATGCGACATAACGTGCAAAATTTTCTTTCTCCGTCACATCTTCTTTCACCGGATCGAGTTCGATTCCCATATGTCCAAACAACGCAGTCAGACCACGGAACTCAATACTGTGACGCCGGCGGGAACAGTGACAGTGCCCCGAACCAATATGGCTGCCCATCACCTCCGGTGGGAAAAAGTAGCTCATTCCCCGCTGAATATGCTGCCTTTCCAGTGCATCATTATTGTCTGATGGCCAGAACCGATCCGTACGCTTGAGAATTTCATAATCAATTCGCCCACCGCCGGAAGCACAGGACTCGATACTGACATGAGGAAACTGCGTACGGAGTTTATCAACCAGGTCATAAAACCGTTCTGTCTGGCGTACACCCGAAGCTCTGCCTTCGTGCCCGGGCTGAACAATTTCACGATTCATATCCCATTTTATATAAGCAATATTGTACTGACCTAAGAAATGCGACAGTCTTTCATATAGGTAATCAAACGCATCATTATTTTGTAGATCAATGACATATTGATTTCTTCCTGTCGGTTGTTCATAACCATCAACAGCCAATAACCAATCCGGATGAGCCCGGTAAAGATCGGAATCTTTATTGATCATTTCCGGCTCAAACCAAAGACCAAATTCCATTCCCAAACGATTGACATGCGCGATCACCGGTTCCAGTCCATTGGGGTATTTTGTTTCATCCAGAAACCAGTCACCCAACGCTGCGGTATCATCATCCCGGGCTTTAAACCAGCCATCATCAATGATAAAACGCTCAACTCCCAGCTCGGCAGCCTGAGTTGCCATGGACATAATGTACTCGGGGTCATGGTCGAAATAGATCCCTTCCCAGGTATTCAGATGGACCGGACGGACCTTTGACGTAAAATCAGGAGAAATCACTGAATTACGGACATGTGCATGGAACTGTTGACTCATACCATTCAGACCACGATCACTATAACTTGCATAAAGCCACGGCGTTGTCAGACTTTCACCTTCCTCTAAAACAACTTCTCCCGGCAAGTAAATCACTTCAGCCTGCATATAACGGCGTCCATCCGCTTTGACATCAGCACGAAGCCGGTGATTTCCACTCCATGCAAAGTGAAATCCCCATACATCCCCAACGATCTCACTGAAATTCTGAGAACCGGCAACCAGAGCCGGATAGTGCTCGTGAGATGTACGGCCACGGCGGTTTTCCTGCTGATAACCGCCGTGAAGCAATGGCTGGCGCTGCGTCTGAAACTCTTTTACCCAACGCCCGTAGAATGTCATTAATTCTTTGGCTTTCGCCGGCAATGGTAATGTATTGGCAAAACGGTTGATCTGATACTGACCGGATTTCGTATTGGTTACGGTATGACGGGTTTTTACAACATCGTACTCATCCAGCTGGATTTCCGTACTCAGGCAAAGCCCTGCCTGCGGGTCTTCACTCTCAAGGCTGAGTTTATGATCACTTTGTTCAATATTTTTCAGAACAAATACCGGTGCCCAGTCCTGCCCGTTACGATGTCCCTCAAGACCCGGGCTGCTGAATAGTCCCCGCCCCAACTCAGGTGACAACGTCACAGAAACATCTTTGTCTAAACGCCCCTGAGGAACGGGTCGGTATAAGGCTGAACGACAGCGGTCTAAATCCCCGCTAACTTTATTTCCCCAATGCAGTATCTCTGCAAACTCTCCTACTTCAATGATTAATTGAGTCTGCTTTCCTGTTAATTCAATCAGCTTTCGCTCTTGCATAGCATTTACTCTTTAGTTCAAAGTCACATATTAATTTCATCAGGAATGAGAAATCGCCGAATAATAAAATACTGATTACTTCGGATTGAATTGATTAAAAGTATGAAGGATAGATGAACATCCTATTTAACTTTTATTTCCTGACCCCTAATGATAACCATTCAAAAACAGTTTTCATTGTTCACGTTTATTTATGACAAATAAGTCAATTAATTTCTCACAACAGTAAATTATTCCATTGCCAATACACATGATTCAGCTTTGATAACTTCATCATAAAATTTAAATCAAGCCGCTACTTCAAATGCAGCTTTAATTAATTTTTGTGTGTATTGAACTGTCGAATTTTCCAGAATATCAAGTGTTGGTCCTTCTTCAATCGCTTCTCCGTGCCTCATCACCAGAACACGGTGACAAAGTGATTTCACAACCCGGAGATCGTGACTGATAAACAGATATGAAATCCCCCGCTTTTCCTGTAGCTGCTTCAGTAGCTGTACAATTTGGTTCTGTATCGTCAGGTCAAGTGCAGAAGTCGGCTCATCAAGTAAAATCACTTTGGGTTCCAGAATCAGGGCACGGGCAATCGCGATTCTCTGTCGTTGTCCTCCGGAAAATTCATGGGGATAACGGTTCAGAATATTCGCCGGTAATCCGGCATCCAGTAATGCTTTTTCAAGCCTTATCCGGCGTTCTGACGGTTCCATGCAGAGTTGATTAACCGTTAAGCCTTCCTCCAGTATCTGCTTCACAGACAAACGCGGATTCAGTGAAGAAAACGGATCCTGAAACACTACCTGAATTTCCTTACGCAACTGCCGCAGCTGTTTATCGGAGATATGATTCAGGTGCTGACCGTCGTATGTAATCTCTCCCGACACCTGTCCATCCGACAGCAGTTTAAAAATAGCCATCGCCAGCGTCGTTTTGCCTGAACCGCTTTCTCCGACAATTCCCAGCGTCTCACCTTTTCTGAGCACTACAGAAATATCATCAACAGCCACCAGCCGCTTTGGTGGTTGACGGCCGAAGAAGCTTTTCTTCCCTAATTCAAATTCAACCCGCATCTTGTCGGCTTGCAGGACCACGGGAGATTTTTCCGGTATTGCTTTTGCCAGACCTTTAGGCTCAGAATCAATCAGCATTTGTGTATAAGGGTACTCTGCCGCAGTAAATATATGTTCAGTCGTACCATGCTCGACCACCTCGCCATGTTTCATTACATAAATGTAATCAGCAAACTGGCGAACAATCGTCAGATCATGAGTAATGAGTAAAACGCTCATTCCTTTTTGTAACTGAAGCTCCTTAATCAAACGCAGGATATTCGCCTGAACCGTCACATCGAGTGCCGTGGTTGGTTCATCGGCAATTAACAGATCCGGATTATTCGTCAGTGCCATGGCGATCATGACCCGCTGTCGCTGTCCTCCGGATAACTGGTGAGGATATTGATCATAACGCTCTTCCGGATGAGGAAGCTGCACTGCTTCAAACAATGCCAACGCCTTTTGACGGGCCTCAGTTTTTGACACTTTCTGGTGGATCAGAATCGCTTCACTGATCTGTTCACCCAGTGTATACAACGGATTCAGTGAGGTCATCGGTTCCTGAAAAATCATCGAGATCTGATTTCCCCGTAGTTTCAACAGTTGTCTTTCTGACGACGCAGTAATATCTATATCGCGATAGGTCACCCGGCTCTCTTTACCAAGACGGGCTGATTTAGGCAGTAATCCCATCAGAGATCGGGCAGAGACCGATTTTCCTGAGCCACTCTCACCAACCAGCGCAACCATTTCACCCGCTTTGATGTTATAACTCACGCCTTTTAACGCCTGAACAAAACCATCTTCCGTAGCAAAACCGACATGAAGGTCACTGATACGCGCAATTGTGTTACGACTTGTCAGTCGATTCTCTGATATATGTTGATTATCCATAACTATTCCTTACTTCTACCGGCCAGAATACGGATCAACCGCATCACGCAAACCATCACCCAGTGCGTTAAAGCCTAAAACGGTCACCAGAATGAAACCCACGGGGTAAAGTAACCAGGGATAAGATCCAATAGTCTGGAACTGACCTGCCGAATTCAGCAGAGAACCCCAGCTAAACATCGGTGCTTTAACACCAACGGATAAGAAGCTGAAAAAACTTTCAGTCAATACGATCGTCGGCAGCATAATCGTGGCAAGAACCACGATATTACTGGTTACATTCGGCAGGATGTGCCGCAGGACAATACGCATGTCTTTTGCACCAACCGATTTGGCAGCTCGGATATAGTCCAGATTGCGCATCGATAATGCCTGAGCCCGAACCTGCCGGGCAATGAATGCCCATTGCAATGACGAAAGGATGACGATCAGCATAATGAATACCGAAGTGGAATCGGCGGTTTTCGGCAACACGGCAATCAGTGCCAGGTAAAGCGGCACAGCCGGAAACGCCAGTGCAAGTTCAGCAATACGCTGAACCACGAAATCAAAGCGTCCGCCATGATAACCAGACAGAATGCCGACCACGGTTCCGATTGACACTACAAGCGCAACAACGGCAATGGCAAACAACAAGGTTACCCGGCTACCGAAGAAGCAGCGGGAAATCAAGTCCCGGCCAAGATTGTCTGAACCCAGCAGGAAAATCGGAGAACCATCTTCAAGCCCAACAATATGGCGATCAAAACTCATCCCAAGGAAGAAATATTCCCAGCCTTGGCTGAAAAATTCTAAATAGATCGGATGAGAGTGATCTTCTTTGGTTATCGGCAGAAATGTCACCGGATCAAGATCGACCGTTTTGGCATATACAAATGGCCAGAAATGAAATGTGCCATCCTGATCAATCCAGTGAATACTGGACGGCGCATCATATATGTGACTGCTGAAACGATGGTCCGGATCATTGGGAGAAAAAAATGGTGCAAAAACAGAGGTCATACCCAGAATTGCCAACAGAATCAGACTCATCAGCGCCATTTTGTTTCGTTTAAACCGAACCCAGACTAAGCTCGAATAACTTTGTGATTGTTTCATATTGACACCTACGACAGACGAATTCGGGGATCTAAAACTGCAAGCAGTAAGTCAGCAATCAGATTGCCGATGATGAGCAATGCGGCAATTAACAACATAATCGTACCGATAACGTATGTGTCCTGATCGGCCATTGCCGAGATAATCAACGGGCCGACCGTTGGAATACCGAGGACCATCGCCGCTTCCATTTCCCCCGTGATCATATACGGCAGCGCAACCCCCTGATAAGAGATCAAACTGTGTAATGCATTCGGAACGGCATGTTTGAAAATAACCCGTCTCTCCGGCAATCCTTTGGCTCTGGCCGTTTCGATATACTGCATTTTCAACACGTCCAGCAGGTTGCCCCGCATCAGGCGCAGATTGAATGCCATTCCACCAAAGGCAGCAATAAAGATGACCGGCCAGATATGAATCAGCGTATCGATAAACTTATTCCAGGACATCGGCTGGAAGACATAATCAGGAGAGTTCATCGCCCCGATAGAACCCATGTCCCAGGCGAATATCATGAAATAAACGATAATAATCGCCATCACAAAACGGGGAACAGTCATTGCGACAAATGAAAACAGGGTCGCAACCCGATCTCCCAGACGATTCTGATTCGTAGCCGCATAGATACCAGCCAGAACTCCGAGTAACGTTGCTCCGATATGACAACCCAGAGCGATGAGAATTGTTCTGGGAAGACGTTCCCCAACAACTTCCATCACCGGCTTGTTGTAAGCAAAGGAATAACCGAAGTCGAAATGGAACACAATATTGCTCAGCCAGTTGACATACTGGTTCAGAACCGGTTCATTTAATCCGAACCGGGCCCGTGCCGCTTCTGCAAGCTGTTCAGCCTGTTCAGGCGAAGCACCGCCCATCGAAATTGCCTGATTTTTTATCAAATCACCATAGTCTCCGTCCGGGAGCTGGATGATGACGAATGTGATCGCACTCAGCACCAGCAACAGACCGATAGTGCTCAGCAGACGTTTAAGAATAAATTCGATCATGTTGATACCTCCTATAAAGCGGGTTCCCCCGCTATAGGTTTATTCGGATTATTTGTTGTATTCAGGAAGTAACTGTGGTTTCAGCGCCTTGGTCTGGGCAGCTTCAGGCACCCAGAAACGCTCACGCATCACCGCATCTTCTGCCCATTGATAAGCGATAATTGGTGCATTAGGTACATTCTTGATCCGTTTATTGACCAGCAAAGCCCCCGGATAAGCAACTAAACCAACGTGATAAACATTCTTGGTTATCTCATGGTTGATCTGACGAATAAGCTTCGTCTGTCTGGCCGAATCCTGTTCTAAAACAATCGCATGAGCTAACTCAACCAATTGTTTTTCAAAGGGTTGCAACACCTGAGGATTGTTTTCCGTTCCCCGGTGCCAGATCGGACCGCTTTGTGCAATTGGAGCAAGCCACTCCATCCGCTGCATCGGCACGATTAACTCTTTGTCACTCCGGTTGAGCCGCCAGTCAAAATCACCGGAATCCCGGGCCGAATCTCCCTGAACACTGTCCAGCACTCGCGGTATAAGTTTGATTCCGACATCAGCCATCATCGAAACCAGATTCTCATTAAATACAGTATCTGAAGTACTGTTTCCGGTATTCAATACAATCTCAAGATCCCTGCCTCCGGCCATATTCTGAGGGAAGTTCAACACACCGTTGCCGTCGGTATCTTTCAATCCCAGCTCCGCAAGATATTTCTTCGCCAACGCCGGATTGTATGGAAAATAAACGACATCCTTCGGATTATAGAATGCGGTTTCCGGGTGCAGACCACCGGCATATTCCGCAGTAAAAGGACCTTTAACCAACGCCTGTCCGAGACTTTTCCGATCCACGGCATGAGAGATAGCTTTACGGAACTTTAGATCACGGTTCAGTGTACGAATAGCGGCTTCACGATCATCACGCACAGCCAGTGTCAGATTCATATTCATCTGAATCTGGTAGGCAAGATTACGTGGTCCGAACATCGCTTTGGTCGGAGAGTCCGGCGCAGCCAATTTACGCAGGGTTTCAATATAGATAGGAGGATTTTCCATATTGGAGAAATCAGCCTTGCCGGACATCGTTTCCAGTGTACGGGCTTCCCAGGTGGAAAGTTTGTAATGCACCTCATCCATATAGGGCAACTGATGACCTGCTTCATCAACTTTCCAGTAATATGGGTTACGGCGTAACACAATAATCTGATCATCTTTATAATCAACGGGAACCCACGGCCCCATTGTTACAACCGGGACTTGTGATGCAGGTAATGCATTACTGAATGAGTCGTATGTTGCCTGAGGATTATATTTGGGGTGAAGAGGTTTCAGAATATGAGCAGGGCCAGGGCAAAAAGTCATAAACGACATATTATAAAGTGCCTGATTCTGATGCGGTGCATCGAAATGCCAACGGATTGTATACGGGTCAACAACCTCCAGTTTTGCACCTTTACCCAGTGCATTCTGTGAAGAGAAAGAAGGAATCCGTGGCTCTAACACCGTGTCTTCCCAATAAAAACGGACATCTTCCGCAGTAAACGGTTCGCCATCAGACCACCTGGCGCCCCGAATCAGATGCATGGTCAGAGACATACCATCATCAGACCATTCCCAGTTCTGGGCCAGATTCGGTAATACTTTCCGTTCATCCGGATTTAACTGATACATCGGGCCGGTACGAGTCAGACACTGCTGGACAATATAATTAATTCCACCCCATCCCTGAGAGTGAGCAGCAGACCAGTTCCATCCCTGAGGACGTCCACCAATCACCTGACGAAGTACACCGCCGTACTCACCAATACCATCCGGCATTGAAGCCGTTTTCAATACCATAGGAACTTCGGGCAGACGCTTTGCTACCGGCGGAAGCTTACCCGTTTTCACATATTTTTCAGTTACCCAGGATGGCTCTGAATAGTGATCAAGTTTTTTAAATTCAACAATATCATCAGGAGAAAAGTACTGAATCGCAAGCCGGTTGGGAATCTCTGCCGCATCAGGAATCGTTGTAGCTCCTGCGGGTAAAGTGTCGGCAATTACAGGAAAACAGGTGCATATTATGGTGAGTCCCAAAAGACGCCTTTGAACTTTCATTTGCAATTTCCTTGTTGTGTTTTTGTAGGGAAGTTGTTCTTTTTCTTGTTTCGCAAACAAGTTAACTAACTCTGGAATTGTCAGCAAATCGAGTTCAGACCACACATCACTAAACCTTACTTTTCAGGACTATTTTGTGTGATTACAAAATAGAATCCTATAGACTTTGATCAGATAAAAACCATAATATATCTTCATGACATCGTTTACAGTGCACTCGAATCAGAGACAGCAGGCCGATTGAATCAATAAACATCCTTACTTTTGAATACTAAAATGGAGATGAACATATGGATGACGTTCTCACCGATAAGTCGGAAAACATCAACTATCTGACAGAGAATGAACACAATGGGCCGCTGCTTGATGGAGAGTCAGAATTAAGTTTTGAGCTACGTCAGCCCTTCCATATGAAGGAATACCACTGGCACCAGCAAATCGAAGTCAATGTGCTCTATAAAGGCACTCTGGAATACTCTTTCAATAACGCAAGTGTGTGTATAGAAGGTGGTCAACTGGCATTATTTTGGGCAGTCACACCTCACCGGGTTAATAAAACGAGTGAAGACGCAGTGATGGGAATTATCAATATCCCTTTAAATGTATTCTTAAGCTGGCCGCTGCCTCAGGAATTTGTGCAACAGGTGATGAATGGCGGTGTTATTTCTACCCACAATACAGGGATCATCAGTCATGCCGAAAACCATCGCTGGATGGCGTCTTACCATGAGAACCATGAAATTCGCAATCACATTGTTCAGGAAGAAGTATTCTTAATGCTTCGCCGTCTTTGTTCTTATGACTATCAGGTTGAAATGTTTAGCTTTCTGCGTGACATAACATTACGGCATGCCAATGATACCGGTTATAAAAATGTTCAGTTAATGCTTGATTATATTGCCAATAATCATAACAAGGACATCAAAGTTGAAGATATAGCAGCTTATGTGAGACTTCATCCTAAATATGCCATGAGTCTGTTTAAAAACATGCTCAGTGTTTCTATCAAACAATATTTGATCATTATGCGTATCAATCACGCCAAAGTACTACTCAGCAATACCCGTAACCCGATCAAAAATATTGCGACCAACAGTGGATTCAGATATCCCAGTTCATTCTTTGCTGCATTTAAAAACCACACTGGCATTACACCACAGGAATTTCGTGAACAAAGTCAACAATTTAGTATGCATGGAGTTTAAAAATTTCCCGGAGAAAACAAAAGAAAGAAGTACCTCGCTAAGTGATTGTCATTCACTTAGCTCAGTGTCCAAAGTTATTGGCTCAGACATCCTCACACCGAACCACCGGAAGACGTCCGTAATTTTAGAGTAACGCCTCCCTTATTCTCACCTTTTTGCCGTTTCCTGGACTTTATAAAAATGTGCACGATCACATTTATGACAATTACTTCAAAAACACCATTGATCATTAATGTGCTCGTGCACATAATTGTGCTCAGATTATTTGGGAGTGAAAGATATGAAAATAGTTCAACTAAATGTTTATGACGTCGATTTAAAACATCGGGCCCCGTACCATAATCTGCTGGTTATAGAAATAGAAACAGATCAGGGTGTTTCCGGGATCGGTGAAGTCGCGATGAGCTACGGTGTGGGAGCAAAGTCAGTCATTCCCGTCTTTCAGGAAATTGCCAACAACTATCTCATCGGAAAATCTCCTTTCGATTCAGAAAGCATTTATCAGACAACTTTTGACAAGTCTTACTGGGCAAGAGGACGCTCTCTGGCGATCTATGGGGCGATGAGCGCAATAGACATGGCACTATGGGATATCAAGGGAAAAATACTCAATACACCGATATTCAATCTGTTAGGCGGGAAAGTTCGCGATTCTATCCGCTTGTACGCAAACCACTGGTACTTCGATGCATATACACCTGAACATTTTGCCGACAACGCATTAAAAGTGGTTGAAGACGGCTATACCGGGTTGAAATTCGATCCATTCAAAATGTCCCCCAATGGTGAGAAATCCACCCCGAGCCGTCCGATCACAAAAGAATGGGGCGAAATGGCTATTGCTCGGGTTGCTGCCGTTCGTCAGGCCGTAGGCGATGAGGTGGATATTATGCTCGACCTCCACGGCTGCCTGTGTGTATCAGATGCCATCAAATGGGGCCGACGTCTGGAAGAGTTTTCACCTTATTTCTATGAAGAGCCAACCGATTCGCTGCTGGCTGAATCCAGTATTGAAGTCAAACATGCGGTCAACATGCCGATTGCCGGTGGTGAACGCCTGTATACCCGTTTTGATTTTGCGCCATTTATTGAAAACCGGGTCTTCGAGCTGATTCAACCAGATATGGGGCTTGCCGGTGGATTTACCGAAATGAAGAAGATCGCCTCATACGCGGACACTCATCAAATTCAGGTCCAACCCCATAATGCGTCCGGCCCCGTGCTGACTGCTGCCTGTGTTCAGTTCGACTTTTGTACCATCAACGTTCCAATCCAGGAATGGTTCCCCTACTGGCAGGACGAACGTTACAACATTTTAAACGAGTCCCTAGAGCAGAATGCCCGAAAAGGACAATTCGTGATCGACGAAAATAAACCCGGTTTGGGAGTAGAGCTGAATAAAGACTACTTATCCAAATTTACCTCATTCAATTTTCATAAGTAACAAAACTAAAGGTCTACCGAGATGAAAAAAATATTTCTTTGTTGTAACGCCGGCATGAGCACCTCAATGCTGGTAAAAAAAATGCGGCTTGTTGCAGAACAGCAAAATATTGAACTGGAAATTGAAGCCTATCCTCTGGAAAAGTTCAACGAAGTTATCGACAGCTATGACCTGTGTCTGCTTGGTCCCCAAGTTCGCTACAAACGCGATGAGTTCAACAAAATTGCTCAGGCAAAAGGAAAGAGAGTTGAACCTATCAATCCTATGGACTATGGCACCATGAATGGTGAAAAAGTCCTGGCATTTGCACTGAGTTTAATCGCGTAGGAGGTTGTATGAGCTTATATTCTGCAGTTATCTCATTCATCGAACGAAAAATCGCGCCGATTGCGGGCAAAATAGGTGGCCAACACCATGTTTTGGCCGTTCGGGATGGGTTTATCTCCGCTATGCCATTTATGATTGTTGGGAGTTTTTTGCTTATTTTTGCCTTCCCTCCTTTTGCCAAAGACACGACATTCGCATTTGGTCAAATGTGGGTTCAGTTCGCTCTGGAAAATAAAGAGACCATCATGATGCCTTTCCGCATGACCATGGGCGTGATGACCATGTACATTGCAGTCGGCATCGGGCAGAACTTAGCACAGAACTACAAACTCGATCCCTTGATGGGCGGGTTGCTGTCGCTCTGTTCATTTCTGCTGGTTGCCGCTCCGGTTGCCAACGGTGGAATTCCGGCAGCATACCTTGGCGGTACTGGTATTTTCACCGCCATCATTACTTCATTGTATTCAATTGAACTGATGAATTTCCTGAAAAAGAAGAATCTGACGATTCGCCTGCCAGAACAGGTTCCGGAAAAAATTGCCCGTTCTTTTGAATTATTGGTTCCGGTCGCGATCATGATCGCCACTCTGTACCCGCTTTCCCTGATGCTGAAAAGCGCAACAGGGATGATCCTGCCAGAACTGATTATGAACGTCTTTAAGCCTCTGGTTTCCGCCTCCGATTCCTTACTGGCAATCCTGATCTGCGTAGCCATCTCTCACCTGTTGTGGTTCTGTGGTATCCACGGTGCCGCTATCGTGACCAACCTGCTACAACCATTCTGGCTGGCTAACCTCGCAGCAAACCAGTCCGCTCTGGAACTAGGTCAGGCTCTGCCACACGTTTTCGTTGATCCATTCTGGCGTTTCTACATCGTCATCGGGGGTTGTGGTTCAACTTTCACTTTGGTTCTGATGTATCTGCGTAGCCGCTCCGCACACCTGCGTTCGATCGGTAAACTCAGCCTGATCCCTGCGATTTTTAACATCAACGAACCGGTTATTTTTGGTTCACCACTGGTAATGAACCCAATCATGCTGATTCCGTTTGTGGGTATTCCGCTAGTGAATGCAACCGTTGCCTGGTTTGCTCTGTCTACCGGCCTGGTCGATAAATTTATTTCCGTTGTACCGTGGACAACACCCTCTCTGCTCGGAGCCTCCTGGGCCGCCGGATGGTCTGTTGGTCCGGTCATTCTGGTGCTGATTAACTTCTGTATTTCATTCATTTTGTGGATGCCTTTTTACAAAACCTATGAAAAACAGTTGCTGGCTGAAGAAGCACCAGAATCTGTTGAGGCGCCAAACAACACAGAATCTTCATCAGCAAAAGTAAGTCAGACACAACACAACTAACCCCCAAACTGCTACTCAGATTTACTGAGGTTGCTGCCCTGTCGTTACCGGCAACAAGGTGGCAACCCCGACATGACGAGTGTGCTATATACATAAGATAGAAATATGAACTTAGAAATGGAAATTATGGAGATCATCACCAACGCTGGCGAAAGCAGAAGCGAGGCGATGATCGCATTACAACATGCAAAAGCCAATAACTGGGAGCTGGCCGATCAGGCTTTGCTAAGATCGAAAGAAGCGGCAAAGCGTGCCCACAAAGTCCAGACCGCCCTGATTGGTCTGGATGAGGGCGAAGGCAAAGTCCCCGTAACCTTAGTGATGGTGCACGCACAGGATCATTTGATGACATCAATGTTAGCCGTTGATTTGATAAAAGAAATGATTGAGATGTATCGACGATAAAGAGCTTAACCTACTCAGGCAGCATAGGTATACTTATGCTGCTTTTTTAATTTTAAGGTAAGAGAATGGCAACTATTGTAGACGTAGCTCGGCTGGCTAACGTATCTCGGGTTACGGTCACCCGGGTTCTGAACGAACCGGAGAAAGTGAAACCGACGACCCGGGCCCGAGTACAGAAAGCCATTAAGGAATTGAGCTACACCCCCAACTTTAGTGCTCGTTCATTAGTCAGCAAACGCAGCGGTATCGTGGGTATGTTGATCCCGGATAACGAATCCGGCTTTTTTGGCTCGGTAATGAGCGTTGTTCATAAAGCCGTGAATGAGAGTGGCAGAATGCTCGTTGTGCTAGAGGCTCAGGGCATAGAGGAAGAGCGCAAAGCGCTCAACAAATTATTAGATCTGAATTGTGATGGTCTACTGCTCTATTCTCGTTATCTGAGTGGTGTAGAAATCGCCGATAAAGCGCAGCAACGGCCCTTTGTCCTTATCGACCGCCACGAAGAAAATTGCTGTTGTGTCTATTTCGATCACTTTATTTCTTCTTATGTGCTCGCAAAATCGGTTTTGGATGCCGGACATAGACACATAGGCATTATTGCCGGTCCGAATGATCGACGCAATGCAATCGTTCGCTTGGAAGGTGCTTTGCAGGCTGTGGAAGATGCGGCACTGCCTGATACACAGGTTGTTTCTCGTCAGGGAAATTATGGCCAGAAATTTGGTGAAACCGCCACCGAAGAAATTCTGAGCCAACATCCACACTTGACCGCCCTTGTCTATCTTGGTGAACGAATGTGTGCCGGAGGATTAAAAGCGATCCGGGCCAATAACATCTCTGTCCCGAACGATTTATCTGTCGTCTCTTTTGATAGCTTTAACCTGACGGAATACCTTGTACCCCATATTAATAATGTCGTGTTTCCGATTGCTCAAATGGCGGAACTGGCTGCTGAAAAAATTCTGATTGCATTAAAAAATAAGACACCCGATTTACACTCTGTTGAGGTAAAACATCAAGTCATTGGCGGAAATTCCCTGCTTAATCGCTAAAGCGGTTAAGCTTTACTCTTCCATACAACCGATTTGGGATGTTGTTCGGGATGCCGGGAGCAACAGAAACACTGTAACCAGACTTTGTTATGAAACTAACAATCGAATTGAGTCCGACACGCTGGAAACCAGTGACTTTTAAATCTTATAAATTTGAAATGAAATTCAGGCTTCTATAGAAAACTTTATCTTTAGAATCAAAGAACTGGGTAAAAATAGCAGAATTTGATACTTGGAGCGGGCAGCGGGAATCGAACCCGCATCATCAGCTTGGAAGGCTGAGGTAATAGCCATTATACGATGCCCGCGCATCGATTTGACGCGCATAAGATGCCACAACTGAAAAAAAAGAAAAGTCCTTTTTGCCCTAAAATCGTTTGATTGCACACTTCACCAGCAAATAGATATCAATCGGTTAATAAACAATCACAAGAAATGAGAGTTACAAGGACAGACACCGCAAACAGTCAGCCCCGGACAGAAAAGTTTCCCCCCTGCGATCGTTTGACTACAATAACACTGAGTGACAAGCGTCGTGACATACACCATCGACAGCAGGAGGTGCAATATGAACATTCGGGATCGTATTGAATCACTTGAGCAACAAATCTATGTTGCTTGCTCCGAAGGTGATTACCAGACAGTAAATCGCCTGGAACAACAATTAGAACGTCTACAAGGCATCGTGGAACATTCTATGGATGACGAAGGCCCATATGCACCGGAGGGAAAAGACTTCTTCGACGATGACTGGCGGTGATATCAGAAGAACCGGCTTCTGACAAATATGCCCAAACGATCGAGAGTCGTTTGGGCATATCTATCGGATAAAATTCCGTTTCAATCAGGACAATGCAACAGACTTGATCTGTGCCCAGACCGACATTCCCAGCGACAGCCCCAGCTCAAACGATGACTTCATGGTGATTTTTGCCAGCAGACGACGACGGTTGGATAGCTCCAGCACCACAACAACCTGCCCCTGATACTCTTTCTGATGATCAATATCGACAATGACGGCTGGCAGACGATTCAGCATTGTTGTCTGTTCAGGTTCATGAAGAGCAATACTGACATCAGAAGCCAGTATCCGGCAACGATACAACTGTTCTTTCTCACCAATGTGTCCGGGCGCCCATATTGTGACACCGTCACTATCAAGCTGAGTTATCCGGTGCTCATGATGCTCAACCACCTTGGTATCGAAAATACTCCCCAGTTCCTCACCAAAAATATCCTGATGTCGGGGATCAGACATCACAGTATCTGCATGATCACTCACAACGACCTCACCTCTCCGGAACAGCACTACATGATCAGCAAGTCTGGCTAATTCTCTGACCGAGTGTGTAACATAAATGACCGGGATAGACAGCTCCTGATGAATTTTCTCCAGATATGGCAGGATTTCAGATTTCAGTTTCACATCCAGCGCAGACAACGGTTCATCCATCAGTAATAGCTTCGGACAAGTCAGCAATGCCCGGGCAATTGCAATTCTCTGCTTTTCTCCGCCGGAAAGTTGATGAACCGAACGGCTCAGCAAATGGCTTATTCCGACAAACTGGCAAATGCTCTCAACAGAAATCCGGCGCTTGTCTGTTGGAATCCGCCGGTAACCATACTCCAGGTTCTGCTGAACCGACAGATGGGGAAACAACCCGGCCTCCTGAAAAACATAACCGATGTCACGACGATGGGTCGGAATAAAAATCCCTGCTCCGGAATCCTGCCAGATTTCATCATCAACCGACAGATAGCCCTGTTCAAGGCTCTCCAGCCCGGCAATCGCCCGCAGACAGGTTGTCTTCCCGGAACCGGAAGGACCAAATAACACAGTAATTCCGGAAGATGGCAAAGTTAAATCAACATCTAAACAGAACTCCGGATAGGAAATTGCAAATTTTGCGTGTATAGAACTCAAAAACTCACCTCTCCGAATAGCGGTACTTGTGATTCAGCCAATACATCATTAGCAAAGCAATAAATGAAAAAGCAACCAGACTACCGGCAAGCATATGAGCTTTACCAAACTCAAGTGCTTCAACATAGTTATAAATCTCAACCGACATCACTCTGGTTTTGCCCGGAATATTGCCGCCAATCATCAGTACCACTCCGAATTCACCTAATGAATGGCAGAATCCCATAATAGCTGCGGAAAAAATGCCCGGCCATGCCAAGGGCAGAATGACAGAGAAAAAACGATCTGATGGAGAAGCTCTGAGAGTTGCCGCAACTTCAATCGGTAATTTACCAATGGCGAGAAAAGCATTCTTTAAAGGCTGAAGTACAAAAGGAAACGAATGGATCGTACAGGCAATCGCAATCCCGGCAAAAGAGAACGGCAACTGACCGAGATGGAGATATTTCAATAACTGACCAATCGTTCCCTGCGGTGAAAGCAGCAGCAGCAGATAGAAACCCAGTACCGTTGGTGGCAACACCATCGGCAGTGAACATACCGCTTCGATAACTCCCTTATAACGAAATTTAGAAACACATAACCACCACGCTACCGGAATCCCCAGAATTAGCAGACTCAGCGTAACCACTGCGGCCAATTTTAAGGTTGTCAGCACCACAACACTGTCTATTCCCATCCGCTTCCCTTTTTTTACATATATCCGTAGCTTTGGATAATTTTCTGCGCCCTTTCTGTTTTCAGATACACCAGAAATGCCTGTGCAGCTTCATTAGTCTGACCGGCAGGTAATATCACTGCATCCTGCCGGATTTCAGCATAATCCTCGCGGGGAACTTCCCAATAAGAACCAGGTTGATAATGATTGTCCTGATAAACCTGAGATTTTGCAACAAACCCCAGTTCCGCATTCCCGGTCACGACAAACTGATATGTCGGATTCAACCCTTTACCTAACACGATTTTTTCCTGAACCTTGGTGTAAAGCCCCATTTTTTCCAGAGCCTGCTGTGCTGCAAGGCCATATGGTGCCAACTTAGGATTCGCCACAGCCAGATGCGAATATTCTCCCCGCAATAAAGCGTCTTTTACCGCAATATCCGGTTGTGCTGACCATAAAACCAGTGTTCCCCGGGCGTATGTAAATTCTCCGCTTGCCTGCCCATCTTTGATCAGTTTTTCCGGACGGGCAGTATCTGCGGCAAAAAACAGATCAAACGGTGCGCCCTGAGTAATTTGAACATACAACTGACCGGTTGCTCCGGTTGAAATAGAGATATGATGTGGAGACTGTGACTCAAAATCCTGACTCAATGCTTTCATCGGCCCATAAAAATTGTTGGCAACAGCAAACAATGCATCTGCAGACCAACAAGATAAACTCAATAATAACCCGCTAACCAACACGATAAAACGTACTTTCATACAAATGAGACTCCCACTCAATAGATGACTGCCACCAAAGCTGATGAATATTCATCAACCGGATCAAAATATACTCCAGTAACCTCAGGATGAAGTTTCAGCCAGAATCATCGGGACAACAGGTGACAAAGAGCATCCCTGCAATGTACCGCAATCACTATCAGATGAGCAAAAATAATTGCTGATGAATATAAAAAACATATGTTAAAACAAAAACATATGTTAATTTTTTATTAAAATGGTAGTTTTATCATTTCCCTGAAGTGTCTGTCCTTATAAGCAGAAGTGTCTGTCCTTATAAGCACTTTCTATTAGAGGAATAAGCACCTATGTGAGATCGCCTGAGATGTCTATACCTGTTAATCAGAGAAATAAACAGCCCAGAAAGGAACAGCTTCTGATGTCTGTCCCCGCAGGAAGAAAGCATTTAGGATGCCTGTCCTTGTAAGAGAGATGAGCCTGAGGTATCTGTCCCCGTAAGAAAAAACATCAGTACAAACCAACGGCTACCCATATCATCAGTAGACCTATTTGTTTGGTACGGTGTGTAATAAACTGCACCTCAAAATTTTTTCGGTTCAGGATTAAGAAGGATTCCTGTAATTCATACGGATTTGACCTGAAACTGAGACATCAAATGACGTAACTCAGATGCCTGGGCAGAAAGATCTTCACTGGCCCGGGTTGTTTCATCCGTGCTCATCAACACAGACTGTCCTGAATCTCTGATATCCACCATATTTCGGCTGATCTGTTCCGCAGCAACAGACTGTTCTTCACTCGCAGTCGCAACCTGAGTATTCGCTTCACTCAATTCGGTCAGTGCCTGAGCAATGAGATCCATTTGCCGTCTGATATCCTGAATCAACGCTGACGTTTGTCCCACCTGATCACTACTCACCTGAATAGCACTCACCGCCGAGCCGGTACTGTGCACCAGCGATTCGATCAACGTATCAATTTCCCGGGTCGCTTCCTGACTTCGTGCGGCCAAAGCCCGCACTTCATCAGCAACAACGGCGAATCCTCTTCCCTGCTCTCCCGCTCTTGCAGCCTCAATTGAAGCATTCAGCGCCAGTAGATTTGTCTGTTCTGCAATCGCGTTCACCACAGAAACAAAATCCTGAATTTTCACGGTGCTGGACTGTAAATCGGCAATCAGCGCCTGTGAGCTTTCAGAACTTTCAACCAGATTCAGCGCAAGGTTGTTCGTTTCTTCAATCATCTGACATCCGTCCTGAATATTGACTTCGGCCCGATGACTGGATGCTGAAGCACCTTCAGCACTAGCTGCAACCTGAGTGATCGTCGCAGCCATTTCTGTCATGGCGCTGGCAACCTGTTCAGTATTCTGCTGCTGTTGTTCAACCGACTGGCGGTTGTTATTGGCAACCGTCGCCAGCTCCACCACTGCCGTAGCTATCGTGTGGCTGCTGTTCATCACGGATGAAACAATATTTCCCAGAGAGTCGGCCATTGTGCGCATGGAAGCCAGCAGCCGACCGACTTCATCATTCCGATCAACCTGAACATCAATGTCGAAATTGCCCCTCGCCATCTGCTCGGCAACCGTACAGGCATAAGACAGAGAATGAACTAACTGACGGCTGATAAACAGACCAATCAGCAAGCCAGCCGATAAAGCAATCATCACTAATAAAATCATTCCTGAGATTGCCTGCTGCTCTTCTGCCTCTGTTTGATTAAGAGAGGATTCGGTCATTTTTTCAACTTCAGTCAGAAGTGATGCCAACTCCTGATTCTGGGCATCTTGCTGTACTTCCAGTTGTCGGGCCTTATCTGATAGTGTCTGACTATTTTCATGGCCGATAATTGCCTGAAGAATTTCTTCGGCTGAATTTTCATAGAGCTTATGATGTGAAACGACAACATTTAAATGCTGCTGTAATCGTTGTTCTTCCGGAGATAGTTCACTGGCATTCTGTTGCTGTGCCAGTTTCAGATTCGATTCTGCTTCCTGGACTTCCTGATCAAACTCATGCGCAATCCGACTGAAAGCCTGCTGAAGACGTTTAGCTTCTTCTGTGTCAATGTCAACAGCAAAATCTGCGGCCCGAAAAGCTTTTTCAACAATCAGAGAACTTTGTAACTGTTTCACGGTTACATCACTAATCAGTTGAATCAAAGGAATATGTTTATGAGCAATACCTTTGATCTCTTCAGAGACTCGATTCATTTTGAATAGACCGAAGGAGGAAAGAATAATGGTCAGAATTAACATAACGCTAACAAGAAAGACCATTTTTGCAGTAATCGACTGATTCTTTATCCATTGCATAATAAAACCCGGCCAACTGTGAATATTTATATATCCGTCAATCTGACGTTTTCATACACACGCTGTGAATAACGTCACAACTAAGTTTAAGTGTATAAGGCAATCGCACTATTGCTCAGGTTTTTTTTGAAACAGTTCACAAAATATCCTTACAGCCATATTTAACAATTAGGAAACAACCATTAACATCACTAAAACATATCTATTGTCGTGGTTCTTGCTTAGAAATTTCCCCTGATACCGGAATTCTGCCAGTACAGGGGAATAACAGTCAGCGGTGAGAATCGGCTAGTGAGAAGCCGCAGGACCGACAGCATGTTTTGGTTTTGGAGCGAACCAAATCAGGCAGGCAGCAGCCATAAATATCACTGCAATGACCATGAACAGCTGATTCGTTGCGACCATCACACTCTGATTCTGAACCAACATATCTACTGCACTACGCGCCTGTTCTGAAGACATTCCCCCAGCCTGCATCGTTGCCGTGACTGTCCCCTGAGGATCGGTCAGCCCGGAAAGTTCTGCATGAATATAACGGCTTTCGCGCTCCCATGACGTATTCACGACAGAGGTTGCTATCGCTCCTGAAAAGGTCCGGATAAAATTCATCAATCCCGCAGCAGATTCCATCTCACGTTCATCGACACAACCCAGAGCTATTGCAGTTAAAGGAACAAAAAACAACGGCATCCCGATGCCCTGAAAAAACAGCGGCCAGCTGACCTGAAAAGAGGTCATATCAAGACTGGCAAAGCTTCGGAAGAAGGTCCATATACCCAGCCAGAGAACTCCGGTAAAAACAAACCGCCTTGGATCATACCTACTGGATAGTTCAGCAATAACCGGTGCCATGAATACAGCAAATATCCCCATATGAGCGGTCACAAGACCAGACTCAGTCGCGGTATATCCCATATTAAGCTGCAACCATAACGGGGTAATCACCGAAATCGCAAAAAATGCGCCGAAAGTCAAGGAGAGCGTCATCATTGACATTGAAAATCCCCGGTGCCTGAAAATCCTGAGATTTACGACCGGTTTTTTCTCCGTCAGCTCCCAAATCAGAAAAGACACAAACCCAATTGCCGCAACAATACCAAGGATGACTATCCGGCTGGATGCAAACCAGTCATGATCTTTTCCTTCATCCAGCATGATCTGTAATGCCCCAACCCAGACCACCAGCATAATCAATCCGACAATGTCGATCCGGGATTTTTCAGTTCTGGTTTCAAAGTGTTTGAGGATTTTCCAGCAGGCAAATCCAGCGATAAGTGCAAAAGGAACTTTACAGAAGAAAATATACGGCCAGCTGTATTCGTCACACAGCACACCACCCAGTATTGGCCCCAGAATAGGCGCAACCAGCGTTGTCATACTCCAGATGCCAATCGCAGCATGAGCCTTGTTTTTAGGAAAAATGCGAATCATCAGGGTTTGAGATAATGGCATCAGCGGGCCACCGGAGAAACCGAGTAAGGCTCTGAATGTCACCAGTGCAGTCATACTGGTTGCCATGCCACAGAGAAACGAAAACACCCCGAACAGAAAGAAACTGGTCACAAAAACCCGGATCGCACCAAATCGTGAAGCCAGCCAACCTGTCAGAGGCACAGAAATCGCTTCGGCAACAGCATAAGAAGTAATGACATAAGTTCCCTGACTGGTCGAAGTTCCCAGACTACCGGCGATATTGGAAATCGACACATTGGCAATCGTTGTATCAAGAATGGCAAGAAAATTTGCCGTTGCCAGACATAGCGCCCCGATCACCAGAGCAAAACCGGTTAACGGTTGAGGCTGTTTCTGTTCAACAGAATTACTCATAGGATCACCTGATTACTGAACTGTGGGAACAGCCCGATACTGAGCCAGAACCTTATCACTGACTTTAGAATCCGTATCGACGGAAACTTCCATTGAGAGTCCGACCTGAAGCGGATGCTCGGCCAGCTCCTGAGGATCCAGTTCAATCCGTACCGGTAAACGCTGTACAACTTTGATCCAGTTTCCGGTAGCATTCTGGGCTGGAATGAGAGAGAAAGCAGCACCAGTACCACCGGATAATCCGGTAATCACTCCATGATAAACAACATCATCACCATACAGATCTGAGGTAAGCTCAACTGACTGTCCAACCTGAACATGACGCAGCTGGACTTCTTTAAAGTTGGCATCTACATGTATATGATTTACCGGAACAATACTCATCAGTGGTGCGCCAAGCTGAACCCGACGGCCAACCTGCACCTGACGTTTTGCCACAACGCCACTGATCGGCGCACGAATCACCGTCCGTTTTACATTGACTTGTGCCTGCTCATAACGTGCTTTGGCTAGTAAAACTTCTGGGTTATTTTCTACCGTCGTATTATCAATCCGGGCATAGTTGGCTTTTTGCTCACCAATACTCGATAAACGGCTGGCAACAGCCTGATTCACTGCTGCAGTTGCAGCATTTAACTGAGCCTGCGCCTGTGTAAAGGCCGTTTTCGCATTACTCAACTCCTCACCGGAAACCGAACCGGAGCGCACCAGTGCTTCACGACGATCTAAATCGATTTTTGCCCGCTGAAAACTGGCCTGCACCGATGCCAGTTGTGCCTTGGCCCTTTTCTCATCTTCCGCCCGAGCGTTGACCAAAGCTTTGAGCCCTTCATCACTGGCCAGATAACTTTGCACCCGGCGCCGGGCAAGCGCATAGTCAGCTTCGGCCTGCTGTAAAGCCAGTGTTGCATCGGTATTGTCGATAACAACCAGAACATCACCTTTATTTACATATTGGGTATCGACCACATTGACTCTCTGAACAATCCCTCCGACTGCCGGTGTTACTTCTGCAACTTCTACAGCAGCATAAGCATTATCCGTACTGATATAACGTGAGCCGATAAAGTGCCAGTAGGCCGAGTATCCGGCTCCGGCCAGAACAATCACAGCGGCCAGAATTACAAATCCCTTCTTTCGTTTTTTCATTGCAGCCTGATCCTGATTGGGCTGTTCTGTAGATGTTTTATTTGTACTCATGATATAAACCTTTTTACTCGTGACTTTTCTCTTAAATGTTGCTGGATGCCCGGCTAGCCTGATAGCCGCCACCCAGTGCATGAACCAAAGCTAAATCCAGAGAAAATGCTCTTGATTGCAGGTTGACAAGTGTTCGTTCATTGGCAATCAAAGCATTTTCAGCACTCAATACATCGAGGTATGTCGCCAAACCACCTTTGTAACGGTTACTGGCGATCCGGTGGGCTTCTCTGGCGGCTTCAACAGCCTGACGGGATTTATCAATCCGGGCACTCAGTGCTTTAGTACTGGTTACAGCATCGGCAACATCGTGTAATGCCCGGGTTAAAGCATCGTTATACCGGGCAACAGCCATTTCATAATTTGCCTGAGCCGATGTCAGTTGCCCGTCCAGCCTGCCACCGGTAAAAATGGGTAAATAGATCGCAGGCCCGATACTGCCCGCGTCATTGCCGGTCCGGGTCAGATTATTCAGACCGAAAGCCTGATAGCCGATAAATGCTGACAGATTGATATCGGGGTAATACTGAGCTTTCGCAACACTGATTCGCTCAGCTGCGGCCTGAGCCTGCCAGCGAGCAACAGAAATATCCGGGCGGTGTCCCAGCAACCCGACCCCAAGATCCCGGGGTAATCCAAATGTATCAGTCAGCACAACAACCGGACGTTTGATCGACAGTGACCGATCCGGTCCTGCACCGACCAATGCTGCTAGTGCATTCTTCTGCAACTGAATCGACTCTCTGACACCAAGTAATTCAGCTTCTACACTTGCCGCCGCAGATTCAGCCTGACTCACAGCTCCTTTTGTCTCTAAACCACTGCGATACCGTTTCGTCAGCAGTTCCACCGTTTTCTGACGAACTTTCACAGCAGCACTGACAGTGTCCTGATTTGCATACAGTCGGGCCAGCTCTGCATATGCCTGTGCAATCGATGTAGACAAAGTCAGTTTTGCCGCAGCGTGTTCTGCTTCAGCAGCGGCTAAATCCGAAATGCTTGCGGCAACTGTGGAACGATTCTTTCCCCAAAAGTCAAAATCATACGAAAAATTGAGTGTGGCAGATGCATAATCATTCCAGTTCGCAGGAGGATTCGCCGCCTGATAGTGGTAGCTGGCTTTTGACTCATTAACATTGGCGTTGAGTCCCGCCTGAATTTTCTCAATCGCACCGGCCTGCTGTGCAATCCCCTGGTAATTTTTGATTCTGGCCTGCGCTATCTGCATGTCCGGTGAATTTTCCAGAGCATCCCCGATAAGCTGATCCAACTGATGATCCTGATAGCGTTTCCACCATTGATCCTTTGGCCAGTCAATCTTCGTAATTTCTGCCAATGTCTGCTGATAACCCAGCTTTTCCGGCGATGCTGCCGAATTCCGCATTTCATCAGACGGAGCAGAACAACTACTCAGAAGTGCAGCAACAGCCACAGCTCCGAGTGTCTTACATAATTTGTTCTTATTCATATTTACTGCCTTCACTTATCTCTCTCACCATGGCATAACAATACCGTACAGTACAGTTATATACTTGACAGATGGATCTCGTCAATAGAGAATGTTGCAGTTTTGTGTGGTCAGATACCGAGGAAATATGAGAGTAAAGAGTGAAGAACGCCGGCAGGCCATTCTGGAAATAGCAAAAGATCTATTTACCACACACGGATTCGATCAAACGTCAATGTCCGCAATCGCCAAGCAGCTTGGGGGCTCCAAAGCAACGCTCTACAACTATTTCAGCTCAAAAGAAGAGATATTTTCTGCGGTTATGGAAGATGCGACGAAGAAACAGATCACTCATGCGTTTTGTAGTCTTTCGGCTGAAAGAGAATTGAAAGGACAACTCATTGATTTTGGTATCAACTACCTCAACTCAATTCTTTCGACGGATCTTGCTTCAATATACAAGATGGCAATTACAGCCTCGGAGCACTCCAATATTGGACGTTTCTTCTATGAAAATGGCCCCAAAACCGGTTTTCAGGCTGTCGCTAATTTTTTTCAGGCTCATATTGATGCAGGAACATTCATTAAGTGTGACACGACACTGGCAGCCATGCAGTTAAAAGCATTGCTACAGGCAGAATTATGGGAACCTTATAAGCTCGGATATATTGATCGCCCAGATACTGAAGCGATTCAGAATGCTGTTATCCGGGCAATTGAAAGCTTCCTGAAAATCTACCCGGAAAAAAATGGTTAGTCAGCGGAGCATCCGGCGACACTCCGGATGCTTATTTCAGTCTTCCAAAACGTTAATCGGAAGACAAAGTATTGAGCCCAAGCCCCAGAAAAACCATATCAACTACAAACTGTGTCGCAGCTTCAAATTCTTCATCATTTAACGGACGCTTTTTGATCAGTTCAATTTCCGTATCACAATCAGCATAAAACTGAGTTGTTCCCCATATCATAAATAACAGATACAGCGGCTCAATCGGACGGATCAACCCCCGCTTAATCCAGGTCTGAATGATATTGGCTTTTCCTTCCGTCCACTTCACCATCGGAAGCTGGGTTGCATCCTGAATATGTTGAGCCCCATTGATCAATTCCAGCGCAAATATTTTTGATTCTTTTGGATTGGTCCGGCTGTAACGCATCTTCCCACGAATGTAACGTTCAATCACTTCCTCCGGTGAGTGCTCTAAAGCATCATCTGAAAATCCCTGATTCCAGAGATTGAGAATATCTTCCAGCACCGCCAGATACAGGCCTTTCTTGGAGCGAAAGTAGTAGAGCACATTAGCTTTCGGTAAATGAACCCGATCAGCAATCGCCTGAACGGATGTTCCTTTATAACCGTGTTTAACAAACTCATCCGCAGCAGCCTGAAGAATCAGAGCTTCATTACGCTGACGAATAGCACCTGTCTGAGGTTTACGCGACTGCGTTTTTTTCATGTGAAAATATATCCCCTTTTGAGCCATCAATTTAACTGTACGTTATTCCCTATCCACTTCATTGATGTCAAGTTTTTATCTGATTTTTTACAGTAACCCGTATCTTCATTAGGACATTACAAGGACGGACATTACAAGGACAGACACTATATCTCATATCTTGTGAGGACAGACGCTTTTATCCCGCATCTCATCTTATGCATCTTGTGGGGACAGGCACTTTATTATTTCTTCTTTATTATTGTTACCGGGACAGACATCTAAGTTGGACATCTAAGTTGAATATCAGAGAACACATACTACTTGCCATCACACTCACTCACAGACTTTTACCATCATACTATCTAAAACAATTCTTTCAGCAAATGAATAGAAATCGCAAGATCGTCTGGTTTGAGTATATAATTCATCCGACTGATGATAATAAAATCAACAGTACTTGAACAGTTGGTCAGATTTTTGCATTACGCCAGCTGATGTTTTAAAGGGAAATCATTAAATATGACAAAAATACCACTCTTGGAACTCTGGAATGTCAGTAAGTTTTTTCCGGGGGTTGTGGCAAATGACAGTGTCAACCTGAAGCTCCACACTGGTGAGATCCTCGCTTTGTTAGGAGAAAATGGGGCAGGAAAATCAACACTTGTCAAAATGATATATGGCGTCACTCATCCCAGTCAGGGATCGATTATGTGGGATAACCACGAGATTGAAATCCATTCACCCAATCAGGCCCGGGCCATGGGGATCGGTATGGTTTTCCAGCATTTCTCCGTGTTTGAAACCCTTACTGTTCTGGAAAATATTGAATTAGGCCTCGATCCTGAATTTCTCCACAAAATTGATAATCTGAAACAGAAGGTGCTCGAAATAAGCCAGCGCTATGACCTTCAGGTTGACCCTGATCGCTATGTCCACCATCTCAGTATCGGTGAACGTCAACGACTGGAAATTTTGCGCTGTCTGATTCAGGATATTCGCCTGTTGATTCTCGATGAACCGACATCAGTTCTGACTCCTCAGGAGGTTTCCGGGCTATTTCGTGTTCTGCGGAAACTGGCCAGCGAAGGTTGCAGTATCTTATTTATCAGCCATAAGCTGAAAGAAGTCACAGAGCTGTGTGACCGGGCCGTTATCCTCAGAGGCGGGAAAGTCACAGGTGAATGTATTCCCGCACAGGAAACCCCTAACTCAATTGCCCGCATGATGGTCGGCAGTGACGCTGAACTCTCGGAGAGCTACCCCAAATCGTTAGGGGGACAGACACTTTTACAGACCAAAGCCCTCACTTTATCTCCGACTCATCCGTTCGGCTGTGGTTTGACTGATGTTAATCTGGAAATGCGAAGTGGTGAGATTCTGGGCATAGCCGGTGTCGCCGGGAACGGTCAGGAAGATCTGCTGGAAGCATTGAGTGGTGAAGATCACCGAACGCCTAAAGAGAGTATTTTTTTCCATGGCAAGCCGGTCGGACATCTGCATGCCGGTACAAGACGAGCCCTCGGAATGGCTTATGTGCCGACCAATCGCTTAGGTCAGGGTGCCGTACCGGAAATGAGCCTTGAAGAAAATACATTACTGACGCACACCGCAGAGCTGACCCGGTTCGGTTTTATTCAGCAAAAACTAATGAAAACTCTGGCCCGGAAACTAATCCGGGACAATCAGGTTAAATGTCGTAATGAACAGGCTCAGGCCAAGAGTTTGTCCGGTGGTAATCTGCAAAAATTCATCATTGGCCGTGAAGTCAATCAGCATCCGGCAATTCTGATCTGTGCTCACCCGACCTGGGGTGTAGATATCGGAGCTGCCAGTGCAATTCACCGTCAGTTAATCGCTTTGAGAGATGCAGGAGCTGCAATTATTGTGATCTCCGAAGATATTGATGAACTCTTTGTTATCAGCGATCGTCTGGCAGCAATTTATGAAGGCCACGTCTCTCCGATCGTCAAAACCAATGAAACCAATATTGAGCAGATCGGACAATGGATTGCTGGTGGTTTCTTAAAGCATGAGGAGATAGCCAATGCTTAAAGTCCAGCCCAGAATCGAAAGCTCACGCATGATGGCATGGTTTTCACCAGTGATTGCAATTTCACTGACGTTGTTCATCTCCAGCCTGATGTTACTCTGGCTGCATGTAAGCCCCGTGAAAGCTTTCGAAGTCTTCTTATTACAACCTTTCAGCGACAGTTATAACCTAGGTGAGCTGATGGTGAAAGCCACGCCATTGCTATTGTGTGCTATTGGTCTGGCTCTCTGCTACCGAGCCAATATCTGGAATATCGGTGCCGAAGGACAACTGTTGATTGGCGCCGTTGCCAGCAGTGCCGTTGCTGTCCATGTCAGTGAAGATGCCGGAACCGGAATGCTGTTGGTAACACTACTCGCCGGAATCACTGCGGGAATGTGCTGGTCGGCAATACCAACTTTTCTCAACCGTGTTTTTCACACCAATATCATCCTGACCACAATTATGCTCAATTACATCGGGCTCTATACCCTGCTCTGGGCCGTTCACGGACCTCTCAGCGATCCCGATGGATTTGGCTTTCCGGAATCTGTAATGTTCCCGGATGGTGTCATGCTCCCACTCTTGTCTGACAGCGGACGGGCATCAGTCAGTGTTGTTGCTGCCATTGTTATCGCAATTATCAGTGCGGTACTTCTGTTCAGAACATTACCGGGATTCAAGATCCGTGTCTTTGGTGAAGATACCTCAGCAGCCCAGTACGCCGGGTTCAATCAGAATAAAATCGTCTGGGGAGTAATGCTATTTGCCGGGGCGTTAGCCGGATTCGCCGGAGCTGCTGAAGTCACCGGTCCTATCGGACAATTAATTCCATCGGTCTCTCCCGGCTACGGCTATGCCGCCATTATTGTCGCTTATCTGGGCAGGCTGAATCCGGTAGGCATCATTGTCTCATCTTTCTTCATGGGAGCGCTGTATATGGGGAGCGATCTTGCTCAGATCGAGCTAGGGCTACCGACCGCAGTGACCGGGTTATTTCAGGGAACTCTGCTATTCTCACTTCTGGCTTGTGATTTTCTGATTTATTACCAAATCAAACCCCGGAGAAAGAAACCGCCGACCACTGTTTCTCCTTCAGCCCTTTCCTCCGGAGCTTCCGGAATATCAGATAAGACAAGCAATCATGTATCAACTCACCAGAAAAATGAAAATGGAGTGGCCTGATGGATATACTTTTCATCCAGCAAATATTAATTGCTGCTTTAAAAACGGGAACCCCATTGCTACTGATTGCTCTAGGTGAACTGGTCTGTGAGAAATCAGGTGTGCTGAACCTGGGTCAGGAAGGCATGATGCTGATGGGAGCCATGGCCGGATTTGCCGGCGCGTACTTCACCGGCAGCCTCGGGTTAGGACTTCTTATTGCAATGTTTGCAGGGACAGTCATGGCAGTGTTGTTTGCTATTTTGACGCTGACTCTGAATACCAATCAGGTTGCCACCGGATTGGCTCTGACCATTTTTGGTACCGGCCTGAGTGCTTTTCTCGGCAGTCAGTTGGTTGGGAATACCATCGAAGGATTTAAAGAAATAGCAATTCCCGGATTAAGCCAAATCCCGTTTATCGGGCCAATCCTGTTTCAGCATGATCTGTTGGTATATCTGAGTTTTATTATTGTCGGCGCCACTTGGTGGGTGATGCACCGTACCCGATTGGGTCTGACTATCCGGGCTGTCGGAGAAAATCCGCACGCCGCCAATGCTCTGGGTATCCATGTCATCCGGTTACGTTACGGCGTCACCATGTTTGGTGGTGCAATGGCCGGGCTTGCCGGGGCTTACATGTCATTAACTTATACACCCATGTGGATGGAAAACATGACCGCCGGACGAGGATGGATAGCACTAGCGCTGGTTGTATTTGCTTCCTGGCGAATCGGCTATCTGGTACTTGGAGCTTATCTGTTTGGATGTAGCTCAATTATGCATTTAATGATGCAAGGGCTGGGTATCGATATTTCACCAAACCTGTTAGCCATGATCCCTTATCTGGCAACTGTCATTGTCATGGTTCTAATCAGCTCTGATGCACTACGTCAAAAACTGGCTACACCGATGAGTCTGGGAAAACCATTTGATCCGAAACTACACTCATAAAAATGTGAAGTAGCAATAAAGAGCAACATAATCATGCAGATGTTTCATGATGGTGCAATTGTCGCACCATGATGAAGCACTGTAACAGCAATTTTTCTGAAATGGAGCCATACTTTCAGCTCATCATGAAGAATTGTGATGTGTTCAGTCAATAATCGAGAATGATTGAACATAACTGAGATTTTATTTTTCAAAAATACAGACCATTTGGTCAGGTTTTTGCAAGTCAGTCTTTTTATAAACTTTTTTGTAGAAACCCTTTTTGTAAAAACAAAATCTTTATACCCAAATAACAGTCAATAAACTGATGAAACGGAGTATTTCATGAAAATTAATCAGTGGTTATCCGTCGCGGCTCTGGCGCTGTCGGCGTTGTTTTCCGCTTCCACACTAGCCAAAGAACCACTAAAAGTCGGATTCGTTTATGTTGGTCCGATCGGTGATCATGGCTGGAGTTATGAGCACGACCAGGCCCGTCAGGAAATGGAGGCTCACTTTGGTGATCAGGTCAAAACAACTTTTGTTGAAAACGTTTCTGAAGGTGCTGACGCACAGCGCGTAATCACTCAGCTAGCAAAAGCAGGAAACGACATTATTTTTACCACTTCTTTTGGGTTTATGAACCCGACCCTCAAAGTAGCGAAGCGTTTTCCAAAAGTCGTCTTTGAACATGCGACCGGCTATAAAAGAAGTAAAAACGTAGGAACATATGCCCTGCGTTCTTACGAAAGTCGTTACGTCTCTGGTGTCGCGGCCGGTATGACAACAAAATCAAATGTCATCGGCTACATTGCAACATTTCCTATTCCGGAAGTGATCCGTGACATTAATGCGGTTTATCTGGGAGCTAAAAGTGTAAATCCGGATGTGAAAATCAAAATCGTCTGGGTTAACACCTGGTACGATCCGGGCAAAGAGTCTGATGCTGCAAATGCTCTGATGGATCAAGGTGTCGACGTGCTGCTGCAACACACTGACAGTCCGGCTCCTCTGATTGCAGCTGAAAAGAGAGGCGTGATGGGCATTGGACAATCATCAGATATGAGCCACTTCGCACCAAAATCACATATGTTCTCTGTACGGGATTACTGGGCACCTTACTATATTAAAACCGTTCAGGAAGTCATGGATGGAACCTGGAAATCAACAGATTACTGGGGTGGACTGAAAGATGATGTATTGCATATCACCTCTATCAATCCGTCACTGCCAGATGATGTAAAAGCTGCAATTAAGGACACTCAGGCAAAAATCAAATCCGGTGCGATTGTGCCGTTTACCGGTCCGTTGAAAGATAATCAGGGTAACCTGAAAGTCGCGGCAGGAAGCACGGCTTCAGACAAAGAACTGGTCGGTATGCACTGGTACGTCGAAGGAATTGACGCAACCATTCCAAAATAATTTTTAGCTCACTTCGTTCTAAACTTAACGGGAACGGAGTGAGTTTTTTTATTAAAAATAACTTGACCAAATGGACAGCTTTTTCAGGGAAGGAAACCAATGCTCGAAGTGATGATCAATAACCAAGTCGTCAGTATTCCCTCGGTATCTGCCGATATGATGCTACTGACGTACCTCAGAGAGCACAGAGAATTAAAAGGGACAAAAGAAGGCTGTGCCAGTGGTGACTGCGGTGCCTGCACCGTTGTAATCGTCGACCGTGATGAACAGAATGAACTTCGTTATCGTCAGATTAATGCATGTATTACTCCGTTACATGCACTGCACGGAAAACAGATCATCACGGTTGAATATCTGAAACAGCGAGAACAACTCCACCCGGTTCAGCAGGCAATCGTCGATCGGCATGGCAGTCAGTGTGGATTTTGTACACCTGGCTTTGTTATGTCGCTCTACGCCTTATCAAAGCAGAAACACAAACCAGATAATCCAGCCGATTTCCTGGCCGGAAATCTATGCCGCTGCACCGGATACGGACCTTTGATTGAAGCCGCTAACGAAATCGCCGCGGCAAAAACATCAGATCCACTCGATGAGTATCAGGCTGAAGTTCAGCACTGGATGAATCATGTTCCCCCACTCAACTCAGATCACTATTTCACACCTGAAAACCGTCAGCAACTGGCCGAACTGCGCCGGGCCTATCCATCTGCACAATTAATTGCCGGCGGAACAGATCTTTCTCTGGAAGTCACCCAGCGAATGGCACCACTGCCATTACTGATCGATGTATCAAATGTTGATGATATGCTGACTGTCACCGAAACCGATAGTGGCTGGCGTATTGGTGCTGCAATACCGATGTATCAGGTGCATCGGTTTATGCAGCAGAATTTTCCATCAACGGATGAAATCATCGAACGTCTGGGTAGTATAACCATTCGTCACCGTGCAACTTTGGGGGGAAGTCTCGGTCACGCATCTCCGATCGGAGATATCGCACCATTACTGATCAGTCTGAAAGGCCAGATTGAAATCGATAACGGCTCCGAACGGAAACTTTATGCGCCAGAAGACTACATTACCGGTTATCGTCAAACCCGCCTACAAGGTAACGAATGGATTAGTGCTATTCACCTGCCTAAAATGGACAGGCAGCAAAAACATGCCATATACAAAGTCAGTAAACGTTATGAGGATGATATTGCTACGGTCGTTCTCGCTATCAATCTCACTTTTGATGAACATGCACAAATTAGTCACTGCATCGTTGCCGCCGGGGGTGTTGCAGCAAAATCAGTTCGTTTGACAACGCTGGAAACAGTGTTCCTCGGACGGCCTCTGACACAATCTCTGATCCGGGAAGTTCAGGCTCTTGTTCCTCAGGTGATTCATCCGTTAAGCGACATCCGGGGTTCGGCACAATACCGGATCCGTCTGGTCCAGAATCTGCTTCAGCGTTATTACTTAGAATATAAGCAGTTGGAATATAAGCATCCGGAACATCAACAGATAAAAACGAGGCTGACTTATCATGCGTAAACTCATAAGCCATCCCTATACCGCACAACATCTGCAATCTCAGAAAACTCTGGAGACAGTCGGCCAGCCATTTCCCCATGAAAGTGCCGGCAAACAGGTCGCGGGTGAAGCATTATTTGTTGACGACTACCCGGAGCCCCGTGGCTGCCTGCATGGAGCACTGATTACCAGTGATATTGCTAAAGGAACGATGACACATCTTGACCTGTCCGACGTCCGCCAGTCCCCGGGAGTCGTTCGGGTCATTACCTGCCACGATATTCCCGGCCTCAATGACATCGGTACCATTCATAAAGGTGATCCGTTACTGTGCCAGGGTGAGATTCGCTATTTTCGTCAGCCTATTGCCTTTGTGATCGCAGAGACTCATCAGCTTGCCTGTCAGGCTGCACAGAAAGCGTTGATCGAGTATGAAGAAACTTCCGATCCGGTCATTTCATATCAACAAGCCTCACAGCGCGACCATCTGCTACCACCGCATCAAATGGGCACTTCCTTACAGGGACAGACACCGGAAGACGCTTCATTACGGGGACAGTCACCAGAAGGAACACTCAGGATTCAGGGCGATTTAGCTGTAGGAGGACAGGAACACTTTTATCTGGAAAGCCAGATCAGCCTTGCCGAACTCACGGAAGATGGTGGAATTTTTGTCCGGACTTCGACACAGAACCCCACCGAAGTACAAAACCTGATTGCGGAAGTGCTGGGAATCCCGTTCAACCATGTCACTGTGGACATGCGCCGTATGGGTGGTGGCTTCGGTGGCAAAGAAACCCAGGCAGCACCGTGGGCCTGCCTTGCCAGTCTGGGAACAATACTCACAAAGAAGGCCGTCAAATTCCGCCTACCCCGTGCTATCGACATGTCAACCACCGGCAAACGCCACCCTTTTTTCAATCGCTATGCATTGACAGCAACAGATGACGGCGAAATTTTGTCTGCTGACATTGAAGTGAACGGGCTTTGTGGTCATTCAGCTGACCTCTCCGATGCCATTGTCGATCGGGCGATGTTTCATGCTGATAACGCCTACTTTCTTGGAGATGCCTGCATTACCGGCAACCGCCTCAAAACCGATACAGTCTCGCATACGGCATTCCGTGGCTTTGGTGGGCCACAAGGGATGATCGTCATTGAAAAAGCAATGCAGGATTTGGGAGTTACATTGAGGCAGGATCCTTTAGATCTCCGCTTGAAAAATCTCTACCGTCCGGGAAAATCCGTGACACCTTACGGCATGGAAGTAGAACAGACACAAGAGCTGCGTGAAGTGCTCACCCGACTTGAAGCCTCATCGGATTACCGGCAACGTCGTCAACAGATTCATGAATGGAATCAGAACAGTCCAATACTAAAAAAAGGTTTGGCTCTGACACCGGTTAAGTTCGGTATTTCATTTACAGCAACTCATCTCAATCAGGCAGGAGCACTAATTCATATCTATACGGACGGAACCGTTCAGGTTTCACACGGTGGTACCGAAATGGGCCAGGGTTTACACACGAAGATCCAGCAAATTGTTGCCCAGACATTTGGTATTCCGATGGATTGGATACTGGTGACCTCTACAAGGACAGACAAGGTACCAAATACTTCTCCGACAGCGGCATCTTCCGGCGCCGATCTGAACGGTATGGCCGCCCACAACGCAGCAATGACTATTAAAGAACGTCTGCTTGATTTCGCCACGGCTCACTATTGTTCTCAAAGCCACAGCTCTGAGTGTCTGTCCTCGCAATCATCTTCTCAATCCAACTTCGGGCGTCTGTCCTCACAACCTTCCGCCACCCAGCCAGAGATTAAGGATGGAAAACTCTATTACGATTCGGGAGAAGTTGATTGGGCAACACTGATACAACAGGCTTATCTGAACCGAGTCTCTCTCTCTTCAACAGGTTATTACAGTACCCCAAAAATCGGGTATGACCGGACAAAAGCCAACGGGCGTCCTTTTTTCTATTTTGCTATCGGTGCCTCTTGCTCCGAAGTTATGATTGATACGCTTACCGGTGAGATGACGGTTGAACGGGTCGATATTCTGCATGATGTCGGAAACAGTCTGAATCCGGCGATCGATATCGGCCAGATTGAAGGTGCCTACATTCAGGGACTAGGCTGGCTGACAACCGAAGAACTAATCTGGAATGAACATGGACATCTGCTGAGCAACAGTCCGATGAACTATAAAATTCCAAGTATCTGCGATTATCCGAAACAGATGAATATCACTCTCTATGATGTTCCGAACCCGGAACACAGTATCTATCGCTCAAAAGCTGTCGGTGAACCGCCATTTATGCACGCAATCAGTACCTGGTGTGCAATTTATGATGCCATTGCAGCAATTTCCGATCACCAGATGATTCCTGAGCTGGATACGCCAGCAACAGGAGAAAGGATACTCACAGCATGTCAGCAGCAATATGACTGGCTGGAGCAAGGAGGACAGGCACCCAATCAGCCAGCAGAAACCATAGGGAATAGATGATGAAAACGGGACAATCAATACTGACATCCGCCAGTGCAACCACGCACTGGCTGAATGCTTGTCAACTGCTTGAACAGCAAGGTATGTCCTACTGCCTTGCCACCATTGTCGCCGCAGTCGGCTCGGTTCCGAGAAACAGTGGTTCTAAAATGGTTATCACGACTCAGGGACAATATGACACACTGGGAGGCGGCAGTCTGGAACAGCAAGTGATACAAACAGCCAGAGCCGAACTGAACAGACGCCGTCAGTTAACAGCTCAGGAACCGACGATTGCAATCGAACGTTACAGTATGGCCGCAGATCTTGCCCAGTGTTGTGGCGGAGCAGTTCAGGTACTGTTTGAATATTTTAACCTTCAACAGGCCCGGGTTACGGTTTTTGGCGCTGGCCATGTCTGCCAGGCACTTGCACCCATTCTGAATCAGTTACAATGTCACATTACAGTTATTGACTCACGTCCTGTCTGGTTAGAGCCGTTGAGTATTCAGGGTATCCAGACGCAGTGCCTTACCTCAGCAGAAGAAATGATCGCTGCGCAACTTCCCGGGACTCACCTTGTCATCATGACTCACGACCATAGTATGGATTATGAACTAACCCTTCTGGCACTGGAAAAACAATGTTTTCCGTATATCGGCCTCATTGGATCGGAAGGCAAAAAACAACGTTTCACTTATCGTTTGAAAGAACAGTTGAGCAGCCCCGATCTTGTCTCACAACTGACTTGTCCAATAGGCCATCCGGAAATTAAAGGAAAACTGCCAATGCAAGTTGCACTTTCCATAGCAGCACAACTAAGCGCTCTTTTTGAACAGAAGACAGCAACACATAGTGAAGTCAAAGATTTTCAATCCCATTCCTCACAAAAGAAACAGCAATATCTCTGGCAACAAGCCAGTGTGTTGTACAAACACAGGTCAATAGAAGATAAATAGAGAGAGATTCATGGGCTCTGAAACCAAAACTATTCATTTAACCCAGACACAACTGGCCCAGATTTGTACCAGTACTCTCTGGCAACAGTTGATGCTGACACGTATGCCCTGTACCGATTATTCTCATTTCTGTCAGACTGCCGATGAGGTATTCGCACAGCTCTCAGAAACAGACTGGCTGGAAGCATTTGCAGGCCATCCGATGATCGGTGATCTGGCAACATTGCAGAAGAAATATAGTCAGGGGAAACATCTTAGTGAACAGGAACAAGGACAGGTAACACAGGCTTCGGAGGGAGTACTGAAAGACCTTTTATATTACAATCAGGCCTATCTGGAAAAATTCGGCTTTATTTTTATTATTTGTGCCAGCAAACAATCAGCAGAACAAATATTACACCAGCTACAGGTAAGAATAAGAAATAACAGAAATCAGGAACTACTTAATGCTGCCACAGAGCAGCAGAAAATCAGTCACCTTCGTATGGAGTATTATCAATGAGTACGTTAAGTTGTCATATTCTCGATACCAGTTCCGGCTGTCCGGCAGCTAATATTCTGGTCAAGCTCAGTGCTTACCAGAGCAGTGAATCACTGGCATCCGCTACAACCGATGCAGATGGACGCATTCGCTTTGAAAACATCCGGTTATCTGCAAATGCATATACCCTTTCCTTCCATGTAGCGGCTTATTGTGAACAAACATTCGGCCAGACATTTTTCCCGAAAATCGAAGTTCACTTTCAGGTAGCAGAACAGCGACATTACCACATCCCGTTACTGCTCTCCCCTTACGCCTATTCAACCTATCGGGGAAGTTAATCATAATGACAAAAAAATTTCACCGGGGAGCTACTTTACACTTCCCGAAGAACACCCTTTGCCCTGAACAAAATTATCAATATCTGGAAGACGCAATTCTCATTACGGAGCATGGGAAAATTATCGATCTGGTTGATGCGGAACTTTTTCTCACAACACATCCTGTTCCACCAGAACAAATCGTGAACCATTCCGGATTGCTGATACCGGGGATGATCGACACTCATGTTCATTATCCGCAGATGGAGATGATTGCCAGTTATGGCCGTCAGTTACTGGAGTGGCTGAATGACTACACCTTTCCGACCGAAGCGAAATATGTCGAACAGCACTACGCAGCACAACAAGCTGATGAATTTCTTCAACAGTTATTCGCACACGGAACGACAACAGCAAGTGTCTTTGCCACGGTTCATCCTCAGTCTGTCGATGCTTTCTTCACGGCAGCAAACACCTATCAGGCCCGGATGATCTGCGGAAAAGTACTGATGGATCGTCACTGCCCCGATAACCTGCGCGATACCGCAGATTCCGGGTATCGTGAAAGTAAGATATTGCTCGAGAAATGGCACCATCAGGGACGAGCACTGTATGCAATTACTCCCCGTTTTGCCCCAACCAGTACACCGGAACAACTGGTGTTAGCAGGACAGTTGGCTCAGGAATACCCGGACGCTTTTATCCAGACACACCTGAGTGAAAATACAGACGAAATCAATTGGGTCAAAACGCTGTTTCCGGATGCTCCGGATTATCTGGGCGTCTATGAACGCTATGGATTGGTTCGGGATAGAGCACTGTTCGGTCACGGCATTCATCTGGAACCCCGGGAGTACAAGACACTGGCCAGTAATCATGCCAGTGTTATCTTCTGCCCGACATCAAATCTCTTCATCGGCAGTGGTCTGTTCCCTTACTTCTCGGTCAAAGAACATGGGATCCCAGTTGCGATTGCCAGTGATGTCGGTGGAGGAACCAGTCTGAACCTACTGGTAAATCAGGCCGAAGCATACAAAATTCTGCAATTGCAACACCAAAATCTCAATCCTTTTGAGTCTCTGTATCTGTGTACTCAAGGGGCTGCAGCTGCAATGCAACTGGAACATCAGATCGGAAACTTTAATCCCGGAACTGAAGCTGATTTTATTGAATTGGATTTCGGCGGAACACCTATTCTGAAACAGCGAATAAAACAGGCTAAATCATTGGAAGAAAAGTTATTCGCTTTGATCATGCTGGCAGATGAACGGGTAATCCATCAAACATATGTACATGGCCAGCAAGTCTATTGCCGCCAGTAACTATGCATAGAAATTCCGGGATATTCACAATAATCCCGGAGTCTCTTTTCAGGCAGGAAAACTTTATCATCCCCGATGGCATTGAATGTTATCCGGTAGGTTCTTAGCTTTTAACTGTAACTGTTGTTGGTCCAACCGGACAATGTCTAATGTCCCACCGGCATGTTTCGGAATGTATTGTTTCAGATTCAGCATCGCTTCCCATTCAGGATGCGTTATATTCTCCACAGTCAGTTGCTTTGCCTGCAGAATCAGTTTCTCTCCTTCAAGTTTCCAGGTACCGTGACCGGAAACCGCATATTTCACTTTGATAGGCTGTCCCGGCAGACTGGCAACTAATGTACCGCTGGTGACGTACTTTTGGGATGAAAGGTATTGCTCCTGAGTCGTCAGGGTTAACTGATATAAAGGCTGACTTAACGAAGCCGCACAATCCCACTTCCCCTGTAACAAAGCCGGATTCCCGGCAGCCTGAGTAACGAACGAAAAACCACTCAACAGAAGACAACATAACAAATAAAAATAACGCATCACTACTTTCGCTTAAACCACAATCATAGCGTCATCATAACTGATTTTTATCTGCAGGTGTCAGAACAAGGTAGGATTACAGACAGTTGCAAGGACAGACACTTTAAGCAGTTATAAGGACAGATACCCTAACTCCTTAAAATCTCAGAGATAACCTTATGAGGACAGGCACCCTAAGAGAAATTCTTAAATTTGTCACTTGTAATTCAGACAATATCTATGCATCCTTATCTCAATTAACTATTTGATTACAAAGGATAATAATAGTGAATATATCCAAGGTGTTATCATTCACCAGCATGATTTTACTAAGTAGCTCAGCCATGGCAAAAGTAACAATTGATGTTCCTGAAGCTGTTGATATTCTTGTTGCAAACGGTAGTAAAGCAGAAATATCCGGTGGTGGTTTTTTTGATTCGCAGAAAAAACTACATTTGGAAAATGGACTTCAACAAGTTGTTTTCCGTTATGAACCCTTTTTTCAGGAAGGTAAAGAGAATATCGGTGTCGAAAGTGATGTCATTGTTGCGGTGTTTAATGCAGAAGATACAGGCCTTGCTTTCCAGCTTCCCAAGTACAGAAACTCCCGGGAAGCTCAGGATCGTATTGGTAACATGCAATGGTCTCTGACAAATCAGAATGGACAGAATGTTGAAGTAACCAAAGATAAGTTATTAAAAGATGGTATGCAGATTGGTCGTAATTACTATACAGAAATGTCAATTTACAATCAGTCAGGCAAAGTCGCTTCAATTCCTGAATACGCACCTCAAAATGTGGCTCAGATTAAAACAATACCAGCCCGTTCGGTAACATCTTCTCAAACAAAAACCTCGGCAACAACAGCAGAGACAATGTTACATTATTGGTATGATCAGGCTGATGAACAGACCCGCTCACGCTTTAAGCAGTTCATTAATCAGCAGTAATATCCCAGTTAAAACTAATATCACTGTCTCTATATTCGGTTAGTGACAGTGATATTTCCACTCTTTACACTCCTTCTGTATAAATTCCCCGGAACATCCTTCCACTACAATCACGGTGTAAACGTGAAACCACTTCAAAGACCACTCATAACAGACACCAGATTATTGTCATAACACTGGTATAAGATAGAGAGGTATGGCAAGGTAGAACAATAAGACAAATCGTGAAAAATAACTGCTAAGTAGATAGATTCATTATAAGGATAAGCAACATGAAACCGATAAAATCAACGGTCGCTCTATGCCTGCTGATCGGAATTGCTGGTTGTCAGAGTACACAAAATCAAAATTCATCGGACAGTCCTACCAACAGTCAGGCTCAGTCTTATGCACTGTTTACTGATATCCAGAAGACTTACCAACAGTGGTCCAAAACGCTCGCTAATGCTGAATCTTTAGAAATCTACTCAGCCACACATTATCAAAAGCTACAGCATGACTGGAAAGAAGCTCAGGATTTATATCGGGAAATTCAAACTGAACCTTCGAAGTCGACTGAGTCCGTATCGATTTTCTCAAGTCAAACATATGCAGATAAATTCAATCAGTATATAAACACTGTAGAACAGCAGTTGCATCAACTTCAGGCTTTGAAAGAAAAGGCAGATCATTTTCTGACCGATTCTATTGCTGAAATGGATTATCTGAACCAAATTGATGCCAAACAATACGATGCAAGAGAATATAAACGGGTAAACGAGATGTTTCATACTCTTTTCGAGTATGTCGCCAAAGATGAGCTGGAAAAGGCTCAGACAAAGCAAGTTGAATTTCTTAACACTTCCCGTGGCCTTGAAGTAAAAATTATGCATCTCAAATATGTTCAGCCATTGCAGAAAAAACTGTCAGTACTGAAACGGGAAGAGTTTAACGAGGTAGCTCCTATCACCTATGCTAAAGCCAGTCACCAGATCCAGCTTGTAGAAACAATAGCTCAATCCAATCCCCGGGATCTTGAGGCAATGGAAAAAGCGGCACAGCTTGGTCAGTTTGAAATAGACCATCTGGAACAAGTTACACATATGGTGAAACAGTTGCGTAGCATTGAAGATGGTAAATTTGAGCCAACTGTTCTTGAGATCGAAAATAAATTGTTGGCAATTTCACAAGCGATCGATAATTCGGACTACCGGGACCAAGTTTTAAGAGAACAGACAAATCGTATTCTGGCAAGCGTAGAGGCACTTCACCAGTCAGCCCAGCAACGACAAGAAAGCTGGCAGGCTGAAAATGCTAAGCAAATGCAGACTCTGGCAGAACAGCAACAGAGTAATCAGAAGCTACAAACCGCACTAACTGATGCTTATCAGAAACAACAATCCCTGCAGGATCAGTTATCCAAAGAACAGGAACATGTAAAAAATCTGGAAACGTTGGTTGCTCTGTTAAAATCACAGCAGTCATCCCCAACAATAGCTCCTCAACCAGAGCAAAACAAATCAGAGACATCAGCTCAAAACTCTTCCGCGACTTCTGAAACGAATACAGAGAGTTCAGAAACTGAAAATACAGTACCAGCTCAATAGGGCAATTGATTTGAATTACTTTTTTAGTAAGGATGGCAGATTTGCCATCCTTACTGGATTATCGGCCATCAGCTCCGAACCCTTCGTGAAACATCACACTTCCCTTCGGAAAATTTCCATCAAATGACAGTGCAAAAAATACTTCAGGGGGAACACCTTCAATACTTAGCCCTGGGACATTCTCAAAACCAAATTTACGATAATATTCCGGATGACCAACCAGACAACAACCTTTCGCGCCACGAGACTCAAGATATGATAGGCCTTTCTGTATCAACGACTTACCAATCCCCTGACGCTGATAGTCTGGGTGGACAGAAACTGGTCCTAATCCATACCAATCGACAGTACCATCTGATATGGTGACCGGAGAGAATGCAATATGTCCGACAACACATCCTTCAATTTCAGCAACTAATGATACTGTTAACACACCAGCTTCCCGCAGAGCTTCAACAATAAACTGTTCTGTGTGGTTACTGATCTCTAGCTTCTCGAAAGCCAGTTCAGTTATGTGAGAAATCTCTTCATAGTCAGAATTTTTTTCATTTCGAATTAGTAGATTTTGTATGTTCATCATTATTCCTTACTTTACTTAGCAGGACACACGCTCGTTTTTTACGAGGACATACACCTTAAGACAAAGTCAGTATGTCATCCTTTATCAACATCAAAGTTACATCGAAAAAAACAATATGACTCGTATTGTGTTCATATACCCCTTTCCCCCAACCCTCCACTTCGACATACTGCCAGCACCATTCACAGACAGTATTTCCTTCATGACTATCGCCAGAGCTCAGTTGGTTGCTCTTCATCTCACCACCTACTATCACTGTGTATCACGCTGTGTCCGCCGGGCATTTCTGTGTGGTGAAGACCCTCTGACCGGAAAATCTTACGCGCACCGGCGTGACTGGGTTGAACAACGTATTCTATCCCTGGCTCAGGTTTATTGCATCGACATCTGTGCCTATGCCGTGATGAGTAACCATTATCATCTGGTGGTTCATATCAATCAGGCAAAAGCCTCACAACTCCCGGACAGTGAAGTGATTGAACGCTGGAAGAAAGAACATCAGCTCCCTTCTCTGATACAACGGTATCTGAAAAATCAGGTCTCTCCATCTGAAGCTCAGGCCTGTCGAAGAATCATCCATCTCTGGCGGGAGCGACTCTATTCCCTGAGCTGGTTTATGAAAGAGCTCAATTTCAGTATTGCCAGACAAGCCAATCAGGAAGACCAATGTCGTGGACATTTCTGGGAAAGCCGTTTCAAGTCTCAGGCATTACTGGATGAGAGAGCGTTGCTGGCGGCCATGGCCTATACCGACCTAAATCCGGTTCGGGCAGGTATTGCTGAAACTCCGGAAACATCAGAATATACCGCCCTCAAGAGACGGCTTGACTCACTGGTGGATAATCCACCTATATCATCGGGATTATTTCCATTTGTTGGTGAATCCTATCAGAAAAAGACTGATGGTCTTCCATTTCGTTTGATTGACTATATTGAGTGGGTCGATTGGGTGGGGCGGCAGATCCGAGAAGGTAAACCGGGATACATTGATAGAAATCAGCCCGTAATTCTTGTGCGGCTGTCTTTGGGGCAAACCGCGAGTTTCAATCTATGTACCCAATTTGAGCGAAAGCGGTGTTTGTGGATTGGTCACCCCAAACGACTTCAGGTTGTCAAACACAGTTTGAATAGACAGCGACTGCATGGATTCTCAATATAAATTTTTTCCTGCCAGAACATGACCTCATAAGCATATCAAATCATTTGTAACATATATAAAAACACTTATCAGCTTTAAGCCAGTCACACAAATATCATACACTTTCCCCTCATGTTTTCCTTCCGAAGAAAAGCTAGTTCTGTCCACTAGTAAAAAACATATCTATATTCTTATAACTCTTTGATAAAAGAGTGTATGTCCTCGTAAGAATGGAGTTGTAAAGTTATGTAATCCCTAGTGTGTGTCCTTGTTAGTTGTCAACGCTTGTGGCAGATTAACCATTCAAACATATTTGTGACACTTGTTGTTTATCTATATGGTCTCTTACCTGTTATGAAAAAACTATCGAAACAATTGCTGTTCTTTGGTGTACTTCTACTTATTGCCCTCTCAGCCGGAGTTGCCTACTGGTGGCTACAACCAGAACCACAGCCGATTTATGCAACACAAACCGTGAAAAGAGGTCACATTGAAAATAGTGTTCTTGCCAACGGCATGTTACAGGCATCCAGACTGGTCAGTGTCGGCGCTCAGGTCTCCGGGCAGATTGTCAACTTACCAGTAACATTAGGTGAGCAGATAAAGAAAGGACAGTTGATTGCTCAAATCGACAGTCTGACACAACAAAATAGCCTGAAAGAATCTCTCGCCTCTCTTGCCAGCCTGAGGGCGCAATACCGGGCTAAACAAGCTCAAATCCGACAAGCCCGGCTGGCATATGACCGCCAGAAAGCGATGTTGGCAGATAATGCCAGCTCCAAAGCAGATTATGAATTAGCCGAATCTAACCTTGCTGTCTATCAGGCAGAGCTGGATGAACTGAGTGCAGGAATTGAACAGGCAGAAATCAATGTTGACTCCGCCAAAGTCGATCTGAGTTATACGACGATCTCAGCACCGATGGACGGAACTGTCGTTTATACCGCTGTTGAAGTCGGTCAGACAGTAAATGCCAATCAAACCACACCGACCATTGTTGAACTGGCGAGCCTGAATAAAATGACGGTTAAAGCAGAAATATCCGAAGCGGATGTCATTCATGTCCAGCCAGGCCAGCCGGTCTATTTCACCATACTGGGGCAACCGAATCATCGCTACAAAGCAACTTTACGAGCCATTGAACCGGGGCCGACATCAATGGACGGAGATGACAGCGATATGGCATCTGATGATTCAGAAGCAATTTATTATAATGGCTTGTTCGATGTAGATAATCCTGATGGTGTGCTGAGAATCGGCATGACAGCACAGGTAACCATTGTTCTCAATCAGTCTGATGATGCCCTGATTATCCCATCTCAGGTGTTACAACCCAGTCCTGATACTCCAAACAGTTATCAGGTACCGGTGCTGGTAAAAGGCCAGATTGAATTTCGCGATGTAACAATTGGTATAAACAATAAGGTCAGAGCCGAAGTACTCAGCGGTCTGCAGGAAGGAGAGAAAGTGGTTCTCAGCCTGCCAAATAGTGAGACTTATACTTCCCGTCGTTTCCGTCGGCCCATGGGGATTTAAAAGATGAGAGAAGCATTACTCCATCTGTCCGGCGTATCCCGGTCTTTTCCCGCCGGGGATCAGACGCTGACCGTACTGAAAGACATCGAACTCACCATTGAACGGGGAGAAATGGTCGCGATTGTCGGAGCCTCCGGTTCGGGGAAATCGACACTGATGAATATTCTTGGCTGTCTCGACAAACCATCACAAGGTAATTATCGGATTAACGGACAAGATACATCGTCAATGAGTGGCGATGAATTAGCTCAACTACGCAGGGAATATTTTGGATTTATCTTTCAGCGCTATCACTTGTTGGGAGACTTAACAGCTGTCGATAATGTTGAAGTGCCTTCGGTCTACGCAGGTAAGGATCGAAAAATACGCAGAGATCGGGCCCGGCAATTACTGACTCGTCTCGGGCTGGGAGAACGTCTGGATCATAAACCCAATCAGCTCAGTGGCGGTCAGCAGCAGCGAGTCAGCGTCGCCCGGGCTCTGATAAATGGCGGAGACGTCATATTAGCCGATGAACCAACCGGGGCTTTGGATAGCCACAGTGGCGATGAAATGCTGCAACTGTTACAGGAACTGCATCAGGATGGTCACACGATTATCATTGTGACTCATGACATGCATGTAGCTCAGTTTGCAGATCGCATCATTGAAATTAAAGATGGAGAGATCATTAGTGATCAACGACATCACAACAACCGGCAAGGCTCTCTGCAACAGAACAAGTCTTCGCAGAGTCACCGCTGGTTTAACTGGGATCGCTACACTGAAGCATTCAAGATGGCTTTACTAGCGATGTCGAGCCATCGCCTCAGAACCTTTCTGACTATGCTTGGTATTATTATCGGTATTGCATCTGTCGTATCGGTTGTTGCTCTGGGAACTGGCTCACGACAAGCCATTCTGAAAAATATCAGTTCCATGGGGACAAATACCATTGATATTCTACCGGGAAAAGGCTTTGGTGATCGGCGCTCTGATCGAATCAGGACATTGAAAGCCAGCGATGGTGAAGCCCTGAAAAGCCTTCCCTTTGTTGACAGTGTCACACCATCAATTAACACAAGCGTTACCATTCGTTATACCAATCAGGCGGTCACGGCAAGCATTGAAGGTGTCGGGCCGGAATATTTCCGGGTCAGAGGCTATGAAATAGACAGTGGTCAATACTGGGACAAACAGAGTGTCCAGTCCCTGGCTCAGGAAGCGATCATTGATGACAATACCAGGCAAGAGATCTTCCCGGACAGCAACCCAATCGGTCAGGTCATCTTTCTTAATACGTTGCCGGTACGGATTATCGGCGTGACCAAGCCCAGAGAAAGTGCTTTCGGCAATAATGACTCTCTCAAAGTATGGGTTCCGTATACCACAGTTTCCGGTCGGATGCTCGGTCAGCCTCATCTGAACCGACTTACGGTCAGGATCAATGATTCCGCCCCAAGTAGCGCAGCCGAACAGGCTATCATCTCTTTACTAAAAATGCGTCACGGTACTCAGGATTTCTTTACCATCAACACGGATACTATCCGTCAGAATATCGAAAAAACCACTGCGACAATGGCCCTGCTGATTTCAGCGATTGCCGTCATCTCTCTGATCGTTGGTGGAATTGGTGTCATGAACATTATGCTGGTTTCAGTTACTGAGCGGACGAAAGAAATTGGAGTACGGATGGCAGTCGGAGCCAGACAAAGTGATATTCTGCGCCAGTTTCTGATTGAAGCGGTACTTGTCTGCCTTTGTGGTGGCGTTCTCGGTATTATGCTTGCTTACCTGATCGGGGTTATTTTTTCTTACAGTGGCGGGAATTTCCAGATGATTTATTCAACCACATCAATTGTCACCGCATTTCTCTGTTCTACGCTCATCGGCATTCTGTTCGGATTTTTACCTGCCCGTAATGCAGCTCGTCTGGATCCGGTCGAAGCACTTGCAAGGGAATAACTCATGAATTCAACCATGCTCAAACCATTCCTTAGCACCGCTCTCAGTACTCTGCTGCTATCGGCTTGTAGTACATTGACACAAACGGAATTCACTCCTCCTCAGGTTGAGATTCCAACCACATGGCAAACCCAAAAGATCAACGAACAGGTTCGAATGGATCCGTGGTGGAAGCAATTCGGCGACCCGGAACTGAATCGTCTCATCCAGCAGGTATTGCTCACCAATAATGATCTGGCTCTGGCGACACTAACACTTCAGAAAGCACGTCTGGAAGCAGGATTGAGTGAAACCGAGCAATATCCCGAGCTGTCATCCACTTTTTCCGCATCCCGGTCGAGGAACCTCGATTCAGGAAATCACACTAAAAGCTACTCAGCGAATCTCTCTGTCAGCTATGAACTGGATCTATGGGGACGTATCTCTTCATCCGTCGATGCATCTCACTGGACAGCGATTGCCAGAGCTGCGGATCGGGAAAGTACGGCACAAAGTCTGGCATCAACCACTGCCTCACTATACTGGCAGGTCGGCTACCTGAAAGACCGGGTGACGTTGAGCAATAAAAGTATCGCTTATGCAAAACAGATACTGGATTTGACACAGCGTCAGTATCACAGTGGTGCCGTTTCTGAACTGGATGTTCTGGAAGCCCAGCGCAGTTTATCCGGACAAGAGGCAGCCCATAGTGAACTGCTCCAGTCGTTGAAAGAGGCTGAGAACTCAATGGTAATTCTGTTCAATCAGCCGCCAGAACCAAGTACGCTGCAAATCCAGTCGCTGCCACAAGAACCAATTCCAGAGGTTGCCGCTGGTGTCCCGGCTGATTTGCTGGTCAGACGGCCAGACGTCAAAGCTGCACTCTATGAGCTGAAGTCAGCGCTGGCAACCAGTGATGCAACAATTGCCGGATATTTTCCGACCCTGACACTCACAGGTTCTGTTGGTGATTCTTCATCACAACTGCGGGATCTATTGACCGATCCGCTTGGTACTCTGGGAGCAGAGATTGTCCTGCCTTTTCTGCAATGGAACAAAATGAATCTGAACAGAGAAATTGCACAGATGGATTATCAGACAGCGGTGGTGAATTATCGACAGACACTTTATACCGCGATGAAGGATGTTGATAACGCCCTTTCCGCGAAGCAGCATTATCAGTATCAGGGACTCAAACTCAAAGAACAGTATGATGCCGCAACAGCCGCCGAACAGATTTATGCCAGTCAGTATCGTCATGGAGCAGTCAGTATCCGGGACTGGCTGGATGCACAGGAGACTCAGCGAAGTGCACAGGAGTCATTACTGGAGAATCGTTACAATCAGTACAATGTTCAGGCAACATTGTATCAGGCACTAGGTGGTAGCGATATCGCCCCACCACTGACAGTAAATCCTTAGCCTTAGCTTAGTCAATAAACACAAAACGGCCGGAATAATCCGGCCGTTTTAATAGAAAAACAATTTGAATGAGAAAACGATCAATCCGGTTATTCGTTCATAATTCGGACTGTTGATATCTCAGATACCGACCACTCACCCAAGCAACTTCATTTTTAAAAGTAATCATGGCCCAGCCATGGGAAAAACGATAAACATAGATGTTTTCGCCGTATTCCAACTGACCTACCGGACGACCATCCAGTAAGTTATCGCCACGAACATTTAATCGTTTTGCCGTCACAAGATAGTTCCCTGCTCCCCGGTAAAGTTTTTTCCGGTTAGCTTTCTGGGAAGCTGCTGATGACTGTAATTGGTGGTTGGCGCTTTTCTGAATATTGCCACACGGCTGACCTTTAAGACAGCTACTGGCTTCAGCGGGTAGAGTGAAAGACAAACCCAAGCAACAAAGCATTATTATTTTCATAGTTTTTTTCATATACATCCTTGCGGTATTGCCAGACTGAAAAATATCGCATTGGTGCATATTATTCTATACGCAAGTGGCTTCAAGATACAGTCACTGCGTAATAATTACTCATCCAGATTCAGCGTATGAATAATTTGATTCGAACTGCCCCGCCAATCCAGAGCCGGATCAGCCAGAGACTGTTCGAACTTTCCGTCAACCAGTACATCGATCCAATCCAGCACTTCACGTTGTGCCTCATTGAGTTCATCCAGCCGGTAACCGGTCCATAGCCAAATATCTTTCCCCTGACATTCCCGTTTTACACGCTTTGCCAAGCGGAGAATCACCGGAACGTTTTCAGGGTGAAGCGGATCACCGCCGGACAGTGACAAGCCGCGGCGGTAAATTCTCGTATCATTTAAATCCCGGATAATATGCTCCTCCAGTTCTTCCGTATAAGGAAAACCGGAGCGCAACGACCAGGTACTCTGGTTATAACATCCTTTGCAGTGGTGCTCACAACCGGAAACAAACAAAGTACAGCGTGTTCCCGGCCCGTTCACCACATCAATCGGATGATATTTGTGGTAATTCATGCGATTTTCGCTCCACAATCACTGACTGCTACAGGTGTTTTACCCGTCGTTTAACTTCTTCCTGTTTACCGAAATTAAACGGACGTGCGTCAGGGCTGCCCAGATAACCACATACCCGGCGAATCACTGAAACTTTTGCAGGATCATGGTTGCCACATTTCGGACAGACAAATCCTTTACTGGTACAGGAAAACTCCCCGGCATAACCGCACTCATAACATTCGTCAATTGGTGTGTTAGTTCCGTAGTAAGGCACCCGGCTATAGCTGTAATCCCAGACATTCTCTAACGCTTCAATATTGCGCTGCATGTTCGGAAATTCGCCGTAACAGATGAAACCACCACTGGAAATTGCCGGATACGGCATTTCAAAGTCGATCTTATCGTACGGATTCACTTTTTTCTCGACATCCAGATGGAAGCTGTTGGTGTAATAGCCTTTATCCGTCACACCATCAATCACACCAAATTCTTTGGTATCAATGCTACAGAAGCGATTACACAGGTTTTCACTCGGTGTTCCGTAAAGACTGAAACCATAACCGGTTTCTTCTGCCCAACGGTTCGTTGCTGCTTTCAGATAACCGATAATTTTAAGCGCTTCATCGCGGAGCATTTGATTGTCATAGAGGTGTTGCTGATCGCCAAATAATGCATTGATCGTTTCATGAATCCCGATATAGCCCAACGAAATGGATGCCCGTCCGTTTTTAAAGATATGAGCAATCGGCTCGTCAGCTTTTAGTCTGACACCGCAGGCACCTTCCATATACAGAATTGGAGCAACTCTGGCCCGGACTTTTTCCAGACGGCTGATACGGGTTTCCAGAGCCCGGCGGGCCAGCAGCAGACGATCATCAAGAATTTCATAAAAACGGGTAAGATCACCTTTGGCCTGTAATGCAATCCGGGGCAGGTTCAGGCTGACGACACCCAGATTATTCCGACCATCATGCACCAGTTCGCCCTGTTCTTCATAAGTACTGAGGAAACTTCGGCAACCCATCGGCGTTTTAAAAGAACCCGTTACTTCAACGACTTTGTCATAGTTCAGAATATCCGGATACATCCGCTTGGTTGCACAATCAAGAGCCAGTTGCTTAATATCATAATTCGGATCACCGGCCTGATGATTTAATCCTTCTTTAATAGCAAAAACCAGTTTAGGGAAGACAGCAGTTTTATGGTTTTTACCCAAACCTGCAATCCGGTTTTTCAGAATGGATTGCTGAATCAACCGGGATGCCCAGCTGGTTCCCAGCCCAAAACCGAAGGTGACAAATGGTGTCTGACCATTAGCTGTATGGAGGGTGTTCACTTCATATTCCAGAGACTGGAAAGCGTCATAACACTCTTTTTCAGTCCGGGCTGTCGCAAATGCTTCTGGATCATGAACGTCCCACTCGTGGGCAATAGCAAGGTGCTTGTTGTAGCTTGCCAGTACATAAGGTTCCAGAATTTCATCAATACGGTTGATAGTCGTTCCACCGTAAATATGGCTGGCAACCTGTGCAATAATCTGAGCCGTAACCGCTGTAGCTGTCGAGATAGATTTTGGCGTATCAATCTCAGCATTCCCCATTTTGAACCCATGAGTCAGCATTCCTTTCAAATCGATCAGCATACAGTTAAACATCGGGAAGAAAGGTGCGTAGTCCAAATCATGGTAGTGAATATCGCCGGCTTCGTGTGCCTGTACAATATCTCTGGGAAGAATGCGGGTTTTTGCGTAGTGTTTTGCGACAATCCCGGCCAGTAAATCACGCTGTGTCGGAATCACTTTACCGTCTTTGTTCGCATTTTCATTCAGCAGGTCGGCATTGCTTTCGTTAATCAATCCTTCAATTTCACGGGTCAAAGCACTCTGTTTCTCCCGGGCAATATCACGATCATGACGATATTCAATATAAGAACGCGCCAGGGATTTGTATGGTCCCTGCATCAGCTCGTTTTCGACCAGCGTCTGAATCTCTGCAATGTGAACTTCTTTGTAATCCTCGAGCTTTAACTCGACAGCCAGGGCAACGTTTAAGGCATAAATTGCCAGTTCTTTATCAGTATGTTCAGCAGCGGCTTCAACAGCAGCCTGAATTCTGTCCCGATGAAACGCCGCTCTTGAGCCATCACGTTTGATTACGATAGGTTTCACTTTATCTCCTTACCCCTCTTCCGTCCATTTTTAGTAAAACACACGATATAGGGTTTCATATCTGCCAAGTAACACTACATATTGTAGTGCATTTAACGAGAAGCACCCTATGCATGTATTGATCAGGATCAACAAAGCACAGCTAATGGATAAGATAAGCACGATTATTTATCAGCAGATCTCATTTATAAAAATACAGCACTGAAAATTGAGATTTTTTTCGACAAACAGAAGGGAAATATGGTAGATCCTGTGCGGCTCGTTACATTTTCATTCATAATAACTTAGTATATAAACAACTATTCTCATAATTTATACACGTTCGGGAAGGGCAATTGCAGCCCTTTCTCAGGGCTGCAATTATTGTCTGTTCGGGCAAAATCAACGGATGGTTACGGAACGTGATTTTCCCCGTCAGTGAAGTGTTTTTCTATGGATGACGTTTTCTCATAAACGCCTTTCCTTCATAAAAGAAAAGTACAATACCGGAATCACAATCAGTGTCAGCAACGTCGATACAAAAACCCCGAAAATCAGACTAATCGCCAAACCATTAAAAATCGGATCATCCAGAATAAACAGTGAACCAATCATCGCAGCCAGTGCTGTAAGCAAAATCGGTTTTGCCCGCACTTTAACCGAGTTAATCACCGCCTCGGAAAACGCCATTCCCTGTTCATGCTCCTGACGGATGAAATCCACCAGCAGAATTGAATTACGTACGATAATCCCTGCCAGCGCAATCATACCGATCATCGAAGTCGCCGTGAATTGTGCCTGTAGCAGTGCATGTCCCGGCATCACACCGATAATGGTCAGCGGAATGGGCGCCATAATAATCAGCGGCGTCAGATACGATTTGAAATGTGCCACCACTAACAGATAGATCAGGATCATTCCGACTGCATACGCAATCCCCATATCCCGGAAGGTTTCATAAGTAATCTTCCATTCTCCATCCCATAATACGGAGATCTGACTCAGACCCGAAGGCTGATGAATATAATTCTGCTCAACCGGGAAAGGCAGTGTTTTCATCCGGGTCGCAATTTCAAACATTCCGTAAAGAGGACTGTCGGTATGACCTGACATATCACCAACCACCATGACCATCGGAACCAGATTCTTATGCATGATATAATCGTCCGCTGCGACTTTATGGATGCTAACCAAATCAGACAGCGGATAAGACTGACCGCTCTGCCCGGCTACACGCATCTCAAGCAACTGAGTCAGGTTCGCCTTATCACCTTCTGTCGCCTGAATCTGGATCGGTACCGGATATTTGCTGTAATCCGTATGCAGATAACTAACCGGCTGTCCGCCGACTGCGGCTGCCAGTGTATTGACAATTGATGCGTAAGAGACCTGATAGTGTGCCGCTTTACTGCGGTCAATCTTCACCTGCCACTGCTGGTGAGGCTCCGGCAGATAAATATCCACATCAACAATATCCGCACTGGCCTCAAACAACTGACGAATCTGTCTGGCAGCTTCGGTACGTACCGTATCTGTCGGTCCATAGACTTCAGCCAGAATCGGTGACCAGACCGGCGGGCCGGGCGGTACTTCAACAACTTTCACCTTACCGCCGAATGCTTTAGCAACCTCAACCAGCTTCGGCCGTAATTCTCCGGCAATCTGATGACTGTCTTTATCCCGTTCCCCTTTCGGTAGCAGGTTCACCTGAATGTCGCCCTGATAAGGAGAAGACCGGGTAAAGTAATGCCTGACCAGACCGTTAAAATTCATCGGCGCCGCAGTTCCGGCATAGATTTGATAGTCATGCACTTCAGGAGACTGATTCAGTACGGTTCCCAGCTCGAATAAAACCCGCTGTGTCCGTTCCAGTGCAGTATCATCTGGCATATCCAGTATCACCTGAAATTCAGATTTATTGTCAAACGGCAACATTTTCAGAACGACAGCCTGATAAACGGGCAGCAGAACCGATCCCAGAATCAGCACAATCACTCCGCCGCCAAGCAACCAGCGATTACGCCGTTGATGTGCTGACAGAACAAAAGGAGCCATAATGCGCTGAACAATCGCCATACTCGGTTCTTTCTCCTGAGTATGAGATTTATGGCGTAATAGCTTAACCGCCAGCCAGGGTGTCAGAATAAAGGCAACAGCCAGTGAGATAAACATCCCCATCGAGGCATTGATCGGAATTGGACTCATATACGGCCCCATTAATCCGGTCACAAATGCCATCGGCAATAGCGCAGCAATAACAGTAAATGTAGCCAGAATCGTCGGGCCGCCAACCTCATCAACCGCGTAGGGGACGGAAAAATTATCCGATTTCGAAGACATATGCCGGTGAATGTTCTCCACCACCACAATCGCATCATCGACCAGAATACCGATAGAAAAGATCAGTGCAAAAAGAGAAACCCGGTTGATGGTAAAACCCCATGCCCACGAAGCAAACAGAGTAATCATCAAGGTGATCATCACAGCGATCCCAACGACAATCGCTTCACGCCATCCCATGGTCAGCAGCACCAGAATAACAACCGCACAGGTTGCAAACATTAGTTTCCCAATCAGCGTATGGCTTTTTTCCGATGCAGTATTCCCGTAGTTTCGGGTGACATCAACTTTGACATCCGCAGGGATTAACTGATTTTCCAGTACCTGTAAACGTGCTTCAACACTTTGGGCAACATCTACCGCATTTTCACCAGCTTTCTTGGCAATCGCAATTGTCACTGCCGGAGTAATGGTGGACTTATCACTGGTCCAGACATTATGAGCCGGCGTGTCGCCACCCATACTCACACTGGCAATATCACTCAGATAAACGGGAGCAGCATTATGTAACCCGACAACCAGTTGCCTGACATCATCTACCCGGTGTAAAAACTGCCCGACCCGGACCGGGATCGCCTGATTATCCTGAGTAACAGTCAACTGTGGAGAACGAACATTGGCGGACTGAAAAACCTGATTCAGCTGATCAATCGTAATACCGAAGCTATTCATACGCGCCGGATCAAGCCGGACATCGACGATCATGTCATGCCCGCCGACCGTATAGATATCCCGGGTGCCATCAATTCTTTTCAGCTCCGTTTCCAGACCATGAGCAACTTCTGTCAGTTGCTGCTGGCTCATGTGATTGCCCGGATCACTTAATGTCAGGCTGACGATCGGAACATCTTCGATTCCCCGGGGTTTAATGACCGGCTCACCCACTCCGACACCAGCCGGCATCCAGTCTTTATTGGAGTAAAGCTTGTTATAGGTACGTACAACCGCATCATTTCGTGAGACACCGACTTTAAAGATCGCAACAATCAAAGCCCCATCCGGCTGTGAAAAAGAATAGATGTTATCAATTCCCTGAATCTCCGAAACAATCTGTTCGGCAGGATTGGTCACCAAATGTTCAACTTCTGCCGGAGATGCGCCGGGAAAAGGAATAAAAATATCAGCAAAAGTGACATCGATTTGTGGCTCTTCTTCTTTTGGTGTCACCATCACGGCAAAAACACCCATGAGCAGACCAACCAGTGCCAGCAGCGGCGTAATCGCCGAATGCTGAAACATTGCTGCAATACGCCCGGAAATTCCCAGTTTTCTTTCCATAGCACTGTCCCTCTTACTGTGCTTCCGTCGGGAAAGCATTGGCAACGATCTGATCACCCACTTCCAGCCCGGACAGGATTTCAACGGACTCACCGTATTCCTGACCAACCCGAACCGGATTCAATGCCTGCTGTTCCCCTTTCAGGCGAAACACCGCACTCAATTCACCCCGGCGGATCACCGCAGTTTTCGGCACCAGCAGCGCATCACGGTCACCGGTATGGAAAATGGCTTTCACCCACATTCCCGGTGTCAGTTCACCTTCACTGCCGTCAGCCAGTCTTAAACGAATGGTAAATGTATGAGATTGCGGATCAGCATAACGGAACAGTGTATATTGTGTCGGTTGCACCAGACTGCCATCCGGGGACTGAATCGCAAACTGTTGTGCCTGTTTCACCAGATTGTGATACCGCTGCGGCACCTGCACTTCGACCCGTAAGGGTGTCATACCATAGCCACTGAGTAACGGCATTCCGGGAGCAACTGTCTCACCCAGCTCCACATGACGCTGGGTCACGATGCCGGCATAAGGCGCTTTAATGCTGGTATAACCTAATGCATCTTTCGCCCGTGTCACTTCAGCATGCGCGGCTTTGACTGCCGCAGCCGCAGTCCGGGCTCGTGCTTCGGCTGAGTCCAGTTGTCCCTGAGAAACTGCTCCCCGGGTGATCAACTGCCGAAACCGTTTCACCTGAGTCTGAGCTTCGCGGTTCTGGGCTTCCGCCTGACTCAGTTGAGCAACAGCGGCATCGTAAGAAGCAGTTTGCTGAGTTGCACTGATTTCAAGTAGTACATCGCCCTGCTGAACCACATCATTGACATCAACATACATGCCGACAACCCGTCCTGAAGTCTGGGCAGCAACCGTTCCCTGATTTACCGGCTGAACAACGCCGTCAAATGTGACCTGTTCAGGAATTGTCTCCCGATTCACCGTCAGCGTAGTTTCAGCCTGATTATAGAAAGCCACCCACATCAGGCTGAATAGGCCTAATCGCCACACATTTCGCTTTTTCATACGATTCCCCTCCTCTGGCGAACCCATTCTGAACTTATTGCATCCCAAACCAATCACCGCAGCATCAAATGACGGATGTCATGACCATATCAGACCGTCTGTTCCTGAACCTTATGCCCTTTCAGCCGGCACAACACACAACTGGAAATGCCCAGCCCGACCATCATTGATGCAAAGAAAACCCAAAGGCCAAGATGCCCGAAAGACAAACTGGCCAGTGCCGGACCCGGACAGATACCCGCCATACCCCAGCCGACGCCGAAAATCACGGCTCCCGAAATCAGCCGGAGATCAATGCTCCGGAGACTGGAAAATAAAAACTCATCTGCCATTACCGGCCGTTGTTTTGGTTTTACCAACAGTAAGTAGCCCGGCATAAAAACCAGCAGCGCACCACCCATAACAAAAGCAAGACTGATATCCCACGAGCCGGTTATATCCAGAAAACCGGTGACTTTATCCGGGATCACCATGCCTGATATCACCATGCCGAGTCCGAACAAAAAGCCACAACTTCCGGCAACCAGCCAATTCATATATTTTTTCATCTGATTCTCCCGTACTTTAAAGATGGAAACGGACCCATACGGTCACTACAGCCACCAACATAAAAACGCCAGTAGCGACCACAGAGCGCGGTGATAACCGCCCTAAACCGCAAATACCATGACCACTGGTGCAGCCATTGGCGATTCGGGTACCGATCCCAACCAGTAACCCGGCAACAGCCAGTTGCCAGACTGAGAGATTCAACTGTTGCGGAACTGCAAAGCCCAGACTATAGGCTGCGACAGCACCGCCTGCGACCATACCGATCGCAAAAAATATCTTCCATAACGATTCGCGATGCCGGGGTAAAATCACTCCGGAAAGAACACCACTAATCCCAGCAATCCTGCCGTTGAAAACCAGCAGAAGTAATGCAGAGAGCCCAACCAGCAGCCCTCCGAAAAAAGACAACCAGGGAATATTTGACCACACAACAACTTACCTCAAAGTAAAACAAAATAATTTATTCATTCTCCGCAAAACAGCTCCTGTAGACTAGTGATAATTTGCATTGCACGAGTATCTGCCAGTGAATAAAAAACCTGCTGCGATGACTTACGGCACACCACAAGATGGTGTTTTCTCAGAACCTTCAGATGTTGGGACAACGCAGACTGACTCAGGGTTGAGTTCTGCTGTAGCTGCCCGACCCCGACTTCCCCCTGGATCAACTGACACAAAACGATCAACCGCTCCGGATGTGCCATCATTTTCAGAAAATCAGCAGCCTCCTGAGCATTGGCTTTGATTCGCTCAATGTCAGTTGCTTTTTCAGATTCATGATTTACTTGCATCAACACACCACCGAAAGACAGATATGAATTACCTTAATAATATTAGAAAATACTTATTTAGCAATATTAATATTAGATAAATTTAAATTAGACTTTTCTAATTATTAGATCTATAGTCAGGAGAAATCACCCAAAAGGAGTGTGTCATGACTATTGAGAATGGTGTTCGGGTTCTGGCCGGCAGCATGGTGCTGCTTTCTGTTATCCTGACTTATTTCGTCCATCCCTATTTTGTCTGGCTGACTGTATTTGTCGGGCTCAATCTGATTCAGAGCGCATTTACCGGCATCTGTCCGGCTGTATTCATGCTCAAAAAACTGGGACTAAAATAGTAAAATCGAGCGAATATTTAAAAAAGGCTTACTTATGACAAAAATCGTAATTATCGGCGGGGTTGCCGGTGGCGCCTCAGCCGCCGCACGGGCACGCCGTCTCAGTGAAGAAGCTCAGATCCTCATGTTCGAACGTGGCCCGTTTGTCTCATTTGCCAACTGTGGCCTGCCTTATCACATCGGAGGTGAGATCACTGAACGCAGCAAGCTATTGTTACAGACTCCGGAAAGTTTTCTGGCCCGCTTTAATGTTGATGTCCGGGTGATGAGCGAAGTCACTCACATTGACCGGCAGGAAAAAACTGTAACTATCAAAAACTTGACCGATGGCAGCGAGTATCAGGAAAGCTATGATTTTCTACTGCTCAGTCCGGGGGCTTCTCCGGTTATTCCACCGATCGAAGGGATTAATAACCCACTGACTCATTCTCTGCGCAACATTCCGGATATGGATAAAATCCTTGAAACGATTGCAACCAATCGCCCGGATCACGCAACAGTTGTCGGCGGTGGCTTTATCGGTCTGGAAATGGTGGAAGCATTCCACCGGCTTGGGATTCCGACAACACTGCTGGAGATGGCTGATCAGGTTATGACTCCGGTAGACCGGGAAATGGCTGGCTTTGCTCATGCAGAAATCCGCAATCAGGGAATCGATCTACGCCTCGGCACAGCACTCAAATCGGTTCAGTACGCCCCGACGACCTCAATTGCCAGCGAAAACTCCGGTGAAGATGAAGTCCACCAGCATATTCAGGGTGAGCTGACTCTGACACTCAGCAACGATGAGCAGCTCACAACCGAATTACTGATTATGGCAATTGGCGTCCGGCCTGAAATCAAACTGGCTCAGGAAGCCGGACTACAAATCGGTGCTTTGGGTGGTATTGTGACCAATCCTGCCATGCAAACCAGCGATCCGTCCATCTACGCCGTTGGCGATGCCGTAGAAGAACAGGATTTCGTCACCGGGAAACCAACAATTGTTCCATTGGCTGGTCCTGCCAACCGTCAGGGACGGATGGCCGCAGACAATATGCTGGGCCGTAACGAAACCTATCAGGGAACTCAGGGAACAGCTATCTGTAAGATCTTTGATCTCGCTGTCGCATCGACCGGTAAAAACGAGAAACAGCTTCAGCGGGACGGGATTGCATACGAGAAAGTCTATGTCCACACTGCAAGTCATGCGAGTTATTATCCCGGAGCTGAAATCGTCTCTTTCAAAATGCTATTCGATCCACAATCCGGAAAGATTTTCGGGGCTCAGGCCGTTGGTAAAGACGGCATCGACAAACGGATTGATGTTATGGCTGTCGCCCAACGGGCCGGAATGACAGTTGAACAGCTTCAGCATCTGGAACTGACCTACGCGCCACCTTATGGTAGTGCCAAAGACGTCATCAATCAGGCGGCTTTTGTTGCAACAAACCTGATCAAAGGGGATGCCGTTGCAATCCACTATGACGAAATCGACAACCTCAGCGAAGATCAAATCCTGCTGGATGTCCGCAACCCCGGCGAACTGAAAAACGGTTATCTGGAAGGCGCAGTCAATATTCCGGTTGATCAGCTTCGCCAACGGATGAATGAATTACCCAAAGACAAAGAAATCATCATTTACTGTCAGGTTGGGTTACGCGGTAACGTTGCCTATCGTCAGTTGGTTAACAATGGATATAAAGCACGCAATCTGCTCGGCGGTTATCGTACTTATATGTTCGCGAACAAATAATCAGTTTGCGGGTAAATAAATTGTCCTTTCATTAGATTTCAATTATTCAAGGGAGGTTTGTCCTCCCTTTCCAAACCCGACAGGCAACACAAATCCTCTTCAACAAATACTCCGTCAATGCTGATTTGTTGACACAGACGTTATGTAAAGAATCTGATTATGTTTATTCTCAGCCACAAATCCAACCAGAATCAAACATAATCACCCGGTGCCCCCTGAAAAAACAAATAAAACAAAGTGACGAATACAGCAATTTTATATCAACTTGTGTACATATCCATATATGTGCCGTTAGTATTTAAAATACTATTCTTCATACAATATGCAGGTTCATCATATGAAGTTAAATCAGGTTTTGAATCATACCAATCAAGTTGAACGCTCCAAGTTCGTAAACTGTATCGACAAACTTTGCCAAGACAATAAAGACGATTCTGAATTAGCAAAACAATTAGAGAAAATTGACGGTCAACTAAAAGCAGCATCTGGCAACGAAATCAATGAACTTTTTAGCCTAGTAAAAAAGCATTTCAGAAAGTACGTTATTGAACAAGTTTCTATTGGAGGACCACAGTCTTCATTACTGGTAAACATACTTGCAAGAGATGGAAATTGTATTGCAACGATTCCTTGGATCGAACATCTTTATGCTAAAGAATACTCAAAGATTGACAAGTTAAGCAATTCACTCATCGAAGAGATTGAATCAACAGAATTTAGTGACTTTGATAGATTGAACCGACTTGATATCTATAGGGATTGTATGCGGACTGCATTTAATAACGATCTCAAGTTAAATAGAACAGCCAAAATTTCTGAAGACGAACGTAGTGTTTTAAACGTACTAGCCCAACGTTTAGGCCTATCTAGAGAAGAAATAAATGCCATTGAACACTCGATTGACCACATTCCTGAACTTGGCATAGATAGTGCGTTAGAATACCTAAGAGAAAACGGAATTATAATGATTAACCGACGTCGTTCAGAAGTGATGGTGGCTGATGAAATTGTAGAAATTCTCCATGATGTACTTGGTAAAGAGATACATGACAAGTATGTTCTGAGAATTTTACGATCACTGTCAGATGCAGAGCTATCGAGTGTCCTCAAAAACCACGGCTACAAAATTCGTGGGATCAATAGACAAGAAAAAATCGCAACAATCGCTCACTCAGGTCTTTCTATACGCAATATCCTAATTAACGACATCCATGCAGATAATGCAACACAAAATCAAAGAAAAGAACGAATCAAACAGTTAATGGAAGATATGGATCTTGACATTGAAAGAATTGGAAGCCGTTTACAAGACCGTATTGACGTATTAATTGATTACTTAAAGTATTCTGAAGAAAATGAGTTCAACTTACTCAGTGTCAGTGGATATAAAGAGCTATTGGACTCTCTTTCACGCGCAGATCTAAATGTTGAAGATCGTATTCGTGCAGACTTTGAGATTGAAAATAAAGAGACACTCGATCCTGAAAGATTAAAATCGTTGGGCATTACACCATTGGATATCCTTTATCTTTATAGCAACGATGAAATAAGGACAATCAGAAATGACATGGGGCTTCCCCGAAGGGGTAATCCAAGGAGCCAGATCATAGATAGTTTCGCTAGTGCAAATGACCGACTAATAGAGAATTACCACCTACTTGCGACACGAGATATACAAGCTTTGCACGATGCTGGTATTGATATTAAGGAAGCAGATATAGGTATAAAATTCGAGGAAATCACTCGTTCGATACTTGAACAATTGGATATGAATGTTGATGAGGACTTGCGAAAAGACATTAACACAGCCAAAGATAAGGCAGATATTATTATCTCACTAGATAATGACGACGTTATCATTGGCGAAGCGAAGTCATTCAAAAATGGGCAGTTTTCAAAATACTCTACAACCTCCAGACAAGTAAAAGCCTATGTCAAACGCTGTGAAACAAACGGTCATCGTGTTGCTCAAGTTCTCATTATTGCTCCAGCGTTTTCGAAAGATTTTATCGATGCTGCTGATATGGATACCGAAATCAACATATCTCTTCTCGAAGCAAGCGGACTACAAAAGATCCTGGCAGCATATAAACAACGTAAAAATCCCAATTTTTCACCTAAATTGCTAACAAAAGGTGGTCTACTTAAAGCCGAGCTTATTTCTAAGTCGATATAGCCGTTATTTATCTACAACCTAAAACGCAACAACTCTAATAGTAGTGATTTCATACACCTCAATACCATTTAGAGTTGTTTCCAGAAATCTTTAACTATACTGTGGTTAGGATGATACCTGTACAACAAACAAAAAAAGATTCTCTGGTTTGTCTTTCTGAACCTACAAAAACGCGCAGGTTGTTGAGCAACCCTGCGCGTTTTATCAGTCGTCTGATTTCTGGCAGGATTCAGACGACATTGTGGAGCGTTCAGTATTCCTGAACTTATGCGGCAACACTACCGTGTGGATCGATAACGAATTTCTTCGCTGCGCCGCCATCAAAGTCAGCATAACCCTGAGGAGCCTGATCCAGAGTGATCAGTTGAACATTCACTGCTTTAGCAATATCAACTTTATCAAACAGAATCGCCTGCATCAGAGAGCGGTGGTATTTCATGACCGGACACTGACCTGTGTGGAATGAGTGAGACTTCGCCCAGCCCAGACCGAAACGCATGCTCAACGCACCAACTCTTGCAGCTTCATCCGTTGCACCCGGGTCGTCAGTCACATACAGTCCCGGAATACCGATTTGACCACCGGCACGAGTGATTTGCATCGCTGAGTTCAGTACTGCCGCTGGAGCTTCTTTATGATGACCGCCACAGCCACAGCCGTGTGCTTCAAAGCCTACACAGTCAACAAAGCAGTCAACTTCACGTTCGCCCAGAATAACTTCAAGTTTATCTTCCATATCACCATCTTCACGAAGATCAATGGTTTCACAACCGAAGCTACGTGCCTGTTCAAGACGCTCAGCGATCATGTCACCCACGATGACACACGCGGCACCCAACAGTTGAGCAGATACAGCAGCAGCCAGACCAACCGGTCCTGCACCTGCGATATAAACAGTTGAACCAGGTCCGACACCGGCAGTAACACAGCCGTGGAAACCAGTTGGGAAGATATCAGACAGCAATGTCAGATCACGGATTTTCGCCATCGCCTGATCTGAATCAGGGAACTTCAGCAGGTTGAAGTCAGCATAAGGTACCATGACGTACTCTGACTGACCGCCGACCCAGCCACCCATGTCTACATAACCGTATGCAGCGCCGGGGCGTGCAGGGTTTACATTCAGACAGATGCCGGTCATACCGGATTTACAGTTGCGGCAACGACCACAGGCAATGTTAAAAGGTACGGAAACGATGTCACCAACATTCAGGAATTCAACGTCATCTCCTTTTTCAAGGATCACACCAGTGATTTCATGACCCAGAACCAGTCCTGCCGGTGCAGTTGTCCGTCCCCGGACCATGTGCTGGTCACTCCCACAAATATTGGTGGTCAGAACCTTCAGGATAACGCCGTGGTTACACTTCCTTTTGCCCAGAGCCAACTCTGGAAAAGCGATTGATTCAACAGCGACTTGTCCTGGTCCTTTATATACAACACCGTGATTACTGGAATTGCACATTCTGTTCTCCTTAAGTGAATTATTATTGTACTGCGCCTGCCACGATAACGAGCGTGAATTCACAGCAGATGTTCGTATACGACACCATGAAGTCAGGTCGCGACCCGCCATTGTAAAGAAAGTGTTTTCTGTGGAGTTGATTAGACTTTTATATCCATATGAAAAACATGGAATAACAAGTAACTAGAGTTTGAAGTTACGCAGAGACTGAAGTTAAGAACAGACTGAAGTTAAAAAAAGATTAAAGTTAAGCGGCCAGAATATTCCCGACCGCTTTTATTGTTTGAAGCTACCCGTTACTGTTCGAAACTCACCAGCTCCGCTCTTTTCCCTGCCAGGTAAAGAACTTACCGCTCTGTTTGAGAGTCAGGCTATGGGCCAGTTCCGCAATGTCAGCGGCACACTCGTGGGCAGATAATGTTGCACTCGGGCCGCCCATATCCGTCCGGACCCAACCCGGTTCGACCGGACAGACCGTGATTCCCTGACCACGAAGTTCGAGAGCCAGTCCTTTCATCACTTTATTGACGGCCGCCTTTGAACTCCGGTAAGCATACATTCCCGTTGCATCTTCGCTCAACGCGCCCATATTGCTGGAAATTGTAATAATTCTCGGATTTTCAGCCAGTTTCAGATTTGCCAGTAACGTAGTACTCACCATAAACGGTGCAATCGTATTGACCGCAAATGTATCCAGCCAACCCTGACAGTTCATTGCATCAACTCTTTGTCGCTCAGGGCCAATAATCCCTGCATTGTTGATGAGAATGTCGATACAGATACCTTTCAGCTCATCGCCCAGTCTGGCGATTGCCTGATTATCGGTCACTTCCAGCTCAACAAGCTGTACCTGTTCGTTGTCAGCCAGTCGTGCCAGTGCTGCGGATGGTGTTCCCCGGTAAGTCGCTATGACTTTATATCCACGGCTCTTAAATTGTCGGGCCAGTTCCAGTCCGATCCCCCGCGAAGCGCCTGTAATTAAAACGGTTTCCATAGACCGCTCTCCTGTTGTTTTATCTCCTCAGATAATGCCATCATGACGCGTGACGGGCCAAAATGTAAACACAACAGATATGAAAGATAAGATCCAGATTCCGAATATGCTGATAGTTATTATGGTGCGTATCGATTATCCCCCGGGTTATGAGTTCCCGATTTAACTGTCTTCGCCAGATAGACACTGAATAGCGATCTGCATCCATCAGCCAAACCATTCATAACGATCGCCAGCCGCAATAAAGAATAGATTTTCCCTATCAAATGAATAGCTACAAGTGATTTTATTTTGTGTTGTGGCGATGAGAATATACTTCCCGAAGGCAAGACATTGCAAAGCAAAATAACTGAAAGGAAAGTAAAAGATCATGATTAACACAAAAATCAAACCATTTAGCGCAACAGCTTTTAAAGACGGTCAATTTGTTGAAATTACTGAAAAGAATGTAGAAGGTAAATGGGCAGTATTCTTCTTCTATCCAGCAGACTTTACATTCGTTTGTCCGACCGAACTAGGTGACCTTGCTGATCACTATGCTGAACTTCAGGAGCGCGGTGTTGAAGTATTCTCAGTTTCAACTGACACTCACTTCACTCACAAAGCATGGCATGACAGCTCTGACACAATTGGCAAAATCCAGTACTACATGGTTGGTGACCAAACCGGCAACATCACCAACAACTTCGGTGTAATGCGTGAAGGTCAGGGTCTTGCAGACCGCGCTACATTCCTGATCGATCCTGAAGGTGTGATTCAGGCGATGGAAATTACCGCTGAAGGTATTGGCCGTGATGCAGAAGATCTGCTGAGAAAAGTAAAAGCAGCTCAGTATGTTGCAGCTCACCCAGGTGAAGTTTGTCCGGCAAAATGGAAAGAAGGCGAAGAAACACTGGCTCCTTCTCTGGACCTGGTCGGCAAAATCTAACGACTTTCTGATTTGAGAGCTTGCCGGGTGTACCATACGACCAACGCACCCGGTTTGCTCTCCCCCCAACCTGAATTTATCTAGAGTGGTCACTCTCTTCAAAAGAAAAGGTGTAATTGAACATGCTAGACCAAGCGATCAAACAACAATTAAAACAGTACCTCAGTAATTTAAAAGAAGATGTCCGGTTAGTGGTCAGCCTAGATGAAAGCAAGGCATCCCAGGAAATTCTTGCACTGGCTGAAGAAATCGAAACATTAAGCGATCATGTCTCGGTAGTCCGTGACGATGCGGCCAGCGAACGTAAGCCGGTCATGGCTGTAACTAATCCGCAAAAAGGCACTCAACTCCGTTTTGCCGGAGTTCCGATGGGACATGAATTCACATCTTTGGTTTTAGCACTGCTGCATTCCGGTGGCCATCCGATGAAGATCGAAGCCGAAACCATCGAACAGATTGCCCAGTTACATAAAGAACTGGATGTTGAAATCTTTATTTCACTCTCATGCCAGAATTGTCCTGATGTCGTACAGGCGTTCAACATGATGGCAGCGATTAACCCTGATATTCGTGTCACCATGATCGATGGAGCTCTGTTCCAGGATGAAGTGAAACAGCGCGATATCCTTGCGGTTCCGAGTGTCTTCGTCAATGGTGAATTGTTCGGGCAGGGACGGATGTCACTGGCTGAAATCCTGGCAAAAGTAGATGACGGCGCAGCAGAGAAAGCAGCGGCCAGCATCAATGAAAAAGATCCTTACGATGTTCTGGTTGTCGGCGGTGGTCCAGCCGGTGGTGCAGCAGCCGTTTATGCCGCCCGTAAAGGGATCCGGACCGGTATCGTTGCCAAACGTCTCGGCGGTCAGGTGATGGACACGATGGCAATCGAAAACTTTATCTCTGTCAAAAGAACGGAAGGTCCGAAGCTTGCTGCGGATATGGGTGAACACCTGAAGGAATATAATGTGGATGTAGTTACCGATCAGCAGGCTGACAAGCTGATGGGCGCAGAATTCACTGAAGATGGTTACATCCATGTAAACCTTGAAAGTGGCGCAACCCTGAAAAGTAAAAGTGTCATTCTCAGCCCCGGAGCCCGCTGGAGAGAAATGAATGTTCCCGGAGAGCAGGAATACCGGAATAAAGGTGTAGCATACTGCCCACATTGTGATGGTCCACTGTTTAAAGGTAAGAAAACCGCTGTCATCGGTGGTGGCAACTCCGGTATTGAAGCGGCAATCGATCTGGCCGGCATCGTCGAACATGTCACCGTACTTGAATTCGCTGATGTATTACGTGCCGATCAGGTGCTGATCGATAAAGCAAACTCTTTACCGAACATCGATATCATCACCATGGCTCAGACAACCGAAGTCATCGGAGACGGAAAACGCGTTACCGGGCTGAAATATAAAGACAGAAATACTGATGAAATCAAAACAGTATTGTTGTCCGGAATTTTCGTCCAGATTGGTCTGGTTCCGAACACTGAATGGCTGAAAGATTCTGATGTAACGCTGTCTGCCAGAGGCGAAATCGAAATTGGCAGCCGTGGTGATACCAGTATGCCGGGTGTATTCGCTGCCGGGGATGCAACAACGGTCCCTTACAAGCAAATCATCATCGCCATGGGTGAAGGTGCAAAAGCCAGCCTCGGTGCATTTGATTATCTGATTCGTCACCAAGGCTAATCCCGGTGATAAAAGCTGACCATGATAAAATTATTGTCATAATACAGCTATCAGTAATAAAAACACTTGCCATAAAAAACGGGCTCCTGAAATGGAGCCCGTTGTTTTAATCGTCAGAAATCACTGACATTCGATAAACTCAGCTTAGTGAGTAATTTCCTTACACACAAAACTGTCCGCTTTTTCTGAGTCACCAAATCCACTATAGACAGCAACATTCGGGTAAGCACAGATAGGACGGGTCCGGTCCGCAGCCCAGTCGGCAGGAATTTCCCGGTTCACGCCACCAGGGTTTCCTTCACCACGAGCCTGAGTAATGAAAGAATCCGGAGCAATGCCCTGCTCAACCCATTCAACTAATTTATCGATAGAATCATACTGATCCGCAGCAATACCACTTCTTGTATGCCCCATTCCCGGGATACGGAAGAAACGGACAAAACTACGAGCATCATAGTTTCTTGCTCTCACTTTGTCGTACCAGACTTCAGTATCTTTCGAGGAGAACATCGCATCGGCATCACCAATGATCACCATCATTTTACCGCCACTGTATTTTAAGCGGCTGAGATTAGTTTCATCAGGTGGTGTCATAAATGACATTGAACTGTCACGATAGACATCTGTTGTCTTAAAAATTCTGTGAACATTGTTATCGATGTCAAAATTAAGCGCAAATTTCCTCGCTCCTTCAGGAGTTTCCAGTTCTTCAGGATGTTCATAAGGAGGCGTCATAAACACTGTACCAACCGCGACCGGATCTAAAGTGACCGTACTGGTAAATTTCTGCGCTCCCCACAGCCAGCTCATTAATCCCGGATCGTACACAAATGGGGAATAAATCAGCTGTCCTTTGCTTGTTCTTGCACCAGAGAATATGTCATCAACAGCATCTTTCTGCTCTTGAGTCAGACATGTACCATCCCGTCCGGATTCGCAAACTGGTACATCACGCTGCAAATCAAAAGCAGCTTCACAACCTTTGGTGTCAAAAACCATACCATCGGCCAGTCCGTCCAGAGCGTCACATTTTGCCAGAATCGCATCAGCAACGACGCGCCGTTCCATGTCATTGAATGCTGTACTCAGATCGTTCTTATCCGGAGCAATTTCAGCAAAGCGCTGTGCAGCATAAAGTTGTGCGATCGCCGCTTTCGGTAAATGGAATCCCGGGCTAAGAGCAAGGAAACCATCATACTGTTCCGGCATACGGGAAGCCGCGACCATCGTATGGCGTCCGCCGTTGGAACCACCGGCAAAATAAGAGTAATCAGGGAGTTTACCATAAGCCGTTGCGACCAGTAATTTTGCCATAGGGGTCAATTTCTGTTCTGCCTGATATCCGTAATCTAAACGGGCCTGAGGATCAACACCGAAAGCAAAATTACTATGACCAGCATCAGAACTGATAATTGCAAACCCTTTATACAGTGGATGATTCAAAGGGCCGCCGCCACTAATTTCGATGCCGTCCGCCTGAATGAGATTTCCATCCAGTCCACCGTTAGCCTGATACATGAATCGCCCGTTCCAGTCCTTAGGTAAACGCATTTCGAACCCGATCGCATAAGTTTCGCCATCGACTGAACTGACCCGTTCAAACATTTTCCCTTCAACCAGACAGTGTTCACCGACATCTTTACCGGCAATCTGAAGCTCTCCTTTCGCAACAGTACTTACACCGGTGATAGTCGTATTAGGAAATTCAAAGCTGCTTAAGCTTGCACAGTCACGGCTTAATTTAGCACCAACTGCCGGAGATGGATGGTGATGATGCCAAACACCTTGCTGAGCATTTTGAATATTCTGAGCGTTTGCGCCTCCTGCTACCCACATCGGGGCTAACAGAACCAACGTTTTCATAAAATGATGATATTTCATTATTATCCTTTCGCTTTAAATTATATTTTTAAAACTATCAAGCACATCAACACGGAATACTTACCTGACCTTAAAGAAAGAGAAGCATTCACACATTTCATCGGATAATCGATGAATTTATGATGGCTGACTTCTTACTTATCCGGACAACTTCAGGAAACCAATCCAGCACAGAGATAAACAAAGTCTCTGCATTGCCTGCACCTCAAGATCATCCAGATGTGACTATTTATGCTATTAAATGCTTATGGTTACTATTTTTATATTCACTATTTTTTATAAAAATATCCATTTTTTGAAGTGGCTCAACGAATTGTTTTAAAAAAATATCAATTAAATCAATGAATAAAATTTTCTCTCGTCCAGAAACCATAACTCTCTGCTACTGAAGAAGAAAAATACCATGACAGGAAAAGACAGAATTATTATTAAACTGAAATACAGAATTGCGTCTTTTTCTGGCTGAATGGTTATAGTACTGTGTACAGATAAGTCACATGTTGCATTAGGAGACTGAGAACATGCTCAAATACCTTTTCATTCTGTTTCTTGTCATCGGTGTTATCAGTTGTAGTGGCGGAGACTGGCGTACGGCCAGCCGCGAACCGGCAGGAATCGCTCCGCAACCGGAACAGGAAAAAGACGCAGTGATTGAAGTCTATGCTGCCGATGCGTATAGCTGGCGCGGTTGGTTCGCCGTCCATACCTGGATTGCCCTTAAACCGGAAAATGCACCTGAGTATACCGTTTACGAAGTGGTCGGCTGGCGGCTGAATCAGGGTCGTCCGGCTTTGGATCACTATCAGACGAAAAATCCGGATCGTTACTGGTATGGTGCCAGACCGGAAAAAGTGCTATCCGTTCAGGGAACCAAAGCTGCCCGGCTCATTCCCCAAATTACTTCGGTAATCCAACATTATCCGTGGGCCAATGAATATACGCTGTTTCCGGGGCCAAACAGTAATACCTTCCCGGCCTGGGTCGGATTACAGGTACCGGAACTGGGGCTGAAAATGCCCTTCAGAGCCATAGGTAGCGGTTATGCCGACTAAACACTTTGTCGAAGTCAACTGTCCAAACCAAGTCGTAAAAATCAGGTGAATCAATAAGGCTGCAACTAATACAGCCTTATTGATTATTCTCAGGAAATTAACCGCTGAAATTCACCAATTCCAGAATTAACTGGCCTGTTCCAGTTCAACCAGATTATGCGGCTGCCACGGAGAGTTGACCGAATCAGGCTGAAGCTGAATCCGCCACATTTCCCGATATCCCTCAAACGCCGTCCGGGCATGGATGGTCGTGTGGTTATTCAGTAGGACCAAATCGCCGTTACTGAACTGATGTCTGAAGCACACGACCGGATCCATACAGATCTCCAGCATGCGATCTTCCAGTGCATTCATATCATCGTAATCATCTGACTTTTCGATCGCTGAATAGTTAGGCTGTAATGCACCAGCGTGATCCCGGTCATCCCACATTTCCCACCAGCGAATAGTATCTTGTCCTGTCCACGGACAAGTCATCAGCAGAGGATAGGATTTACTATCGCCTCCAAAGTAACTTTCCCGGGTTGAATAACGTAATACCGTATTTCTCAGTTGTTCCCGCTCGCGGCCATGAATACGCAGAGCAGCCAGTGCAGTATCAGTTGTGAGATTCAGCCCGTGGATTTCTGCATCAACCGGTTCATTTCTGTGACAATAGAGTGCAAATTCGTTCGGTGTGAAATCCTCATACTGATATCGTTCCTGATCGATGCCCATATAAGGTGGAGGACACAACAGATCCCAGTGCATTGGCAGAGCTTCCTGAGAGTCAGCAGAAGAGCTGGGTTTTCCCTGATGGCCTTCGACAGGTGTAATCATATGTGTGTAACCAAATTTCCACGGAACAAGAGCCCCGCGCTGCCCATACCAGTGCTCCAGATCGTTAGGTTCAGCAAATGCTTTAAATCCTCTGAGCACCACAGTACCGAACTCTTTGATCAGATTCTGCAAATCCTGATGGGCAATGGCTGAAACCGGACAAGAAGCATCTTCACTAATCAGCATCAGTCCGAATTTCTCACGGTAAAGTACAGCTTTAACCTGACTGAGTAACTGTTCGTCTTCCGGGTTCTTTGCCGACAACCGGATGTAACACCAGGAGCGGTTCTCATATGTTACAGGGACCAGAACACCACCCCGTCCAAAATGACTTTGCCGGGTATCGGCAGTAAACTGGCCAGTAGCCGCATCAAACATCATCGCGCAGTGCCATGGGGTTTTGAACGCCCGCTCATCAAACAGATAAAGTGAGTATTTTTTACCGACCATTGCATGCTGGTGGATACTCAGACGAATACAATCCGGAAATTTCTTATTGAGAAAATTATCCAGCGCCCGCCCCTGAACCATCATACCTTTTGCAATTTCAGCAAGTCGCAGACGGCGCTTTTTCGTGGACAGTTCGGCAAGTACATGGCACTGATCCTGATTCATGAACTTTTTCAGACCAAGATAGGTACTGTTCATCTTATTGTCTCTCAGCTTCAGTTCTGCGAAGTTCTCTTCATAGCCCGGTTCACCAAACTTATCTTTTAATCCCCGGAAGTATTCATAATCTTCCAGATCATCAAATTCAGGGAAGTGTTCAAAATTCACAATTTTCAGTGAATCACTACAGTTCATTCTTTCAACCATATTACGCAGATGATCCGAGTACTCATAATGATGCTCAAGATCAACGGCAATATAGTCAGAAAATGTATGATAATCAGAGAATATATAGAAGGTAATTCCAGGCTCATAAATTGCCTGAATATCACGAATTGCTTTCACGAATTTCCGTAAAACCAGATACTCACCCAGATCTGGCGTATGGCTATACACCTTATCTAAGTTATTGGTTTTACATGGAAATGCTGGAAGTAATAGTTGAACTGGTTTCTCTTCGGTCACAAACTTCTTGACCTGAGCCTTCAACTTCAGTAAGCCATGAATATTGGCATCATATTGCGCAATTAACTGATTAAGTAATATAAATGTAATTTCTTCTATCTGACGTTCTTTTTTGTTATCCAGCATAACTTTATTCCTTATATTAATAGTAGTGCGAACATAAATAACTACCAACTGTTCGAATATCATATATTTACGACTACTTACAATTACCCCTACCCACACTAGATACAAATATAATTATTGATTTAAAAATAAAACTAACAATTATTTTCGGCCACTTTACTAATGACAAAATAAACAGCAACCTAAAAATAAACAATATGATCGGTAAAAAGTAAAATTTATAACCAGTAACTAATGAATGGTTACGAAATGTATTTTTAATTTATCACTTCGACAGCAGTAAAAAGTCTAATAATACAGATGAATCCGTATTATTAGCATGGACATCTGTGTTTACTAGATGTAAAAATAGGAACGCACTGTTAATAATAGAGGAACAGTCATGTTAGATAATTTAAAACGAATTGCGATATTTAACAAAGTTGTTGAATGTGGTTCTTTTACTCAGGCAGGACAAATGCTAGGGATGGCAAAATCAAAAGTCAGTGAACAAATTTCATTATTGGAAAGCAATCTTAATGTCCGGCTTTTACACCGAACAACCCGGAAAATCAGTCTGACAACTGAAGGCGAAGTATTCTACCGTAACAGTCAGTCTCTGATACATATTGCAGAAACAGCGGTCAACTCTGTTGAAAATATGGTCAATACCGTCACAGGAATGATTCGTATCGGGACAACTGTAGATGTCGGAACTTATTTGCTGGCACCTTTAATCCGGAAGTTTCACGAAGAGTTTCCGAATGTAAATTTTGATATTCAACTTGAAGACGGCTTACAAGACCCAGTTGAACACAATCTGGATTTAGTCATTCGGATCGGAGAGCTCAAACCCTGTTCACTGGTTGGCCGTATCCTGGCTCCATTCGAGCTGGGGATGTATGCCAGTCAACGTTATCTGGATACACATCAACTTATTGATACTCTGGAAGATTTAAGAAATCATGATTGGGTCACACTCACTCGTCTTCACAACGACACATTGACCCTATCCCATAAGAATGAAAACATTCATAGGGAAATTCAAATAGATACAAAGCATCAGAGTAATTCTCCTTTAGGGGTCATTTCTATGATTCAGCAAGGACTCGGTATCGGACTTATCGCTAATTTCCTGATCAAAGAACTAGATGACACAACTCTGATTCATCTGTTTCCGGAGTGGTCTCAGCGCAACCCTAATATTAATATTCTCTACCCTTCCAGAAAAAATATCCCAATGAGAACTCGCCTGTTTATCAATCATCTGATGCGGGAAATCAATACTGAATCGATTGAAAACTAATGTGTTCAAGCATCTTCTATACAAGCAGAGAGTAACAAAATCTTATAGCTGTTATTGTCAGAAATGACCTACTCTCAGTAATAGTACGGTCTAAATATATATAAAAAACTTATTCTATTAATCTGACCATCATATCCAAATGACTTGACGATGAAACTTCTATAATTTACTGCCTCTGTGATCATTATTCACAGTTTCATGATGATTTATTGATATAAATATACAAGTTCACCCTAAATAATGACATCTATTATTAAATAATCCATCCAACTTAATTTAATAGTTTGTTGTATTCTGAAAATGATTGATATATTTTCACTTCATCCATTTCGAATGATGGCTATGACAATTATCTCAATACATTACAATTCACTTTGTTATTGTTGTAGTGTAGTTATTAACTGGAAGCATAGGAAACATTGTCGCTTATATAATTTAAATGAGTACAGTACCAATAATTTATTAATTGGTATTGATGATACTCGCATTTATAAAAATATAATCCTATTCATACAACAAACTATTTCTATGCAGAATAGAAGAAAGGTAGAGAGGTTCATAATATGAGTCGAGATAAAGATTCTTTTCAGTCAAGCAGACGCCGATTCCTGAAATCAACAGCAGGTGCATCTGTTGCTCTTGGTGCGACAAAAGCATTTGGTTATCCTTATATTCCCCGTCGCAGAAGCGCAATTGAGGAAACTCGTACCCTTGATCAGATATATCAGGCAGCAATTCAGGAAGGTGGACGCCTTGTTGTTTATGCCGGCGGTGATTTCGACGGACAACAGGATGGTATGCGTGCAGCCTTCAAACAACGTTTCCCGGAAATAGACCTCACTATCGTCGTTGACTACAGCAAATATCATGATGTCCGTTTTGACACACAACATGAAACTGGTCAGGTTGTACCTGATGTCATACAGCTTCAGTTATTGCAGGATTTCGAACGGTGGAAATTCTTTGATCGGCTACAGTGCTACAAACCTGTCGGATTTGAAAATGTCTATCCGACTCTGAGAGATCCTGACGGAGCCTGGTCTGCAGTGATGGTGATTCCGTTCAGTTTTGTCGTTGATCAGGAAGCTCTGGGAAGCAGTGCACCTAAAAGTCCGGAAGAACTGGCTAACGCTCAATGGACTGGCAGCATTGCATCATCATATCCGAATGACGATGATGCCGTCGAATTCCTGTTCAAACGCTATACCGAAACCTACGGCAGAGACTGGCTGGCTGCAATGACTGAGCAGAATCTCTCTTTCAAACGTGGCTCTCATACTCCGGGAGTTGCTGTGCGTCAGCGGGAGAAACTGATCGGCATCGGAACATCCGGCTCACCAATTCCTGACCCAAGTGACAATCTGAAATGGGTTCTGCCAGAAAATGATCCGTTCCTGGCATGGGGACAACGGGCTGCGATTGTAAAAAATGCCAATAATATGGAAGCAGCCAAACTATATATGAGCTGGTTACTGTCAGAAGAGTTCCAGGGCAATGCGAACTGGCCGGTTCGTACAGATATTGCGCCAAGAGCCGGTTTAGCGCCAATCTGGGAATATCCGAATGCCAACCTCGAAGCATTCCCGGCCTTTATGCGTAACCGGGAAGAAGTTGAGCTATGGCGACAAACATTCTCTCTATACTTTGGTGAAGTTCAGGGTGAGCCAAGTCCGGGCTGGCTCGGTCTCTATCCGGGTGCCTGAATCATTCAAACCACTCACTAATACATACAGCTTCCGGAAAATCCGGAAGCTGTATGACAATTTCAGACCTGTCACTCATACGTTATCCACAATCTCATCGGGCCTATTCGTGCTTGTGCACATGTGTGAAATGAAATAGCATACGCAAAAAGCAGAACAACAGTGATCTATTGTCCATTTTCATGAATACTTTCAGGTAGATATATTATATTGGTGGATTATCTGGTGAGTTAATGAATTCAAATTCGTCCATTAGGATTACAAATCATCACCGTTACTCATCCCAAAAATACACCAAAATGCGAGCATACCTTTATCTATTCCGTCATACTCATCAGTAAATAATGAGTCATGCGTCAGGACGATCACACTGTTTATGATCTGAATATCGGAAAACAATGGAGAGTCATCATGGTGAACATTACGATCGATGGAGCAGCTTATTCAGTCGATCCGAATCAAACACTGCTCAGCGCGGCAAGAATCTGTGGTATTACGCTTCCTTCACTATGTGATACTGACGGCATCCATCAACATTGTGAGTTATGTGAGGTTGAAATCCATGGCTCAGGTATTGTTCAAGCCTGTCAGGAAACTCCGGCAGAAGGGATGATGATCATAACCACGTCGAATCTCCTATCAGAACGCAGAAAAAAACACCTGCAGAACATCTTGTCCCAACCGAATATCATTTGTAGTGAACCACCATGTCAGGCAGCCTGTCCGGCTCATGTCGATATTCAGCAATATTTAGCCTTGATCGCACAGGGTGAATACCAGCAAGCCATTGCCGTGATCAAGAAAACACTACCGATGCCACTGTCAATCGGTCGGGTCTGTCCGGCTTTCTGTGAGTCCGGGTGCCAGCGCAAGCAATTGGATGAACCACTCGCAATCCGTCAGTTAAAACGCCATGCTGCCGATCATGATTTAGCCGCGTTTCACTCTTACAACCCACCCCGAAAAGCAGATAAACATAAGAAAATTGCGGTTGTCGGTGCCGGACCGGGTGGGCTGAGCTGTGGCTATTTCCTGACCAATGAAGGTTATGATGTCACGGTATTTGAAGCAATGCCACAGGCAGGTGGATGGTTACGCTATGGTATTCCCGAGTACCGGCTGCCAAAAGATATTCTGGATCAGGAAATTGATCTGATGTGCCAGAATGGTATGCAAATCAAAACCGATCAGAAGCTCGGAAGAGATTTCCCGCTTTCGAAGCTCAGTGAAACTTATGATGCCGTCTGCCTGGCAATCGGTGCGTCGCAGGCCAGCGGTATGGATTATCCCGGCAGCGATCTTGACGGTTGTTATCTTGGTGTGGATTTCCTTAAAGATCATATGCTGGAACAGCATTGTACCGTTGGTCAGAATGTCGCGGTGATCGGTGGCGGAAACACCGCAATCGACTGTGCCCGGACAGCACTCCGTCTGGGAGCACAGGCAACTATTATCTATCGTCGCTCCCGGGGAGAAATGCCGGCAGAAGATTATGAGATTGAAGAAGCCGAACACGAAGGCGTACAATTTTATTTCCTGACCAATCCGGTCGAAAATATCGCCGATCAGAATGGCCGGGTCTGCCAGGTAAAACTGGAAAAAATGGCATTGGGAGAACCGGATGCTTCCGGGCGAAGACGCCCGCAGCCAACCGGTGAATTCATCACTGAATCTTTTGACACCGTAATATCTGCGATTTCACAGCAGACCGATGTCAGTTTCCTTGATAACGACAATATTGAACTCCCGCTCAACCGTTATAAAACCATTGATGTTGATGAAGACAATATGTTCTCCGGCTCCCGCAATATTTTTGCAATCGGTGATTTCCGCCGGGGTCCGGCAACTGCTGTTGAGGCTGTTGCCGATGGGCGCAAAGCAGCATACGGGATTGATCGTTTTCTCGGAGGAGATATGGAGACACTCTATACAGAATCTTTCCGGGAAAGAAATATCACCAGAAGTCATCTGATCCGGCCTGAGCATATCGAGAAACTAAAAGACGAACTCCGTTCAATTGTTCATGGGGAAACCCCGGAACAGGTTGAGCACGCGATAGCACTGGCTTTAGGGCAAATTCTGCGAGCCAGAATGCCGGAATTGACGCTGGAAGAACGACGGCTCAATTTTAAAGAGGTAGAAAAAGGGTTCACGGATCAGGTTGCTATCAATGAAGCCCGCCGTTGCCTGAGCTGTGGTTGTCCTGACGGAAACGACTGTAAACTCCGCCACTACGCAACGGAATATCATGTCGACAAGTCGTTGCTGCCACACGCAACAAAGACTATTTAAATTATTCATCACACCAACGGAACAACAGGGCAGATACACCTCTGCCCTGTTGTGATCATTATGATGCAGAGCCGTTAATCAACAGAGGTTCATTCTGCGCCGGAATCAACACCACTGCGACAGCTTTTGACGTAGGCGTATCGCTCCAGTCACCTTTACTTTCCAGTGGGATCAATGCATTAGCTTCAGGGAAATAAGCAGCAACATTCCCCTGCGGGATTTGGTAAGGCACGACCTTAAAATTATAAATTTTCCGCTCAACATCATCGGTCCATATCGTTTCGATATCCACTCTGTCTTCCGGATTTAATCCCAGCAGTTGAATATCTTTCGGATTCAGGAAGATCACATTACGCTCTCCCCGGATGCCCCGGTAACGGTCATCATAACCATAAACGGTGGTGTTGTACTGATCATGCGAACGCATCGTCTGAAGAATAAATACCGGTTTATCCGTCATACTCTGCGGGTCGAAAGGTAGCACATGTTCCGGTAGCTCATTCGTAACTATTTGTGCTTTCCCCGATGCAGTTTTCCAGTTCAGTTCTCTGGCACTGTTCCCCAGATAGAATCCACCGGGAACTTCAAGACGCTGGTTGAAGTTCTCAAAGCCGGGAATTGTCTTTTCAATCAAATCACGAATATGATCATAATTATCGGCCAGTGACTGCCAGTCGACCGGGTTCTGAGCCCCGAGCGTCGCCTTGGCTATTCCGACCAGAATCGCCACTTCCGAATGAATAGACTCACCACTCATATCAACTCGTCCGGATGAAGCATGCACCATAGAAAATGAGTCTTCGACGGTAACTCTCTGTTCACCACCAGCCTGCATATCAATATCTGTCCGGCCAAAACAAGGCAGTATCAATGATGCCTGACCGGGATTCACATGACTGCGGTTCAGCTTAGTTGCAATATGAACCGTCAGATCACAGCGACGTATTGCCTGAGCGACCCGATCAGTATCCGGAGCAGCTGCTACCAGATTACCACCCAGGCCGATAAAAACTTTGCTGTCACCACGCGCCATCGCCTGTAATGCATTATGTACATTATGACCATGCGTCTGCGGCGGGCGGAACCCGAATACTTTTTCAATATTATCCAGAAACGCCTGAGGTGGTTTCTCGTTAATCCCAACCGTCCGATCGCCCTGCACATTCGAGTGGCCGCGAACCGGGCATAATCCGGCTCCCGGCTTACCAACCTGCCCGAACAGCAGTTGCAGGTTAACCAGCTCTTCAATCGTTGCAACCGAGTGCTTATGTTGGGTAATTCCCATCGCCCACGTCACAATCCGTCTTTCTGCCCGCAGATAAATTTCAGCTGCCTGAGTAATCTCATCCTGAGTCAGACCGGATTGCTGGATAATCGTCGACCAGGGCGTCGCTTCAACTTGTTCGAGATACGCCGCCATTCCCTGTGTCTGTTGTTCGATAAACACTAGATCAAAGACAGACTCTCCGCGTTTGACCGCTTCCTGATGATGCCCCAGCAGCACTTTCACCATGCCTCGGATCACCGCCATATCACCTCCCAGTTTTGGCATAAAGTAATCACTGGTAGTTGGTGTCGATCCATTACTGAGCATTTCAAAAGAGTGTTGAGGATTGGTAAAGCGTTCCAGTCCACGCTCTTTGAGATTGTTAAAGGCCACAACTCTGGCACCTCGCCGGAATGCAGCACTCAGAGTTTCCAGCATACGGGGATGATTCGTGCCGGGATTCTGTCCGAACAGAAAAATCGCATCGGCTTTTTCAAAATCATCAATAGAAATTGTGCCTTTCCCGATACCAATGGTTTTACCTAATGCGTGACTGGTTGATTCATGGCACATGTTTGAACAGTCAGGGAAATTATTGGTTCCGAAACGACGGGCAAACAACTGATACACGAAAGCAGCTTCATTACTGGCCCGACCCGAGGTATAAAACTCAGCCTGATTCGGATCATCAAGCAGATTCAGATAGCTGGCGATCATCTCATAGGCGTCTTCCCAACTGATCGGCTCGTAGTGATCCGTTTCCGGGTTATAGCTCATCGGCTCATTCAGACGTCCCTGATATTCAAGGAAATAATCTGTCTGCTTATTGAGCCACTCGACAGAATACTGAGCAAAAAATTCACGGCCGACCCGCCGGGATGTTGCTTCCCAGTTCACCGCCTTGGCACCGTTTTCACAAAAACGAAAACGCCCGGGAACACCTTTTTCGCCCCAGGCACATCCCGGACAGTCAAAACCGTGATCCTGATTGGTCCGAAGGAGGTTTGATATGTTTTTTGCTACATTCTGACTTTTGAACAAATGCTGGGTTGTGGCTTTTAAAGCTCCCCATCCGCCGGCAGAACCTGAATATTCTTTATAACTCATTTGCTTCTCTTCTTGTCCTTGATGTTCAGACGACATCCGCCAATTCCCATGATACTGACGAACGCATCAGTATCAGGTAAAACCAATCAGGCTCCGGTTTACCCCGGAGTGGCATTCCCTTTCCCTATTTCCGTAATACAGCTTTCGTGACCCTATTTCATATCAAATTTTCAGGACTTTTTATTTATCAATATGTTATTCTCCGATAAAGTCACTACTTCGCAAAGCAGAGCCGATATAAACGCCAGATCCAAAAATAAATGGTGCCAGCCAGCGGAGAATTGACGGAAATGTTAGGTTATTTATCTGATTGCACAACATAGCATGCTCAAGCGACTCCCAAATTAACAAAAACGACAGATGTCAGTTTAGTTTCGTCGGAATCCGCTCAGGAGTTTCATCCCGGACATCTCTGATTGTGAGTGTTCACATGAGCTGCCTGAATTTGGAAAGGAAAAACCTTCTGACTTACTCGCCTCAAAATACTCCCATGCAATGACCAAGGTCAATAAATAACCCTTTTCCCAGAAGCATCATTCACAAGCGGTTTTTATCATGTAGGCTAATATTTACAGAATATTCACCAACGTTCACTGCTATTTCACTTCAAAATCCGATAATAATCCAAAAATAAAATCATATATTTCACTAATGAAATAATCACTTACCGTTAGTTTTCATAAAACTCCAATAAGAATAATTAAAAATTCCTCTTTACAATCGAACAGCGTTCAATTACATTCAATCCATCAATTGAACACTGTTCGATTACATTGGAGATTAAGTATGAATAATGCAACGACCGTCAGAGGATTTATCACCTTTCTATGGGTTGCCTTCATGAACGCTTTTGTCGATTTAGGTCATAAAATCGTCGTGCAGAATACCCTGTTTAAAACATTGTCTGATCATCAGCAAGTTCTGATGACTGCAATTGTCAATGCCTTGATTCTGTTACCTTTCGTCTTATTGTTTACCCCGTCAGGGTTTCTTTCGGATCGCTATTCAAAAACCAGAGTTATGAAGATTAGTGCCCTGTTTGCCGTGCTGATCACCCTAATGATCACCCTCTGTTATTATCGGGGCTGGTTTCATGCTGCCTTCACTCTGACATTCATACTGGCAGTACAGAGTGCACTCTACTCTCCGGCCAAATATGGTTATATCCGTGAATTGGTGGGAGCAGAAAGACTCAGTAGCGGTAATGCCTGGGTTCAGGCAGTATCGATGATCGCGATTTTAGCCGGAAGTGCCGTTTTTTCTGCCCTGTTTGAACTGAAGCTTTCCCCTGACACACCAGCTCAGCCGGACGCTATTCTTCAGGATATAGCCCCGTTAGGCTGGCTATTGGTTATCGGTTCGGTGATCGAATGTCTGCTGGCATTTCGTTTACCGGGACAGACACGCTTACAGGGACACACACCTCAATATGGCGATCAACATCAGGCGAGAGTGCCGGCATTTGCCTGGAAAGAATATGTACAGGGAAAAACCCTCAGCCAAAACCTCCGCTTACTGTTCCGGGAAAAAGCGATTTGGCAGTCAGTCATCGGTCTGACCCTGTTCCTTTCCATCAGCCAGGTGATGATTGCTGCCTTCCCTGCTTATGCAAAAAGTCACCTTGGTATGGAAAATACCTTCATCATTCAAAGTATCATTGCAATGGCAATCATCGGGATGATGATCGGCTCTTCATTTGCATCAAAGCATTCCGTCAATCACATCAATCTGGCGCTCATTCCCGCCGGAGCTCTGACTGTCTGTGCCGGACTATTCTTTCTGCCACAGGTTTCTTCAAACATCCTGCTCGGCTGTATCTTCCTGACCATTGGCGTCGGCGGTGCTTTCATGCTGGTTCCGCTGAACGCACTGATTCAGTTTCACGCCAAAGAAGAGCAGATCGGCAAAGTACTGGCCGGAAACAACTTCATCCAGAATGTCGGCATGCTGCTGTGTCTGGCACTGACCGTTGCTTTTACAACTTTGAAACTTGATGTCAGCTATATTCTCTGGGGACTGTTCGGCCTAAGTGCTCTGGTTGCTCTGCTGGCTGTCATTCTATTACCGGAAGTTCTGGTACGTTCGGTGATGAGCAAACTGATTGGCCGCAAATACCGCCTGAAAGTTCTGGGATTCAACAACTTGCCTGAAGGTGGTCAGGGAACACTGCTGCTCGGGAACCATATCAGTTGGCTGGACTGGGCGATTGTACAAATGGCATCACCACGCCGGGTTCACTTCGTCATGGACAGAACGATCTATCAACGCTGGTATCTCAAATGGCTGTTTGATCTGTTCCAGGTGATTCCAATCGCTCCAGGTCAGAGCCGTGAAGCATTGAATAAAATTACAGCGCTGCTCAATCAGGGAGAACTGGTCTGTCTGTTTCCTGAAGGACGTATCAGCCATCTGGGTCAACTGGGAGAATTTAAAAAAGGCTTTGAACGAGCCTGTGAACAGGCCAACGGTGTCATTATTCCTTTCTATCTGCGCGGTATGTGGGGCAGCTTCTTCTCCCGCTCAAGCAAACGTCTGGCAAAAGCAAGAAAAACCGGAATGAAACGAGACGTTATTATCGCATTCGGTCAGGCAATGGACATTCACTCAACAGCAACACAAGTTAAACAGAAGGTGTTTGATATGTCGGTTGCAACCTGGAATGAGTACGCTAATACACTGGATACACTACCCGAAGCCTGGATTTCAACGGCAAAAGCCCGTCCCAGCCAGTGGGCTGTTGCGGACAGCCATGGAAAACCAGTCACACATAGCCAGTTTCTGGTCGGCAGCCTGCTACTAAAACGCCAAATCCAGCAACTACCGGGGCAAAACTTAGGATTGCTGGTTCCGACATCAAGTGCCGGGCTGATGAGTAATCTGGCAACCATGATGGCCGGAAAAACCGTGGTCAACCTGAACTATACCGCCTCACTGGAAGCACTACGTAATGCAAAAGAAAATGCCGCAATTCAAAGTATTGTGACGTCCAGACGTTTTATCACCAAACTGGAAAAACGGGGAATCGACTGTCAGACAATTTTAAGCGGCTGTCAGATCTGCTATCTGGAAGACTTTAAAGAAAACCTGAGCCGGGCCGCAAAAGTTGTGATGCTGCTGGCGGTTAAATGTCTGCCTGCCCGTTGGATCAACCGGTTACTGTGTCGGCAACAGCAGCGGGAAGACACTGCTGCAATCCTGTTCTCTTCAGGCAGCGAAGGCGCTCCGAAAGGTGTCATGCTCAGCCATAAGAACATTCTGGCAAATTTACGTCAGGTTTCCGATGTCCTGAATATCCGGGACAACGACAAAATTATGGCCACACTACCGCTATTCCATGCATTTGGTCTGACAGTGACCGGGATGTTACCGCTGATTGAAGGAATCCCGGTGATTTGTCATCCGGATCCGACTGACAGCCTGAATATTGCCCGGGCAGTGGCTAAATATGAGGCGACGCTGATGTGTGCAACCTCCACATTCTTAGGCATGTACCAACGGAACCGTCGTGTAAATCCGATGATGTTCAGTTCACTGAGAGCGGTGGTTTCCGGAGCTGAAAAGCTGGACAGTAAAATCAAAGCCGGATTTCAGCAGAAATTTATGGTGCCTGTCCTCGAAGGCTACGGCACAACAGAAACCACTCCAGTCGCCAGTGTCAATCTGCCGGGACATCTGGTCCGCACAGAAGGATTTATTCAGGAAGCGGCCCGCGAAGGAACCGTTGGTCTGGCCCTGCCCGGCACCACATTTAAAATTGTTGATCCGGTAACTCTCGCCCCGTTACCTGCCGGAGAAGATGGCCTGATCCTTATCGGCGGAGCACAGATCATGCAGGGTTATCTGAATGATCCGGAAAAAACTGACGAAGTTGTCGTCAGAATTGACGGGCAACGCTGGTATAAAACCGGAGACAAAGGTCATCTGGATGATGATGGTTATCTGACTATCGTGGATCGCTATTCACGTTTTGCCAAACTGGGCGGAGAAATGGTGAGCTTAGGTGCGGTTGAACAATATGCCCGCGAGCTGCTTGATCAACCGGAATCGGGTCTGGTAGCTATCAATTTGCCGGATGAGAAAAAAGGCGAACAGATTGTGATGCTGGTTGATCAGAGTTTAGAACCGGGTGAAGTAAAGAAACTTCTGATGCAGAAAGGCATGCCGTCACTGATGCTTCCCAATAAGATCATGCAGGTGGCAAACATTCCGCTACTGGGCAGCGGTAAACTGGACTTCTCCACCGCAAAAAATCTGGCTCTGGCACAAATGGGATAGAAGCTTAGAACGTCAAACAGGTAGGTAAATATTATGCAAACAAATAAAATTAAAGAGTTAGAGTATATTCTGGATATGGCAGATCTGGCAGTCCTCGCATTATCCTCAATATTACTGACAGACTATAAAGGTGTGTCTGCTTTACAAAAAGGGATTCTTGAGATCAGCCGAAAAGCAACCCAGCTGATAGAACAGGAAACCTGTATGGAGCAGGCATTACAATAAAACAGCTGAGTATGTCGTTACAGCATCCGCCGTATACTGGTCACCGTAAAAACCCGGACTTCGATTCCCGGTGGCCAGTCATCACTTCTCCATCCCGCTTTACGCTTCAGATGAGAAACAAAATCTGCCGGTTCAGGTAATGATTCCCACACCTGAGGCAGAAAAACGCCCCGATGCATCTGATCCGATAAGATCACCCCGACGCGGTGTTCAGCAAGATAAGCCAATAACGCCTCTTCCGAACGAACCTCAAGCAATTCCGGCTCGCTCAGTACCGAGACTTCAATCGACAGTGCATCAAGCTGCGATGAGGTCAGCGGAGCAAATCGCTGATCTTCACAGGCACTGGCGCGGGCCTTCTGATAAACATCAAGGACCAGTGGCGTATGAGCGACCAGAGAACCCAGACATCCCTGTAACTGCCCGTTCACTTCCAGTGTGACAAAACATGCTCCCGGCCGGGTCAGCCTTGCTGGATACTGATCCAATTGCGGAGGCGATGTTTCCGCATCGGTAAAAAGCCCGCAGATAGCATCGCGGGCAATCTGCCAGAGCTGTGCCATCTCATCCGGATTAGGATTCTGAGACAATAAAGCTGCCATAGCCCACCACACTCTGTTTATCCCCGGCCGTATCTCCGGAGTTTTTCAGAGCGACCCGTTGCAGGCGATAACCCCGCTGCTTCATGAGTTTCAGCAATGCATTAATTCCGGTCGCTCCACAAGCCTGTTCTGAAGTCAGTGAAGGCTCAAGCCGTTCAATCAGATGACAGGTTTCACGGTCAAGTTTCTGGGCCTCCTGATAAGCGTGGTAATGACTCAGATCACTGCTGACAACCAACAGCGTATGATCGTCCTGCCACACTTCATCCAGTAACCGGACAACCGAATCCGAATCAATATGTCCGATTAAAAGCGGCACCAGTGTGAACTGTTCCAGACAGACCTGTAAAAAAGGAAGCTGCACTTCAAGGCAGTGTTCGAAAAGATGCGCCTGATCGGAAATCTCCACCAGCTCCTGACGGCAAAGCTTATCCGCCATCTCAGTATCAATAGGTACTTTACCCAATGGCGTAGAAAAACAGTCGACTGCGGGTAAAGCACAGCCATTCACGTAGACACGATGAGCCGGACCAATCAGAATCACCCGCTGAATTCGGTCGGCCTGAGAAAACAGATAACGGAACGCCTCGGCAGCAATCTCTCCCGAATAGCGATACCCGGCATGTGGCACTATCAGCGCCCGTATCGGTTCTTGCAGCTTTTCATGTTCTCCTAACCACTGCTCTAATTCAGCAAGCAATATTCCCGGAGACTTGGCATAGAAAGTTCCTGCAACCGCTGGATAACGAATATTCATAACTTCACACGATTATTCATGTAAAAACTATAATGAGTATATACCCAAATGACACAATTGAAGGTCTTATGCATCAGCCTCCGGAGAAATATCCGACCCAATACTGGCATCGTCTTGATGATGGCCGGGTTGTCTGCGATGTCTGTCCCCGTAATTGTTGCCTGCGTGATGGTAAACGGGGTGCCTGTTTTATCCGGCAAGCAGCGGATGGCGAGATCGTGCTGACCAGTTACGGTCGTTCCAGTGGCTTTTGTATTGATCCGATAGAAAAGAAACCATTGAACCATTTTTATCCTGGCAGTTCTGTGCTGTCATTCGGTACTGCCGGTTGTAATCTGGGATGTAAATTCTGCCAGAACTGGGAGATGAGTAAATCCCGAGAGACCGATACGCTCGCCGATATAGCTATGCCGGAACAAATAGCCCGGACAGCCCGGCAATACGGCTGTAAAAGTGTCGCTTTCACTTATAACGATCCTGTGATTTTTATGGAATATGCGCTGGATACAGCACAAGCCTGCCATGAGCTAGGAATCTACAGCGTGGCTGTCACTGCCGGATATATCAATACAGCGCCCCGAGAGGCATTTTTCAGCGAAATAGATGCAGCCAATGTCGATCTGAAAGCATTTACAGAACGCTTCTACCACAAAATCTGTGGCGCTCATCTGGCTCCGGTACTCGACACTCTGCTCTATCTGCATCACGAAACCCGTGTCTGGTTCGAAATTACCACATTACTCATTCCCGGAGAAAATGACAGTCCGCATGAAATCGATGCCATGACCCACTGGATTTACGACCATCTTGGCCCGGATATTCCGCTGCATTTCAGTGCCTTTCATCCGGATTTCAAAATGCTGGACAAACCCCGCACCTCGCCGGAAACCATCGGTCAGGCCAGAGAAATTGCCCTGAGCAACGGCCTGAACTATGTCTATGTCGGTAATATTTTTGATGAAGCCGGAGACAGCACATACTGCCCGGCCTGTCAGCATAAAGTTCTGTCACGTAACTGGTATCAACTGGGAGAAAACCATCTTTCCGATACCGGCATCTGTCAGCACTGTGGTTATCAGATCGCCGGTCACTTCGCCCCCATCGGACACAGTTTTAACCGCAGAAGAATCCCGGTACGCATCAATCCCAGACAAGGCTGAATATCCCGTGCTTTTTAAAAAACCAATCTGTCATAAAGACTGTTTTTAAGTGGTTTTCAAAACCTTATATAAAAAATGCCTCATGCAATCGATTACCTTGCTATTAACAATTGACGGCCGATGAATAACCAATCAATATCATATCGGTTACATTAGGGTAACGAATTATAACAACAGAATATGGTTTGCATTACACAAGGGATATGATATGAAAATCAACATGCTTAATGTCATGATTGTCAGTGGTTTTATTTTTTCAACCAGCAGCGCCTATGCTGCAAACTGTCTCTCCGGTTGTCCGACCGGGGTAAACAACGGTAAGACAATTACCCGGCCAATTTACACACTCAAAAACAACCGCAGTACCAAATTCGCAGACTGGGTTGCCTATCACGTCACACCAAACACTATCAGCGGCCCATCCAGAAAGCGTAAATGGGCAGCCGATCCGGACCTGAGTTCATCCAATACTTTAGAACCTGACGATTACCGCGACGCACACGCAGTCATCGGTACGGATCGCGGCCATCAGGTTCCTTTATCTGCCTTCAGTAACACCAGCAACTGGAGCATGACCAACTATCTCTCCAACATTACACCGCAGGCGTCAAACCTGAATCAGGGACCGTGGGCAAAACTGGAAACAGCAATCCGGGATTATGTCTCACAGGGCAACGATGTGTATGTTGTAACCGGTCCGCTGTATGAGAGCTACTTTGCAAGTCTGCCGCAGGCTGATGAATCCCACACGATTCCCAGCGGATATTTTAAAGTCGTTGCCGAACAGAGTAATAACCGGATTTACACCTCTGCATTCATCATGTATCAGGATGCCGGATTGCGGGATAATTTCTGTACATCGGAAGTGACCATCGATGAGATAGAATCAAGAGCCGGGATCGATATCATGCCGAATCTTTCATCCAGTGTGGCGAATTCTGTCGAAGCGAGTACCGGCGGTTTAAGCCGGGAACTGGGATGTTATTAATTTTGGCTTTGATCTCCCTTCAGTTGTTCAAAAAGGCCCGGATGGGCCTTTTATTTTTTCTGATTGAAGATATTCAGACAACCGGCATTATGCCTCATACCTAAAGATTTATATTCCATTTCACAGACAACGGATTATTTGAGCCCGGATACGACTCAACGCAACGGGTGTGATCCCAATATAAGATGCGATCTGCTGTTTGGGTAAGGTACCTTTTAATTCCGGGAAATCACGGCAAAAGTCCAGATAACGTTGTGTTGCACTGTGTTTCACCATACTGCTTTCTCTGACTTCTTTATGAATAAAGATCGTTTCCAGAAACCTCGCATAGGCTTGCATAAAAGCCAGATCCTGGCTCATTTGTGCATAAAATGGTTTCCAGGGAAATGAAATCGCCACACTATCGTCAAGTGCTTCAATCGTAAATAACGTAGGCTGTTCAAATACCATAGCGCGAGTTGAACCCACAACCCGTGGTGCTTTAGCAAAGGTTTGTGTATATTCTTTACCACTTTCCGATATGCTGTAATAACGGACTAGCCCACTACTCAGAAAATACATACGATCTGAGTGTTCCCCCTGACGGAATAAACAATCGCCTTTTTTAAGCGCATGAATCTCAAAGTGCAGAGTAAACAGAGACCAGTTAATGTCCGGGTGATACTGTTCGAAAAATTGTGCCAGTTGGTGTTTAAGATGTTGTCGGTCCATTCGCCGTAGCCCCGCTATATTTATCCATACCGTCAACCTCTTCCAGATGAAGTGATCTGAAGCTCTGATGCTGCCAGTTTGGGAGCGACGTAGCGTTCAAACAGAAACTCACATATTTCATGTTCAATGCAAAGGCCAAATGTCTGTGTAAGCAGAGTGAATAACCTGTCGCTGGAATCAATTATTGTTTCAACATCCTGATTTTCCGTACGATGAGTAAACCGGTGATTGGTCAGCATCAATACTTCTGTCGGCGTTTTCCGGCTCACCACCAGATTATTTACAAACACCGCATCCGGATGCTTATGGGAATAAAAATGCCCCATTGCACAATCCGCTTCTGTGTACTGCGCCATATCAAACCGGTACAGGATAAAAGGTCCGTCTACATGATGCTGGACCAGTTCATATTCATCGTTATCAATGGCACGAACCCAGAACTGGTCCAAACCAGCCTGTTGAGGAACCTGAATGTTCAGCGCAATCGGCCCAATTGGGCAAGATCCGCCAAAACCGACATCCACCAGATAAGTTTCCCCCTCAAGTTCAACAAGAGTAAGACGGTGCGTTCTGGGGACCGGACGAATGTTGTTATTTAAAACTCGCCCGAGTACGAGGCGGGTCGAATAACCAAGAGAACTGAGTAACTCATATGCAATTCTATTGTGCTCAAAGCAGTATCCGCCAGCACCTCGCTGCACGATCTTATCAAGTAAAGATTCCGTATCCAGCGGGAGTGGTTCATTCAGTAACACAGCAATGTTATTAAACGTAAACCGTTCAATATGGCGGGCCATAAACCGACGCAGGAATACAATGTCAGGCTGTGCCGGCGGTGTTAATTCCAGCTTTTGCAAATAATTATCGAATGTCATGTTCTTTACCCTTTCAACGACACAAACCGGACAAAATGTTCACGAGGTATACGCACCTTCACCGGACTCTGCATATCAGCCTCCCGGTACCCGATAGCACAAATGACACAGGCACTTAAACCATATTGACTCAACCCTAATGTCTGATTGAACGCCTGTTGATCAAACCCGGTCATAGGGCAGGTATCAATACCCAAAACAGCCGCTTCAGTCAACACGGTACCCAGAGCAATGTACGCTTGTTGTTCAGCCCATGCCCTCCGGGAATCATCACTTTTCTCAGCCATGGCTGATTTTATATGATCTGCGTAACCATCCAGACTGCCAACCGGAGTTTGTGTCTGCTGATAGTGACGTGCAAAATAACGTTCAACAGTTGCATCACTAATCACCGTCTCGTTGGCAAAAACCAACAAATGGGAACACTCTCTGACCTGACTCTGCCCGAAAGCCTGCTCAGATAATTTTGCCAGCAAGTCTCGCTCCTGAATCACCCATACCTGATAAGGCTGAAGACCATAAGACGATGCAGACAAGCGTGCAGCTTCCAGTAGATTATTTATCTTGTCATCATCAACTTTCTGATTTGAAAAATTCTTGAGTGAGTAGCGCCATTGTAATGCGGCAATTGTGCTCATTGTTGTAACCTTTTGTCCTTTTGAATGTAAGGTCACTATATTGTTGCGCTTTCCAAGAGTAATTAACCTGGGTTAATTGTTTATATATATCTGGGAGTAACCAACTTGTGAGGACACCTTATTCTCATACTTTTCATCTTTGTTCGGATCGTATCCTTTTCGGTGATCATGTCAGAACATGACTAAAGCATTGTTGCTGAATAGCCATGCAAATCACAGAGTTAATGCTCAGTACTTATAACCAAAACCATTTAGCTGACAGCATTACTATTTTTTGAATGAGTCTCATATTTTTATTAAAAACACAAGAAAATATGAACATATAATCATAAAGTCGACACCAGAATCGTTACTCACTTGGAGATTTCAATTTTGGGAGAAAAAGCAGCAAAGCTAGGAGATTTGGGAACAGCCCATGATGGTTTCCCTCCAACACCGATTATCACTGGTTCTCCTGATGTATTTATAGATTCAATGCCAGCAGCCCGAGTTAGCGATCAATTAACGATGCACTCAAAACCAATGAATCCACCACATCCACGAAAAATTACAGAAGGCGTATCAACAGTACTAGTGAATGGATTACCCATTGCAATCAACGGTAGTTCCATTAACTGTGGAGGAGTCGTTGTAGGAACAGGGAGCGTCATTGTTGGTACATGCAGTTCATCCTCACCCACTAAAGAAATTGTTTCTGCATCATATGACGAAGCCTTCGTTTTATATGACGAGGAAGCTGGTTTACCATTAGCAAACACAGAATATCGAATTCTTAGAGCTGACGGTTCTTACGAATATGGAACAACAGATTCGAATGGAGCAACACACTTAATTACCAATTCATCTCAGGAAGAAATTGAAATCGAAATAAAAGGATAACAATAGTGAGTGAGAATCAATGGAAAAATATTGGTAAGTCAATATTGTCATCAACATCAAACAAAACAAGAAAAGAGATTTCTATTCCGACAGAAAAAGAAAATATTATAGTTATTGGTACGGATATCCATGATGAAAGTTTCTGGACTCAAATGATGTTTATCGCTGCAGCCACTTATAGAATAAAATCTGGGATGAGAGCTGCAGATAATAATGTTATCGCAATTGTTCCTTATGGATATACTAACCTTGAAATAGGTGTTTTAGAAACATATAAAAAGGAATTTAAATTTGAATTAGTTACCATAAAAAACTCAGCGCAACTGATATCTTTGTTAAATAGAAATAGAGATAGAGTTAAGATTCAAGATTTATATCTTTATACACATGGAACTCCAGGTGAAATTAATTTCAATATGGGGGGAAGCCCAAAAATAACCATCACTAAACATAGTTTAGCTAACATTAGTGAAAAATCATTTTCTGTAAATGGCATAATACACAGCTTCGCTTGTAGAACTGGGATGAAACTCTCTATTGCACTACTGAATAAATCTAAATTCAATAATGATGCAGAAGCAAAACCCGATGAAAGTCTAGCAATGCAAATGGCAAAATACTTTCATGTTCAAGTCAATGCATTTTTAACTCGAACGTTTTATCGACACGTATTGCGAGACTACCAATTAGACTCTAAAATCGAGCAGGAATTAAAGAGTTTACGTAAAAAAAATGGTGATAACTCTGTTTATAATTTATTTAATGAATACGAGGCGTTACCTCACAAAGGGATTTCTGATGGGATCACGAATTTTGGTGCAAGAAAAGCTGGTACAGATAATTATGTACTATGGCCAATACATGGTGGAAGATGTCGGCCATCATCAGCCTCGACACCAAAAGGACTAAGCAAAGGAGTTAAAATTTTCACTCCAGATGGAACATGGTCATGAAGCGTATAATAGCAGTTTTAACTATCTTGTTCATTTTCACCTATCAATCACAGGGGTCAAATATGTCGGGAATGGCAGTATTTCATAAACAGAGTTGGTCAGAAGAAGATTTCAAAAATATCATTTTAAATGAAATCAACACAACAAATCCATTTAAACCATTAGCTGATGACTATGCAGGTAAGGTAGCAATTAATATAGAGTTACCTGAAGAATCCCTTCGTAATTCCATAGTAAAAATATACTCATTTGTGATGCAAAAAAACATCTACATTGGTCCATACAAAGAAAAAATAATTATTTCTGCTGATAAAAAAATGGTGAAAAGTGAAGAAAGTGAAAAATATGATGGCATGGATATATTGGACCTTTCATTTATTGATAAAAATAATAGAATCACCTACACATGTGAACAAGAAAAGATATATAAAATTTGGCAACTAAATAAAATGGTAACAATTCAATTCTTAAGTCGCAAGAAATTGGATGAAAATGACCAGCCCTATTGTTATGCAGCACAAATTACGGATTCACTATGATTTAGGTTGATTAGTGGAGACGAGAAGAAAAAGAAAGGAACTCGGTAAAGTTTGTGCGATCTGATAAGTCGCCCAACACATCAAACGGGCAAAACAGTACCGAGTGACTTGGCAAGCTGCCGTGTTTCATCGGCGATTTAAATGCGCAGTAATCCTCCGATAGCCGTTGTTTCCACGCTTTTCGCAGAGGTCGATTATCAACGGTAATAAGAGTTCATCATCAGCCTTGATGTAGCGTACAGGGCGGCCTTCCTGGCACACATAACACAAATGTCTATGAAATCAGAGAAAGACATTGTGCGTCATATTCCCAAAGCCAAAGAGTCGCTCATCTGAATCCCCGATCCACCTTTAATCAACCAAAGACAAACAACAGATACAGATAAAGCTCTCATCAAAGCAATCTTCATGGTAAAATCCCGCGCTTCACTTATCCAGCCGTTCCAGAATCATCAGAGGTAAATATGTCATTTGCGCAACTCGGACTCAGTGCTCCCCTGACACAAGCTGTCAGTGAACTGGGTTATCGTCAGCCGACTACGATTCAGACTCAGGCCATTCCGGTAATTTTGCAGGGCAAGGATCTGATCGCTGCCGCACAGACCGGAACCGGTAAAACTGCCGGATTTGTCCTGCCGATTCTGGACAAACTCTCTCAGGGGCAGACGCAGCGTAAAAAACGGATTCGGGCACTGATTCTGGTACCAACCCGTGAGCTGGCCATTCAGGTGGCAGAAAAAGTCGCGCAATATGGCAAACATCTGGCGCTGACTTCGCTGGCGATTTATGGCGGTGTCGATGAACAGCCACAGAAACAACGTCTGATCGAAGGTGTCGATGTGCTGGTGGCAACGCCGGGACGTCTGCTCGATTTGTATGGTCAGCGAGCCGTCTATTTTGAAGAAGTGGAAGTGCTGGTACTGGACGAAGCAGACCGGATGCTCGACATGGGCTTTATCGACGATCTGAACAAAATTCTCGATCGGCTCCCGGAAAATATTCAGCATCTGCTGTTTTCGGCAACCTTATCCCGCAAAGTGCGCGATTTGGCAAAAACTGCGGTATATAACCCGCATGAAATTACCATCGCGGCCAATCAGGCTTCAAAAGCCAGTATCGAACAGTGGCTAATCACCGTCGATAAAGATAAAAAGTCAGCCCTGCTGGCACATCTGATTCAGGAGAATCAGTGGAATCAGGCCCTGATTTTTATTGAAACCAAACATGGTGCCGCCAAACTGGTCACTCAACTGGAAAAACGGGGCATTCAGGCCGAAGCTTTTCACAGTGGCCGCAGTCAGGCTATCCGGGCCAAATTACTGGAAGATTTTAAGACCGGTCAAATCAAATACATGGTTGCAACCGGTGTGGCAGCGCGAGGCATCGATATTGATTCGCTCTCACGAGTAGTCAACTACGATCTGCCCTTCCCGGCCGATGAATATGTGCATCGTATCGGCCGGACCGGACGAGCTAATGCATCCGGGGAGGCGATCTCTTTCGTTTCTAAAGACAATTTCAAAAACCTGTGCATGATTGAAAGCCGTCTCGGCCATTTAATCGAGCGCCGGGAAATCGCCGGGTTCGAACCGAAAAAACCAGTTCCGGTTTCGATTCTGAATTATGTACCAAAACATAAGCGAACCAGTCAATAATCAACCCAAACGACAACAATCAAAACGTTAAACGTCAGACACCCAGCATCACTTTTATAAGGAATACCCTTTTGAGCCAGTTATCTTTTTCTTCTTTGCCCTTGTCCCCGGGACTGCTGCAAAGTCTCGACACGCTGGGTTATACCAGCATGACTCCGATTCAGGCACAGAGTCTGCCTTTTCTGCTGCAAGGCAAAGATATTATCGGTCAGGGAAAAACCGGCTCGGGGAAAACGGCGGCATTTGGTCTGAGTCTGCTGCATAACCTGAATGTCAAACGCTTCCGGGTTCAGTCTCTGGTACTTTGTCCGACCCGCGAATTGGCGGATCAGGTTGCCAATGAGATCCGTTCACTGGCCAAAGCGATCCATAACATCAAAGTGCTGACACTCTGCGGCGGTATGCCGATGGGACCACAAATCGGTTCTCTGGCTCACGGCGCTCATATTCTGGTCGGTACGCCGGGCCGGATTCTTGACCATTTGCAGAAAGGCCGTATTGATCTGGCGGAGCTGAATACACTGGTATTAGATGAAGCCGACCGGATGCTGGAAATGGGTTTTCAGGATGCGTTAGATGCGATCATCGAACAAGTACCGGCCCAGCGGCAAACCCTGCTGTTCAGTGCAACATTTCCGGTGCAGATCCAGTCCATTGCTCAGCGCATCATGCATGAGCCGGAGTGGGTGAAAGTCGAGTCAACCCATGACAATACTTCCATTCATCAGGCCTTTTATCAGGTCGGTGATGACGATGAGAGACTGCTGGCGCTGAAGAAGCTCTTGCTGGCCCATCAACCGGAATCCACTGTCATTTTCTGCAACACCAAACGTGAAGTTCAGGATGTTGCCGATGCGCTCTATCACGATGGTTTCAGTGTGATTGATCTGCATGGAGATCTGGAGCAGCGGGAGCGGAATCAATCGCTGGTGCAGTTTGCCAATAAGAGTGTTTCAATCCTGATCGCGACAGATGTCGCCGCACGCGGACTGGATGTCGATAGTCTCGACATGGTGATCAACTACCGTCTGTCCCGCGATCCGGAAGTTCACGTCCATCGCATCGGCAGAACCGGGCGGGCCGGCAGCAAAGGCATGGCATGTAGCCTGTTCAGCGCTAATGAAGGCATCCGGGTGGCTCAAATCGACGAATATATGAATATGCCGATTGATCCGGTCAGTCTGCCGGGAGAGGAAGTCTTGAATCAGGCTGCGTTTCAGCCACAAATGGTCACGATTGAAATCTCCGGCGGGAAGAAACAGAAAATCCGTGCCGGAGATATTCTCGGCGCACTCACAGGCGAGCAAGGCATTGAAGGCAAACAGGTCGGTAAAATTAATCTGTTTGATATGCGGGCTTATGTTGCTGTCCAGAAAAACGTCGGTAAAAAGGCGGTGAAAAAACTGGAAAATGGCAAAATCAAAGGCCGCCAATTCAGAGCCAGAATCCTGCGTTAATGATTGTTCCCTGTCGATGGGGGACATCACTTCACTATCCACCGGCAGTTCTCCGTATTTGCTCTGCCGGCCATTTCACCGTTTGTAAAATTAAGCACAAAATAATCAGAGTCATCCCATACCAGCCGATTGTGGTGAACGTTTCTCTGACAATCCAGACCGCCAATAGTGTCGCAACTACCGGTTCGAATAAAGTAATCAGTGTCGCTTTAGCAGCATCAATCTGCTTCAGCGCATAGCCAAAGCATAAATATCCCAAAAACATTGGGATGAATGCCATATAGAGCATAATAGTAACATGCTGGATATCAGAAAATGCATTCTTTCCGGTAAAGACTAATGAAGGTAACAATAGTATTGCAGCACCTCCGAACATACTTGCCATGGATGATTTCGAACTAATTCCCTGTTCTATCATCTGCCTCGCAAACCATGCATAAACAGCATATGACAGACCGGCAACCAAGCCCAAACAGATTCCCCAGACATAAAATTTTTGCCGATCAGTCTGTTGTATGTGATTTTCCTGGCCAAGTATTAAAAGCACAATACCGGATACGCCGACTAAGAATGAAATGCCCCATTGAGAAGATATTGCTTTTTTGCTGATAAGACGTTCCAGCAAAACAGTAAAAAAAGGCGCACTGGCGAGTGAGATCAAAGTTCCTGTCGCAACCCCCGAAAGCTTAACTGCGCTATAAAATGAAAGAGGATAAGTTGCGACAGAGATTGCTCCTAATATAAGTCTCCCCGGCCGGGCAATAAACTGTTTACGGTCCGCGAGCAGATGACGACGCGCATTCCAGAGCAATAACAATCCACCCATTCCTGTCGCAAAAGCTCCGGTTGCCAGAGGGCTGACATCAGGTATAAAGCTGACAGCTGTTCCTGTTGTTCCCCAGAAGACACTGGCAAGCATAACGCACAAAACACCGCTGATACCTGAATCTCTGTAAGACATGAATCCCCCATAAATTGTCCCTGAATGAGGAATAATTCTATCTCTATGAAGACACTTCTATTTTGCTGATCGGACGGTTTTATTAACCTGAAAGACGTAATTAGCGCGCATATTTGGATGGTGGTAAACCGACATATTGTGAAAAACGTCGGCTGAATGCCGTCAGATTCGTATATCCGACAGTTTCAGCAACGATCTGTATCGGGTAATCGGTATGCAGCAGTAGAGCCTGTGCTTTTTCCATACGTAATTTGGTAATGTATTGAGTTACCGTGAGATTGGTCTGTTGTTTGAAGACCTTCTTGAATTGGGTCGGGCTCAAATAAGCAATTGTAGCCAATTGTGTATTGGAAAGAGGCTGAGAAAGATGAGCATCAATATATTCCATCGCATTTCTGATCCTATGATCGAATTGCTTTAATACCTGCTGCGCACACATCAGAGCATAGAAAGTGTCATACATTAACTTTTCAATATCTGTATTGACCTGATATTTAAGCTGCTCTTCAATGAAACTTAAATAACGCAATAGTGGTGATGTAATAGAAAAAACTACAGTACCCGAGGTCATGATTGGTTCAGGAAGTCTCTCAAGATCAGCTACAACAAACTTTGCTTCAGTTTCCGCAGCAAAGTAATGAACTTCTCCTGCTTTGACAGCGACACATTCGCCTGGCATCACTTTGCCTTTAAATGTCGCAACCTCCATGTTGATCACCCCTTTAACAGGCAGTACAAGCTGATGAAAACTGTGGCAATGTTGTTTGGTCTGACGGCTATAAGACCGAATGGACAATGTGTTTATTTTTAGCATGTAGTTTTCGATACACCAGAGGATTGAATGAAATAGTATACCTGATTGGCTGAAACCAACTGTAATTCACTGACACAAAAATTATCCCCGATATTTTTCATTCAGCAAATGATATCCAGAACGTAATATCTCGCCCTGAACCAAAAGTGATAAATAGCCACTCACTATCTACACCCATTAAGATGTATATCCATTAATATAATAGAGGTCACATGATCGGTCGCCTGAACGAAAGTCGATTTCCTGATTTGAATAATGAAGCACTCAGCACTGAATCCCAAACGCAAAATGCTATCTCAAAAACTCAGTCAAGCCATCTCAACAAAACCAGGATGAAACAACTTCACACGAACTCATGTGGTGCCGTGAGCTTACTATGTAGTGCAATAGAGTTAAAAACAGGGAAAGATCTTAAGACATCACTACAGTGTGAACAAAAGCTCTACCGGATCACGTCAGGCTCAGGACCAAATGATGATTTAACCAAAGCCGGTTACTCTCTGCCTCACCATATTATTCAGGCTGCGGATCAGCAAGGATTGAATTCAGCACTGTATTTCTTACCTAATGAATACTCAGATAAATTGATGCACCTCTACCCGGCGGCCAGAGAAGCCTGTGAGCGCCAAGGAGTTACGGTTAATCAAACCGCTCTTCCCCATCCTCATGAGAATCAGAGAGTATTAAAAGTTCTGCAAACCGCCAGTGGCGGTCTTCACTGGGTCATGATGAGACCGGATCAGACGTACATGGATCCGGCGACAGGAAAAGATGCCCAAAGTTTTGGCCAATTAAATCAAAACATCAGACAAGCCAGTTTTGGCAGTGAGAGCTATCAGGAAACCGGAATCTGTTTAGTTTTGACACCAAAGCAGGAATAAAAAAGGGAAGCGCTCAGCGCTTCCCTTTCTGTCCGGATAGAACGAAAAATTAATTATGCGTCTGCACGGCGTCTGCTGTGACCACGTTCACCACGGTGAGAACCACGATGATCACCTCCACGGTTACGATCAAAGCGGCGTTCGCCTTCACGACGACCATTCTCACGGGAACCGCGACCTTCTCCACGACCACCTTCACGGTTTGGGCGAGCACCATCACGACGACTTCCACCACGAGATTCACGGAAGTCGTTGAAATCACACACAACAGCACCAACATCTTTCTGGCGAATCCGTAATTTACGCAGCTTACGGGTAACATCAGAAGACATGCTTTTTGGCAGTTGGACAAAAGTATGGCCCTGTGCAAGTTTAATTGCACCAATCGAGTTTTTGCCTAAGCCCAGCTCGTTCGCCAAAGCACCGACAATATCTTTCACCTGTACGCCCTGCTCACGGCCAACCTGCAACTGGTAAGTATCCCAGTCCTGATTTTCCTGACCATAACCACGGCGGCTACCACCACCTTCACGGCGTTCACGACGGCGCAGTTTCTCGCGTTCGATCTCAGCAACCATTGGATCTTCGCCGATATAAAACAGTGGACGTTTACCCTGCTGACGTTTCAGTAACATAGCAGCCAGTGTCGTGGTGTCGATATCCAGAGAGTCTCTGAGTTGCTCAACCAGCTCGGAAAATTTCTCCAGTGCTTTGTGTTCTTTTTCAGTTTCCAGTTCCTGACTCAGTTTTACCAGACGAGCCTGTGCAACCTGATCACGGTGTGGCAACTGAATTTCTTCCATAGAAGAACGAGTTACCCGCTCAATGGTGCGCAGCATCCGAATCTGGTTGGTCCGAACCAGCAGAATCGCTTTACCCTGACGCCCAGCACGACCGGTACGGCCAATGCGGTGGATATAGGATTCAACATCAAATGGAATGTCATAGTTGAACACGTGAGTGATACGCGGCACATCCAGTCCACGAGCCACAACGTCAGTTGCAACCAGAATGTCAGTCACACCTTTTTTGATGTGCTCAACTGTTCTTTCCCGTAAAGACTGAGGAATATCACCATGCAACGCAGTTGCTCGAAATCCACGGGAAGAAAGCCAGTCAGCCAGACGTTCGGTATCCTGACGGGTACGAACGAAAACAATCGAAGCATCGGTTTCCTCTGTTTCAAGCATACGCACCATAGCTTCATCTTTTTCTACGCCTTTTACGACCCAGAATTGTTGCTCAACTTTAGCAACAGTCTGGTTTGCACCGGCGACGTCAACCCGGGCAGGATCACGCAGGAAGCGGTCAACAATAGTTTTCACCATTGGCGGCATCGTTGCCGAGAACAGGACACGCTGAGCACTTTCCGGTGCCTGTTCCATAATCCAGGTTACATCATCGACGAAGCCCATTTTCAGCATTTCATCAGCTTCATCGAGAATAAATGTATGGCACTCGTCCAGGTGAAGACGATCACGGGTAATCAAATCTTTTACCCGTCCAGGAGTACCCACAACGATATGAGCACCGGATCTCAGAGCGCGCATCTGATCAACGATTGACGCACCGCCATAAATTTCTAAAACTTTCAGGCCAGCGATCTGCTGACCCAGATTTTTAATTTCTGCTGCAACCTGAATTGCCAGTTCACGGGTCGGTGCCATCACGATAGCCTGAGGCTTACGCTGATCCATAATCAGTTTGTTAAGCAAAGGCAGAGAAAAAGCAGCAGTTTTTCCTGTACCAGTCTGTGCTTTACCTAAAGCATCACGACCTTCCAGCAAAAATGGGATAGCAGCAGCCTGAATGGGTGTAGGAGAGACAAAACCCATGTTGTTCAGGGCAGTAAGGATTTCGTCTCTAAGAGCTAATTCATTGAATTGAATTACATTTTCTTGCATGGGGTTTCCACTAATTTAGATGAATAACAAGGCCCCATGCGCTTTACCATTTCTAATCCAGTCAAGGATAGATTCCTTTCCGTGCGGTATTGACTTAAGTCCGCTTTAAAGCGACCAGGGACATAACAAAGGAGGCGGATTATTCCCTAAAAGCATAAAAAAAGCCAGAAAAAATTGAAATTCATCACATATTTTTCTCGATGCTGACAAAAGTCACTCTTTTTATCCGCCAATCAATGCATTTACAATGCTTACTGAATAATAGCTCTCTGAAATTTTATCTCCAGTTTTCCCCACAGAAAGATGGAATTCACCTCTCAATATATGCATGTTCGTTCATGTTGGTCTCTTTTGACTGCATAAAGCTGCCTCTGTTCAGCGAGCATGTGATATTTCCATACATTTACGTCCGGATGATCCCAACGTTTATCCCCTGTTGCTACAGGTCAACACGACTATGGAATCATATACTTTCCCCTAATTACCTAGTACCATGTGGCGTATTACTATATTTATGGAAATTTCGCCGATATTCGACACCGTTTAGCGGAAGAAAATCTTGGCCAGAATCGAGGAGAGTCGGTCTCTCCAGAGCTTAAATGAAAGGTTAAAATAGTATCTGATGTTTCAAGACAACCCATTACTTGCCCAGCTAAAACAACAGATTCAGGAGAATCTGCCTAAGAAAGAAGGGACGATTAAAGCGACTGATAAAGGTTTCGGCTTTTTAGAAATCGACAGTAAAAACAGTGTCTTTATCCCGCCGCCATACATGAAAAAATCAATGCACGGCGATAAAGTGGTTGCCATCATTCGCACCGAAAACGAGCGTGAAGTTGCAGAGCCACAAGAACTGCTCGAACCAGCCCTTTCTCGTTTTATCGGTCGTGTTAAGCTGCATAAAGGTAAGCTGAATGTAGCACCGGACCATCCGCAATTGAAAAAACAGCCACTGAAAGCAAAAGTCAGAAAGGGGCTGGATCCAAATACCATTGCAGAAAACGATTGGGTCGTTGCCCAGCTTACCCGTCATCCATTAAAAGGTGATAACAGCTTTTTTGTTGAAATAACGCATAAAATTACTGATGCTGATGATAAAATCGCACCTTGGTGGGTTACTCTGGCAGAAAACGATTTACCGAATCAGGAACCGGCAGGAATCGAAAACTGGGAACAGAAAGATGATCCTGCACTGGAACGGGTTGATTTAACCGATGTTCCGTTTGTAACCATTGACGGTGAGTCCACTCAGGATATGGATGACGCGCTGTTCGCCAGACGGACTGAATCCGGTGATTTCGAACTGACCATCGCTATTGCTGACCCGACAGCTTATATTACGCCGGATGATCAGATGGATAAGGTTGCCCGCGAACGTGGCTTTACCATATATCTGCCAGGCCGTAATATTCCAATGCTCCCCAGAGATCTGGCCGACAACCTGTGCTCACTGCGGGAAGATGAGATTCGTCCCGCACTCTGCTGTACGGTAACTGTCGCTCAGGACGGAACCCTTCAGGATGATATCCGTTTTTTCTCTGCACAAATAAAATCTCATGCACGTCTGGTTTACGATCATGTATCAGACTGGCTCGAACAGGGTGAATCAGCAAACTGGACACCTTCAGACACGATTGCTCAGGTAGTTCGGGATCTTTATGACTTCTCCCTAGCCCGGATTTCATGGCGGGAAACTCATGCAGTCGTCTTCCCGGACAGACCAGATTATCGCTTCGAACTGAGTGAAGACAACGACGTAATTGCGATTCATGCCGATACGCGCCGGAGCGCCAACCGTCTGGTCGAAGAAGCCATGGTGACAGCAAATGTCTGTGCCGGTAAAGTGCTTCAGCAACAGTTTGGCACCGGAGTATTTAATGTCCATGACGGTTTCAAATCTGAACGGATTGCCGACGTGATTTCACTCATTGCCGAACATGGAATGAATGATCATGATGCAGAAACCGTGAAAACACTGGAAGGTTTTGCTGCACTACGTCGCTGGCTCTCAACTCAGGATACCAGCTATCTGGATAACCGTATCCGCAAATTCCAGAGCTATAGTGAAATCAGTAATCAGCCAGCCCCGCACTTTGCTATGGGTCTGGATGTCTACGCAACATGGACTTCACCGATTCGTAAGTATGGTGATATGATCAATCACCGCTTACTCAAATCCTATATTATGGGTAAACCACCTGTACAATTACCGGATGAATTGGTGGGTGAAGAGCTGGCAGTCCATCGAAAACATCATAAGATTGCAGAAAGAAGTGTCAGTGACTGGCTTTATGCTCGCACTCTGGCCGATGAGCCTCAGAAGCAGACTCGCTATCATGCTGAAATATTTGATATTAACCGTGCAGGAATGCGGGTCAGATTACTTGAAAACGGCGCGTCTGCATTTATTCCGGCACCATTAATTATGGATAATAAAGAACGGATCGAATGCCACGCTGATCATGGCTACATTTACATTGATAAAGCACTGGTGTACAAACTGGGCGACACGCTTGAAGTAACACTTAATGAAGTCAATCAGGAAAACCGGAACATTATTGCAAAGCCGACTGAAGTTTTTGCTGAATTGACTCAGGTCGATACACAAAAAACAGCATAAATCCAGAATTCGACCACCACCGTTATAAGCCTATGCTGTGGTGGTTTTATCTGAGATAGCTGCGTGAATCAATTACCTCGCATATAAAAAAGGGTATTCAGATGAATACCCTTTTTTCCGAACACAGCCACTTACTGGCACATTCAAAAAACCGACGAACTAAGACCAGAACAATGATTTGGGGTCTTTTTCAACTTCACGGGTTAATGCCGTCAAATCCTCACTCTTTCCTAGAAAAGGATAAGGTATCCATGCATTCTTACCATCCGGGACGTAGAGCGTCCACAATCTCGATTCCTGATCCCATTGGATCTTTGCAACTGGTGTCGAGTAGTCAAAATGGCTGGAGTCAAGCTTATAATGGTGCTTAAGAAATGTTACACCATTGATAATCGGCTCAAAGCATGACTTACCGATGCCAACCGGCAACCCTTGGTTGCGGTTTTGACACAAAAGTTCTGCCCGGTGTTCGATCTGACGTTGTAATAGGTTAACGACCGTCATCTATACCTCAATAAGCCTCTGAATAAACTGAGATAAGCAACCATCCCATAGTTTTTATTCTGTTGCATTGATCTCGCAATGTATTGAGTATAAACCATTCCCTCTTTTAGGACGATACACAAATACGAATAACCATTATCTTGACAAAGGAGATTTGTCTTTCTTCTCTTTCTATAGAGCAGTCACAAAAGTGTCATCAAAATCTCATAATATCTGAGCTTTCTTATATGACTTGGAGTGGATTATGTTGCGGGTTGTTATCGGCCTATTTCTCAGTACATTGGTAATGTCTTCACAGGTTGCTGCCAAAGAAATCAATGTGTCAGGGTCAACATCGGTTGCGCGAATTATGGATATTCTGGCGGAAGACTATAATAAGACACATCCGAAAAGCTATGTTGCCGTTCAGGGTGTGGGCTCAACCGCAGGAATAACCTTACTAAAAAAAGGTGTTGCTGATATTGCAATGAGTTCCCGTTATCTGACTGAAGGAGAACTGGAAGAGAATCTGCATATCCAACTTCTGGCGTACGATGGACTGGCAATTGTGGTAAATCTGGCCAATCCGGTGAAAAACCTGACCAGAGAACAACTATACAAAATCTATAAAGGTCAGATTACCAACTGGAAAGAACTTGGTGGAAATGATCAGAGAATTGCCGTTGTCACACGAGAAGCATCTTCGGGAACCCGATTCAGTTTTGAAAGCCTGTTAGGATTAACCAGAGTCGTCAATAATCGTCTGGTTTCCGACATCAATGCCAGTAATCTGGTCGTCAACAGTAACAGCATGGTCAAAACGCTGGTCAACCATAATACGCGTGCGATTGGTTTTATTTCTACAGGCTCCGTCGATCAATCGATTAAAGCCGTTCCCTTCGAAGGCGTAATGGCTTCCAGTGAAACAATTTCTGACGGTTCATATCAGCTTTCCCGGCCATTTCTGGTCGTCCATTATTCTGATAAAGCGAGTCCGGAAACCAAAGATTTTGTCAGATACCTTCAGTCTGACCGGGTTCGGGAACTGGTTCTGAGTTATGGATACATTCCATCCATTAAGTAAATCTGTACGGAATAAGACTAAAAAAGGACTGGCCAGCCAGTCCTTTTTATGTTGTTTGCAAATCAATTAAACCGCGGGTTGTTCCTGTGGTGGTAAATCCTGCTGACGCAGTTTTTCGTTTTTCAGCGTCCGGTGTAGTAACTGGCTGTATAATGGCTCACCACCCAACAACTGAGCAAAAATAACTGCCCCAAGTACTGTAATGATCAACGGTAAAATCAGATAGTAGTTATTGGTCATTTCAATCACCAGTAAAATGCCGGTTATCGGTGCCCTGACCGTTGCAGCAAACAGTGCTCCCATACCAGCAATCGCAAACATCCCCGGATCAAATGCCAGTTCAGGCAGAAAGCTGTGTGAAATCACACCGAACGCATAACCAAACAGAGTCCCTAAAGCCAGCATCGGTGCAAAAATACCACCGGGAGCACCAGAACCAAAGCAGAGCATCGTGGTTAAAATTCGCCCCAGAAACAGCATAATCAGCAGACTAGCCGTGTAACCGCCATTGGTAATCACCGGAATAAGTGAGATACCTCCGCCAGTCAAATCAGGAAGATACAGCAACAGTATTCCAAAACAGCCGCCGAGAAACGAACCAACTAACAGGTAGCGTTTTCGATCATTACGATGAATTTTGACAAAGATATCCTGAAAAAAGGTGACTAACCGGTTGAAAAATACCCCAAAAATACCAAACAGAATGCCCAGCAGTAAAAATAGCCACAATGACTCGATTTCCGGAGCCTGATACTGAGGCATGGTAATCACGGCTGACTGGCCGTTGATCATCCGGAAGACAATATTGGCAAACACTGATGAGATAATTACAGCTTTAATCGAAATCAGAGTATAACGAAACTGTGGCCGCATCTCTTCAACGACAAACATAATCCCGGCAAGCGGTGCATTAAATGCAGCTGACAATCCACCGGCAGCACCGGCAGCCAGCAAAGAGTGCCGGGCATCATCATCTTTAACCCGGAACACACTTGAGATCATTCGCCCGATAGCTCCGCCCATTTGTACGGTTGGCCCTTCCCGCCCCAGAACCATTCCGGATCCCAAAGCGCCTAACCCACCGAAAAACTTCACCGGCAGCACCCGCCACCAGCGAACGCGCCGCATGCCATCCATTGCACCTTCGATTTCAGGAATTCCTGAACCGGCAGCTTCCGGGGCGAAACGGTGAACCAGAAAGTAGCCAATGAAAGCCAGACTCGCACTAATGAGAAAAGCAGCTAACCATAGCGGTAGCATGTTACCTATTTCGCTGATGAGCCAGTCGGTCCGGGTTTCAGATACGAAATGGATCCCCAGTTCAAAATAAGTACCAACCAGGCCGGACAGAATTCCGACCAGAATGGAAAGAAACAGAACAGAGACCGGAGTCTTATCTTTTGAGAGAAACTGATTAATTGCATCTTTAGGAACTTTTGCTAAAAGGGAAGGTTTGAATCTCTCTTTAGATGTCATTGAAATTGGGCCTCACAAACAAAAATATCAGTGTCAACGAGCGTGAATTATACGCATCCTTATCATCTTCTATAGCTGCAATATTGCAATGTTGAATTTCATATTTACATTCTTACAATCAACCAATAATCACCCAGATGCTGTTCCAATCTTAAAATACGCTCTTTGAAGTCACCTGATGATATACGCCATTATATGCAGAAAACAAATCTGTGAACCACATAAAAAAACTGTACAACAAATGCACATCACACTTGAAATACAGGCATATCGATCCATAATCAAAGTGTGAGGCAAGTGAAATGATCTCAACCGGAGGAAAGATTCAGCCTTACATACAATTTGGATGAAGGAATAACAATCCTAAGACCATTCCCGCCATTAGCTGGTTAGTTTCAAACCAGATCGCAAGCTCACGATATGAGTCGCGGGAAATTAAGGCGCGCTTTCGTAAGTGCGCCTTTTACATTTGATCCGCCGATACATTTTATCCGCCGAAGCAATCTCTGTATACTGAAAGCTCTTTCAAATTTGGAGTTGAAGTCATGGCTCAACGTATTCCTGCAAATATCATTACCGGATTTCTTGGCACAGGAAAAACAACTGCGATTCTGAATCTGCTTAAAAACAAACCTGCCGATCAAAACTGGGCGGTGCTGGTCAACGAGTTTGGGGAAATCGGTATCGATGGTACAGTCTTATCCCAACAAAATGCTTTGGTGAAAGAAGTTCCCGGAGGCTGTATGTGCTGTACTGCCGGAGTACCGATGTCTGTCGGGATAACAGCCTTGTTGCGGCAAAAGCCGGATCGCCTGCTCATCGAGCCAACCGGGCTGGGACATCCTCGTGAGATTGTATCGATTCTGACTTCGGAACAATACCAGCCTTACCTTGATTTAAAAGCAACCATTGCACTGGTTGATCCCCGCAACCTCAGCAACAGTAAATATACGACGCATCAGAATTTTAATGATCAACTGACCTGCGCCGATGTGGTTATCGGTAACAAAGTCGACCAATGTCACGTCACCGATATTGATATGTTCAATGACTGGATTACAGACCAGCAACCGGCCAAAATTTTCCATAAACTGACCCGGTTCGGAGATATTCCTCCGGAAGTTCTTGATCTGCCCCGGCGGGAAGAGTCACACAATGAAAGCGGGCATTCATTCCATCATCATGGTGGTGATGAGCCGACATTTCAGTTAGCGCCTGGGGATGCTTATCTGAGAAAAGAGAATCAGGGAGATGGTTACTATAGTTGTGGTTGGATTTTCGGAGCTGAAATCTGTTTTCCTTTTGACGCCTTGTTCTCATTATTCAGCGAACTCACGGCAGAACGAGTCAAAGCGGTGATGAATACTGAACGCGGGTGTTTTTCATTTAATGTCAATCACCGGGTTGTTTCCGTTCATGAAATATCACTGGACGGATTTGAGTCACGAATGGAAGTCATTGATTCGCAGTTAATGCCCTGGGATGAACTGGAACAGATTCTGTTGAAACTGGCTCAGATCTCCTGAGACTAGTAAACCAATTGAACTGAAGAAGAGAAATGACAGCCTTCCGCTGTCATTTTTTCATAGAGTTGAACCTTACCGGATTAACGTTTATTGCGTAGATAGCGTTTACGGCGTTCCTCTTTATTCTTAGCTTTTTCTTCAGCTTTTCTGGTTGCTTCCAACTCAGCATCGATCAGTTCCTGGTGAATCATTTCCGGCCGCTCCAGTGTAATTGCTCCGATCGTTCCCGCCCGCAGTTCATGCAGCAGAATTTCTGAAGCTTTGTGCAAGTCAATTCTACCTCCGGCCCGTAAGGCTCCGCGCTTACGTCCGATAGCTTCCATCCACTCCAGATCCGATTGCGGATCTTCTTCAATCTGATAGCGGGCTTTCAGTAACTCCGGGTATGCCTGAGCCAGATATTCAACGGTATAAAAAGCCACTTCATCATATTCCATAGCCGTATCTTTGACTGCTCCCGTCGCTGCAAGACGAAAACCAGAGTGAGGATTCTCAACCTTCGGCCACAGAATCCCCGGCGTGTCCGACAAAACGATCCCGTTCTGCAAATTGATCCGTTGCTGACGACGTGTCACTGCCGGCTGGTTTCCTGTCTGAGCAATACTCCGCCCGGCCAGCGTATTGATAATCGTCGATTTACCGACATTCGGAATCCCCATGATCATCGTTCGGATGTTTTTTCCTATCTCTTCACGATGCGGCGCCAGTTTACGGCACAACTCCATAATCTGACTGACTTCCTGAGGATGCTGGGTCGTAATGGCCAGAGCTTTTACTCCCTTTTCCTGTTCAAGATGTTCAATCCAGAGAGCCGTTACTACGGGATCAGCTAAATCCCGTTTGTTTAAAACTTTAACGCAAGGTTTATCGCCCCGAAGTTCAGCAATCATTGGATTCTCGCTGCTAAACGGGATTCGGGCATCCAGAACCTCGATAATGACATCAATTTGTGGAATAACTTCCTCGATCTCCTTGCGAGCTTTATGCATATGCCCCGGAAACCATTGGATTGTGTTGTTAACCATTTGAAACAAACCTTTCACAGACATCCGCATGTCTTTCACTGAATATTACATCTTGCCGGAGTCCAGCGGCACTACTCAATCACAAACGGACTAATTTGATAAAATGATGCAATTCTAGCATGCTCTCAACAAAATGGGGGACTGTTCTTTATCCACGTTATTATCCCGGATAACAGAAATTTTATTGTTATTGATAAGCTGAGGCTTGGGGACATAAAAAAGTGCCGCCTAAAGGTGGGGGCGGCACAAGAGGTATAGCTATCTTTTCGATAGGCTATTCTTCTGCAGATTGAAGATCTTCTGCAACATCTACGGATAGGTCATTATCTACGGATGAATCATTTGCTGCGGGGGGAACCGGCAGCACTTGTCGGACATATTCTCCCGGAGCTTCGTCCAGTACAGGATAGTTATCACTACCGAAAGCCAACGGTTCAATTTTCTCTTTTGCACAGAAACCAAGCAGCCATTCATTCCAGTGAGTCCACCAGGAACCTTCTTTCCGGTGGGCGTTCGCCAGCCATTCATCGGCATTTTCGTCCAGCGCATCATTCAGCCAGTAACCGTATTTCTTTTTATCCGGATGATTGATAATACCGGCAATATGACCGGATTCACCCAGCACAAACGTCTTATTACCGCCGGTATTCATTGCTCCGTTATAGGTGCCCTGCCACAAAGCAATATGATCATCTTTGGTTGAAATAAAATAGCTCGGAATCTTAATTTTATTCAGATCAATCCAGACGCCACCAACTTTCACTCCTTTGTCCTGAATCAGCTTGTTCTCCAGATAAAGTTCTCTGAGTAAGAAGTTGTGGCAGGCGGCAGTGACGTTGGTACTATCACTATTCCAGTACAACAGATCAAAATCGACCGGACTTGAACCTTTCAAATAGTTATCTACATAATAATTCCAGTAGAGGCTATTTTCCCGTAGTAAGCTGAACGTCACACTCAGTGAACGGCCATCCATATAACCACGAGCCAGGTTTTGCATCTCAATGGCACGAATCACCGGATCATTAATATAAGCACCAACTTCGCCCGGCTGAGAGAAATCCAGCAAGGTTGTGAAGAAAGATGCGGATTTAATCCGTTTTTTCATTCGTTTCGCAGCATAATAAGCAATCGTTGTCGCCAGCAAAGTACCACCGATACAATAACCGGCTGCATTAATTTGTTCCTGCCCGGTAATGTCTTCCAGTACGGAAACAGCTTTCACGACACCATCAAGTACATAGTCTTCATAACCTACTGCGGCCTGTTCTGCCCCCGGATTTCGCCAGGACATCATAAAGACGCTGTGGCCCTGTTCCAGTAACCATCGAACCATCGAGTTCTTTTCCCGGAGATCGAGAATGTAGTACTTGTTGATAAATGGTGGAACAATTAGTAATGGCGTGCTGTAAACCTGTTCAGTCAGCGGTGTGTACTGAATCAGTTCAAACAACTCATTTCTGAAGACCACTTTACCCGCTGTTGTTGCGACATTCTGACCAACCCGGAATGCGTTATTATTGGTCATACGTACTTTTAAAATATCGGCACTGGAGGCAACATCCTCTTTGAGTGCTTCCATTCCATCGACCAGATTCTTTCCGTTAGATTCGAGTGTCAGCTTCAACAACTCTGGGTTTGTTGCAATAAAATTGCTGGGCGACATAGCATTGATCGTCTGACGGGAAAAAAAGCGCAAACGATCTTTTACTTTGTCATCCAAGCCTTCAATTGCATCGATTGTTTCAAGGTATGTTTTGCCAAATAATAAATAGGACTGCATGATAAAGCTGTACATTGCGTCATTCTTCCATGACTCATCCGCAAAGCGTTTATCTCCATGCTCAGCTTCAATCAGCTGTTCCTTATTTCCGGCAAGGGCAATATTTTGCCAAATTTCCAACTGATTCTGCCACCACTCCATCTGAAGATTGAGTAGTGCAGCCGGTTGGTGGGCAGCCCGTTCAAAAAGTTTTGCAGTATCCTCAAAATTCACTTCCTGCATCGCTTTATTCAAGGGCGAACGAAAGACCTCCTGCTGAGTTTCAAAATCAGTCCACCATTTACTATTGGTTTCCTGAAGTTTCATCAGGTAGTCCGAGAAGAAGTGTTGAATCATAACCTACTCCCTAGTTCAGAAAAAAGCCGCCCGCAAAGGCGGCCAAAAGACACGGAGTTACGCAGGAGTGACTGTTGAAAGGTTTTCTGAAGTTAGTTTCTCAACATCATCTTTAAACTCTTTGGCAATTGCCTGAAGCTTATTGCTATCGTCAACCATTTGTTGTGACAGCTTAGATAGTGTACTCATCTGCTGAGTGTTGAAAGCCGTCAGTGTCGCAACGTCTTTCACATCACTTGCTGCTTTCATCTGAGCAAGTCCGATATCGCTGTACGTTTTCATTGAGTTCAACTGAAGCTCAGTTAACACTTCAACGTTTTTAGTCAGCAATTTGTTAAATTTGAAATATGGTTCTAATGTTTTTTCTGTTTGATCAGTAAATGATTTAAAGAAGTCCGTATACATATCTTCATCTCCAATTGTGGGTCAAAAATCTTCCTTTTAATTTAGCCAACGGCCTTCACAATGACGGCGGTTCCCATTCCTCCGCCAATACATAGTGACGCCACCCCATATTCTCCACCTCTCCGTTTCAATTCATGGATAAGCGTAACCAATATGCGGTTTCCTGATGCACCAAGTGGATGACCAAGCGCGATCGCTCCACCGTTTACATTCGCTTTTTGAAGAATTGCTTCTTCAGGAACTGCATGCTCTCTCGATAAACCTTTCACAACACCTAATGCCTGAGCTGCGAATGCTTCATTCAATTCCAGCAGATCCATTTCATCTAATTTTTTCTCCGCCCGTTTCAATGCTTTTGTCACTGCGGGAACCGGACCTAACCCCATAACTTTCGGATCAACACCAGCCTGTGCATAACTGACGATTTCAACAATCGGAGTTAAACCGTACTCTTTCACGGCACTTTCAGACGCAACAATAATTGCACTTGCACCGTCATTCAGGCCGGATGCATTACCGGCAGTCACCGTTCCGTCTTTGACAAATGCCGGACGTAAGCGGGATAAGAGTTCAAGTGAAGTAGTGGCCTTAGGATGCTCATCCGTATCAAATACAACCGTGTCTCGTTTGACTTTCACATCAACGGGGATGATTTCATCAACAAATTTTCCGGCTTCAATCGCTGCAACTGCTTTTTGTTGACTGGCAAGAGAAAACTGGTCTTGCTCCTCCCGAGAGATATCGTATTCTTTGGCTATATTTTCTGCGGTACATCCCATGTGGTACTGATTAAATACATCGGTTAGTCCATCGTGAACCAGCAAATCAACCAGAGTCATATCGCCCATTTTATTGCCGTCGCGAACACCGCCCGGCAAAGCAAACGGAATTTGAGACATAACTTCAACACCGGCAGCGACAACAACCCGTGCATCACCGCTACGGATATGGCTGACGCCTTCCATCACAGCTTTCATACCGCTGCCACAAACCATGTTAATGCTGTATGCCGGAGTCGTTTCGGGAATCCCGGCGAAAATAGAAGCCTGACGGCCAACACTCATACCCTGACCGGCACCAACCACATTACCGACAATCACTTCATCAACGTTTTTGGGAGAAAGGGAAGCTGCTGTTAACACTCCCTGAATTGCTTTTGCACCCAGATGACCAGCGTCAACACCTTTCAGACTGCCACCAAATGAGCCGACAGGCGTCCGCTTTGCCGCAACAATAAATACTTTTTCCATCATTGATACCCCGATTAGCTCATGTATAGTCCGCCGTTAACAGATAGTGTGGCACCAGTAATATAGGCGGCGCCATCGCTCACTAAGAAGCTGACTGTCTGGGCTATCTCTTCGGGTTTGGCAAGGCGTTTCATAGGAACTTGTCCTACGATGGATTCGAGGACTTCAGGTTTCATCTCTTCCACCATTGGGGTGGCTGTGTATCCAGGGGCAATCACATTCACTGTCACACCAAAGCGGGCACCTTCAGCGGCTAAAGCTTTGCTGAAGCCAATCATGCCAGCTTTAGCAGCAGAATAGTTGGTCTGTCCGAACTGGCCTTTCAGGCCATTCACTGACGAAACATTAATCACCCGGCCATATCCTTTTTCGCACATGGCGCCAAATAATGGCTGAGTTACGTTAAATACACTGTTCAGATTTGTATCAATCACATCTTTCCAGTTTTTAGCGGTCATTTTTTTGAACACGCCATCACGTGTGATACCGGCATTATTAATGACAACATCAACACTTCCTTCTTCTTCCAGGAGTAAACCTAATCTTTCTGCGCACTGCTCAGTATCAGTCACGTCCAGTTCAAGTAAACGAACCTGATCTTCAGTAAATCCCTTTTCGTTAAACCAATCGACAGCACATTGATATGCCCCGGTATAATATGTTGCGACTACACGGAATCCTTCCGCGACGAGCTGACTAGAAATAGCAGAACCAATACCGCCTTTTGAGCCGGTAATCAAAGCGATTCTTTTCATTCAAGACTCCATTCTAAAATAATAAATTCAATATGTTTTATAATGAAAGGTGTCAAATGGGGAATGGACACCAACCAACGAATGTTAAAATAATGTAACAGTTCCAAAGCCTTTGAAATCAAATAAGATTATTTTCTTCATTATTTAAGCTAATATAAGGTTTCTACTTTTCAAATAAATGTGGGAATAAATTCATTAAAGTTGATGAGCGTCACACAATTGATTGTTTTTATTTAATAACAAAAATACTTAGACATATATGATTGATTTTTAATAGGTTTTTTGAGGGGATTTTTCGTGCTTTTTTATGCATAGATAGCATAATCAATGGGTTAGACAGGAAGAAAATAAATAAAATGAAAGAGAAAATAAATAAAAATAAGGATGAATTCAAATTCATCTATCATCATAAATATTAATCATACCTTCACATAAACATCATAATAATTATCAATTGTGCATTTAACATTTTATTTACTAATAAACTTTATTTACTAATAACTTTATTTACTAATAAAAAATCTCACCACTATCAACATCAAAATAAATCTTATCGACCGATTTAATACCACCACAATAAATAAAATAAACATGACGTTCCTGATAACGAATTGAACGAACCCAGCCTTTCAATTCATCAAAATCTTCCGGGGAACACATTTTTTCATCAATTAACTGACCGGTAATTTTTAAAAATTTATCCTTGTATGTGAGCAAATCGTCTGATTCATCAATATAACTCATCAGAATCTCTTCTCTTTCTTCTTTAGAGATGACAGGAAGCTGTTCACTCAGGCTGTCCATTGCAACCCATTCAGCAATCTCTGGATCACCCTGCTGATAGACAAAATACCCAGAAATTCTTCCCCATCCCTGCTTTTGCTCCAAAACGGTGACAGGGTCACCTTTATATAAGTACCGAACAGGAAAAGATTCCGGATCAGGCGCATTCCTGACTGCTAACTTATGCTCATTCACATAAAAGTGGGTATTAACTTTAACTGCAGTAACTCCCTGAGATGTCCCACCTGAAGGATCTGCCAACACTGGCTTATTCTTCCCTTTTTCAGAATCCTGCTTCGTCGCATCTTCTGCCGGTTTCATGTAGAACAGATAGTAACCGACGCCAGCCCCGCCAATACCCAACAATAAAATCAGAATCATCAATAATTTTTTCATACTATCTACGCCTCTCTATCGGTTTGTTATCGGCAATAGAGTGATTCACTTAACGATAACCTGAGTAGTTTGTTCTATACCTTGAAGTAGAATGCCATTTCTGTGGTTATTTTCTGGAATGAATGACCGAAAGATATGTGAAAATCCGCATCTTATGCCTGAAAGTATAAAAAGTTCACCGGAAAAAGCGATACAGCACCTTTCACATATCGCACCAAAATGGATCATTTATAAATAATTAGCGCACCAATCTGTATCAGCCAAAACAATATCTGATTGTGAATCGTTGAGCATATAAGCACTTAGCGTGTTGGCTTAAAACTTGTACTGCACACTACACTTGAAGTGAATTGCACATATATAGGGAGATAATAAAGATGCAAGAAACACTCACGGTTGTGCTCGCTGGCGGAATCGGCTCTCGTCTTTCTCCGCTCACCGACCACCGGGCAAAACCTGCTGTCCCCTTCGGTGGAAAATATCGAATTATCGATTTTACCCTGACCAACTGCCTGCATTCCGGTTTAAGACGGATTCTGGTTTTAACTCAGTACAAATCTCACTCTCTTCAGAAACATCTTCGGGACGGATGGTCGATATTCAACCCGGAATTAGGGGAATATATTACTGCCGTTCCCCCACAGATGAGGAAGGGAGGCAAATGGTATGAAGGTACTGCCGACGCCATTTTCCACAACTTATGGCTTCTTTCGCGAAGTGATGCGAAGTATGTTGTTGTTCTGTCCGGCGATCATATTTATAAGATGGATTATGCGGCGATGCTGGAAGAGCATATTGCCAATCAGGCAAAATTAACCATTGCCTGCATGGATGTTCCCAGAAGCGAGGCCAGTGAATTTGGAGTCCTTCACACAGATTCTGATTTCAGAATCACCGATTTTATTGAAAAGCCTCAGGATCCGCCATCAATGCCGGCAAATCCGGAGCGGAGTCTCGTCTCAATGGGCGTCTATATCTTTAATATGGATGTACTTCAGGAAGCACTGGTTGATGATTCCGAACGAGAGCACTCAAGCCATGACTTTGGCAAAGATGTTATTCCTGAACTGATCAAGACCAATTCCGTATTTGCCTATAATTTCTATGGTGACAAAGGACGCGTAGCCAAAGACTGCTACTGGCGGGATGTGGGAACAATCGACTCGTACTATGAAGCCAATATGGACTTGCTGGAGCCCATTCCACCTATGAATATTTACCAGAAAAACTGGGGAATCCGAACTTATGAACCCCAGTTCCCTCCGGCACGAACCGTTTCATCAGCAACTGGCAACGAGGGGATTTTCATCAATTCCATGATTGCAAATGGTGTGATCAACTCCGGAGGTTCAGTACAGCACTCGATCATTTCTTCAAATGTCAGAATCAATGACAGTGCCACAATCGTCGATAGTATTCTGTTCGATGATGTCGAAGTGGGAGAAGGATGTCAGTTGGTTAACTGCATTATCGATAAACATGTACACATTCCACCTCATACTCAGATTGGTGTGGATCCGGTAAAAGATCGAAAACGATTCCATATTTCAGAGAAAGGAATTGTTGTTGTTCCGGAAAGCTACAGTTTTACGGATTGATATCTGCGACTTTATCGATATCCATGTAAAAAAACCGTATTTCACCAGAAATACGGTTAAATGTTCAGGAGTGAACTCTCTAAAAAGGAAACAGTAGGGGGTATTGACCTTCTGAGATACCTCAGGCCAACACGCATCAGTATGAAATGATTCTCCATAAGAAAAAACAGTAAAAAAAGCGCCGGTAAAATTCCTCTTTTTCAATGCGTTGGTTTTACTCTGTTTTTCTCCGGCTTCAGAACTTTTAAACTCACTTCTCAATAAATACAATTGATTTGTATAGATTATTTCGTATATAAAATGGGATGCGCGGATGACTTCAAGGTGTAGTTTCACCCAAAGTCATCCGGTTCAAGGATTATTAATCCACATCATTTATTCTTATCCAGGAGCACAATCAATGCAGACGATTCAACGCACATTGCCGGAAAAAAAACATATCGCGCTGGTGGCCCACGATCACCGTAAAGATGACCTGCTTTCCTGGACAAAACAAAACCGGGAGAAACTGGCAAACCACATTCTCTACGCAACCGGAACAACCGGACACCTTTTAAGTAAAGAAACCGGCCTTGAGATTATCCCGATGATTAGCGGTCCGATGGGAGGAGATCAACAGATTGGCGCTTTAATTTCCGAGTGTAAAATTGATGCTTTAGTCTTTTTCTGGGATCCACTCAATGCTGTTCCGCATGATCCGGATGTAAAAGCATTGCTGCGTATTGCCAGTGTCTGGAACATCCCGATGGCTCTGAATCGCGCCAGCGCCGACTTCATCTTCTCGTCAGCGTTAATTGCCCAGAGTACCGATATCGAAATCCCCGACTATCAGGCCTATCTTAATGCCCGAAAAGAGTAATAAATTCACACTTGAATAAAAATTGGCAGCCTTACAATTTAGAGACGGAGTACGGCCCTTCCAGAAGTTCTTTGACAAAGCTTGAGCCACCGCCAGCATTGTAGGCAACCCACACTTTTTCTCTTGCCCGGGTCATCGCAACGTAAAACAGGCGGCGTTCTTCTGCGTGGGGGAAAGTTTCATCCGATAGTGTCAATACATCATCTAAATGGACAGTTTTCGTTTTGGCCGGAAACTGCCCTTCATCCACATGAACAATAATCACAAAATCGGCTTCTTTACCTTTGCTGGCATGACACGTCATAAACCGGATATCAAGCTGACGGTACTGTTTCTGCCATGCTTCCAGTAACTCAGGTTTATGATAGTGATTTCTTCCGAGAATTAAGAGTGATTTGACTTGATCTTTTGCGGCATTCTTACGGTTTAACTGCTCAATAATCTTTTCGAGTCGTGACTGAGGAAGTAAAGCCACAGCATTACTTTTCTGTACCTTGAGACTATTGAGTGACTTCGGTATCTGTTGTGGATTCACTTGCACAAACGTATTGGCAACTTCTCCCAGACGATTGTTAAATCGGTATGTAGTATCGAGATGTGTCACCGTCGACTCAGGAAAACGCTGCTGAAAGCCGGTAGTCAGATCCACGTCCGAACCGGCAAACTGATAGATTGATTGCCAGTCATCACCGACGGCAAAAAGATTGCCTCGCGGCTCATGCTGCTTACAGAGCGCTTCCAGCAATGCCAGACGTGGTGGAGAAATATCCTGATACTCGTCCACCATAACGAAAGCCCAGCGAGACTGATATTTTTTCTTTCTGACATAAGTGGTCGCCTGACTGATCATCAGATTGAAATCCAACTGTCCCTGCTCTTTCAGCATCTCATTCCAGGCCTGATAACATGGCCAGCACAAAGCAAGCTCACTATTCAGACGAGGATAATCTTCCCGCTCGACAATTTTTTGCTGAATCTCTTTTTTACTTAAACTCAGCAGCGACAACTGTTCTACCTGCCGGGTCAGCCAGGAAATCAGTTTGGGATTTTCCACATGACTACCCAACTCTTCATCACCTTTGATATAGGCAATCGGCCATTGGTTTAAGTGCTTTTGCCAGCGTTTAAAGTTTGTCGGTGTCATCCAGTGCTTTTTCAGCCAATCGGTCATCCAGGCTTCTTTTTGCTTTGTTTCACTGACAATCGGAGAAAGCTGAACATCCTGCCCTTCGACTTCATGGATAATTCTTAGTCCGAGCTGATGAAAAGTACTTACCGTCACCTGATCAGCCGCCGGACCAACCCGTTCTCTGAGCCGTTGCTCCATTTCGAGCGCAGCATCTTTACCGAAAGAAAGGAGCAGAATCTGTCCGGCCTCAGACAGACCACTTTCGATCAAATAAGCAACCCGGGCAGAAAGTACACTGGTTTTTCCTGAACCGGCTCCGGCTAATACCAGATTGTAATTATCATTCAATAACACAGCAGACTGCTGTGATACATTCAGAGGAGAGGATTCCAGAGTATTGAACAGTGTAGTCCAGCGCTCGCGTTCAGACGTAATCCAGGTCTCATTACGCTGTGACAACATCAGCGAGGGTTGATGATACCATGCAGCTGTATCTGCGATGACTCCGGGCACACGTTGTTCAATCTCGTCCAGTGTCATCCCCAGTTCAGTCAGATCCCGGCTGACCTGCTGGTGCCATTCCCTGACTTCTGAATGTGGCAGAAAAGCGGATTCGTTCTGTAAACGGATTAAAGCCTGCTGCCAGGATGGTAAATACGTTGAGAGCTTAACACATTGAAGTTGATGCCACTGACGATAGGCAGCAATAGCCTTTTCTGCAAATGTCCGGCACTGCGGCCAGGGTAATCCCCGAATCAGCCAACTGTAACGCTGTCCATCATGAATGTGAGCAAAGAACTCAAGTTCTCCCCATAAAATCCCCCGGCGTACCCGAATTGAACCATCCCATATAGCGAATGGAATTCTTTCCTCTGCAACGGTTGAACGCACAATAAGTTTCTCACCATCAATCGCAACGTGGTAAAACTCATCATTGATAAAATATTTTGCAGTATTGCTGGCTTTCAGCTGCATCGGCTATGCTCATTCACCTGAAGTACAACGTACAGATTCAGTCCATACGCTTAAGGATACCTGAATGTATTATCTCAAGACGCCCCTGCGGGAATGTCTTGAAGCTACTTGGGTATATTTATATATAAAATGATAAGTTATCTCAATGACTCTGAGGATCAGTTCCCGACACTATTTTTTTCACTTTCATTGAAAGAAGGAACAAATATCACACTTTGATACAACCATACGTCAACAGCTCGTTATTTTCCTCAGCCTCTCAATGCAAAAAATTGAATCAACCGGAGCTGCGGCTCAGGTCACCTGGACATGCAAAAGATCAACATATCTCAGAAGAGTTCTGGTATCATTCGCTAAAGTGATACAACATGAATGAAATGGTTGAAATCCAGTGAAATTTCTCAGTCAGATTCGTGGTTATTGGGCGAATAAAACGTTCCATTATTCTGTCTTAATTCTGATCGCACTGTTGGGTGTAGTCATCCCAACCTGGCATTATCAGCTGTCGATCTGGGTTACTCCGCTGATTCTGGGAATTATTGCCGCAGCACTGACTGAACAGGATGATAGTATCACCGGAAGGCTCAAGACTATCGGCCTTGCCCTTATCTGCTTTGCTATTGCAACGTTCTCGATTGAAATTCTGTTTGATTATCCGCTCCTGTTCGCAATCGGTCTGTCACTGTCAACTTTTGGCTTTATTATGCTTGGTGCTATCAGTTCCCGCTATGCCAGTATTGCATTCGGGTCATTGCTGATAGCAGTCTACACCATGATTGGTGCCCGGCAGAGCCCCGATTTCTGGTTTCAGCCGACGTTACTGCTTGCAGGCGCACTCTGGTATTATCTGGTCTCCGTAATCTGGCTGGTTTTATTTCCAAACCGTCCGGTTCAGCACAACCTTGCCTTAGTCTTTCTGAATATCGCAGATTACTTTGACCTGAAAAGCGAACTGTTTTATCCCGTATCTCATGTTCAGATCCAGCCACACCGTATTCGTGAAGCTAACTTCAATGCTCAGATTGTTACCGCTCTGAACCACTGTAAAGCGACATTGCTGTCTTACAGTAAGAAAGGCCAGATTCACACAACCAGTCACAATTTCCTGAATACTTACTTTTTAGCTCAGGATATTCATGAACGGATTAGCTCAACCCATTACCGGTATCAGGAACTCGCAGAGCATTTTGACCGCAGTGATATCCTTTTTCGCTTCAAACATTTGCTGGAAACACAGGCAAAGGCATGTAGGGAAGTCGCCCGCTGTATCAAAGAGAATTGTGAATATCAGCACCCGAATACATCGGCACTGGCTCTGGATGAACTTCACTTATCCATGCACTATCTGAGTGAACACTCCCGTCCGGAATGGAAACCACTATTTGCACAACTCAATTATCTGTTTAACAATCTTTCGACAATCGAAAAGCAGTTGAACAATATTGGTCAGCCTGAAAGCCATCAGTTCGATGAGAACCAACTTTCCGACACCAATCCTCATGGGCTGAAAAGCATGTGGCAACGCATATGGAGTAACTTTAGCCGGGATTCACTATTATTTCGCCATGCAATCAGAATGTCTGTCGCACTGACAACCGGATATGCCATTTTGCAGAGTTTTAATCTGGAACTGGGATACTGGATACTTCTGACAACACTATTTGTCTGCCAGCCCAATTTCTCAGCAACCCGGCAAAGAATCACATTACGGGTTATCGGAACTATCTCGGGGCTGTTTATCGGTGTTTTACTACTCACCTTATTCCCGTCACAAGCAAGCCAGACAACTATGATTGTGATTTCCGGGGTAATGTTTTTCGCATTCCGCAATAATAATTACGGCTACGCGACCGGATTTATTACCGTCTTAGTCCTGTTTTGTTTCAATCAGATGGGAGCGGGATACGCGGTTGTACTGCCACGTCTTATGGACACACTGATCGGCTGTGGACTGGCGGTGCTGGCAGTCTCTTTTATTTTGCCCGACTGGCACGCCAAAAGGCTTCACAAAGTGATGGCTGAAGCAATCCGGAGTAATAAAAATTATCTGGACCAGATTATTGTCCAATACCGCATCGGCAAGAAAGACAGTCTCAGTTACAGAATTGCCAGACGGGATGCCCATGATCAGGATGCCGCACTGACAACAGCAATCAATAACATGCTGTCCGAACCGGGTAAGTACCGAAAAGCGGAAGAAGAAAGTTTCCGCTTTCTGACTCTGAACCATGCCCTGCTCAGTTATATCTCGGCAATCGGAGCACACCGGACCCGACTGGACGATGAATCAATCCACCGGCTGGTTCTTGACGGACACCGTGTTATTCACCAGCATTTTCAACTGCTGCATGAGCAACTGGAACATCACCACAATTGCTGTGACACCAGCCATATAGAAAGTACCGGGCTGGAAAAACAACTGGCAGAATGGCGGGAAGAGGACAAAGGCTCCGTACGTCTGGTTCTGCAACAACTCCACCTGATCCATCGGATTCTTCCTGAATTGCATTCCCTCGCCAGTAAATTTGTCGCCCGGAGTGAACCGCAAATACCCCCAACTTCGTAAGATCTGTATTGGAGTTATCCCCTGACAGTGACAGAAGGATAACTCTCACCTCATCAATAATTAACAGTTTTTACACATTTCCCTTTCCACTGCCTGACATTTTATGGACAAAAGAAACACTAAGAATCATTACAATGTTTCCGTCTGTTGAGTAAGACATGCATTAGTTAGTCAGTTGTATAACACAAAAGTATCTTAATCCTGGTCGTACAGAAAAACGGAGAATACCGATATGCAAACACAGCACAGTCACAACGACCGTCATTTCTCAATGTCAGAACCCAGATTATCAAACCGCCAGTTTGAATCACTGAAAGCCCAGCTCAAATTGCTGACGCCATCGCAATTGCGTAGTCTTCAGGGGGAAATCGATGAGAATCTCTCTCCTGGAAATTCACCGCTGTTGACTCACGAAGAGCTGGATGCCATTGCCAGTCTGTTTTAAATTTGAAGAAAGGATGTACCTGAGTCGTATTTTGGCTATAATATGAACACGACCAAAGGAGTTTTTATGTCTGTATCTGCACTTCAGTCCGGTTATCAAATGATCAATCACGTTACTCAAATGAGTGACGAGGCGAGTCGTGAGATAAACCGTGCGGCATACGACCGTCCCGAACAGCAAATGCAGGAAAGCCAACGTGCCATTGATCCTTCACTTGCTCCTCAGGCTCAGCAAAATAATACACCACAGCAACCAAAAGATGTTGCCGAAAAAAAACCGGATCAAACTCAAGTCGATGCCTTACTGAAACTTAATCAGGCAACCCAATACAATCGTATCGGAGCCAATGTGATTCAAAGAGATCAGGATATGATCGGTTCCCTACTGAATATTCAGGCCTGAGCTTTTTACTCATAACTCATACTGCAATATCTTCAGATAACTCTGGCCACAACAAGGTCAAATCAAGGTGTTCTTCAATCGCGTCAGCAACCCGATCTAAAGCTTCTTCTTTAATCCGCACATGATCCAGTGTCTGGATTTCTTCACTACCAGCCCAGCGACACAGGCATTGCATCGCTTCTGTCTGATCAAAGATGCCATGCAGATAAGTGCCGAGAACCTGATTCGACGCGTTTACCAAGCCATCTTCCCGGCCATCCTGCAACCGAATCAACGCCTTATCAGTGCTCCCGTCACATCGATAAGAGTCTCCGGCATGGATCTCATAGCCTTTTACTACAACATCATCGGTCAGACTCATCGTTCCGTTGACATTGGTCAGATGTTTTTGAGTCTGCAGTTCTGTATCGATATCCAGCAAACCTAACCCCAGACTGACACCCGGCACACCTTCCACACCTAGTGGATCGCGAACAGTTTGTCCGAGCATTTGATAACCGCCACAAATACCCATGACTTTACCGCCATAGCGCAAATGTCGCATGATGTCCTTATCCCAGCCTTGTGCCCGTAAAAACTCGAGATCAGCCCGGGTAGACTTGCTTCCGGGAAGAATAATGAGATCGGCGTTGGTCAGCTTCTCCCCTTTTTTGACATAGCGGAACGAAATTTCAGGGTGATGACGCAACACATCAAAGTCCGTATGATTACTGATACGTGACAATACCGGTACAACGACTTTAAGCTTCTCGTCCCCATCGCGAACTTCCGTTGCTGTAATAGCATCTTCGGCCTCAATGTCCAGTCCATGCAAATAAGGCAACACACCAATTACTGGTTTCTGCGTTTTTTCCTCCAGCCAGTCGAGACCGGGCTGAAGTATGCGAATATCTCCCCGGAAACGATTAATCACAAAACCGATCACCCGCGCCTGTTCTGACTCAGAAAGCAGTGCCAGCGTTCCGTAGAGATGAGCAAAGACTCCACCACGGTCAATATCAGCAACAATAATTACAGGCGTGTCAGCAGCTTCAGCAAAGCCCATGTTCGCGATATCATTTTCCCGCAGATTAATTTCTGCCGGGCTACCTGCACCCTCAATCATAATACTGTCGTATGTTTCACTCAGATGCTGAAATGAGTCCATCACAACGTGAAATGCTGTCTTTTTATAATCGTGGTAACAATCTGCTTCCATATTGGTGACCGCTTTTCCCTGCAGAATGATTTGAGCTCCGGTATCAGAATTGGGCTTAAGCAGAACAGGATTCATATGAACTGACGGTTCAATACCGGCAGCAAACGCCTGAACAGCCTGTGCCCGGCCAATTTCTCCACCATCAGCCGTCACTGCACTATTCAATGCCATATTCTGTGGTTTAAAAGGAGCAACCCGAATCCCCCGTCGATGAAGTACCCGGCACAACCCGGCAACGAGGACACTTTTTCCTGCATCAGATGTGGTTCCCTGAACCATCAGTGCTTTCAATGAAGATTTCATAACCGAGCGCTCCACACATATATATATAAACCAGCATGACTATCAGGAGTTTGGATTCAGTCAAAGAATAGTTACCACCTGATAGGTAACACTTGAATATCTGTACTAATCGTTTAAATTAAAAATCAATATATTATACTTCTCTATGTAGAAAGGGAATCGAACCGATAGGACGTTTTATGCTAAAACAGGCTTTAAGTCTGACCATTACTGGTCTCGCATTTATTTTTGCGCCATTGGCGCAAGCTGCAAATTTCAATTACAACTATCTGGAAGTCCGGGTCGGTGGAGGCCCAGAGTCTGTCGGTTCAGAACTCAGCATGAATGTCACTGATAACTTTCACGTTCTCGGGCATATCGACACGCAAATGGAAGATGACTGGGACATCGCAGGAGGCATTGGTTTCAATGGGCCTTTAACACAGTTCGCCGATGCTTTCGGAGCAATATTGCTGCATCAAATCAAACGCACAGATGATCAGGGTGGTGATTCCGACACCTTAGTGGAACTTAATATTGGAGGCCGGCTCTGGATTGGAGAACAATTAGAGGTTTATGGCAAACTGGGAAAACTTGATGATCATTCAGTCATCGGCTTCGGAGCACGTTTCCATTCATCGGATCAACTTTCTTTAAATATGGGATTCGAAAACAACGGGATTTGGGGTCCCCGAACCATTCTCGGCGTTCGTTACGAATACTAAGAACTTGCCGGTTTCCTGTCCGTAGGAACCGGCATCGCTATCATGTTATTGTTGTGACTGAAGAACCTTTGTGTCGGATGGATCCCAGTGGTGATCTCTGAAATGAGCCAGAGCTTGGTGTAAATTCTCCTCACGAATCGGCTTCACCAGTATATATTCCGCACCGGCCTGTAGAAAGGCATTCTTCGTCTCTTCAGTATCATCCGCCGTACACGCATACACGGGTGTATCCAGTTTCAGTTGATGCTTGATAAAATCTGTGACTTCAATGCCATCCATACCTGGTAACTGGTTATCCATTAAAATTAAATCAAAGCCGGTTTTTTTAACTGTCTCAACAGCGACTTTCCCATCTTCAACCCATGTAACACGAAGGCCAAAACGATCACAAAATGCCTTGGCAATATAAGCGTTAGTTTTATTATCTTCCACTAATAGCGCATGAGGAGACTGTTCAAACAGCACTGCTGAACGCCCATGTTCAACATACTCATGCTCATGTTTGGAACGCTGCTGCTCGATCTCTATCGGAATCGTGAATTCAAAACAGCTGCCTTTTCCAACCTGAGACGTTGCCGACACTTTTCCACCCATCAACTCCACCAGATTTTTAACGATGGATAATCCCAAACCACTACCACCATACTCACGACTGGATGTTGTTTCTCCCTGAATAAAAGGCTCGAAAATCAACAGAAGATCGTCATGTTCGATACCAATGCCGGTATCAGATACAGAGACCTGAAATTGTGTCCCCTCTTCTGTCGTATTCAGATTCAGCAACACACAAATTTCGCCTTCACGGGTAAATTTGACAGCATTATTCAGCAGGTTAAATATAATTTGATTCAGACGAATTTGGTCAATTACAACCACAATATCATCTTTAATATTGGTCATGACATCCAGTTCAACTGATTTCTCCTGACATAACGGGCGATAAATCCGTTCAATAACCCGGACAGTCTCTATCAGGTGGAAATGGACCGGATTCATCTGAAATTTGTTCTGCTCAATCTTAGAAAAATCAAGAATATCATTCAGAACCGCAAGCAGATGTTCGCTGCATAGACTAAGCACCCCAACCTGTTCACGCTGTTTCTCATCTACAGCACTTTCTTTCAATAACTGTGCAACCCCCAGAATACCATTCAGCGGTGTTCTGACCTCATGACTCATCCGGGCCAGAAAATCAGCTCTGGCACCAGCAGCTCTCTCTGCTTCGCTTCTGGCAAGATTACTCTGTTTCTCCGCTTCAGCAATCGTTGTTACATCCTGTCCCTGAGTCAGAACTGACTCAATCCGGCTTTCAGCCACAATTGGGGAAATCGTCCAGCGAAAAATTCGTCCTTCCAGCTCCGTGGCAACTTCATTCAATGTTTCTCCGCTGGATGCTTTTTTAATATTTGGTAATAACAACTCTTTCAGTTCATAAAAAGTTGATACCTGATTTTCCTTTGAAAATTGCTTAACCGCCGCTGGATTCATCCGTAATAAACGTCCATCGGCTCCCCACAAAATAGTAGGAGAAATAGAGAAGTTGAACAAATTCTCAAACTGCTTTTCCTGTTCTGACAATCGCTTGAAGGTATGCTCAAGAGCCCGGCCAAACAGATCAAACTCTTCAATCTTTGAGCCATGAAAAACATGTTCAACGCCCCGATCAGCAATCGAATGAGTAAACTGCACCAGTTTTTCAATTTCAGAACGGATCCTTTTGTGCAACCAGCGCCACAAAATGAGAGACAATAAAATCGTAGCAATCAGGATAAAAACAACGCCATAGTAAAAATTACGTTTTAGTTTAAAGACATTCTGATTGTCCTGAACGGCATAAACTACCAGTTGTGTCAGATTTTCATCAACATGCAGCTCTGTTTTATTTACAGTATAAGATTCAAGCTGATCAGAATGCTCAGGATAGAAGAGTACATCCTGTACTGAATACGACTCTTCTCCATTTAATGTTGACGAAAGTACATTTGATCCAATGGCTAATACTAAGTTCTGGGAATTACTACGAGCGCGAATATGTTCAATAAGATTGTAGTTATTGTTGATAACAAACAATACATAGAAATAACCAATCAGCTCACCGCTCTGATTACTCACCAAAGGGGTTCGCCTTGCCAGTGCATAGACAGTGTCCAGTAAAGACGGAATTTTCACCATCATCCATGAATTATTCACAGAAATACGATGAGATACTGATTCCAGTTCATTCGAAACGACCCCATAAAACTGGGCATTACCGTCATCCCACAGGATATGATTCAGCCCGGAAATAAAACGAACATCCGGCGTATTATCTGGATCAAGCTGATCGACTGAGCGAAAGTACTGATCAATATATTGTGCCTTTCCTAAGTTTACCGCATGTAATAAATCAGCATTGGTAGCGCTGCCATCCTGATGGATTTTGAGCAAAGAGAGACGAAAATCAACTGTTCCCTGAACCAGTCCCGAGGTCTGGCTTGCAGTCCGCTGAACTTCCTGAGTAATCAACTGGCTACTGATTTGGTAACTCTGAAACAACACACCAAATGTCAAAATTCCAATAATGATAGTTATAGCCCGGGTGAAATAGGTCGCTATCTTCTGTTTTTGTCTGATGGAGCTCGGCCTGACGTTCATGGCGATAATCTCTTTCTATATCATTATCGATCAGAGTATCGGAATGCACGCTTTTTCAGCGTTTCAATTTTAGCCGCATTATCCTGACTGGAAACGACTTCAAAGTCCCCGGAATAAACCGTTGGTACTTCTTTGCCTTCAAGATCCCACTTAACCGCTTCAGCCATTGCAACGCCCGTATCATCATTCATTCGCATAACTGTCACATCCAAATCATGTTTCTGCAAAGCATCCAGCTCAGCAGAACCACCACCCCAGCCATTGATCTGAATATCCTCTCTTCCCAACTCTTTCAATGCTTTGACTGCGCCCAGAGCGACATCTGTCGAGCAGGTATATAACAACTTAATCTCCGGATGTTCTCTGATATTCTCAAGGGTGATCTTATAAGCACTTTCCTGATTTGCCTGTGTATAAAACGATGATACCAACTGATACTTATCCATCGACTGAATAAAAGTATCTCCTCTTGCTTCACTCACATAACCCTGAGAAAAATAAAGTACAGAATAGGGAGAATGAGGCTTCAGTATTTTCTTAAAATAGTCAGCCAGCAGACCAGTACCGATTTCATGATCAAAACCAATATACATCCACGGCTGCCGATGAGCCCAGTCTTTCACTGGTGTCGTGATATTCTGCAGAATCAGTTTGGTCTCCGCACCTCTTAATACGTGTTCAATGAATTTTCTGTGTCTGGTTGTATCCAGAGTAAAAATTAAATAATCAGGTTTACTTTTTAAAGCTTCCATTAACGACAAACTTTGTTGACGGGCATCCAGATTAGGCCGGGTAAAAACCTGATGAATTTCGTATTTAACCCCAAGTTCATTCAAACGCAGCTCAAAAGCTTTGATATTGCGACGCCAGTAGTCAGACACTTGCTGTCCCGGATAAATAACCGATATTTTGACCGGGTGATCCTGCGAAACCTGTAGCGATTTCGGAGCTAAACGAACCGCATTCGCCAGAGATTGAGTCAATAATTTCTGATTCGGGTGCTCTTCAAGAAATTCGTTGTAATGCCAATAACCACTCAGTGCATAGGCTGTCGAGTGATAAATCAGAAAGCATGCTGTCAGAATAAGTCCGGAAAATCTCATCATAATTCTCTCAGTGATTAAATATGTTTCAGGTAAACTAGCAGAGGGAGCAGTAACATCTCCCTCTGTACAGTTAACTTAAAAGGTAAAAGCAAGATTTGCTGAACCGCCAAATTGATTTTCACCAGCATAGCTTCCGGCAATATCAATACTGACGACATCTCCAGGACTAAGTCCGATACCTACGGTAACGGAGTCATCCAATGTATTTTTCATATCGATTTCATACCCGGCTCTGAGCTGCCCCCATCCCCATGCATTTCCCTCAATGCCGAACCGGATAAATTGTGTGTCATCATTTTTACCGGTAAAACGCTCCTGCTTCGTCATGTCCACATCCACGGCGGCGCTTAAAAATTCCCCGACATAACCGGCAGACACCGTGACCTGAGTATCCAGCTTGTAGCTGTTCAAACCATCATAGGTTTCCACAGACTGACTAAACAAATCTTTAATACTGACACCAACCCGATACGCATCTTTTAGCCAGACAGCGCCAAGATCCAGATTGAATGCGTCATCTTTGACTTCGCTTTTATCATAGTCATCCAGATCAAAATCCTTAACCGATACAACCTGTTTATATGTTCTCATCCATTGATATTTGGGAGTGATTCCGAAAGAGAACAACTGCTGCTGAATTTCGTATTTTCGGGCAAGAGCAACACCAAACTCGGTATATCCAAAAGCGATCAGATCGACACTGGATGACTGATAACGACTCTGAACTGCAGATGCAGAGCTGCCCGTGCTGGCAGCAATATTCGGATCAGCAATCAGCTCAACAAATCCACGGGTATAAATATTTAACGAGACTGTCTGAAGAGGTATAGCGACAGCCGCACCGAGTCCTCCCGATGCACCCAGAGACTGATTATCAGAAAGTTCATCCAGATAGTGATCCAGTTTTGCAATTGTCGTGCTGTCAACACTGCCAACACCTGCTGCTTCAAACTGAGAGATTGTGTCTTGCAGATCGTCAGTCAGAGAGACCGTATCGTCTTCATCCCGGACGTTTAAATTAACAGACGGAAGCAAAAGCCCGAAATCATCTTCATTACGATAGACAGCTGTTAATGCAGGATTATAAAAAGGGGCCAGCAGGAAATCTGCGGTTGTTACCCCCGTATTTCCCATCGCGTTACCTCTGGCATCCGGAGCCCATGAAGCGGCATAAACAGGAGACATCATCAAAGAACAACATACCACTGTAATAAATCGATCATTCTTCATTTTTATACCCATCTTATCTCATAAGTGATCAAGACTAAGATTAGTACAAAATGAACGTTCCTGACGGTTATTCACTTTAGTGATCAAAAATTTGCGACGGTAATAAATTTTTGATCACTATTTTTTCTTTCCGGACTTTAGAAAGACGTTTCACCCGGGCTTCCATCTGCAAAGCTTCCCGATGAGTCCCGACCGGATGACTCCAGACAAGCTGTAGCGGAGACTTTCCCCGTAGCGCTTTAGCTCCCTGCCCACACTGATGTTGCCGGAAGCGTCGTGTTATATCTGTCGTAATACCACAATAGAGTGCATTCTGTGGTGTTCTGACAAAATAGATCCACCACTCAGCCTGATGTTCGAAGGTCATTTGATACCGTCAAAGGGAAGAACGTAATTCATCCAACTGTGCTTTCAGTAACTGTACTTCTTGTTTTAACTCTTCAACTTCCTGTTCCAGAGCTTCGAGTCGATCCGGTTGTGCTGACATACCAACTACTGAATCTTCAGTATATTCACTCGCTTCGTAAGACGTAAATGTCTGCCGGTAGCGGATCTCCCGTTTACCGGGCTCACGTGGCAGTTTGGCAACCAATTCTTTTTCAATCAACACTTCCAGCACATTCTCCGCGGCCTTTACATCCTGCAGAGTACACAGGCGATTGGTTCTGGTCCGCAATTCCCCCGGAGTTTGCGGACCACGCAACATCAGACAGCAAATGATCCCGAGTTCCTGTTCTGTCAGTTGCAAATCACCAAACTCTGTATTGCAAAAACGGTGTTGATATTTACTGGTTCGGCTGTTGAAACCACTTTCATCACTGACCAACCGCCGGGAGATCAAATTTTCAACCACTTCAAGAACCTGAGATTCGGACAGGTTCATCACCGGCTCCCGGTTACTTTTCTGATTACAGGCAGTCATCAGACTATTGAGACTCAGCGGATAGTAATCCGGTGTTGTAACCGATTTTTCAATTAAACTTCCGATAATCCGAGCTTCATGCTCACTGAGTTCATACTTCATCACACTTTCCTCAAATCTATCTTCTACCGGATCCGGTACAATTCAATGTTCAACAGCAAAAGCACATTTAACAACACGACCATGTTCATCAATCACAAGTACCCGTGACCGATTTAGTTCTATATCCGTGAGACTACACGCTTTTCTCGATGCGATATATGCTTTTCTAAGCTTATCCTGACGCTGATCTTCAGTTGGTACCACAGAAATTTGTGGAACAATAATCTCTGATAATGACATGTCTTTTGATGAGTGATAATAGGAATGTCATTATCATATAGTGACTGACCAAGAAAATAAATCATGTTAAACAGGGAACGCCCGATGAGACCTATGTGGAACCCACTCGGGCAGAATTCAGAGGATAAACCGACTTTTGATTGATCTCAGGGCTGTTCCGGAGACGAGGGATATGATTTAATTCCTGATATACCCATTTGATAAAACAATAGGAAAGAAACCGATGAGCAGCGTATTTGAAATTGTCTCGCTAGCACGCCGTAAAAATAAACTAAAACGGGAATTAATTGATAATGAGAAGAAGGTTCGTGACAACCGTAAACGGGTTGACTTGCTTGAGAACCTGCTGGATTACATCAAACCCGACATGACACATGACGAGTTTGTCGCCATTGTGAAAAACATGAAATCAGACTACGAAGACCGGGTTGATGACCATATCATCAAGAGTGCTGAAATCTCAAAAGAACGTCGGGAAATGAGCCGTCGGATTAAAGATTTAACCGAGCAGGACAAGCTTCAGACTCAGGGTAAAAAATAACACCTGAATATCATAAAGCCCACATTGATGTGGGTTTTATTTTCTACCACCACTCCACCAGATGATTCCATTGCCGCTCTTTGGCGTAACTCCTGTACGTTTGTTTTCTCTCCGGCTACTAATTCCCTAATATTTTTATGTTTTTATTCATTCGATTTCAGGCTAGACTCATTGAGGTTCTCATCTAAATAAAAAGGAATGCATAATGATCGAACAAGGTCAGAAACTCCCTGCCGCAACGTTAAGTCAGCTCACAAAAGATGGTATGGTAAATCACCAGATCAGCGAACTCTTTGCCGGTAAAAAAGCGGTTTTATTTGCCGTTCCCGGCGCATTTACGCCAACCTGTTCTGAAGCTCACCTGCCCGGCTATGTTGTTCTGGCCGATCAGTTAAAAGCAAAAGGAATCGATATCATCGCGTGTGTTTCGGTGAACGATGCATTTGTGATGAAAGCATGGGGTGAAGCCCAGAATGCTTCGGAAATAATGATGCTGGCTGACGGTGATGCAAGTTTCACCAAAGCACTTGGACTGGAAATGGATACCGATAAATTCGGCGGCATCCGCTCTCAGCGTTATGCAATGATCATTGACGACGGTGTTGTCACTCAATTAAACATTGAAGAACCGAAATCATTTGAAGTCAGCAAAGCTGAAACTATCCTCGCCAGCCTGTAAGCAATTACCGACACCAAAACGGAAACCTTGGTTTCCGTTTTTTTATCTACTCAGGAGATAGGTAAAGAAAGTGACTGATCAGCATACCTGTCAGAATTGTAGTGCCGGGTTACCTTTTAAACGATGGTATTCAGACATAGCAACTTTGTCTGCCAGTGTATCGACCTGAGCTTCCGATAATTCACACCAAAAGACTTCATCAGCCTCAAAAGATGAGATATCCCCATCCCACTTGCTTACGACATAATAATGCAGCAGTTGTAGTTCAGTCGTCGGATGATAAAGAGAACACAAATAGCTATAGCTTTTCGGGATCACTCCCAGTTCTTCCTGAATCTCGCGCAACAGAGCTTCCTGCTGAGACTCACCCTGTTCAATATGACCACCAGGAATAGCGATAATCTCAGGATCGCACTCTTTAAACTTCGAACGTTTTTCCAGTAGTACCTGCTCATCTTCTACCAATAAAAAAGATACACATTCATGAACTTGCATCATCATGTTCCTCTTTCCGGATAAATCGATATGCACTGGCACACAACCATGGTTCAGCATATACCTATCATTAAGCATACACCGGAGTAAACAAATAGTGCCAGTATCGACGCAAGATACATCAGCCGGATCGTGCGCTGGATATCATCCCGTTCAAGCGGACGTTTATTGTCACCAATCCAGGGCTTTTCCACCCGTTGACCAAAATAATCATTCGGCCCTCCCAGTTGTATCCCCAGAGCTCCGGCCACAGAGGCTTCCGGCCACGCACAGTTGGGACTTTTATGTTGATAACGATCCCGCCAGCCGATGGTTAAAGCAGACTTCGCGTCATAACGTAACAATAGGGCCGCCAGAGAGAAGAGCACCCAGCTCAGACGGGCCGGTAACCAGTTGGCTAAGTCATCCATCCTGGCAGAAACATAACCCAGTGCCCGGTATTTTTCATTTTTATAGCCGACCATCGAATCCAACGTATTGATAGCCTTATATGCCATCGCCAGTGGAACACCTCCAAGAAACAGATAGAACATCGGTGCAATGACACCATCAACGGCATTCTCTGCGACAGTTTCAACGACAGCCCGGGAGATCTGAGTATCATCAAGACTCCGGGTATCCCGCCCGACAATATAAGATAACTGTAAACGGCTTTCTTCAATATTCCCCAGCCCCTGAGCCTGATATACCACGTTGGCACAATCAGCCAGACAACGACCGGCAAATATCGTATAAGCCAGCCACAAGGTGATTATTTCCCCCAGCCAGAGGTGAACAGTACTGGCTGTTTCCACAATCAGCCAGGTTACTCCCCAGCTCATTGCTACAATCACAATCCATAGCACAGCACCACCGGTATAAAGCCAGCGCTCATCACGACTCAGTCGGCGAATGACTTTTTCCGTCCGGGAGATAGCCGTCCCAATCCATCGAATCGGATGAGGCCAGTGCGGCGGATCTCCGAGTATCAGATCAAGAACAAAGGCACAGCAATATATAAACAGACTCATCCGCGATTCTGTCCACGCTGTAGCCAGTTCAGTAGCAATGCAGGATTCTGTCCGAAGTGAACATGCAGATAACTCGCAAGGGTGTTACCGACCTGATATCCTCCCTGCCAGCGCTGTAAAATTACGCCATCCCGCTCTTTTGTGCAGGTAAAAACCGGTTCAAGTGCAGTGGTAAATTCTGAATAGTGAAACTCGTGCCCCCGAATCACATCACCTTTACCGGCAATCAATACATCCTGATCCGCTGAAACCTGACAATAGCCGAATCTCTTCAGCGATTTTGTCATGCTGCTATGCCCCTGAAAGATACCACTCATCCGGTACTGCTGCCCTGATTGATCGGTCAGACTTTCTCCTAAATACATCAAACCGCCACACTCAGCATAGATAGCAACACCCTGTTCATGAGCCTGCTTCAATGCATCCAGCATTGGCTGATTGGCTGAGAGTTGCTCTGCATATAATTCAGGGAATCCACCACCGATATAGATCAGATCAGCGTCCGGAAGAACCCGATCCTGCAGAGGACTAAAACGAACAATACGAAGACCACTGGCTTCAAGCAGATCAAGATTATCCTGATAGTAAAAATTAAATGCTTCATCATAAGCCAGCGCAAGAGTCAGCCCTTTGCCCTGTCCTTCAAGCGCCACAGACAAAGTGTCACTAACTTTCGGGACCGGCGGCAGCACCGACACCTGAAGCAATAAATCCAAATCAATGTGTTGCTCGATCTGGTCGGCTAACTGGTCCCAGGTTTCATCATAAGCGGCCTGTTCATGGGCGGTAACCAGCCCCAGATGCCGGGAGGGTAACTCAATCTCTTTGATCTTGGGCAGACGTCCGATAACCGGAATATGGGTATAACGTTCAATAGCCTCTTTTAACAGTTCAAAATGGCTGTCCGAGTTCACCTGATTCAGAATGACTCCGGCAATATTCAGGGTCGGATCAAACTGCTGAAATCCCAGAACTGTCGCTGCTGCGGATGTTGATACTGCCTTTCCGTCAATAACCAGAATCACCGGGCAAGACAGTTGTCTGGCCATCCCGGCACTACTGCAATAATGCGGATCCGTGCCATAACCGTCATATAACCCCATGACACCTTCGATAATCGCAACATCAACCTGTGAAACACGTTGATAAAAGGTATTGAATAGCGTTTCTTTCGGTAACATAAATTCATCCAGATTTCTGGATATTGTTCCCGAAACTCTGGAGTGCCATGCAGTATCAATATAGTCCGGACCAACTTTGAACGGCTGCACGGAAGCACCTCTGCGACAAAATGCCCGAAGTAAACCTAAAGTCAGGGTTGTCTTGCCGCTTCCGCTACTGGTTCCGCCAATTAAGAATGCATTCATGTTGGTTTAGCTCTGATTTTTAATGAAAACAGAACCATAGCAGAAGTGCCCAGACCTTATCATCAGAAAGTTATATATTTTCTGCCTTTTCCCACAAATCTTTTCCCATAAAAAGGACAAAACACCACAAAGCAGAGCTGAGGCTGAGCCATTGCAGCTATTCAAAAAAGTGTCGCAATGGACTGAGCTGACCCGGCTGAGTCTGAGAAGGCGCAGCGGGATGATTACTACCGGAATAACTTTTATATTCGTCTTTTAACGATTCCCAGTCATGTAGCAATATATCCAGCTTTTGCTCCAGCTCATGGTGAGGACCGGCTTTATGCGTATCCAGCTTGCCTTTTTTCATCTGCTTCAGAATTGTATCTATATTTTCCGTCTGATAATGCGTTTTGGTGTGCAGCTCATGTGCCTGAGACGACAACATTTGAATCATTCTATCGGGTGAATGCAGACTCCGCTTGGTCATCAATAGCGAAAGCTGCTGTTTCAGATCGGTAATCTGAGCCATTTTACCCTCAATCTGATCAATCTGATTCCGGGAAGCCGAATTTACTTTGGCACTAATTCCCGGTTTCCCTGCATGCGAGGCCGGGTCAGCAGAAGATGAGGCATGATGAAAAGGGGAAATATTCCCGTGCATCAGGGACGAGATCCAGTTGGGCATGACATATTCCTAAACAGAGTCAACAAAGATGACGTATGAGTGGCATGCTGTAACCCGAGGTTCCTTCATCAAAATTTCATATTTATCTCCGACAATGCCAAGATAGTCTCAGTCATATATAGTCACCTGCTTGAAACCACTCAAACGATATCAGTACGAACGTTATGCCGTACTCTGTAAACTCGCCTATCCGCGAGTCTTCAGGCATACACGTTATGGTTTCGATCCCAATGGACAGCGAATTATCCGGGATAGAAACGGTAAAATTATGATTCGGGTACTCTGGAGCAAAAAACAGGATGAAGTGGTGGTTGTCTTTAAAGGCTCTCACTCTGTGAGTGACTGGATTCTGAATCTGGCAGTGTGGATGAAAAATTGCCGTCCTTTGGGACTTCCCTATTCTATCCATGCCGGCCTGCACTATTTACTCCAGCAGGAAAGCCAGCCAAGCCGGAATGAGGATAAACTCGGTGTCAGTGTACTGGTGCGGCTGGAAACAACTTTATTACCTCTAATTCAGCAGGGAAAGCGGGTTGCGCTGACCGGACATTCATCCGGGGGTGCTCTGGCTTGTGTCGTGGCTGATTATCTGGAACGCAGGACACCGAAAAGTATCAAACGGGTTGTGACCTTCGGTCAACCGGCGGTCGGAAGCTGGGGCTTTTACCAGAATTATACCCTCGCTCATAAGACATATCGTATCTGCTGTGATATCGATATTGTAACCTTTTTACCACCATTTCCGTTCCTTTACTGGCATGTCGGCAAACTGCTGTGGCTTTATAATGGCCGAATCTATGAAAATACACCCACCTTTCTCAGGTTTGGTCGCTCATTGCTCAGTTGGTTGATCCGCCCGTTTTCCTATCATCTGATGAGTAAGTATATTCGCAATAAAGATTTTTTTGACGAACGTTAGCCGTATGATCGACCAGAAATGGTTTCTCTATAAAGCTGAACTGACAAAGAATTACAGCTTAGTGACAAGCTCATATGTCCGGAATAAGCAACAATGATGTCACTAATTGACTATATATCCGGACAAACACAACAACTAAACTGTACCATATCAATTGTTCAGCTTGTTAAGAGAAAGATATAATGGTCAACGTTCACTACATTTTCGACCCGATGTGCGGATGGTGTTATGGTGCGAGCGAACTCATCGCTCAGTTTGATCACATGGAAGAGGTTCACCTGCAACTTCATCCGGGTGGTATGATCCAGAAAACACCTATCAGTCCTGATTTTCGTCAACATATCCTTGAAGCTGACAAACATATCGAAACACAAACTGGTCAACCTTTTGGTGATACATATGTGAAGAAAGTTGCCAGCAATGATGCACTGGTTCTGGATTCTTACATCACAGCTCAGGCCATTATTGCGGCAGAACGTCTGGCACAATGTGGCCTGAAGATGCTCAAACAGATTCAACGGGCACATTATCAGTCCGGTTTACCGGTATATCAGCCAGAAACACTGGCAGAGATAGCCAGACAGCTTGGTTTTTCTCCTGAGCAGTGGGAACAGGCAATGGCAGCAGCACAGAATGATGTCGACTCAGAAATTCAGATGACACGCCAGTTGATGCAACGGTTTGGTCTCGGTGGTTTCCCGTCAATGGTTATTGAAAAAAACGGCCAGTGGCAAACCGTCATTATCAGTCAGTATTATGGCAGTCCGGAGCGCTGGTCAGCATTCTGGGAAAAAGTTCTCGCGGCATAATTCCCCCTTTGGTGGGATATCTGCTCTATCAGCAGTATGTCCCACCCCGCGAGCTTCTTGGGGAAAATTTGATATTTTGTCTGGAGAGAAAGGACAGATACAAAAAAAGACGCAAAAGCGTCTTTTTTTATCAGAATATGGAGGCGCGTCCCGGAGTCGAACCGAGGTCCACGGATTTGCAATCCGCTGCATAGCCACTCTGCCAACGCGCCAGATGATTCATGTTACGATGGTGCCCCGGGCCGGACTTGAACCGGCACAGCGCGAACGCCGAGGGATTTTAAATCCCTTGTGTCTACCAATTCCACCACCAGGGCAACGCTATTCAGCGATGGTAACACCATCTCTCAACGGCCTGTGCCGTGAGAACGAGGCATACTTTATCGGATAAAAATTCAAGGTCAACAAAAATTTCCGGATTATCAACTAAATGGCTAATAAACGTGCGAAGTAGTACAGATGGCACACAATAAGAACAAAAACCGTACATCAGAGATATTATCCGGGTTCTCTTCTGTCTCAATGAGTACCCTGTTGTGGTTTCAATGCTGCATACCCGCAGATAGTCTGAGCTGATTTTTTCTTCATATCTTTATGTCATGTCACATGATTTTTGAATCTATCTGATTTCTCATAAACTTATTTCCCTTCTACATTCATCCGATTATCATGACAAGTACCTCAATCACAACAAGGCACCGATGATGAGTAAATCTGATACCTATATTCCTCCTCAGGTCTGGCAATGGGAGCACGAGAACGGTGGTAAGTTTGCCGGTATTAACCGTCCGACTGCCGGAGCAAGATTTGAACAAGATCTTCCCGTCGGGCAGCATCCTTTGCAGCTCTATTCAATGGCAACGCCCAATGGCGTCAAAGTAACGGTTCTGCTTGAAGAGTTACTGGAAAAAGGAATTTCAGCCGCAGAATATGATGCTTATCTGATCGATATCAGCGAAGGTGACCAGTTTGGTTCCGGTTTTGTCGGGGTGAATCCGAATTCCAAAATTCCGGCATTGGTTGACTACTCTGGCGAAGCACCAATCCGTATTTTTGAATCCGGAGCAATCCTTTTGTATCTGGCTGAGAAATTCGGAGAGTTCATCCCAGAAGGAGCACTTCGGGCCGAGTGTTTGTCCTGGCTATTCTGGCAGGTAGGGAGTGCACCGTTTCTCGGTGGTGGATTTGGTCATTTTTACGCTTATGCACCGGAGAAATTTGAATATCCGATTGATCGCTATGCGATGGAATCAAAACGCCAGCTTGATGTACTGAACCAACATCTCGCTACCCATACTTATCTCTGTGGTGATCAATACACCATTGCGGATATGGCAATATGGCCGTGGTATGGAACACTCGTTTTAGGTGGATTGTATGATGCCGCAGAATTCCTGGATGTGAAATCTTATACCCATGTTGTTCGTTGGGCTGAATCCATTAGTCAGAGACCAGCGGTAATCAGAGGCCGGATGGTCAATCGCCACTGGGGCGAACCAGAAGAACAACTTCCTGAACGCCATAGCCGGGATGATTTCAATTAATCGGTTAAATCCTGACACTTCCTTCCGGAGCTGTAACGAATTCGGCTCCGGCACGATTACCGCCACACATTCTATATCTTTCCAAAGTACTATTTTGACGAAATCCATCCGGCATCTGCGTAATTTCTCAACTCAAATCATCACCAGTCAGACACCAGCCGGCTCCTCATCGCTCACCTTATATAAATGTATTGGCTTTTCCTTAATGAAGCATTAGAATCCGCGTCGTTTTTATGCTGCCGGAAAAACAGACTCCGTCAGCAAATTCCCTCATTAATATGTAAAGGTAAGTATTCATGTCGACGAAATTAGCCAACCCGGCCCCTCTTGGCCTGATGGGATTTGGTATGACCACAGTGTTACTCAATATCCACAATGCGGGATTTTTCCCTCTTGATTCGATGATTCTGGCAATGGGAATCTTTTATGGTGGCCTCAGCCAGGTCATTGTTGGAATCATGTGCTTTAAACGGGGTGACACATTCGGAACAACCGCTTTCACATCTTACGGTTTGTTCTGGTTAACTCTGGTCGGGTTAATCGTAATGCCGCATATGGGACTGCCAGCCAGTTCAGCTCACTTCATGGGATGTTATCTGACATTGTGGGGAATTTTTACCGGATTTATGTTCATCGGTTCACTGTGCTACCCGCTTGCCAAGCAAGTTGTTTTTGGTTCTTTGACGATTCTGTTTGCGCTGCTGGCAATTCATGATTTCACCGGAAATGCAACGATTGGCGTCATCGCAGGTTTTGAAGGTATTTTCTGTGGTGCCAGCGCCATCTACTTTGCTATGGCACAAGTTCTGAATAATGAATATGGCCGTGTCGTTTTACCAGTTGGTGAAAAACGCAAGAACACCACACAAGCTGTCATCGCCTAATCTATTTTTATCACTAGTGGTTATTTTAACACGTACAATCAGCCTGCTCAGACGGGCTGATTGTTTATCTGCATACCAAAATGCAGCCCTAATAATCCTGTAAGAAAAAATTCCGGTAACTGGTCGGAGATAGCTGACGATGGTTTTTAAAGAAACGGGAGAAATTCGTCTGACTGGAAAAGCAGGTCATTTCACTAATTTCCTGAACAGATTTATTCGTATTTGTTAATAGTCGGCATGCAACATTCAGTTTTACTTTCTTCAGCACGTCCCGGTAAGAGATTCCTTCCAATTGAAGTTTCCGGTTTAATGTCCAGCGACTCATATTAATATGCGAGCAAAGAGTAGCCAGTAACTCACTGTCAGAACTATACTTTTCTGAAAGGATTATCTTCTCAATCCCTCTTTCCACATAAGTTGCAAACGGAATATTGGCTGGTAGCTGCTCACACATCCAGTCCAGTTTACTCTTCTGAATCCGATTCAGCTTCGCATTAAATAACTTATTTCTGATTTTCAGATTTTCAATATCAAACTCAATGAAGTTACAGGGTTTCCCATACTGAATCATCGTATGAAAATAATCATTAAATTCACGATATAACTTGTTTTCTGGTGTTGAAACACATGCCTTAATATGTACATCCTGTGTGTAAAAGGTAACAATATCGTATAATATCGCAAAAAAACCTAATGCCGAGTAGTCATCATATTTTAATAATAGAGGATTAGAATACTCGATCCTAAGATGATGGTGATCTTCAATAACTTCTATTTTATAGATATCGGAAATTAAAATACTATACTGGCAATATCTTTTTAACGCCGCCAACGGTGTTTCTTCATTCAGACATATCCCAAATAAATCCGGAAAATAATGATAGAATCCTACATCAAATCCTGAACGAATTCCTTCCAGTAGCATTTCCGGCTCTAATGTTTCACTGAAAACAAAAGATTCATTTAAAAAGTTCTGATATTTTCGCCATGAAATTCGGCCGTCGATCGCAGATAACTCATCATCCGAGAAGCAACACTTATTTAGAAGATAGCGAGTATTAACTCCATGATTATTCAAGAAATTAACTCGCCCATTGAGCACATGATTCGATATTGTATTTATCATGATGAGCTGACCATTTTTTATTTATTTTTGATATATTTGATATTATCACCTTCACTTTGAACCGTGAAGCACACTATGGTATCTTTGAAATCCGTAATTTTTATAAATACGAAGCTTTACCCAAATTCATCTGTAAAATAATAGAACATACACATAAGTTAAGCGCGTTACATAGACAAAATAAATAAAAACCACTTTGATTAGGTGACCAGGAGCTTTATGTCAAACTTACATTTAAAACAAATCCTATGTCTCATCCCTGCATCGTTCTTTATTACTCTACCGGGACATGCAGCAGAAAACGGTCTTTCATTAGGTCTCGGTGCTTCATATGCAACATCGACCTATAAAAATTATGATGAGAGTACCCTTCCGATACCGGTTATTAATTACGACAGCGATGTCTTTTTCATTCACAGTCTTACTGCCGGGGCTTACCTGTATCAGGATCAATATAACGTGTTACAGGCTGCAGTGTCCTACTATGCTCAGGAGTTCGATCCGAGTGATGCCAATGACAGTCAGATGAAGCTGCTTGATAAAAGAAGCAGTACTGCCATGGGCGGGATTTCATATACATTCCGATCGCCTCTCGGCAATTTCACAACCTCCGTTGCCGGAGATATTCTGGATGAAACAAGTGGTGGTATGCTGGCTTCAGCACAATACGATTACCCAATTCCCTTTACTCAAAAACTGGTTGTTGTTCCGGCTACCGGATTAAAATATACCAATAGTAAGTTAAACCAACATTACTACGGTATTACTGCAAGAGAATCTGCACTCAGCGGTTTAGCGGAATACACCCCTGGAAGTGCAGTTACACCTTATTTTGGATTAACACTAAAATATAATGTTTCCGATAGATTGGGCGCATTTGTTTCCAGCCGCTATCAGATATTGCCAACTGAAATTAAAGACAGCCCAATGGTCGATTCTAATCATACGATTCAGACCACAGCCGGTATTTCTTATCAATTCTGATATCGTATAGCTATTCTGATATTGTATAACTATTCTGATATTGTATAACTACAGACGGGAGCAACGACTTTGTCATTGCTCCCGTCTTAATATTCCCGATCACGACGCAAAAACAGACTAACGGATCTTCATCAAACGTCCGATGATTCCAGGATAATAACTCCAACAGTGGTTGAAAATTTCCATCACCTGAGGGTTACCGTATCGAGAAAGGCTTATTGCATGAAAGCGGTTATGTCTGGCTTTGAGCGATTCAATCTCGTCATTCATTTCCCGGGACGGTTTGGGTGCCATAAAATCAGAAATCACAACCAGATCTGCATTTTTATAAGTATCACTATGCATCATCTTAATTGCATTAGACAGCGCCAGTTCCAGATCTGTTCCTCCTTTAAAAGTATAACTCAGGAAATCACAGACCTCTCTTAACCCATCTTGTTTCGTCAACTGATAAGTAATCACTTGAGTGGAAAAAATCACCACATAACAATCCCGGTTTTCAGCCAACGCTATCTGCATCAGGGCATAAGCAATCGCTTTGGCGCACTGCTCAGGGAAACCGTTCATTGAACCAGAAGCATCAATGCAAACAACAAACGGACCTTTTTCAATATTCACCTGTGAATTTGCTGACTTTGTGGTTGCAACTTTTGATAATGTCCGGGCCTTTCCCTGCATGCGGTAATTCAACAATCGCTTATCAACCAAATGCTTATAGAAGATAACTTCCAGCTCTGGGTGAGCCAGGAACAGTGTCTCATTTGGCAACATTTTGTTCAGATCATCGTTTTGGTGAACACCAACAATGTCATCCGTTGCTTCATCTGATTTTTCTTCCACCAGTTGAAGCGTTTCTGCACTTGCCTGCTGAAGATCAGGATCATCGACCTCACTGGCCATTCGGCCGAGACTTTCTGCAATCTTCTGAATTTCCTTATGCTTTTTAAGAAATTCAGCATGCTTTTTCATGACTGTCAGATCAACTCGTCCCAGTTTGGCGCCAGCCATATTCCATAAACGACGGATGCTCTGTTCATCTTCAGAATCCGTCATTTCATCCATAGAATGTAGTGTTTCAATACGCTGGTAAAGGTCGTCCAGTAATTTATCTTTGTTCACCTCCAGCTCCATGACCTGAGCCTGTTTTAAGGCATTGGATAAACTGTTATACCACTGGTCACAAAAATAATGGGGAAACATGGGATTTCTGAGATTCTTTTTCTGCTCACAAAGCTGACGCGCTGTTGTATAAAATGCAGAATGCCATTCCAGCTTTTTCAGGACTTCGGGGATTTTCTGAAAGAATGTATCTTCATCCCAATGGATCACTTCCTGATACAACGTCAGCTCCTGCTGAAACCGTTCTGTTTCACAGACATTGGTCATTCTTTTCTTAACCTGCCCCCTCCATTTCAACAGATGATTTTTGACTGAAGTTTTCATACCCCGGTTTTCAGCAATTAACATCAGTTGAGTCTTAGCCATCAGCTCATTGACTGCCGTATCGATTAATCCGGAGTCAGCAATCATCATCGCAAGATTCAGTCCATCAGCTCCCAGCATAGATACCTCCTCTAAGCAAAGTACTGCGTGAAATGGTTCATTCGCTGAGCTGCTGCTTCACACTCAGCGACAGAAGTTTCCAACTGTTGTTGTAATTGTTGTAATGAATTTTCCATCGCAACCGGGAGTTCAGGTTCGATAAAATTGTGCGGTAAGGCATCATGAAACTGCCGGTGAAGCTGGCGTAACTGAAAACCGGCCTGCTCCAGTTGTTGGCGAACCTGTTCGATTCGCTCTTGCCATACCTGAAATAAATGATGTTCATTTTGATTCTGTTCAGTTACTGCAGACACAAGAACTGAACGATTGGCGATATCTTTAATAACCAGTAGTTCATCTGAATCAACATCAAACTGAAGAGCACATAGAGTGGAATTCTGGTTGACGTAGCCAAATACCTCTCCGCCACCTTCACGAATGACTTTTTCAAACTCAGCTTTAGGGACGTAAACCCAATGACAGTATTTATCGGTATTTTCGACGTCAGTGACCGTCGTATTACTTTGTAGCAATACCAATTTCAGCAGATCTTTCCGGTTACCTGACTGAAAAGTCTTTGCAGCTGTCAGGTCATGACCATACACCTGCTTCTTAATCAGTCCGGAAGACTTTTCTACTGCAAGAGGCATGGTATATCTTGCCTCCAGTTCCTGCTGAATGTCCCTTAAAGTTTCCTGGCAGATATCGATCTGATGCTCGACATCCTGCTGGTCAAACGCATACTTCAGTGCAAATTCACGAATCACTTCTTTTACAATGGCCAGTGAAGCAGGACTGTTCCACAAACAATCCTGAAGCAGAAGTAAATCAAGTGGATTAATTGCGTCCCGACCATTGAAAAATGCACTGGCTTTCAGAAGTTTGATTGCTTTTTTCCAACGGCGATCCGAAACATACATTTCATCAAATGTTGTCGATGTACTGTTTTCCGCTGCCAAATCAAGCATTGACTTGAGCTGATAGAGTTTCTCAAAAACATCATTCTCCAGAGCTAACTTGTCCAATGCTTGCTGCCAGTCGTGATATTCCTGATCAGTAATCGCCAGCCCATCTGGGACGTGCGCTTCCTGAGGCGTTCCGACTGTCAGCATGGATTTAAAATTCTGTTTGTTCTGAATCCGATTCACAAAAATCCGCACCAGGATCCGGTCAAACAGAGCTTCCAGACCACTATCCTGATCTGGCAACTCATTAGACGCAGAAACCAGCAGACGCATTGGAACCCGTTCAATATCGCTACCGTTATTGAACGTTTTTTCATTCACAACAGTCAGTAGCGTGTTCAGAATCGCGGGACCGGCTTTCCAGATTTCATCGAGAAAAACAACCTGAGCTGTTGGTAAATAACCTTTTGTTAATCGTAAATAACGCCCATTATCTTTTAACTCTTGAATACTTAACGGCCCAAATACTTCTTCAGGCGTGGAAAAACGTGTCATGAGATATTCAAAATAAGAGCTTTGGTCAAAGGCTTGAATCAGACGTTTTGCAATCAGGCTTTTTGCGATTCCGGGAGGACCTAACAGAAAGACACTTTCGCCGGCAAGTGCGGCAAGCAGGCAAATCTTAATTGTATGCTCTCTTTCATAAACACCATCTGCCAACGCATTGGCTAAGTTGTTAATTCTCTCGGACAGCAAAGCCTTCTGCGCGTGACTTGCAGGAATTGAACTTATCATTAAATTGACTCACCAGATTCGAAATGCACTGTATTATCGTTTTCTTATATACAGTTTCAGTTTATTATAAGTTTTCACTTCTGTTAATCAAATGTTACACAAAAGCGAATTTGTTCTCCTGTTTTTATAACAGATTCACAATTCGAACGATTGGTTGAAACCTATGTTTCCAAATATGAGACTTATGTCACTAACGGTCTAAAGTGTTTCTGTCAGATAAAGAATTCTTTATTTTTGAATGTGATACAGGTATCGTTACCGATGAAAATTTAAGAAATTTTAATCGTACACCTCCCCGTAAAGTCCGGGAGGCATGACCAGTCTGTTGTACACACCGTGCTTTTGCCCGGATGTGACACACCACTCCGGAGAAGCCAACAACCGGATAAGTTAAAGGATCGTATGAGCAAAACGATACATCAATGGAAACAGATTTCTCTTGTTGAAGAAGAAGTCATGCTCCCGACAAACCGTCCAATTACCCACACAACGATTATCCATCCGGGAGCTGCAGTTATACTGCCCATCAATCAACAGGGAGAAATTGTCGTACTACGCCAGTTCCGTCCGTCGATTCGGAAATGGTTGCTTGAGTTGCCAGCCGGAACGCTTGAGCATCCGGAGACGCCTCTGGAATGTGCTCAACGAGAGCTTGGAGAAGAAGCTGGCTACCTTGCAAAGCAGTGGATTGAGCTTGGTCAGGTCACTCCACTCGCTGGCTTCTGCGATGAAATCCAACACCTGTTTGTTGCCAAAGATCTCTCTGTCACACAAGATTTTCAGTGTGATGACGATGAGGTAATTGAAGTATTCAGTCTGCCGATTCAGGCTCTGGAGCAAAAGATTATTGATGGTGAAATTACGGATACAAAAACAATTGCCTGTCTGAGTAAAGCCAAGCTTTGCGGATACCTTGATTAGTCGTATCATCGACGATGAACACATGTTACGAATTCTGAACGGCATTGAAAGTATGAAACATACAATTCCATTTCTTTTACATCCGGTACAAAATCTGTTTTTCATTAGTCTGTTTGTAGTGTACCTTTTCTTTACCAACTCAGCCTTTGCCATTGAAACCGGAGATGCACCAGCCGGTAAGCAGAAGTCATATAGTTGCCAGTTTTGCCATGCCCCTCAAAAAGGACGTCATATACAAAACTATCCCAACCTTGCCGGACAAGATCCGCAGTATCTGTTTCAAGCCATGAAAGCATACCAGAATCACTCCCGGACAGGACCGACAGCAGATCTGATGGCAGCACAGCTACAACGGATGAATGATAAAGATCTTCGGGATATTGCCGCATTTTATACTCAGTTGCCTTAAATCATTCGATGACAGAGAGAGTTCTTCCTGAAGATACAAATTCGGATATCATAAAAAAGTGAAAGCAAAACTTGGCTACACTTTGAAGATTCCCAATACCAGAAAATAGCAATATCAAATGACGACAAAAAGACAAGGGCGCAGAAGCGCTCAGGATGCAGAACAGACTCGTCAGCATATTTTACGGGTAGCAACCGCCCTGTTCTGTGAATTTGGTTATGCACGGGTTTCCCTTCGAACCATTAGTGAAAAAGCGGGGATCTCACATAGTCTTATCCGCCATCATTTTGGAAGTAAAGAACAGATCTGGTACGGCATCAGCGATAATGTTCATCAATACATTGATAAATATTGTCAGACCATACTGGCGCACTTGTCTAAAGATATGCCCGTAAATGAAATGCTCTATCAGTTTACCGTTCGTGTCCTGGCATTCACACTACTCCACAAGCAACCGATTCAGTTAATGGCTGATGTTGTGCGTCAGGAAGGTGGCCGATTTGATTATTTTATTGATAAGTCAGGCAAAGTTGAAAAACTCATCCTTCATCTCACCGAAGATTACAATCAGCGCTTTCCTGAAAATGCTATCAAGATTTGGGAGATTAAATGGCAGATGATTATGTTTGCTCACAGTGCTGCATCCCTACGCCCTTTTCTTAATGAAACCTGGTCACAGGAATGTACTACAGAAGATGAGTGCCTGTTGAAACACTGGCAGATGTGCAATGAGATGATGGCAGCAAAATTTCAGATCCCTGAGTCATCACGTTTACAGCCACAACGACTCGAAGATTTAGTGCTCCGGCTGGGTGGACAGGAAATTATTACTGGCATTAATCAGAATTCAGGCCAGTCATCTGCTCTCGAAAAGACAGATAACTGACCAGAAGATCACTCGAACTACATATCCGGATATCCGTCAGGATTTTGAGACTGCCAGCGCCAGCTATCCTGAACCATATCGTCTAATGAACGTGTTGCACGCCATCCCAATTCCTGAGCTGCTTTCGAAGGTTCAGCCCAACAAGCTGCAATGTCTCCCGGACGACGCTCAACTAACTGATAAGGAATTGTTTTACCACATGCTTTTTCAAATGCATGCACCATATCCAGCACGCTATAACCGACCCCGGTACCAAGGTTATACACATGTAATCCACTTTTCGTACCCACTTTTTGCAGTGCTGCAATATGCCCATCAGCTAAATCCATGACATGGATATAATCCCGGACACCTGTGCCATCTTTTGTCGGATAATCATGACCAAACACAGAGAGGCACTCTCGTCTGCCAACTGCAACCTGCGAAACAAATGGCATCAGATTATTGGGAATTCCCTGAGGATCCTCTCCAATTTCACCTGAAGGATGAGAACCAACCGGATTAAAATAACGGAGCAGGGTAATGCTCCAGTCCGGATTGGCATGCTGAAAATCACTCAGACACTCTTCAACTATCAGTTTACTTCTGCCGTATGGATTGGTCGCCTGCGTTGGAAAAGTTTCTAAAATAGGAACGGATGCTGGATCGCCATAAACGGTTGCAGATGAACTGAAGATCAGTGTTTTGACATTAGCAATTCGCATCGCATCAACCAGCATCAACGTACCACTCACATTATTCTCATAATACTCAAGTGGCTTTTGTACAGATTCACCGACCGCTTTTAAACCGGCAAAATGGATGACTGCATCGATTTGATGTTCATTCATAATTTCAATTAAAAGATTCCGGTCCCGGATATCACCCCGAATGAACTGCGGTCGATTCCCGGAAATCTTTTCAATACGTTCTAAAACTGCAGGTTTACTATTGTAAAAGTTGTCAAGAATAACAGGAGTCATTCCTGCTTCAATCATCTGAACACAGGTATGACTACCGATATAGCCCATACCTCCGGTGATCAATACGTTCATTACCTAGCCTCTCTCATATGACATAAACATTAATTCATTTTACTGAATCAAAGTAAGCGTAAAGTCATTCTAGCTTGAAATTCCTGCGACATCTGTCCGATTCATAAGAATTATTCTATTGATTCGGAATAAACTAAAATGAAAGAGATGGTATCTGACAACCAACAACTTTTGCAAGCTCAATGGGATACCCCCGGGCCTGTGCCAAATCAATTGCAACTTGCTCTATCATCGAGCCACTCAAAGAGAGGCTAACCGGGTGTTGCTGTTCAATCGACTTCAAAGAAGAATCCTGAGCAAGCCGCCAGTATGCTACCAATTTTCTCGCAGCTTCTAGTGCAGAAGAACCTTTTACAATTTCAATACGTGCATAATGACTGCCGCTGAATGATACGTCAGCAGCCCGCAGAGTTTCGTCCTGCCCCGGAATTTGCTGGGCACCAAACAATGGTTTACCAGCTGGCAGAGCATGACTGTAATCAGGTATAAAACGGCCGACATGATCAATCGCCCTGCGGGTTCGTTCCTCAACCGCAGCCTCAGACCAGCCCTTAGTCAGTTTTTTCTGTAAAGAATCCGGTAGCAGCGGTTGTGACGAATGAGCAGAACTGCCTGTCAGCCCATTCTGAAACAGAGTGATATCTTTGGTCATCCCGTGTAACTGAAAAACACCATCAGCATAAGGAGTCAGTTGAGCCATGCCCTGTGGTGTACCTCGCGGGCCATGAAAAATAACTTCCGGCCAGAGGCTGTTTTCATCAGACCACCGGGCAATATAGGCGGCTTTAAACTCAACCATTCTCCTGCAAGGATTGTGGGTGAGATCATCCAGCTTACCGGTTTCATATCCACAGGCATTCACCAGATAATCAGCAACCAGAGTATGTGACTGCGCACGTTCATCATGGTATGTCAGATGCCACTGCCCATCATGTTGTTTGGCATCAACCAGTGTGCTGTTTGTCAAAAGTTGACAGTGAGGCAATTGCTTAAGAGTTAACATGGCTGTTGCAGCAAGTCTGAACACACTCCAGCCATATTCCTGAACAGCAATGACAGGATATTGAATCCGCTCAAAATCCACATGTTTTGCAAAAGGAATCAACCACTCATCAGTATCACTCGGGAATTCCGGTTGTGTGTGCTGACGTAACCGTTCCAGATCATCCCGTTGGTAGAGCCGGTAGTACTCATCCGGAGCTCCTAACACTTCGTTCCGGGCATCTTCCAGAACCAGTTGCCGATAAGCCTGTTGGATGATTTGCAAACGAGGAAGCAAAACCTCCGGGTGACCTAATTCATCGATGGGGGTTGCAATCACTGTTGGTCTTTTGTTTACGGTATGTTGATACAGACGGATTGTCTCAATTGACTGACGCAACAATTCCAGACACTGCTGCTGCGAGATTTCCCGGTATAAATTTCCTCCGGCATGGAGGTGACATATTGGCGGGCCATTAACCAGACTTGGGCCTCGCTCCATCAAAACAACGTTTAACCCCAGTTCTCCTAAGTGAACTGCAGCCGTCGCCCCTGCAACACCACCGCCAATAATTGCAATCCGCGGCTTTTGACAATCCGATGAATTATTCTGCATTGCTACTCAATCTTTTCTGAACTGTCCACATTCTATATGCATAAAAACGTAATTTAAATCACATTTTTGATAGGGTTTTCCTTGCATCATCAGTCCGCCTGTAAGAATAAAATTTTCAAAAAAAATACTTGACGGAAACTCTATATATCGCAGATATCGTCACTTAAACAAGTCAAAACTATCTATAACATATTGAATGTACAGGTCTGATGACTCCGTCTGTTGATAATTCCGGTTTACTTATCCCAAACTTTATCCACTGATTTTGTGGATAACTGCTCCGACTACTGGATATTCAACTCATTTATTAATTGTTGTCGGGAATGTGTCAATCGACGAACCAGTCGCCCAACAACCAGCATCACCATCATCAATGCAAATAGCGGTTGAATTACCCATAGTACAGGATGTGGCCGGGGGGCGAGTTCAAAAGCATAATGGATAATCGCCGCAACCAAAGCATCGGCTCCCAGTCCTGAAATTCCTCCGGCAACAATAGCAATCAGGCCAAATTCAGCCAGAACCGTCAACGTCAGCCGACGTCGGCTCATTCCCAGCGTCCGGTATAGTTTCATTTCCTCCTGCCGCTGTGTCAGACTCAGTCTGAGTAAGGTATAAATCAGCAGCAGGCCAGCGATCACCCCCATCAACGCCAGAATAGAAACAGCCCCGATAATCTGAGACAGCAGTGCCTGAATTTTTCGGGTCATCTGACGTAAATCAAGCAGACTCACCGTCGGATAAGCATGTGCCAATTCCGCCAGTTGATACGATGCATCAGCCCCCAGGCGGAAACTTACCATCCAGGTTGCCGGAAGCCGGGACATGCGATCCGGTGTTAGTATAAAGTAGAAATTAGGCTTCATTTCCCGCCACTCGATCTGGCGGATTGAGTTCACCCGGGCTGTCACAGATTGACTATTGACAACAAAGGTTAATTCATCGCCGATCTTAAGCCCCAGCTCACGGGCAACACTTTCCGCAACAGAAACACCATTGACAGGCTGCCATTGCCCCGCAAGGACCTGATTATATACTGGCAGATGTTCTGCCCAGGTAAAATTCACTTCCCGGCGCAACACATTACTTGCTTCTCTGCCACCGGCATATGTAATTGCATCGGAGCCATTAATCATTGAAAGACGCCCACGAATAATCGGGAAAATGGGCGAGTGCACTATATGAAGCTGCTCCAGCTTCTGTATATAATCATCTTTATCACTGGTTGCAATGTTCAGTGCAAATACATCCGGAGCATCCTCCGGAAACACACTGGACCAGTCGGCCAGTAAGTCGTTTCTGACCAGCCATAAAACCGCAAAAAGCATCAGAGATAAGGCCAGAGCACTAAGCTGCATCCCTGTCATCCAGGGTGTGCGGGTCACTCGCTTCAAAGCAAGTCTGAAAGCAGGACTTAACGGCAATATCCGTAACCAGCGAAACAAAAGTAGCCCAATCCCTGCCAGAATAGCCGAGAGAATCATAATACCGCCTAAGACCAGCCAGACCATCAACTGGTCTCCCCAGAACACAGCTGCACCCGCAAGGGGGAAAAACCATAATCCCCACAGATAAAAGCGTTTCTGTTTTAGCTGCGTATAATTCTGGAGGCTGGAAGCAGCCTCGGTATAAACCAGCCGATAAAGTGGAATTCCCAGTCCGGGAAGCGCAACCAGCAGGCAACTCAGCAACGCAACACCAAACGGCATTATACCAAGCTCAGGCAAAGGGGATGGCAAGAGTCCGGCTAAAGGTAATCGTAATAACCGTTCCAGAACATATCCCAAAGGTAGGCCAAACAGCAGCGCAATAACAAGCAACATCGCAACCTGAATCATCAGCCAGTGCCGGACCCAGCGCTTTGATGCGCCAAGACTTTTCAGCATTGCGACCGTCTGCCGGCGTGAAGAAACATAATGTTGACATGTCAGCAACAAAGTCATCGTCGCCATCAGCACAACAATAATGACAACTAAGGAAAGATATTGCTCTGACTTATCGAAAATATCCTGTGTTCTGGAGCGCTGTCTGATATCCCGCCATTCATCACTTGGTGTCAGCTTAACCTGCTGTTTTAGCCGTTGGATAGACGCATCATGTGCGTTGAGAAACAGTTGGTATTCAACCCGGCTTCCAACCTGTAAAGCACCGGTTTCTGCAATTTGGGCCTGATGTATCAATACCGTCGGCATTTGCCGGAATGGATTGAAACTGAATCCCGGTTCTTCTTCTATTCTCCCGGAAACAATTTGCTCCATATCACCGATACTTACCTGATCCCCGATATGAATATCCAGGTCAGAAAACAATTGCGGAGCCAGCCAGACTTCCCCCGGAGCAACATGAGACCGGACTGAATGACCATCGGATAATCGTAGTTTCCCTCTTAGAGGGAATGCCTCATCGACTGCTTTAACAAAAACCAGTTTCATCCCGGTTTCGCTGAAAAGCATGCTGGAAAAACGTGTCATCAACGATGTCTCAGCACCAAGCTTCCGGGCTTTCATTATCAATGCCTCAGGAACAGTATTAGCACTGACAAACACGGCATCTGCCATTAAAGCATCTTTACCCTGCTTAACAATCACCTGCTCCATACGCTGAGCAATAGCAGTTAATGCAAATACACTGGCAATAATCAGTATGAAAGCCATCACAACCAACCATAACTGCCCCTGCCGGATCTCTTTCCAGCACCACCGCACCAGTGAACGGTTCACAGAATACGATGCATTCATGCCCCGAGTTCCTCAATTTGCCCTTCACTCATCTGAAACCTGCGATGACACCGCTGTGCCAGATGAGGGTCATGAGTCACCAAAACCAGTGTTGTCCCGGATTCCTCATTCAGCCGGAACAACAATTCAATCACAGTTGCGGCAGTTTTCTGATCCAGATTCCCGGTCGGCTCGTCGGCAAACAGAATTTTAGGCTGCATCATGAAGGCTCTTGCTATCGCAACCCGCTGCTGTTCACCTCCGGAAAGCTGGGCCGGAGTATGGTGCAGTCGATCCGCCAGCCCCACAGATTTCAACAAGAGCTCCGCCCGTACACGATCTTCTTTCTCTCCCCGCAACAGACAGGGTAAGGTCACATTTTCCAGCGCTGACAGACTGGGAATCAATAAGAAACTCTGAAAAACAAAACCGACCGACTCACTACGGATAGCCGCCCGTTGTTCATCATCCAGCGTATTTAGTGACCGTCCGAAAAGCTCTACATCACCAGACGATGCAATATCCAACCCGGACAACAATGCCATCAGCGTCGATTTCCCTGCTCCGGAGGTTCCGACAATTGCCACACTCTCTGCCGGATAAATATCAAAATGGACCTCTTTAACAATTGTCAAATCCTGCTGATTCGTAGACACTGTTTTACTCAGAGATTTTGCAGAAATAACAGGTGTATTCGTCATGCGATGGCTATCCTTTCTACTGGTACTGACTTTCTCATTACAGGCCCAAAGTGCCCGGTTATTAATTCTGGGTGATAGCCTGAGTGCCGGCTATCAGATGTCCGCCAATCAGGCGTGGCCGAGTTTACTTCCTCAGGCTCTGCAAAAATACAATCACCCGATGACGGTCATCAATGCCAGCATCTCAGGCGATACTACAGGTAACGGGCTGGCGCGATTACCCAAACTTTTACAGCAACACACTCCGGACTATGTACTCATCGAACTCGGAGCCAATGATGGCCTACGTGGTTTCTCGCCACAAATCCCTGAACGCAATCTGGCCCGAATCATCGATCTGATTGCTCAGTCCGGTGCCCGGCCGATTTTGATGCAAATCCGGATTCCCCCCAACTATGGACAACGATATAGCAAGGCTTTCTCCACTATATATTCAAAACTTTCGGAGCAAAAACAGATTCCTTTGATTCCCTTCTTTCTGGAGCAGGTAATTCTCCGCCCTGAATGGATGAAATCTGACGGATTACATCCAAATGAGCATGCACAATCATGGATCGCGGCATGGATAGCTCAGCAATTAACACCCTTGCTTGAACCGACACCATCATAACTCACTTGAGCAGAAATGATTTCTACTTCGGTTTTTACTGCCCTAGCTCAATAAACATTCGGCAATTTTACGCTAACGTAGCCAAAAGTGTTGTTCTCAAGAATCAGCACGTCCTGAGATTTCATCCATGATAAGGTAACCGACATGCACATAACCCCAGAAATTAATGGTGTTGTTGCACATAGCGCACATCCTTACGGTTGCGAGCAATCGATTTTACAGCAGATTCAATATGCTAAAGCAGCCCGACCGATTCAACATGGCCCCAAACGCGTCCTGATCCTGGGAGCATCTTCCGGACTGGGTCTTGCCGCCCGGATAGCTCTCACATTTGGCGGAGCCGGCGCTGATACGATCGGTGTTTCTCTGGATACACTACCTCGTAAAAATAAATCGGGTGGTGCCGGATTTTATAATAACTATTACTTCAAGCAGTATGCCCAGCGAGAAGGCCGGACAGCGATTAATATTCAGGGCGATGTTTTTTCCCGCCAAACCAAAGAATCAGTAATCGAAGCAATCGAAACTTACTTCGAAGGTGAAGTCGACCTGATCGTTTATAGTGTTGCGTCCGGGAAGCGAAGAAAAACAGAAAACGGTGACACATTCTGGTATTCAGCCATCAAACCGATTGGACAGTCGATACACAGCGCCTTGATCGATTTGGGAAATGACCAATGGCAGGATGTCTTACTTGAACCCGCTTCAGAAGAAGAGATCGAATCAACACTGAAAGTGATGGGAGGAGAAGACTGGGAAGCATGGATCGATGCTCTGATTAATTCAGAATCGATTGCCGAAGGCTGCCAGTCAGTCGCATTTTCCTATATTGGTTCGGAACTTACTCACCCCATGTATCTGGATGGTACACTTGGCCGGGCAAAAGTCGATTTACACCAGACCAGTCATTCTCTGAACCTGAAGCTGGCGAATTACAGCGGCGGCGCTTATGCCGCAGTCTGCCAGGCTCTGCTAACCCGGGCCAGTATATTTATTCCCGGTCTGAGCCCTTATCTGATTGCTCTGAATCAGGTCATGCAATCTCAGGAAATCCACGAAGATTGTAACCGGCAGATGCAACGGCTCTTTACCGAAAAATTATATGGTCCGGAAATTGTCCCTGTTGATGGAGAAAGGCTGATCCGCTTGGATGAACAAGAGTTATCTCCGGAAGTGCAGAAAAAAACACAGCAATTGCTGGCAGAAATGAACGCGGATAATTTTTCCCGATTCGATGCTTATCAGACATTCAAAGAGACATTCATGCAACTGAATGGATTTCACTGGACGGGTATTGATGACAATGCTCCTGTCGATCTCCTTCCCTTTATCAAATACGCAGCCAAAGAATAGCTGCAAAATTGTGGTCATTGTTGATATTTTTATAGCTTTGGGTGTGCCCAAAGCTTTTTTTTGCTAGATTATAAGAGTGTGCTGACTTTTATTAAACAGCCTGAGCTCAGGAATATCACAACATGCCAAACAATCACACGAACCACCTGATCATTCCGGAACAAATTCTGGACAGCTGGCAAAACATTGTGAATCTCGCAGCCGGTATTCTCGCTTCACCGAGCGTATTACTTCTACGTTGCCGGGAAGGTATGAATGAGATGATATGCCATCATCCCAAATCTCCGGAAACACTGAATCCTGACGACCTGTGCGCATGCAAACTACATGAGATAGTTCTGGGTTCCGGTCAGCCCCTTTGGGTTTCTGACACAGAGGAAGAACCAACACTCTCGGCTTATCTGCCAGATACTGTCAAATCTTATGCCGGCCTGCCGCTTTATTTCCCGAATGAAATACCATTCGGCATGCTGGTACTCGCCGACACCCAAATACATCATTTTCACGAGTTGGAATTCCAGTTACTGGAGAACCTCCAGTCGGCAATAGAATCTCATTTGAAAATATTAACCCAGCAATCAGAGATCAACCGGCTAAACCATTATATTGAAAATACGCTGTCCCATAATACCGTTGATTATGTCAATCTGACCCAAACACTGCATCAGGAGATTGACCGCCGAAAAATCGTCGAACGCCAGTTGCAATACCACAAACTTCATGACCCGGGAACCGGTTTTCTAAACCGTTTCGCACTTGAATCAGAACTCAAAACCCGTTTGGCAGTCTGTGCTGCCAGTGGGGAGAAATTTGCTGTGATCCACATCGGTTTTAGCAATGCCCGCCACCTGCAAACCCGCTTTGGTTATCAGGAATGGGAAAATGTCCTGAGACGGTATCATGATCAGCTTGAACCTCTGGAAGATGAAAGCATTGATATTCTGACTGCACGTCCCAACTCCACCGATCTGGCGCTGGTTGTTCAGTCCAAAAACCTGAAACACGACGTCGATATGTTGTGTGAAAAACTGGTGTTAATGAGTAAAGCCGTCTTTAGTATTCATCATCAGTCAATCCACTTACATTCCTATATTGGAATAGCCATTTCCGGCGAAAAGACCACTGTCACCGAGCTGCTTGAGCAGGCTTCTGCTGCTATGCTGTCATGCAAAGACTCCGGACATTTGTATTACTATCATTCCGAAGCTCTTGCTCAGTCTCAGCTACGCCTCCATCAACTGGAAAACTATCTGCTGCACGCTGTGAGAAACGGCGATCTGATGCTCTATTTTCAACCCAAAGTCTGCCCAACGACCCGACTCTGGACAGGCGCCGAAGCATTACTTCGCTGGCGTCATCCGGTGTTAGGAGAAATATCCAGTGAAACACTGATTCATCTGGCTGAAAAAAACGGACTTATTTTTGAAGTCGGAAATTTTGTCCTGAAAACAGCCATCGAAAGAGCCAGCCAATGGACCCGATATATGGCCGATTTCAAAATGGCGGTGAACATTTCAGCCAAGCAACTACGAGACATCCGCTTCGTTGATCAAATCAAACAATTCTTACAGGACTATCAGCTTCCGGCCCATCATCTGGAAATAGAAGTGACGGAAAGTGGCCTGATCACCGATGAAAAAGTGGCCGGAAATATTCTTCAGATCCTCCACGAACTCGGGATTACTTTGTCACTGGATGACTTTGGAACCGGATATGCCTCGTTCAGCTATCTGAAAAAATTTCCTTTCGATTGTATCAAAATTGATAAAAGCTTTGTGCATTCACTTGAAGAAAGTGAAGATGACAAAGAGATTGTCCGTTCCATTATTCAGGTTGCCAAAAAGCTGAAATTACAAGTCATTATTGAAGGTGTGGAGACTGAAGCACAGGAGCAGTTCATCATTGCCGAAGGATGTAACTACGGACAGGGTTTTCTGTACGGACGTCCGATGCCCGCTGATGTTTTTGAAACCAACCTGCACCGCCAGTCACACCCGGAGTTACGTCAGGTTAATTAAGCCGGATGAAGTCACAGAAAACATTTTCTGAGAACCAGCTCACTGACTCTGTCCACAAACCCAGTCGAAGAATAAAGCAATCAGGCCAGCTCCCGCGTTTGGAAGCTGGCCTGATTACTATATGAAATATGAATTAAAAAATCTGCCTTGTGTTTTTATTCCACCGCGGTTTGACGCAGAATATGCCATGCTTCACACAAGGTCCGGAATTGCTCGGTATCACCATTATCCCGGTCCGGATGCCATCGCAGGGCCAGCTTACGCCAGGTTTTACGGATTTCTGTGTTACTGGCATCGACTGGCAGTTCAAATAACCGTAATGCTCTGGCACGATCCATATCCGTAACATTATCATCCTGCCCCATATATTTCCGGTAACGGGTCCAGAACTCATTCAGCAGCCGCTTCACCTCACCTTCGGTCGCTTCATAGTTACTCCAATCGGTATAATACAATCGTAGCGGATCTGCCTGATCAATGAAGTAAGCCACCTGACTATGAACCCAGCGTAACTCGATATCCATTGCTTCAACCTGAAGCCAGCGTTCGGGGTAAAGCATTTCCTGCAACTGATAAAGTGCATTCATAATCAGGAAATTTCTTTTAAAAATATCCTTACCTGGTAACGGATCCAGTTCAGGTACATAACCTAATTCACTCAGCCGGGCCGAGAGAGTATGAACTTTCCATCCCGAACATTCCTGCTTCAGAACTTCTAAAATAGGCCAAATCAGCGGGTTTTCCATTTGTGCATGGAATACCGTTCGTAAACCCTGACTTCCTGACATCACTGCACTCCTTGAGACAATTCTCACTGGCTTATATCTAAGGATAGTCAATACAGACTATCCTGTTATCTCATATTTTCCTATACCAATATAAACACCTGGTCTTCTTTCTGTGACTTTATTGCCATTGCTGCAAAATAATCACAAATATTACCAACACGATTTACTGCACAACACTACTACCGCAGCTTTCCGGGAACATCTCTCATCCCCGTTCTTCAGGGTGCAGTGTTACCGTTTCGATCCAATGTAAGTAAGCCTGAAATCCATCAGTCACCGGAACCTGAATAATCTGTGGAATTTCATAGCAATGGACTTCCCGGATCGCCAGTTCAACAGCCTGATAATGACGGCTCTGGGTTTTCATCAGCAGGAGTATCTCCTGATCGGAGCAAATTTTTCCTTCCCAGCGATAATGACTACTGACTGGCAATGTCTGAATGCACGCCACCAACTGTGCAGACAATAAGCGTGAGATGATCGCATCACAATTTTCCTGACTATTGGTCGTAGTCAGGACCATACAAAATGGTGTTTCAGTCATTGACTCATCCTCTGAGCTGCCAACCTGACCTGATTATAGCGTAAAAGCCGACGATCACTGCCATTGCATAACTCCGGTGAAAGTCTGGCAATCGGTCAACGATGACTCAGCATCAGGTAAGAATATCTGCTGCGCACCAGATGTCGGATAAGTCAGGTACTCTGAACATCTGGCACTTTGTCCATTTCCGACCACAATTTTCGTCTCTGGTTTTAAAGTGCAACGCACCATGACATCCAGCGGAGACCATTGATAACAGATCTCATAATCTGCCCGGTATTTTGCTATTGGTCCGGCCGGCTTCTGCCATGCCCACCATTTCCCAAACTTACTGCCTGGATTAGTACTATTCCAGGCCCGGAAAAGTGTCACATGTGTTCCTGATTTGCTCTGATAAACCGCTCCCTGACACAATTTCCCCTGCTCCGGAGCACCTAACGTCTCTGCCAAAAGTTTCGGGTCACTGACAGCCTGAAAGTTATCTGCAATCTTATCCGGGAGGCGGGCCGAGCCGGAACATTGATACATGTCGTTCACCATATCACCTGCCAATTCCGGACTGGCTGGCGAATGCGTTGTCTCAGCACACCCATAAAGCATCACAGCAAACAGGGAGAAAAGAATTACTTTCATCACTCAACCTTCTATCATTAGGGTAAAAAGCGGCTAGAATGCCGACATATATCAACATCATAGCAATACAGGTGCATATAACAAGTTTTCAATCAGTTCCCGGTTCAGGGTAATTATCCGTATTAACACCATCTCCATACAGTAATTCGGGAACCAAACTGTTTGCACAGACTGCAAGCTCTGAAAACAGATTGAGCACTTCTTCACCAATCCTGTATAAATTCAAAGAAATTCATATTCACTCTACCCATGATTTTCAACTTTATACTATGCTGTTTATATAGTTATCAATGTAACACAGACACGGAAAACAAGCTGATGCGCTTTTTCCGTATTTTTAACTTTTTATATTTGAAAAGCGATATTTTACCTGAACGTTCAATTGGTTAAGTTTTATAAAGTGTGATATTAAGTTCATATAGAACATGATTAAATACACTAGCTCATCAGTATTATGACTTGCAGGATTACAGAGATATGCTTACAGCTGAAGGTATTATAGGAAAACTAGTTTCATTTATCGTTTACAAGTCTGTTGACAAAATTGACGGACTCCCTGCAGACGAACGAAAGAAGGCATGTCGTGCTTTAACAAAACTCTATTATTGCATTCAGGCGCTCGACGAAGTCACCACCTATTTCGAGAATATACTGAAGGAGTTTGAAAACACCGGTGATCCGGAATCAATTATCTATGCGATCAACAACAACTCATACCATGCTGAACTGGCTACCAATATGTTTGTTGATATCAGTTATGAACTGAAAGACGGACTGGAGCTTATCGATCCTGTCTTAGCGAAGTCTTGCCAAATGCTATACTACACAAAATTTAACTTACTAAAGTACCTGTCAGATTTCGTTCAGCTCAAAGAAGAAAGCGGTAAGCCGTATATTCAGGTCAAAAAACCTATTGCATTTGTTGATTCATCCGATCTTGAGTCACTCTATGAAAGTGTAAGACAAGCGATGATTGAACAGAGTGACGATCCCAACTTAATTTATTCCCCTTCTCTTTTAGCAAAATACACCCATAATATTGATTCTATTCGTGTTGATTTCGATGATGCTCAGGCAATTACTCATCTCCTGCAAATGGTGAATAGCTATAACAAAAACCTTAAAGAATCAAAAGAACACCTCAGAGTGTTTCTGCGGGATGGTTTTTCCATTGAAGAGATACTTTTCCGCTAAGGCAGGCAAATAAGCGGAAATGTAAGACCGAAAGGCGATAAGGTGAGTGGACAAACTAACGGGTTCGACTTTGTTATCCGAAGTCGAACCCGTTTCAGTCACCTGCTCTTTGGAAAAACAAGTGACTCACACAAAAACTGGCAGATAATATTTGTAATTATTGCGCTCGATTCAAAACCTCAAGTGACTGGCGTACAATAACCAGCTCTTCATTGGTCGGAATAACCATTGCAACAGCATTTAACATTTCAGAACGGGCAATAACACCAGATTGTCCGAAGCGGGCCGCTTCATTGGCAGCTTGATCTTCAACAAAGCCAAATACCTGCAGGTAATTCAGAATTTCGTGGCGAATTGGCAGTGAATTTTCCCCAATTCCACCCGTAAAAATAATACCGTCAACACGTTGAAGTGGAATCATGTAAGAAGCAATATATTTTGCAACCCGATAAGTAAAGACTTCGAATGCCAGTTTAGCACCTTCATGTCCCTGCTCCATGGCTTCCAGCACGCCACGAGCGTCAGAAGTCAGCCCGGATACACCAAGAAAACCTGACTTTTTGTACAAAGTTTCAAAAACCTGTTCTTTCGTCCAGCCCTTTTTCAACAGAAACTCAATGATACCCGGATCAATATCCCCGGAACGCGTTCCCATCATCAATCCGGCCTGAGGTGTGAATCCCATTGAAGTATCAACGCTCTGACCATCACGAATCGCACAAACCGATGCACCATTCCCCAGGTGAACAGAAATCACATTAGTTTCATTCACATCTTTGCCCAGCATTTTGGCCGCTTCACGGCTGACATAAAAGTGGCTGGTTCCATGAAAACCATATCTCCGAATGGCATATTTGTCGTAGAGCTCACCGGGGATTGCACCACTATAGGCTTTCTTCGGCATTGTTTGGTGGAAGGCTGTATCAAACACAGCAAATTGAGGAAGAGTCGGAAAAGCTTTTACTGCTGCGCGGATTCCTTTGACATGGGCGGGATTGTGTAAAGGAGCAAGTTCCGCAAGTTGTTCAATTTCAGCAATGACCTGATCATTGATTTGCACCGTTGAAGTGAATTTTTCTCCACCGTGAACAACCCGGTGCCCGATAGCGATAATCTGTTCATTTAACCCAAGTGAATCAATGAGTTCGACAATCCGGTCCACTGCATGTTGATGATGATTATCAGGATAATCGATCGTCTCCTCAGTTTTTTCACCCTGATACTTCCAGCTGATAACAGCTTCAGGTAACCCGAAACACTCTCCTAATCCACTGACAATGGCTTCACCGCTTTGAGAATCAATCACAGCAAATTTAAGGGATGAACTACCTGAATTAACGACCAACACATACGAGCTCGACATAAGGCTTTATCCTGTATTCAAATGAATATTGAAGCAAATGCTTCTCCTAACAATGCAATAGACCCATTATTCAATATTTTTTGAATGATTCAACTTTATTTTAGTTTTGGGTTATTCTTAATTTATTTTTTCATGATCAAGAACAATGAATCGTTTATTTTTGAGTTAAAAATATATCTATTAATATGAACAGTGGTCTGAGTTTTAATCGGATTCGCAATATTCATATACATATCTATGCATTAAAAATGATTTATTACTTCTCTGAATTTATCCAGGCATTGAGACTTACTGGTATCAGGTATTTACTAGTGTCAGATATTCACTGATGTCAGCTCTGCCCAACAGCCAATACCCAATTCATCAATCCGAGACTGTTTTAAGATGTGATACGCAAAATCCAGAGCAGAGCGATAGATTGAATTCGATTCCAGAACAAACAGATCGGAAACCAAAACCGCTTGTTCTGTACGGGTCAGAATACCAGCAGCCACCGGCTCTCCGTTTTCAAAGCCAAGATATAGTTCGCAAGGCGGTGAATAGATAATCTGGGTAAAAAATTCAATGATGGCTTCTTTAGCATCTGAATCGGCGTATTGCCGGGCCTGAAGCTGAGCAAACATCACCGTTAAACGGTGAAAGTCGACCCGAAAGACATCCTGCGGCCTTACCCCGGAAAATTCACATTCTTCGATTTCCTGATAAGTGCATTCTTTCACTGAGTCTAGATATAGTTTCCGTCCGACAAGGCTCTGAGGTGTCGGAAATTCAACCTCAACCTGTTCCGATAACCATTGGTTCTTAATTTGTGCAATATTCATAAATTACGGCTAAATCCTATCAATCCGTATCCCGGGAAAACGTCATCTTACTTGAATACTGGGGAAATGGGCAGCATTCCGGCTCATCTGAATAAGCAGCCGTATCATCTGTGAAATCAAATGACTCAGTGCATAAAAATTCATCGTAATCCTTTCATACTCTTCACTTTATTTGGGAATCCGGAATTATCTTGATATGATGGGAAACTCAATTCACAGCTGGAAATCAAAAACGATGATCCGGAATGTACTTATCGCATCAATTCTTTCTCTGGGACTCACAGCCTGTGATAACAGTGAAGTCGGTGACGTCAGTTTAGGTGTTTTTACCACTAAAGATATCAAAATTAATGTGCTCGTCGATCCCATTGTGACCGGAGTGACTTGTCATATTGCCAGTATTGAAGCCGATCTCAGCTTATCGGATCCGTCTGACTCATCAATTGCCTGTCGGCAAACCGGGGAAATCACACCGGAAATGATCGCAAAAATAGACAATTCCGACTCAGGGGATGTCATCTTTAAAAAATCCAAAAGTATTTTCTTTAAGACCATGAAAATGCGCAGAATATTTGATCCAACAACCCAAACGTTAATCTATGTCTCTTACTCGACAAAAGAGACATCCGGTAGTTTCAAGCATAGTATATCCACGGTACCACTGTGGGGAACCAAAGCATATCAGGTACCTTCAGAGCCAGCTCGTTAATTCAACCGGTAGCACTAGGCAATAATTTTGCAATACGATTCAATCAGAGTAAAAAAATTGGAATGAACCTCAAGATTTTCACTCATTCTGGTAGGATAGGCTGACCATTTGTATTTTCATTTCAATTAGTTGTGCGGATACTATGACGTTCTGGAGTTTCGCATAGATGAAAATACAAACTGGCTGCAAGGAGCTTTCAATTTCATGCAGAAAGACTTGGGAGAAGCGGTTTCAGAAATTCAGCCGCCCGATGACGAATATAAGACACGCCTCGTCCATATTTTTGATGTGTTCAATGAGGGCATCTTTCATATGGATGCTGAAGGGAACCTGACATTCTATAATCCCAACTTTTATACCCAGTTTGGTATTCAGACTCCTACTGTTCATGTTTCTACATGGTATGCACTCGTTCATCCCCTCGATCAGGAGTTACTCACCAGTCGGGTCGCAACTCATATTGATACCCCCGAACAGCGCATGACAACTCAATACCGAGTGAAAAAAGTCGACGGTGAATATCTGTGGGTTGAAGGAAGTGCGGTCTGCCTGCGGGAAGATGGTAAAACATATATGGTGGGAAGCCACCGGGATATATCAGACAAAAAAATGATGGAAACTTATCTCAAGGAAGCCGCTTTCTACGATGATAGTTCCTCCTTATTCAATCTGAGAAAACTACTACTGGACCTGGACCTGCTGACACAGTCACCGGAAAGCCATTTCTCTGTTATCTATATTCAAATCAATGAGCTGCAATCATATCTTGTGGAATACGGTTCTGATCTATTACAGAATGTCATTACATGTGTGAAATCGGCAGCCAAAGTCTTTTCTCCTGAGAATGCAGTCCTTTACCGGGTCAGTCTGGACACCTATGTCGTACTGCTCAAAGGCTCTGTTTCACATTCTCTGCTTAAAATGCTGTGTACTCAATTTGTCCTCCGCTACCGGACATACATGACAAAACAGAGTACTCTGTTTGCCAATACAATGAGTATTGGTATCTATCCCGACTGCAGCCACCAGTTTGAAAGTGAAGAAATTCTGAGTATCGCTTTTCGAACGTGTGCATTTGCCAGTGAAAAGAGCCAATCACAAATTGAAGTCTATGAAGGAAACACCCAGAAGAAAGTTGACCGCTATTTCTATATCGAAAGCGGCCTGAAAGATGCGTTAAAAACCAAAAGCCTCTCGGTGAAATTCCAGCCAATTATTGATACTACAACCGGAAAAGTCTCCAGTTTTGAAGCTCTGGTCAGATGGCATTCCAGAAATTATGGGGATATTTATCCCGATGAATTTATCCCGGTTGCTGAAAACAAAGGCCTCATTGTCGAACTAGGTTATCAGGTGTTTGAAAAAGCCTGCCAGTTCCTCAGCCATTATAACTGTAAAAACCGGGCATCCGTCCGGATTAATGTCAATGTATCCGTATTACAGTTACTGAACAGTAATTTCCCTGATGAGATGCTGAGAATCACCTTAGAATCCGGGCTCAAGCCTGCTTCGATTATTCTTGAGTTAACGGAAACGGTCATTCTTGATGAGCATAAATATGCACTTCAGCAAATCAACCGACTCGACGAACTGGGTTTTTTACTTTCTCTGGATGATTTCGGCGCTGGCTTCAGCTCTATCAATAGCTTTTTTGACCTGCCTTTCGATCAGATCAAAATTGATAGACTTTTCTCAATGAAAACGATGCAGAACAACAACTCGCATCAGTTTTTAAAGTTCTTAATCGAACTATGCAGGAAAGAACAGATCAGTGTTGTAATTGAAGGGATTGAAAACAGCGAGATGTTACGGCGATTCCAGTCAATGGGAGCATCTCACCTACAAGGCTATTGGTTTTCAAAACCATTATCGATTGCCAATGCGATGTACTACAACCCATCACATATGATGGGCGCAGACAACCATGTAACCGTATAATCACTCAGATCCGGGGCATAACCAAACGACGCTTAAGCCGATATCCTAAAACCCCCGAGAACAGTAAGAGCAAACCACCGCCCATGGAACCACCGCCACCACCGCTTGGTACACTGGAACTATCAGTAGGTGAAGATAAAATATTCGTCTCGTAATACGCCTGACGTTTCGCATCAGTAGCGATATAATTCGGAGAAACACTACCATTCAGAACATTAGTGATCCACGTATTATAATCCGTAAGCTCAGTGAAAACACCGGTAATCGAACCGGCACCACAGGTTGTCGGCCCAAAACTGGTAATGCCGACCTGATACAAAGTTCCGCCGTTATCCCAGTAGATCGGACCACCCGAATCTCCCGAGCAGACACCATTATTCATTGTCGCTGCAGAACCTCCGGAAAAACAGATCTGACTATTATGTAAACCACCATATACCGAGGCACAGGTTGACTGATCAACATAACTCATCGATGTTTGTAGCAGCTTATAGGTAGTTGTATTAACTGCCGTATTCCCATGCCCAATCGCAATAAAGCTATTACTATTGCTATGATAAGATTCACTGCCTAGTCGATTGACTGTCCCGCCGGTATTCAGTGTACTTTCCAGTTTGATGATCGCAATATCGTTTTGCCATAAGTCACTTTCCGAATCACTGAATGAATTGTCATAGTAAAACTCTGCAGGCCTAACTGGCGTAATCTTATAAATCCAGTCGGTTTCATTATCGATTTGCCCAACCGTCATAAACAGCATGTATTCTTCATTAATACTGCCACCACTAAAAATACAGTGGGCTGCGGTCAAGACATACTGGCTGTTAAGCATAGTTCCACCACAAAAACTATGCGTGCCATAGATACGATCATACTCGGTGCGGTCATAAAACAGGCTGACAAAATCCGGGTAAGTCGTTACAGACGTTTCCGTACCATTAACAATATAAGCAGAAACACCACCAGAGAAAGCCGGTGAAGAAAGACAAGATAAAGAAAGCAGAACTACAAATATCCACTTAGAAAACATCAGAAAATTTCATTATTAGCAAAAAGATAATCTATCATAACCACCCGACATGAAAAGGGAAATACTTTCTGTATTTCCCTGATTAATCAACAGATAAATGATTAGCCCCGATAATAACGCTGGGGGACGAAAGGCATTTTAGCTACCGTCATCGGCAACATTTTCCCACGAACTTCTGCATAAACTTCAGCTCCGGGGGTTGCATAATCTTTGGTAATATATCCCATCGAAACCGGCTGCCCGGCAGTTGGCCCCGATGTGCCACTGGTCACAACCCCGATTTGCCGGCCCTGCTCATCAAATAATTCTGTTCCTTCCCGCACCGGTGCTTTTGTCTGTCCGACGAGCCCCACTCGCTTGCGCTGTACTGACTGATTCTCAATCTGCTCCAGAATCACTGCCGAACCCGGAAACCCTCCGGCTCTCGCACCGCCACTACGGCGAACCGGGCTGATGACCCAAAGCAGGCTTGCTTCAACCGGTGTCGTTGTTTCATCCAGATCATGTCCGTAAAGACACAAACCACATTCCAACCGGAGAGAATCCCGCGCACCAAGGCCAATAAGAGCAACTTCATCAAATGTGAGCAGATGCTGTGCCAGCTTCTGAGCCTGATCGACCGGCACAGAAATTTCATAGCCATCTTCACCGGTATAACCACTTCTGCTGACAATACATTCGATATCCAGAAGCTGTACCCGACGAATATCCATGAAATGCATTTCTGCGACTTCCGGTGCCAGTTGCGCTAACACTGAAGCAGCCAATGGCCCCTGAAGCGCCAGAAGTGCCTGCTCCTGTAACTCTTCCAAAACAAGATGTGCAGGTAAATGCTGCTTCAGATGGGCAATATCTTTTTGTTTACAGGCGGCATTGATTACTACAAACAGACAATCACCTAAATTGGCGATCATCAAATCGTCAAGAATGCCTCCGCTTTCATTGGTAAAAAATCCATAGCGCTGTTTACCAACCGGAAGATCAGCGACATCAACAGGAACCAGAGACTCCAGTGCCAGTGCGGCGCCTTCACCTTTCAGACAGAGTTGTCCCATGTGGGAAACATCAAACAACCCGACAGCTTCACGGGTATGCAAATGCTCTTTTTTCACACCTAAAGCGTACTGAACCGGCATTTCATAACCGGCAAACGGAACCATCTTAGCCCCGGATTCCTGATGTAAGGTATAAAGCGGCGTTTTTAATAGCAACTGGTTCTCTTGTTCAGATGACATGCAATTCTCCCTTTTCATTTTGTCCGGTTGCCCAACAAAGCCAACCAGTTTCTTTTTTGAGGAATATGTTTCCTATAATAAACCGATTAAAAAACTCTGATTCGTTATTTCGCAGTAACCCATAAAATCAGAGCATCAGAATCACTGACAGAGACTAATATATGTCCCATGTTGGCATCATAATAGACGCTATCTCCGGTATTCAGGGTAATAGGTTCGTAAAATTCGGTATACAGCATCACTTCACCTTCCAAAACCAGTAAAAACTCTTCCCCGTCATGGCGAACCCAGTCACCGTACTCCTCAAACTGTCTTGCCCGTACCCGGGTTTTAAACGGCGTCATTTTTTTACCCGACAGCTGGGTTGCCAATAACTCATGTTCATAGGTCGATGTCGGATGGGGTTTTCCCTGTCCAGCCAGAGTCACATCTCTACGGCCTGTCGCGACCATTTTCTTGGGCGGTTCAAACAATTGTGGCATACCAATTTCCAGACCATGCGCTAATTTTTGCATCGCTTGGAAAGTCGGGGATATCTGTTCATTTTCAATTTTACTCAGGGTGGATCTCGCCAAACCGGTTTTCTGGCTGGCTTCTTCTAATGTCAGACCAAGATCAAGACGAATATCCTTGATACGCTGCCCCAGCCGAAGTGGATCGGTATTATTCTCCTGAGCTTCCTGCGTTATAATCAGAGCAGGATTATCATCCGGCGTACCTTTCCCCATGGTATCTCCCCTCGGTAAACTCCAATGATGTCCGTCTTCGTAACATCATTATTTCAATCAATATATTTTGCCTTTGGATAGCGATACCTCATATCGCAATCATGTCTCAGCATCTAATGATGCTTACTAAACTGCATCGTTGAGGATGTTGGACATCATACTATCAGGAAAATTAGTTTCCTATAAGAAATTTTTATTGCTTAGCGTTCTCTCAGCAGGTATGTTAGCTGCATATAATCCGGATTTTTACAAAGATGACTTAGTAACATCATCTAAATTAGCTACGCTATGGGAAGAGTCGGTTAACCGATGATTCAGGATGAATAACAACTGAGGCAGATTTTTGTCTTTCATGATGTTTTGTAGTAATTCGCTGATTTTTTACAGACCCTCAGGAATACAATTGTGAGTCCGGTGACACTCTGATCACTAGTTACAATATATTTTTTGGAGATTAATTCATGGATAACACACTGAAGTTTACTGATAGTCACGAATGGGTTCTCAATCACGGAGACGGGACTGTAACCGTCGGCATTTCAGAACATGCACAAGAGATGTTAGGTGATGTCGTATACGTTGAACTCCCGGATGTTGATAGTGATGTTGACGCCGGAGATAACTTTTCACTGGTCGAATCCGTCAAAGCGGCTTCTGATATCTACGCGCCGGTCAGTGGGATTATCGTTGAAGTCAATGAAGAACTCAGTGATCGTCCGGAACTGATCAACGAAGAACCTTATGAAGGTGGCTGGATTGCAAAAATCCGGATGACAGATCCCGCTGAACTGGAAGATCTGAAAGACGAAGAAGAATATCTCAATACGCTGGACGACTAATATGGAAAAGCTGCCCGCATCTTCATGCCCGCAGCTTTTTACTTTCTGATTCAGCTTGTATCAACCGATTCCCTTTGTAGTCACGGTAAGGAATTATGACTCAACTACTGCGCAACCTCTCTTCTCAAACAGAATTCGCAACACGGCACAACGGCCCGCGTCCGCAGGAACAAGCGACAATGCTGGCAACTGTTGGCGCCGAAAGTCTGGAAGCTTTGATCAAAGAAACCGTTCCGGAAAACATCCGTCTGGAGAACTCACTTCCGTTATCCCCGGCAATGGGCGAGTCAGAGATGCTCGCAACCCTGAAGCAAATCGCCAACAAAAATCAGGTGGCACGAAGCTTCATTGGTCAGGGCTACTACAACACAACTACGCCAAGTGTGGTTTTGCGTAATGTTCTGGAGAATCCGGGCTGGTATACCGCATATACTCCTTACCAACCAGAAATCTCTCAGGGTCGTCTGGAAGCGCTGCTGAATTTTCAGCAGATGATTATTGACTTAACCGGAATGGACATTGCTAATGCTTCACTTTTAGATGAAGCGACTGCTGCTGCTGAAGCCATGGCCTTATGCAAAAGAGCCGGTAAAAGTAAAAGTCAGCGCTTCTTCGTTGCCGATCATGTCCATCCGCAAACCATCGAGGTCGTCAAAACCCGGGCCGCATTTATGAATTTTGAGGTGGTCGTTCTTCCGGTTGAAGAACTGGCACAGCAAGATGTGTTCGGAGCTTTGCTGCAATACCCGGGCACCAGCGGTAAAGTTGACGACCTGAGCGCAATTATCGATGCCGCTCACCAGAATAAAATACTGGTCACTGTCGCAACCGATCTGCTCGCCAGCACACTCTTAAAACCTGCCGGAGAAATGGGTGCAGATATCGTGATCGGTTCTGCCCAGCGCTTTGGTGTCCCAATGGGATACGGTGGTCCGCATGCAGCATTTATGGCAACCCGGGATAAACACAAGCGAACCATGCCGGGCAGGATCATTGGTGTATCGGTTGATGCAAAAGGACAACCGGCACTGCGCATGGCGATGCAAACCAGAGAGCAACACATCCGTCGTGAAAAAGCGACATCGAATATCTGTACCGCCCAGGCACTGCTGGCCAATATGGCCGTTTTCTATGCGATATACCACGGTCCGGAAGGCTTAAGAACCATTGCACGCCGAACTCATCATTTAACGGCGATCATGGCAGCCGGACTGATATTACAGGGTTACGAACTACGTCATCAGACATTTTTCGACACACTCACGATTGAAACCGGCAGTCAGACTGAAGCACTTTATCACCAGGCACAAAAAGCCGGACTGAATCTACGCCGCTATGAACAGGCACTCGGTATCAGCTTTGATGAAACCAGTACACTGCACGATATTCAGGCTCTGTTCGCGGTATTCGGCATTCAGGCCGATCCAGAAAATATCTCCGCAGATATTGAACCAAACGAATATGCAGCTATCCCCGAATCCTGCCGGCGAGAATCCGCTTATCTGACTCATCCGGTTTTTCATAATCATCACAGTGAAACCCAGATGATACGTTATCTGAAGAAGCTGGAAAATAAGGATTTCTCCCTGACTCATGGCATGATCCCGTTGGGCAGCTGTACCATGAAACTGAACGCGGCCTCAGAGATGATTCCGATCACCTGGCCCGAATTCAGCAATATCCACCCTTTTGCCCCGAAAGAACAGACTGCCGGATATACTGAACTGGCAGAAGATTTCAAAGCCAAACTGTGTGCCATTACCGGATATGATGCCTTTTCGCTACAACCAAACTCCGGCGCATCAGGTGAATATGCCGGGCTTATTGCCATCCAGCGCTATCATCAGAGTCGTGGTGAAGGCCATCGCCATATCTGCCTGATCCCAAGTTCCGCTCATGGTACTAACCCGGCATCTGCTGCGATGGTTTCTCTGGATGTCGTCGTCGTTGCCTGTGATCAGGAAGGTAATATTGATCTGGCCGACCTGAAAGCCAAAGTAGAACAGCATCAGCAAGAAATCTCCTGCATGATGATCACTTACCCGTCAACACACGGTGTCTACGAAGACCACGTTCGTGAAGTTTGTGATCTGATCCATTCGGTCGGCGGACAGGTTTATCTGGATGGTGCAAACATGAATGCTCAGGTCGGGCTTACCAGTCCCGGATTCATCGGTTCGGATGTTTCTCACCTGAACCTGCACAAAACATTCTGTATTCCTCATGGCGGCGGCGGTCCGGGCGTTGGTCCGATTGGTGTCAAATCACACCTTGCGCCATTTTTACCCGGTCACATCGAATCCGGCGTTGAAGGCAGTGACTTTGCCGTCGCAGCAGCAGATCTGGGCAGTGCATCCATCCTGCCCATCTCCTGGGCTTATATTGCAATGATGGGTGCAGAAGGACTCACCAAAGCAACCCAGCTAGCCATTCTCAATGCAAACTATGTAATGGAAAGACTCCGCGCTCATTATCCGATCCTGTACCGGGGCAAAAATGGCCGGGTTGCTCACGAATGTATTATTGATATCCGTCCGCTGAAAGAAGAATCCGGCATTTCCGAAGAAGATATTGCCAAACGTCTGATGGATTACGGTTTCCATGCACCGACCATGTCATTCCCTGTCGCAGGAACATTGATGGTCGAACCGACTGAATCAGAAGATTTAGCTGAATTGGATCGCTTCTGTGATGCAATGATCGCCATCCGTCAGGAAATCACCCAGGTGGTTTCCGGTATCTGGCCACTTGAGGATAACCCGCTGATCAACGCGCCACACACTCAGGCAGATTTGGCCTCTGATACATGGACGCATCCATACAGCAGAGAACTCGCCTGTTTCCCGACACCACAATCCAAAACAGCCAAATACTGGCCGACTGTCAACCGGGTTGATAATGTCTACGGAGACAGAAATCTGGTCTGTAGCTGTCCGCCGGTCAGTGATTATGAAGGGTGATGGCGCTTAGTTAACAAATAACTATCGATCCTACTGATTTATAAAAGCAACAAGGCGAACCAAATGGTTCGCCTTTTTATGATGACAAATGGCTCACCATTAAGATGTTCGTGCCGCTATTGATACTTCAGGATCAGGTTCATGCGTTATACGGTTACGCAAATCCCGGCGAATAATTTCAATCGACCAGAACCAGATTAAATGCCCGACAATTTCAGAAACGTGCTCATACCAGGGCAAGTCAAAAAGCGGAGGCGTCAGTCCCATCAGCGGGAAAGAAATCATATGCACGAATAGCTGCGCCAATGCTCCGGCCAATAACCCTTGCCACAGCTTGAAGATTGGGAAACGCTCAGTCACCACACAGTAACCGACCGCAAAAACAATTGAGAAAATGATATGTGTCACCCCAACCCAGTTGAATACATGCCCGGCAAAGGTATAAACCGCACTGTTCGGGTCCGCCATTCCCAGCCAGTCACGCAGAAACACATAAGGCGGATTTAAAAAATTACGTGAACAATCAATCTGTTCGGCAGCACGAATCAGCGTTTCCGGCACACAGGCCGCACTAAAAATATCATCAGGACTTCGTGGTGGTAACGGATGTTCTGCACCCCACTTTACAAACGCTGAAACAATACCGGCAATGAGACCAATCAATGCAGCTAAACCATAACGACGACGCGCCGGATCCGACTGTTGAAAAATACGCATAACAACACCTAAATTATTGATAAAACAAACACTTACAAAATAAAATTCGAAAGTGTTATAACACCAATAAAGGCTAGAGTGCAAATCATTCCCAGCAGGATAGAAATATGACGGGCCGTGATAAAAGAGAATTCAGAATGCCGGCCATGTATTGCGGGGGTTCAATCAGGCCGGACAAAATTTTGATTCCTTCCGGAACCTTGAGTCTGCGACAGATACTTTATAAGGCATAACCATCGCTATTTGATGACTAAAAACAGACAGCCCATCCGGACACTCCAGATGGGCAGACACTATTTTATTTCAGGTTTTCACCAAAGAAAGCATCAATCTTATCAAACGGAATCTTATCAACCTGATCATACAGATCAACGTGAGCCAGACCGTCAAGGATCATCATTTCTTTTGGTTCACCCGCTGCTTTATAAGCATCTTCAGTAAAGTAACGTGAATGTGCATTTTCACCAGCAATCAACAGAACCGGACGTGGTGCGATTTCTGCGATGTAAGTCATTAGCGGCATATTCATAAATGACAGCGGATTTGTCACCGTCCAGGAACCGTTAGAGTTCAGTGAACGTGGGTGGAATCCACGTGGTGTACGATAATAATCGACATAATCTTTTACAAACTGAGGCTCTTCACCGGTCAGCTGGCTTGGATCAGGCAAACCAGGAGGTGCCATTGTTGGCTCACCGTTTGCGGCATCTACCCAACGTTGCTGGTTCATCTGTTCTAATCCGGCACTGCGTTCTTCAGCAGTCATCGAATCGAAATAGCCTTTAGACATCACGCGTGACATATCATACATACTGGTTGTCACAACCGCTTTGATGCGTTTGTCGATAGCAGCAGCATTCAGGCTCATGCCACCAAATCCACAGATACCGATCACACCGATTCTGCTGCGGTCAACATAATCAAGCAGACCAAGATAATCGACGGCAGCACTGAAATCTTCAGTGTTGATATCCGGAGAAGAAACATTGCGTGGTGTTCCGCTGCTTTCACCTGTATAAGAAGGGTCAAATGCCACGGCGACATAACCACGTTCTGCCATGATTTGAGCATACAGACCAGAAGCCTGTTCCTTCACTGCACCGTATGGGCCACTGATTGCCAGTGCAGGTAATTTTTGCTGGTCAGCACCTTTAGGTAAATACAGATCAGCGGCAAGAGTAATGCCGTAGCGGTTTTTGAAAGTCACTTTCTGATGATCGACTTTGTCGCTTTGGGCAAATGTTTTGTCCCATTCTTGAGTCAGTTGCATAATCGCCTCCGGGGCAGTAGGTGGAAATTGGAATATCAAGATTACTCAGAATCTCATAAGCTCTTTTCAGTGTGTGTATTATGTCAGTAATTATGTAGATGAGTTATCAGAATTCTCCTCAATTCTTGCCTGTTCTTCCACAATTTGTGGAAAATATCAGCTTCTCCGACAATAATTCAATCTGAGTAAAACCGGTTGCCCTAGCTAAAACTTCACACATGACAGTCAGAAGCTTCGTTTGGAGAACCCCTTAAATGATGAATAAAATCATACTATTGCTATCCAATCATTCATGATAAAAACAACACAAATAGGTGCTAATTTTCATATTTGTCTATGACATACTACAGCGTATCAATTGTCCAGATATGGTTTCGGCAGCTCAATCCAAGTCATACACTTTATCCGGTTCAGTATATAACCATGCTATTTATCTTCAGGTTGTGCCTGATGATGGAAGTTTTCCAGAAGCTCCTCCCGGTGTTCCTCCATCCATCCGGCCAGAGAATCAAGAGTTGGCTTTAATGTCTTCCCTAATTCTGTAATCTGGTATTCAACCCGTGGCGGCATTTCCGGATACACAGTCCTCGTAACAATTCCCAACGCTTCAAATGACCGTAGCTGTTTGGTCAATTCTTTCTGGGTAATCGCGCCGACTGCCCGTTGCAAAGCGCCGAAACGAATCACATCATCGGTAACAATTAACCGGTAAAGAATCGGAATTGCCCACTTACCGGAGATGATACTGACAAAGTCAATAACCGGACAACGAGGATTAAACGTGACGTTTTTAATTTTATTTTTTTCCTTAGTATCCATTTGGTACCTACTTTCTTAATCATACTAATCTGCTAATAATGACACTTCACCCACAAATGACAAGTGAAGGAAAACCCATGACACAAAGACTTCTTAACAAATATGCCCTGATTACCGGTGGTACGGCAGGTATTGGTCTGGAAACAGCCAGACAATTCCAGCTTGAAGGAGCAAACGTGATTGTGACGGGACGGCGTGACGAAGGATTAGCCAAGGCAAGAGAAGTGTTAGGTCATTCAGCCATTCTGATCAAAAATGATGCCTCAGATGTCAGTCAGCAAAGGGATTTAGCCGCCCGGCTCATCGCTGAACTGCCAAAACTGGATGTCGTTTATATCAATGCAGGCAATGTCACCCACCAGCCAATAGAAGACTGGGATGAAGACGACTTTAATCAGGTGATGGACACCAATATAAAAGGACCATTTTTCCTGATCCAATCTCTGCTTCCTCTCCTGTCAGACTCGGCATCGATCATCTTATGCGGTAGCTCATCAGCAAGTATTGGCGTCCCTCAGAGCAGTATTTATGCAGCAAGCAAAGCAGGTCTGGTTTCACTGAGCCGGACACTATCAGCAGAACTGAAGCATCGCGGCATCCGCGTTAATACGCTGAGTCCCGGCCCGACTCAAACCGATGCATTCGACAAATTCGGTTTGTCGGAAGAGCAGCAACAGGAATTCGTAGAATATGTCAAATCTCTGGTTCCCCTGCAACGAATCGGCACACCACTTGAACTGGCAAAAGCCGCCGTGTTCATGGCTTCGGATGAATCATCTTACATGTTAGGGACCGAGTTATTAATCGATGGCGGTCTCAGCAGCTTATAGAGCATCGCTTATTTCCGGGTTCAGTCATTCTGGCTGAACCCGTCCATTCCCGCTTTAATTTACTTTGCTGCCGATAAATTTCTGTAATTCTTTTACTCTGAATTTCGCTTTTGCCCGATCAAAAAAAGATAGATTCAGCGCAAGATTTGCCGCGTTGATTCTGGCTTTCTCTGAGGATTCAGCCGCCAACACCCACCAGGCATAACCTTCTACTTTGTCGGAGGGAACGGCCATGCCATTAACATACATAAGTCCGAGACTATACTGAGCCAACCCATCTCCCTGATAGGCAGACTTTTGCAGCCATGAGAATGCTTCCCGGAGATCTCTGGATACAACTTTACCTTCCAGATAGCAGACACCGACATGATACTGTGCTTGTGCCATGCCTGATCCAGCAGCTTTCATCAACCACCGAAAGGCTTGTTGCCGATTTTTCTCCGTCCCTTGGCCTTCAAGATACATTGTCCCGATTTGATTCATTGCCATCGGAGAACCTTGTTCCGCCGCTTTCAGAAACCACTGGAATGCCAGCAACAGATCCTTCTCAACGCCCTGCCCATTGCTATACATAACGCCAATATTAGACTGAGCTTCCGCCAGTCCCCGCTCTGCTGCTTTTTTATTCCAGTAGAATGCTTTTTCATAGTCTCTGGGAATACCATGACCAAAATAATAGAGACGGCCTATGTCGGCCTGAGCTTCCGGCAACCCCTGCTCTGCGGCCTTCTGATACCATTCCATTGCGGTATGATAATTCTGTTTTACACCCCGGCCATCTCTGAACTGATTACCTAGGTTATACTGTGATATCACATGCCCGTTTTCAGCGGCTTTCTGGTACCAGTATGACGCAGTCTCATTGCTCTGGCTCACACCTTCACCATTGTTGTACATATGAGCCAGTATCGCCTGAGAAAAAACATCCCCATCTTTAGCCAGCGGTTGAAACAGTGCAAACGCTTTCGAATAGTGATTCGCTTTATATAGTTCCAGACCTAATTCATAGCCACGCATCATTGTTATTTCGTCACGGTTGAAGCCGGTCATTCTCTGATCCAAGAATATGTCTGATCCAAGAATAGTCGTTTGACTGAAGTCCTTCAAACCGGAAGCAATCGATCCCGAAGTCGTTCATTTAAAATCTGCATAACCTGAACATCAGATGCTCCCGCAACAGCAGCATCTTGAAGTCTCTGGGTATATTATTGAGTGATAGGATAAGAAAAGCGGTCTTTGCCGGGCTGATGGTTATAAATATATTCAATAAAATTACTGGTATTCACATTAATTGTGTCAGAAAGCACAAAGAAACTGATTGAATTATATATCTCTGGTGAAAAATCACGTAAAATAACCTGATGCTCATTGATAATACTTGCAGGGAAAGAAGGTAAGATACTGATTCCAATATTTTCTCTGACAAATCCTAAAGCAGACAACGAGTCCGGCACCTCAATAATTACATTATTATCTATTTCACTTGTTTTAAATATATGATCTAGCTTTGAACGGGCAATATTTCTGTTCGTGAATGTAATAATATCTCTGTTTTTCAAATCATCGGATGTGACAACATCTTTACTAACAAGAGGATCAAATGCATTCATTGCACATACCATTTTAATTTTTCTTAATGGGTATGTGTCATATTTCATAGCGGTATTTTCTAAAGATGAATCACCAAGAGCTACATCTGCATTTCTTTCATTTAATTGAGTAAGCAACTGAGAACTTGTGACAATATCAAGTTTAATTGATAATTCCGGGTGCTCTTTTTTAAAATTACTTGTTAATGGAATTAAAAAGTTATAGGCCAGCGTCGGTGTGGTCACAATTTTTAAATGATTTTTCTTCTTTTCCCATTTTAAGTTGTTTAATTTTGAAAAAGAATTATAGATCACCAATATTTCATCATAGAGAGCAATAGCATTAGAGGTTGGGATTAATTTACCCGATTTTCTGTTAAAAAATTTCACACCGCTCTTGGTTTCGATTTGTGTGAGAGCCCGGCTAATTGCGGGTTGAGATACGCCTAATATTTCTGCTGCGGATGTTACGGTTTTGACTTCAATAATCGTTTTAATAATTTCTAATTCACGCAACGTTGCCCAACTTCCCGATAGCGGCAGTTCATCTCTCATCTATTCCTCCAAGGGTGAAAAATATATAGCCCTGATATACTTGCTATTTTATAGAAAACCATACCAGAAATCTAACGAAAAAGAGTATTCACACTCATCTTGAAACTGGGTTAAGACAGCTAAAAATAACCGCCGCAAAGCGACGGTTTAACTGAACATCTGTTCGTCGATTTGACGACAATGCCGTAAATTAAAGACAAATCACTAACTAATCAAAAAATTAGACAGTATAAGCATCAGGATATACGCACTACCAAGTTGCACGGCATTTCGCTTGATAATCTCTAACGGTGTCAAACCAACCAAGCCAGCTACCGCAATTGTCACCCCGGCTATGGGTGAAAAGCTACGCCCTAAACTTGCAGAAAAGTGCATCGGGATTAATAGCTTGAAAACTGATAAACCACCACCTTTTGCAACCTCTGCTGCAACAGGAGCAAAAGCATTAAAAGTGGAACCCGTCCCTAATACAACCGAACTAAAGAAAATTAACCCGCTGAATACAACAACAAGGAGTGCCTGTGTATCTGAACCACTTGGAATAAAACTGAATAAAGAGTCAATAAATCCAACTTTAATCATGCCCGCAGCTAATACCTGGGCACAAACTAAAATTGATACAACAGTGGTAAAAGATTGTCCCATTTGATCAAATAAACCAGCAATCTTATTTGAAGCTGCGTGAAGATCTAAAGTTCTGACAGAGTCGATAATAAATGCAATAAAGAATGACATTAACATTGCGGAGACAACATCAATACGGAAGTGTAATGATTCAGGTAGCCACTGGCTGGAAAAACTGGAGAATGTAAACAGTAGAATCATTGGAATAACAGGTAAAATTGCATAATATTTGGGAATATTGGTGCTATCATTTGAAACTTCAAAACCTTCCTCATCTTCTGTATCAACACCTTCTTTTCTATCCCAATATGCCTGCATAATCATATGCATAACACCGATGAAAATAAACAGAATCCAAACGATCGGAATTTGCTTCGTGATAAAGAAAGAAAATAAATCATAGTCTGTCAGCTTCGCAATCTGCACACTACCTGTTGCTGATGGCCCATAATCAATGCACACACCAGAAGCAATAACGGCAGCAACAGATGCTTTACTACATCCTAATGATCTTAAGATCGGATACAGGGTCGCCATCATTAATAGTGCCAGGCCGGAAGGGCTTGATATAAACAATGCTAAAAGTTGCATAAAAATATAGCACGAGCCGAGAAGAATATATTTAGACTTGATTTTTCCGATTGGCTTTACGCTAATTTCAACCAATTTACCCGCAGCACCAATGTCTGTCATATAGCGGGAAAAACCAGCGATCACCATAATAGTTAAACCTAATCCAGCCATGCTGTGACTAAATACACTTTTAATTTCAACAAAAACATCAAGAAATCTTGAACCTGTCGATTTTGCCGTTATAGCCAGATCAGGGTGAATATATGAGGCTGCGATAAGCAAAGCGCAGCCGACGACTAAAACAATTGCCTGAGCGTAGAACTTTTTTACGATTCCTACTCCAACCAAAGTTAAAGCTAAAAGCGAGACTGCCAGAATAAATGCCTGAATTCCGGCAACAAAATATATACCGGGTATGACGACAAAGATCATAGCAATCCAAGCCATGAGCGAAGTTTTGTTCAGTTTTGTAGGTACTTGCAAGCTGTTTTCCATTTTTTACTCCACGTGGTTATAGAATTATAAACATTACACTATGGTTATATTCAAAATAACATTAGAGTTATAATTATATTGTGATAAAAGTCTTATTTATTAGGTAACATTATCGACATGAATAGTGCTTACATTAAGATTAACCTAAACGTTATGCATCATATAACCAAAATGGAGTATTGCTAATGGCACACATTGGTATGTTTGAATCATGTATTACAGGTCACTGGTTTAGTTCAAAAGGTAAAGAAATCTGGTCGGATTTAAGTACGTTACAGGCATGGCTGGATGTTGAAGCGGCTCTGGCACAGGCACAAAGCAAACTGGGGATGATTCCGGTAGAAGCAGCAGAAATCATTACTGAAAAAGCAAATGCCAATCTGCTGGACATGGAAAAAATATCCGCAGATATCAAATCGACAATGCACCCTTTTGTTCCTGTTCTCAGACAGTTTGAGGCTCTATGTGGTGACGCTGCGGGCTATATCCACTGGGGGGCGACAACCCAAAATATCTTTGATACTGCTCTCGTACTGCAACTACGCGAAACGCACCACTTACTATTAAGCAGCTTAGCGAATGTCATGCATGAGATGTCGTTGCTGGCAGAAAAAACCAAGTTGATGCCACAACCCGGCCGAAGCCACGGACAACATGCTTTGCCGATTACTTTCGGCTTTAAAGTCGCCGGCTGGAGAGCAGAAATCCGACGTCAGTATCAAAGACTGGAACATGCATCAGAAGATGCCTTTATTGCCAGCATGGGAGGCGCAGTAGGTACATTCTCTGCAATGTCCGGACAAGGACGGTTAGTTCAGCAGAATATGGCTGAAATTTTAAAACTGAAATCGAATGAATTACCGGTTCGTTCTTCATGCGATTCATTAAGTGCATATATTACTCAATTTGGCCTGCTCGCATCGACCATCGAGAAAATAGCTCAGGAAGTCATTTTCCTGCAACGCACCGAAGTTGCAGAGATAGAAGAAAGCTTCCACCGTGGAAAAGTCGGCAGCTCAACCATGTCGCAGAAAAGAAACCCTCAGCATGCACAAAACTTAGTCGGCATGTCCCAGTTATTACAAAGCCGTATGTCTTTGTGCAACTTATCGATGGTTCGTATGAACGAAGGTGACGCAGCAGCCAGTAATATTTTTGATGCGGCAATTCCTGAAATAGCAATCACGGCTCTTTCTATATCTGAAGGAATGGAGAAACTTATCGCCGGGTTATGTGTATATCCCGACAATATGATGAAAAATCTGAACATGACCGGTGGACTCATTCTGTCAGAGGCAGTGATGATGGAGCTGGCCAACACGATTGGCCGGGCAGAAGCACACCATGTTTTATACGAAGCGGCCATGAACTCGGTAGAGCACTCTTTGAATTATTCTGAATGCATCATGGAAGAACTCCATAAATGTGGTCTGAGCGACAAGCTGGATATGGAAAACCTGATGAACCCGGTATCGTATCTGGGCGAAGCACCAGAGTGTGTTGATGATGAACTGAAAAGAAACGTAACGTTGAACCAATAGAATCATCTGACGCAAAAATCCCCATTCATTCGAATGGGGATCATGATCAAAAAGTGATATCACTCACGACTTAAGCGGAACATCTGATTCTGGGCTCCGGGTGTACAACGATATTGCACGACATTGGCCCCGTCATCCGAGGATGAATCCACAACATTCAGACACAAGCCACTATTGCGGTTGATAATACGCCATTTACCTGAACCTGCTGCCTGGAAACGGAACTGTTGATTCGCGGCACTACGATAAGGATAAATCGCAATATTGGCATTACTGGTACGGTAACCGTTATATACATCCAGTGCCTGATTCGGTGCATTCAGTGGTGAAATACGATGCCAGATGCCATCGACATTGGTAATCGCAAACTTCTGACAGTCGTTATTCAGCCAGCTCCACTGACGTACATTTGTGCCGTCTGCTGTTGCACAATTCGTAATGTCCAGCGACTTATCACTGTGTAATGGCGTAATACGATAGGTTCCATTGATTGTGCTATTGATGACTCCTGATGAATCACCGGTGTTGCGCAGATAGAAACGTTGACAGATATTATCCAGATCATTGTATACACCAACCGACGCGCCATCGTTCAATGCACAGTTGGTCACATCCATCACCATATTATTGCCTTTCGCAACCAGACGATATCCGCCTTCGGTTCTTGGACGCAGATACCAGTGACTGTCGTCACCTGAACAGTTACCAAACACTGTATTGTTGCCACTGACGTTCAGGCAGGCAGACTGACTCGCCGCACGTATCGTAACAGAACCGTCCTGTTGTGGTTGCAAACGCCATTTCTGGCTTGCAGCACCGCTCCATTCTCGTTGTTCGGTTGATGTGCTGGTCGCAGTCAATACCCGACCACTCTGAGCACTGACAATCGCCACTTCATTGACCGGCGACAAGCCCCAGCGGTCACGATAGGTCTGATTGGATGCCCGGTTCGTAATAGCCAGCAGTCCATCGGATGCCGAACTGAATGACCAACGCTGACAGTCCTGATTTTCCCAGGGCAGGAATCCTTGTGAACCATGGCAGACTGCATCACTTAAGAACCGGCCACTTTCATTGGCAAAACGAACATTACCATTTACCAGTTGATCCAGAATAACCGGCGTACTGCTTTCAAGCCTTAAACTGCCGTTCGCTGCCGAACCGGTGTAATGGTTTAGATTCATCATCGGTGCTTGCGGTGTAACCGTTAACGGGCCGTTTTCTCCGGAAGGAACTTTCACTTGCTGGCCGGCTGCAACCGGACGTCCAAAGTTCGGCGTACCATCTGCATTCCAGGTAAAAGGCTGCGCACGCATTGAACGCAGAGTGCTACATCCGTCATTTTCATGGGCATTACCATGATAAACCAGCCAGTCTTCAGTCCCATCAGGGGATTTAAAGAAACCGTTATGTCCCGGACCATAAACACCATTTGCCGATTCAAACAGAGGCTGATTGCTTTTTGTCCATGCATTCGGATCTAACGGATTGCTGCCTGTCAGCTCCAGCAATGCCAGCTTATAACTTGATGTTGCACAAAAGCTCGCGGAGTAAACCACGTAAACATGTCCATTATGGATTAATGGCTCAGGCCCTTCGTTGACGTTATTCCCCATACGCTCCCAGCTTTTCAGTGGCCGGCTGAGAATGCTTGGCTCACCACTCATTGTCCAGGGATTACTCATCCGGGCAATATACAAACGCTGTTCATCACCATTCCATTGAGAATACATAAAATACAGCTGGTTATTGATCGTGATGTAACTGCCATCAATATTATACGTGCCGCCCAATGGTGCACCTTTATACTGATACGGTCCCATCGGGTCATCACCGACACTTTCCAGCACTGAGTTATGCTGGTGATCATAATTTCCATCCTGACCTGACGTATACAACACGTACCAGCGCCATCCATTCGGCCCGTTTAAATGATGAAATTCAAAAGCCCAGAAGTTACAGCAGCTATCTTTGTTGGTTTCAGACCATACGTTCACTGGCGTTGCATCCTTCAACCCGGCTAAAGTGGGTGATTTACGCATTGCCAGCTGAGAACTCCAGGTTGTCGTTACAGAATAGTAGTTGCCGTCGTAGTACATGAGCCACGGATCGGCGCCATTTTCATAAATAGGATTGGTAAAGGTTGTGGAAGCGGCAAAACTGACCTGACCGACCACTGACAATATGCCGAGCGACAGACAGACAAAGAGCCGCCTCGACAGACATCGTAAATTCAGATAATTAAACATTCGAGTTTCTCCAATGACATTGTTATTTCGTATGTTCGCCATGATGAAGATGGATTGAATCATCCTCACCGGTCTGCGCAGCAATCTTTATAATTTGGTGATACGCCACCAGTTCATATTGAAACCGCCACGTTGTGCATAGATACCAAAGTTATAAGTTCCGGCATCGATATGTACGGTGTGAGACACTGTCGTCCATTTATCCCAACTGCCCGTTGCGCCGATATCTACATAGCCCAATACCGTTGCCCCGGCACTGTGATCTAATGACAAGCGCCCACCACCATTCAAACTCGAAACCCGGTAGTCAATGCGGTAATCACCGGAAGCAGGAATTGCCACATTTGAATATGCCATCCAGTCTCCGGTGTCGATCCAGCCAACACTGTTACCACCACCGATATCACTGCTCGGGCCGGTGCCGACACCTTTCATACTGCTGAAATCTTCGGCTTCAATCTGTTGCGAAAACCCGGATGAGCTACCGTCCGACGGCGCATCGGCATCACGGTAAACACGGACATAATCGACATACATCTTCGCCGGCATTTTGCTTTCATCTATGTCAAATCCCGGCCACTGACCACCAACGGCCAGATTCAGCAGCAAAAAGAAATTGTTATGAAACTCTTCGGTACCGCCCGCATTATTTGCAATGCTCATTACGTGGTACATGTTGCCATCCACGTACCAGCGGATATCGTTGGCATCCCATTCAATGGAATAATTATGATATTGGGTCGCATCCAGGTTATAACTTGGTCCGGAATAACTGGCATGCCCGTTTTCTTCCCAATGGGCTGTTCCGAAAATATGGCTCTCGGTATTCACATGTTCCATGATGTCGATTTCGCCACAACGCGGCCAGCCCACCGTACTGATGTTACTGCCCAACATCCAGAACGCAGGCCACAAACCACTCCCATTTGGCAGACGGATACGCGCTTCAACGCGCCCATAACGAAATGAAGCTAAGCCCTGAGTTTTCATCCGGGCTGAGGTATATCGGAAACCGTTGACATCTTCACGTTTAGCGGTGATCACCAGATTGCCATTTTCAACCGCAGCATTCTCTCGCTTGTAATACTGCAATTCGTTATTTCCCCATCCTCCGCTACCATTACCGGTTTCAAATACCCAGCCCGGGCCAATATTATTGGTAAATTCGTCCTGCCAGACTAACTGCCAATTGGCACTCATCGCTGACTGTGAAAACAGTGCACAGCCAAATAGGGTCAACGTCGCATTTATTTTCTTCATAATTAAGTCCCGTACATGGTCATAAAATTAAGATGATCATTACCACTGCACCATCACGACAAAAATTGAAATCATGAAAAAAATAATAGCAACGGACTCATTTCCCTATTTGGGCTTCATATCAAGTTTTGACATTTACTCATGTCGAATGAGCACAAAAAACAACCAATAAATGATCTAATATTATTAATTACATAGATTCTCATATGTAACTAACAATATTAGAACTTACATATTCAAACCGATATATCAAAAAAAACAACTAATTATTTCAAATTCAATTAACCAGTATTTATCTTCCCAGACATTTTTAACCAATCATTTTCAGATAACCTTTATACCACCAGTATTCTCTGCCTCTCCAAGAAAATCACCTATCCACATTGATAATCTGTATCCGTTTATTTCACTTCAACCTGAAATATCACCTCATAAATTTTTCATCAGACAACATATTGATATTATTCTCATATTTAGAGCACACTTTATCGAAATGGATCTCAACGAATATAAAACTTTTCTCATATAGTGGAGATATTCCAATTCCTGATTCAAAAGGTTCACCATGAAAAAGATCATACAGGCATCAATGTCGTTACTATTTAGTTTAGGAATTCTGGCTAATACATATGCCGCACAAGTTGAAGTACATGACCCGGTCATGGCACGTGAGAATGGTATCTATTATGTATTCAGTACCGGGCCGGGTATTACCATGTACTCATCCACAGATAAAGTTCACTGGAAATACGCCGATCGCGTATTCAGCGGAGAGCCGGAATGGGCGAAATCGGTCGCGCCGGAATTTAACGGGCATATCTGGGCTCCTGAGATTTATAAGAAAAATGGCAAGTTTTATCTCTATTATTCCGTGTCTGCATTCGGCAAAAATACTTCAGCTATTGGTGTCACCATGAACGACACACTCAACCCCGATTCACCGGATTATCACTGGCAGGATCAGGGGATTGTGATTCAGTCAGTGCCGGGCCGCGATAACTGGAACGCAATTGATCCAGCGATTGTCGAAGATGACAATGGCAATATCTGGATGAGTTTTGGATCATTCTGGAGTGGGCTGAAGCTGGTCAGGCTCAACTCGGATATGAAAACTCCCGCTCAACCGCAGACGTTGTTTGATATTGCCTCCCGTCCCGGAGTTGCCGATGACCCGATAGAAGCCGCCTTTATCTTTAAAAAAGGAGGTTATTACTATTTATTCGCCTCATTCGATTTGTGCTGCCGGGGCATGAACAGTACTTACAAAGTGATGGTTGGACGAAGTCAGAATGTTCAGGGGCCATATTATGATAAGAATGGCGTCTCAATGCTCAATGGTGGCGGTTCTCTGGTCATTAAAGGTAATCAGGACTGGGTAGCACTTGGCCATAATTCGGTTTACACCTTTGATCATCAGGATTACATGGTGCTCCACGCCTATGAAACCGCAGATAACGGCGTACAAAAACTGCGTATTCTGGAAGTGAACTGGGAAAACGGCTGGCCAGTCGTAAATCCTGACGACCTTAATACCAACACGACCGAGCTGATTGAATAATCTCATTCCGGTTTATCAAAACAGCAATGGGGACAGGCGCACTTAGCCTGTCCCCATTTTTTTATGATTGTGTATTCCTTTGCTCAGAATAAGCACACCAAACACTGTTGTTTTATCCAGTACTCATCGTTTAATATGGACTCAGTCCCACATCAACCCACAGGAACAGAAATGACAGACGAAATAAATAATCTCTATGAACAGTGGCACGATTTTGCCCGCAACCGGGATGTAGAAGCGCTCATTGATCTTTATGCTGATCATGCGACTTTCGAGAGTCCGTTAGTTCCGGCAATTCTTGACCAAAAGTCAGGCGTGCTTCACGGGCGTAATGAAATACTCCGGTTTCTTCAGGAAGGCACCAGAAGACGCCCGAATGATCTTGTTCGATGGTATCGCACCGGAAAATATTTTACCGACGGTAACACTCTGATTTGGGAATATCCGAGAGAAACACCAGACGGAGAACAGATAGACATTCTTGAAGTAATGGAAGTCACGGACGGTAAAATTTCCCGGCATCGGATTTACTGGGGCTGGCTTGGTTGTAACGTACTTATTTCATCAGCGGTCAGTAAAGTAAGAGTTTAATAACCAGTAGTATTACCAGAACAGACGTCATAGTTACCATCAATATTTTCACCCCGGATATCATCTTCTTTCTATACAATCAGTGATATATTGATTAAGATTAGATTCTGATTTTAAAAGAGAAATAATAGAATGGTTGCAAGCAACCGACTCCAGTGCGTTATTCCACTAATAAAATCAGATCACTTAATCAACATAACAACGAAAATAGAGATGAAGAATATGAAAAAATTGATCGTTTCCAGTATTTTATCTTGTATCGCTCTTCCGGCTTTCGCAGGTACCGCAAATATTCCCGCTTGGTATACGGATTCAATAGGCCGCTCATGTTTCACAGTTTCAAATACTTCAGCCGTACCCGCTGATGTTACGGTTCACCTATATAATTATAATGGTGAAGAATATACTGCGAACATATCCGATCTTCATTATATGGCAGCGCTCGGAGAGGCATATACTTTACCCGCACTGGCAACAAGCCATTTTTGTACAATCCCAAACTCGGAAAGTGCTCTGGAGGGTTTTGGCACAATTGAAGCACATACTGCCAGTGGTTATCAGGGACAAGTAAAAATTGTTGCCAACGGATATTATTTCAGACCTAATGATGGATTGTTTAATGTATCTATCCCTATCAATGGCGGTAATCCTTTCTAACTCCAGTATCTATCATTAATTAGTAAATCCTGACAAACAACAAACCTATCAGAATAAAAGAGCGCCTCTGAAATCAAGAGGCGCTGCGTAAGCGTGCTGAACCTTCCATGGATTCCAGCACAATGGGCTTCACGACATCTTACGTGAAGCGGAGGACCAAACTTAGAAGAATCCCAGCGGGTTGGTACTGTAACTCACCAGTACATTCTTCGTATTCTGATAGTGACCGAGCATCATTTTGTGTGTTTCCCGGCCAATGCCTGATTTTTTATACCCACCGAATGCGGCATGTGCCGGATACGCGTGGTAACAGTTGACCCACACCCGGCCGGCTTCAATATGACGTGCCATGCGGTACGCCAGATTGGTATCGCGAGTCCACACACCGGCACCCAGACCATATTCGGTATCATTAGCAATCGCCAGCGCTTCAGCTTCATCTTTGAAGGTGGTAATCGCAATCACAGGGCCAAAAATCTCTTCCTGAAACACCCGCATTTTGTTGTGACCAAACAGCATAGTCGGCTGAATATAGTAACCATTCGCCATATCACCGCTCTGTTGAGAAACTTCCCCGCCACACAACACTTCAGCACCTTCATTACGACCGATCTCAAGATAGCTCAGGATCTTATCGAACTGCTCCTGTGAAACCTGTGAACCGACCTGAGTTTCGGTATCCAGCGGATTTCCCTGCTTAATGGTCTTCGCCCGCTCGACCACCTTGGCGATAAACCGTTCGTAGACCGATTCATGCACCAGCACCCGGGACGGACAGGTACACACTTCGCCCTGATTGAAGAATCCCAGCAGGATGCCTTCAACACATTTATCCAGGTACTCATCTTCATAATCGAAAATATCGGAGAAATAGATATTCGGTGACTTCCCGCCCAGTTCAACCGTGGACGGAATCAGATTGTCGGCTGCACATTTCAGAATATGATTACCCACCTGAGTTGAACCGGTAAAGGCCAGTTTTGCAATCCGGTTACTGACCGCCAGCGCCTGTCCGGCTTCCGCGCCATATCCATTGACTACATTCACGACACCCGGGGGAAGGAGGTCGCCTATTTTCTCCATCAGTACCAGTATAGACGTTGGTGTCTGTTCTGCAGGTTTTAATACCACACAACAACCAGCCGCCAGAGCCGGCGCCAGTTTCCAGGCAGCCATCAGCATCGGGAAATTCCACGGAATGATCTGCCCCACCACGCCGATCGGTTCCGGGAAATGATAGCTTGCCGTCGTGGCGTCCAGCTCTGCAGCTGATCCTTCCTGAGCGCGGATACAACCGGCAAAATAACGGAAATGATCCACCACCAGCGGCAGATCCGCCGCCAGTGTTTCACGAACCGGTTTTCCGTTTTCCCACGCTTCAGCAACCGCCAGCTCTTCAAGATGAGCTTCGATGCGGTCCGCAATTTTCAGTAAAATGTTGGAGCGTTCAGCTACCGGAGTCGCAGCCCACTGCGCACGAATTTCATGCGCCGCATCCAAAGCAAGGTTGATATCCGCTTCTGCTGAACGTGCAACCTGGCAGTAAGGCTTTCCGTTCACCGGAGAGATATTTTCAAAGTAGGTTCCGCCAACCGGTTTAACCCACTGACCGCCAATATAGTTATCGTAATGTGACTTAAAGTTGACAATTGCACCTTCAGTTCCGGGTTGAGCATAAATCATATGTCGTTCCTTCTGGCTTGTGTTTCACGTTTATTTTGGGTATATGCTGTTGTTTCTTATTGCATTGTTCAGGAGTTGTTTTTCTCCTGTTATTTTTCTGTGTAACGCAAATCACAGGCCAGAGTAGAAAACCTTGTTGTTACCATGGTGTAACATTATGATTAACAAACAATAACAATTCTAATCAATGGGGTCGGGATAACCCGATGATTCTCTCCAGATTGTTCAAGTGTTCCAGAATGGCACACTGTTCATGTGAAAGAGTGGAACAACCATGCAACATGTCCAATTTCCTGCCGGAGACTGGCTGACATCATCCTGGGACAGATGTAGTCAGGCTGGTTTAAAACAACGTCGGCTTCCCGAACATTTCATGATGTCCCGGGCTGAGCTGAAAGAACGAAAATGGTCTGTCAATCCTCTGATTCAGGCGGTAGAAACCTACGCAGTTCCCCTGTTCAATCAAATGTTTGCCCATAGCGACAGTCGCCTGATCCTGACCGATAAAGATGGGGTAATTCTGGCAAGTTGGGGACAGCCGCGCTTTAAAGAGCGTCTGACACAGATTGCACTGGACAACGGAGCCTGCTGGCAGGAAACGCTCAAAGGAACCAACGCGATTGGGACGGCGATTATCGAATCCAGACCGCTGACCATTATCGGCAAACAACACTATATTCATCAGCACCAGTTCATCAGTTGCTCTGCCAGTCCGGTTTTTAGCCATCATGGTGAACTCATCGGTATTCTGGATATTACCAGTGAGCAGCAGCAACACGATCTCTCAACCCAGATACTGGTTCAGAACATGGTCCAGCTGGTCGAAAATCATCTGCTGTGCGACATTCCCGATAGTGCTGTGAAAATCAACCTTGCCTGTGAAAAAGACCTGCTCAATAGTGGCTGGCAGGGCGTATTGGTTGCCGACGAATCAGGCAAGATACTGGCGCATAACCATATCGCATTTCAGTTACTCGAACGCCCTAGTATTATTGGCCTGTCAGTCGATCATCTGCTTCAGGAACAAAACCGTGAGCTGGTTTTTGAAAAACACACACTTCTGCCAGCAAGAAAAAAATCCAGTGCTTTTTCTGCGTCCTGTGAGCTCCATTTCGGTGATCACCGGATTGAACAGGCATGGCAACAGGCCAATAAACTCATTGATAAAGATATTCCGTTGTTGATTCTGGGAGAAACCGGCGTCGGTAAGAATGAGTTTGTCAAAGCTCTGCATCAACACAGCTCACGCAAACATCGTCCGTTAGTCATCGTCAATTGTGGCGCGATTCCCAAAGAGCTGCTTGAATCAGAACTATTCGGCTATGTTGCCGGCGCGTTCACCGGAGCCAGCCCTAAAGGCTATCAGGGTAAAATCCGTCAGGCGAATCAGGGGATTCTGTTTCTGGATGAAATCGCTGATATGCCGCTCGATGCCCAGTGCCGTTTACTGCATGTCTTACAGGAAAAAGAAGTCATCCCGGTCGGTTCAAACCAGACTGAGCGGGTTGATATTCAGGTCATTGCTGCGACCCATAAAAACTTAACCGCAGAGGTGGAATCCGGCCGGTTCCGTCAGGATCTCTACTACCGTCTGAACGGACTGCTAATCGAACTCCCGGCGCTACGGGAACGGTTGGATAAAGCCCGGCTGATCGAACATATCCATCACAAATATCGCCTGAGTCAGCAGCAAATCTGCCCACAACTCCTCAGTGTCCTGCAATCTTACACCTGGCCGGGCAATATCCGTGAGCTAGACAATATGCTCAAAGTTGCTTCACTGCTCGCCAGTGACGAGCCCCGGCTGAAGCTGGCGCACATTCCCGGCCATGTCGTGAAATCTTTGATGGCACAATCTCCGCCACTTGAGAACGATCACCGGCAACCGGTAGAAAATTCCGGGCGGGAAGAACAGCATGTTCCGGATTTAAAAACCACGGTAGAAAGCCGGTTGCTACAGACTTATCAGGCCACTCAGGGAAACATTAGCCAGACTTCCCGGCTGCTGGGTATCAGCCGTAATACGATTTACCGTAAATTAAAAATGCTGGGGATTCTGAATCGTTAGTCACGGTCGAGCTGCGTTCAGTCTGAACGGGTTTGATCGCGGAGCAGGACTCCTTCAGGTAACATTCAGGTATATTGGTGACTCTTCCGCTATACTCAAGAAGAGTATGTAGCATGCGGAGGTTCGTATGACCATTGCAACTCGATTAGAGCATTATCTGACTGAGCACCATATTCCTTATCAGACACTCAATCATAGCCACAGCCAGAGTTCACTGCACAGTGCAGTGACGGCGAATGTACCTCCAATGAGCCTGGCCAAAGGGATCATTCTGGAAGATCACGAAGGACGGCATTTAATGGCTGTACTTCCTTCCAACAAAAAGATCAGTCTGGCAGCCCTCAATGAAGAGTTACAGGCAAGCTATCATTTGGTGAAAGAACAGGAAGTCTATCAGCTATTCCGCGACTGCGAAAACGGCGCTATACCTCCTGTCGGAAGTGCTTACCACATGTCGGTCGTTTGTGATACTTCTCTTGCTGATCTGGATGATGTTTATCTGGAAGCCGGTGACCACGAAACGTTGCTGAAACTGGATAAAACCGCATTCGAACAACTGATGAGCAACAGTAAGTCATGTAATTTCAGCCGTCGGATATTCCATTAAATCTGACAAGGCGGACGACACACAGGGCTTTACGTGACAGTAAGGCCCTGATTTTATAATTATACCTATCGCAGCCATTATCTGATCGTTTCATTACTTTGACTGATATTATTCTTCGGCACCGGCTTTCAGATAAGATCCCAGGTATTTCACTCTGCTGATCTCACCAATTTCTGCCAGCGCAGCAGCAACTTCATCATCACGGATATGTCCGTCCAGATCGATGAAGAAATGATACTTGCCGAAGTGAGTACAGGTTGGCCTTGAGATAATCGACGTCAGATTAATTTTCCGCCGGGAAAAGGAAGTCAGAATCTCGCCGAGAAAACCGGGATGATCGTGCTCATCGACAACAATCAGGCTGGTTTTATATGCACCTTCCGGATGATAAGACTCCGGATAGTCCTGTGCCGCAAAGACCAGAAAACGAGTCTGATTGTTTTCGTAATCATTGACATTTTCAACCACCGCTGCAAAGTCACCATGACTGACATCAGCCGGAACAATGGCGGCACTGGCCTGTGAAGCTTCACCGGCTCGCACCAGCGATTCAGTATTACTCTCGGTTAAAACAATCCGGATATCACCCAGAGATTCGATAAAACGGCTGCACTGCCCTTTGGCGACAAACTGAACAAACAGTTGTTCAACTGTAGAAAGTTCAGCAGTACTGATGCAAGAGAAACGAATCGGTAAAATCACCTCACCGATGACTTTTAACTCCGCATGAATCAGTTGATCGAGTACCGAAGGAATAAAACCTTCCGAAAAGTTTTCAATCGGCAACACACCAATATCACAAAGTGTACCGACAGCATCAAGCGCCCGTTCGATCGACGGGAAATATTCCAGAGCGTATTGCTCCTGCTGTACGGCGATATATTGAAGAGTCGCCGTTTCTGAAAATGTTCCCGCCGGCCCCAGTGTCGCGATTTTTTTCATGACCATCCCGAATTTATCTACATGTTAATAAGCAAACGGCAGTCTAGCATAAAAGGCTCACCGACTTATAACCGATCACGTCGCGCTGCTGCCAGATCAATCGTAAGAAGCCGCATCCTGAAGTCATTTAGGTATATTGTTTTATCTCCGGTATGATAGGCGCAGAAACTTTTTGATGAGATAACCAATTTCGATGCTTCAGACACAACTAATCAGCTTACTGCCGGATCTGGCCACCTTTATTCTGATTGTGAACGAAGGCAGCTTTACTGCTGCGGCCGGTAAACTGGGCGTAACGCCGTCAGCACTGAGTAAACTGGTCACCAGACTGGAGCAGTCCCTGCATGTCAAACTGCTGGAAAGAACGACACGAAAACTGGTGATTACGCCGTCTGGTCAGCAGATTTATGACCAGTGTCTGGTGATGATGAAAGCAGCCCAGCAAGCCGTCGATCTCTCAACCTCAGAACATATCCACCCTTCCGGTACGCTAACTGTCGCCGCTCCGGAAGCATTTCTGAATTCAGTGCTGCAACCACTGGTGGTTCCTTTTCTCAAACAGTATCCGGATATTCAGCTCCGTCTGCGCTCTGTGGACGGACACATCGATCTGTTTAAAAACAATATCGATATTGCAATTCGTTTAACCGATAAACCGGATGAAAATCTGGTGATGAAAGAGATTGGTAAAACCAATCTGGTTTTGTGTGCCAGCCCGGCTTATCTGGCTGAACGTGGCAAACCCTGCCACCCGGTTGAGCTGAAACACCACGACTGCCTCTACCTTGCCGAGCACAATAAAGACAATATCTGGACGTTTATGCATGAACGGGAAACACATACGATAAGCGTCACCGGACGCTATGCCGTCAACCATTCCCAAATGCGGCTTAATGGTGTCAAACATGGGCTGGGAATCGGTATTTTTCATGATTTTGTAGTACGGGAAGCACTGGCAAACGGTGAGATTGTCCGCTTATTACCGGACTGGACGATCAAAAGCAGTTATCACGGCGCGATTGTGATGCAGTATGCCCAGACCAACTATATGCCTGCCCGCCTCCGGGTATTTATTGATGAAATTACCCGGCAACTGACTGATACGCTGCGATTCGGCTCATGAACCATCAGTCAGTCTGGTGCAACCATGCCAAAGAGCCGGATTGTAAAAATACCGGAACAGTCTGTCGCTCTCTGCCGGAAGAAGGTTTTCCACGCCCGCCTCTGCCTTGTTGCAATTCCTGACGTAGTTGTACCAGCCGGTTCAGAAACTGCGTGATCAGCGGTGTGATATTCGTATCCCTCTGCACCGGATAAGTCATCCGGAAAACCAGTTGGTGAGTCTGCGTATTCAGCGCAATCGCCCCTGAACCACTCATTTCCCGTTCAAGATTGAGTGCTAATGCATGAGCCAGCAACTGTCCGTCAACTCTGGGTTCGATATCAAGCAGACAGCCATAAATATAAATAACCGGCTCTCCTTCAGGAATCCACAAAAAACAGCCGTGACCATCCGGGTTCTGATAACAGGCTTTACCGCTTGAATCAAACAGGCCGGGATGAGACAGCTGACGTTCAATCATGCTGCGTATCTGCTGATGATGTAACATGATCTATTCACTCATCCCCAGTAATGTTGCCGTATGACGCTGATAAAATGCCGCAATTGCACTTTCCCGTCCGGAACTGACCTGCTCCAGACGCACTTTCCATTCACCTTCTTTTTCTCCCGGAGCCGGACCGTCATTAAACAGCGCCTCCATTTGCCCGGAAAAATCATCATTGAGCTGTTGCCACTCGTCATGATGTTCCCGTTGCAGATAAGCCTGCATCGGTTCCCACTGACTCAGATACAGTTGCTGCCGGGAAGTATCTTCCATCTGTTCATTAATCTGCTCTTCTGCCAGATCAATATCTTGCGGAGAAAGGTCGGCACACGCAGCATAACGCATCTGTTGCGTTTCAACCGGTAAATCCAGCCGATCTTTTAATACCAGCTGATAAGCCAGATTTACTTCCACAGCCTCATCAGTTACCGGGTCACGCTCATCAACAGCGGTATATTCCATCTCTTCTGTATCCGAATCAGAATCGGAACGGCCCAACTGGAAAAAGTGTTCAATCGCCTGCTCTGCCCGTGCAGTACGGAGCCGGATTCCGGCGACCAGCTCGACTGGTCCGGGAATCGGATCCGATAATCCGGGTAACGGACCGGCATCATAATCTTCATCGACCGATTTCACGATCTGCTCGATCGTTCTCAGGGCTCGTTCGGCTCTGGCTTCGATCATTACCGGATAATAAATATCCATGGGTGGCGGCCGGTATGTACGATCACTGGCTTCACTGAAATCACCAGCCAGACGTTCAAGCTGTGTGAGATATGGAATAGCCGTATGCATCGCATTGGTTTCCCGGGCAATATCATTGAGCATTTCCATCTTCATCATGCCTTTGCCATAGTGCAGCAGTCGGGCACTATCCCAGTTTTCCGTTTTGGCACGATGGTTGAGATGAGCCAGTTCCATATCATTTAAACCGAGAATGACCCGGTCTTCACAAGTCGCAATCGCATCATCGGCACACTGACAACAGATTTCACGCAGATTCGGATCTTCCGTCATCGCATCCAGTAAACGGAAAATACGCTGCATCAACACATCCCGGGCACCATCACTACGGAACTCAGCCGTCTCCGGTAGCCGATCCAGCCATTGCTGAAAACCCTGAGTCTGCGGATCACTCTCTGCCAGCGTATTCCAGCGTTGTAGCGCGTCGGTATCCAGCGCCGGCATCTGCCGCTGCAATGCCTGAGCCAGTGTTTCCTGTGATGCAGAATGCTCCGGCATCACAAATAACGGTTGTAATCCCCGGTTTTCCAGTTCCTGCAATGCATGTTGCGATAATGGATTACCGCTCAGGTCGACATGACATCCGGGCGGCAACCGCCAGATACTTTCCGGGATTTCCGATAAGCTATTGTCCGAAAGATCAAGCATTGTCAGTTGGTGCATCCGTCCGAACATTCCCTCAGGAAGAGATTCGAGCCGGTTCCCGTTCAGTTCCAGTGTTTCCAGACTCTCCATCATGCTCATCGAATCAGGAACAGTTGTCAGGAAATTATTTGCCAGATATAACCGCTGTAACTGATTCAGAGAACCAAGTTCATCCGGCAACCGGTTGAGCCTGTTTTCCTCGGCAATCAACACATTCAGAGAGCGCAGCCGATCGATGGAAGACGGTAGTTCCGTCAGATCATTAGCAGCAACCGACAGACGTTCCATATCTTCCTGAGCCATCAGTGTTTCGGGAACCGTCTGTAATTCACAGTTTGACATACGTATTCCGGCAATCGGAGGCAGCAGATGAAACACTTCCGGTAATGAACCACCACTGTCAATATGTGCCAGAGACAGTTCTCTGTTTTCCGTCGGCTGGTGGTGATAACGCCGGATATGATGACTGATCGCTTCTCTTCCCGCCCAATCCCCATGATCGGATGAATGCATCCATTCCTGCAATGAGGTTTCTAAAGCAGCCGGATGGTTTGTCGTTCCGTCTCCGTTTTGTACTGTCTGTCTCTGTAAAGGAAATGTCTGTCGCTGTAAAGGAAATGTCTGTCCCTGCAAGCGGGGGATTTCTGTCGGTTCATGTGACTGTGGAATATCAACCTGAGCAGCATAATGGGTCAGTTGTGTCCGGGAGACATGATTCTGTCCTGTTGTTTCGGCTAACCGGGCTAATTCGGGATCAGGCCGATTCCATTCACCTTCAGCAGACAGATGCTCATCAGCAGAGTAAAAGGAGTCGTCACTGGCAATACTTCGGGGAGAATCAGGAATATGCCCGGAAGCATGAGTTGTGGAATGAGAGATAGGCATAAGCGTAATTTTATGGTCCGGATAAATCAGTGATCCCCCATTCCACAGAGATAGATGATGACTGCATACACGGGAATGAGGATGATAAATTCATAGATCTTTACTCAGGAAGTAAAGCTGATATCTGAGCAAAGACCACGATTGTATGCATAGTTTACGCGACGAGGATTCGTTTCCCCCATTCGACCAGTCGGCCAATCTCATGACAGACCAGTTCCGCATTGACTGCCTGCCGCGATAAGGTCAGATAGGAAAAACAGCATCCCGATTTTTCATCAATACCAACTCCCGGCTCCTGACCTAAAAGTGGATTCAGTCCGGCATTCAGCAGCCGTCGGTAAAGCGTCGTTTTATCTGTACGCTCATCAATATCCAGCATACCAAGAATCATAATTCGCTCAGTTCGTGCGTCATAACGCAGAAAAATCGGATGCTCTTCATCAACGACCAGACGAAACTCCGTCATTCCTGCCGGCACATCTATTTCCATTTTTTTGAATACATCCAAAAACAGAGTCTGAATAAAAGGATCCATTATCGACGTCCTCCTGTAAGAGAATCCTGTAACACTTGCTGTAGATTTTTCAGTTGCTCGTTACGCTGAGCGGTCGGTAATTTCATTGCATCGCTGATATGAGTCAGGACTTCACGCTGACTTTTATGAGTCAGATTCGGCTGCATTTGCGCAAACACATTCAGCGTTTCTTTAGGGATCTTCTGCTCATGCCGCGGTAAACGTTCAATGTTTCCCTGAATCGAGTTATAGATCTGTTCCCGGCGTCCCGGCTTATGTGGTGCTGCCGTTTCTGTCTGCAAAACGGACGGTGCTGACTGATGACGCGAAAGCCCGCTAGTACCGGAAGAAGACTCAGCTTCCATCATGATTCGATCCCACTTACTCAGACTGGCCGAATGCCCGTAATAATCGGCACGTTGCAGTTCTTCTCTGCCACCGGTAGTTTCCGGCCGGGTTTTCATCGGACGGTCTCCCATGCCGGGGCGAAGTATTCCATGGCCGGAGCCGGATGAAGGTCGGTGCGAAGCCTGCTGTTGATAAACGGCTTCTGCATCGGCCCGGTTAGGAACTTCTCCGTAATAGTCCGCACGCGCTTCTTCTGCTTTCATGAAATGATTGAGATCATGTGTCGGGCTGTCCGGGCGGGAAAATCCCTGTGTCGGCCCGGGCTTTGTCTGTTGAGCTGAAGCCGGCTGATTCTGACGACGATAACGTTCGTAGTCAGCCCGGGCCAAAGCTTCACTGGGATATTCATTTGCCTGTTCGGCCCGATCTTCTTCCATCCGCATGAAGTCATCAAAATTCAGCTTCTGCCCGCTATTTGTCTGGGAGCCACTGCTTGTCTGATACCCACTGTTCACCTGAGGTCTGGATTGTGCCTGTGAATGAGCAGGCCGGGACGGACTACTTTCTGGTGTCACCCGCCCCGATGAGGCCGAACCGAATGAAGAAGCCCCGGCGGAAAAATACCCGGACGAAGACGGACTCGACGCTCCGGAGCCCGGACGGGATGAGTACTGTGAAGATGAGTGCTGTGAAGAGGACGGTGAAAACTGCGCGCTTTTCATTTCTACCGAACGCCGGTAGTTCAGCGAATCGGCAATCCGGCCACTACGGTTCGATGATGAGCTGTCACCAAGGTGTTGTTTGAAAAAGCCTGAAGCACCATTGAAGAAACGCTTCATTTTGGACTGTACCTGAGGATCCTTCGCAACGGATATTTTGTCATCAACGAGAGAGACATTATATCGTGTACCACCGATATTCATGTGCCCCTGACGTAATAATGCATTGGTATTCAGATGCGATGCTTCATGCTGAAACTCGGTAAAATTTTTAAAGCTAAAGGCGTGGGCGTGATTCACCGTATCCATTTTTATCTCCGGACTGATGCTTTCATTTTCATCCTTGTCTGACGATTTATATCTCACAGAGCAAGGAGATAATCCCGATACCCAAATCACGTCAAAAGTCATGTAACTTAGATATCTCTTTTTGAGTGAGTTATCAAAGCGCTTGGTTCCGATATAACAAAAATATTTCAATAAGATAACCGGACACAAACAATCGTAAGGTCAGACGGGCGAAATTGCCCGTCTGATTCAGGACTTACTCTGGCGTATTCATCTTCACCAGCATTCGTTTGACGTCAGCCAGTAAAGCCCGGCTGGTTGGTCTTGCCGCCAGCAGATCTAGCCGGGCAAACAGATCCTGTTTGAAGTCAGGCTTAGCGTCAGCAACAGCATTCACATAGCGTTTCACCTGATCCACTTTGTCCTGAGCTACTGAAGTTTTCTTGCCCAGTTTCTTCGCTTTGACTGAAGACAGGTCCATCGCTGCCAGTTCATCAATCACCGTGATCGCTTTGGTCCAGAGCATGTCATCTTTCGGCTGTAATCCCTGATCCAGATGATTGAGTTTACCGACATCGGGTTTATCAAATAGCGGGCCGCTGGTTTTCACTCCCGGACTCTGATGAGATTCAATACCATAACGTGCTTTTAAACCATCCAGTTGCACCGAAAGCTCCCGGAAGTCATCAATGACCGATTTAACCTGCTCCGGTGTTGTTGTATCTGTCATCAACGTCCGGACTTTCTGGGTAAATGTGTCTTTCAACTGATTGCGCTCACTCTGATAGTCCTGTTTCAGACTGTCCCCACGTTCCCAGACTTGCGGTTCTTTCCCGAGTGCATCGACCATGTTGTCGAGCTGGCTGACCAGCCGCGTCAGGCGAGACTTACGGGCTGACGTTCCCCATGCACCGTCATCGTAAGAACCGATCGACTGAATCAGTGATTCACCATGTGCGACAATACTGTCCCGATCATAGATCATCTGCACATTGGCAAATGGTGTAGTCGCACTCATAGAAGCACTCACTGCCCGGGTTCTGGCCGGAATGACCAGAGAACTGGCTTTCTTCGCTTCGTTGCCATGAGAAACATCCATGCCTTTAAGACGGAAGTTATGCAGGTCTTTGGCAGCACTTTTCAACGCCTCAAGACGCTCTTTTCCCCCCTGAGGTGTTTCAGCCTCAATTCTGGCACGGACTTCCGGTTTCAGTTCCATACTTACCGAGACCGGCCGGTTGAAATTCAGACCCGATTTGCCCTGCTGGGCCATCAATTGATCCATGGCGGGTTTCAGACCCGGAATCTGCTGTTGTAATGTTCCGTCCTTATCCAGTTTTTTCAGCAACTTACTGGTACGGTTAATTGACAGACTGACCTCGATATTTTCCGGTTCTCCCGCACTGGTCGTCGTCACAGTTACTGATTTACTGGTCGGTGCCAGTCGGTCGAAACTTTTCCCCAGAATCGCTCCCGGTAAAAAGCTGGGAATCCCCATTCTTCCGGTCAGTCCCGGACTTCCTTCGTCACTACCAAGCATCATGTCGCCGGGGAGCGGCACTTTCAGATAATCACTTTCCAGCACCCCGACACCAATCAGGTTTCCACGGACACCCTGCAACCCGAATCCCTGATGCGTCGTATTCACTGTTTTCTGCCCGGAGCTGCTGGTCGATGTGGTTTCCGATGACTTACTGCCAAAATCCAGTGCCAGCTCAGGTACAACCGCACCAAGAACTTTACCGACTGTCCCCGGAATTTTAGGCGCATTCAGTGCGCCCCAACCCGGTTGTTCTGTTCCGCCGGCTCCAACCAGAACATTACCGATGCCCAGATTCCAGTTTCTACCCTGACCATGAGCAGAGTTCACCTCTTCCGACTGACGCATCAGATCAAAGAGATCCGCCTGCCCGGAGATTACATCTCCCAGAACCCGGTTCAGATTACCTTTTCCGTCATCCTTAATGGTAAAAGCAATGCTGTCATTAACCGTGTCGGTTTTCTTCCCTTTAGCCGCAATCTCCCAGCCGTTGAACAGCCAGGTTCCGCCGTGTTCTTTCGGGATAATTTCAGGTGTATGGACAAACCCGACACCAGTTCGTGCACCAACCTGTCCATAGGCACCATCAGAACGATTCATCTCAAACTTCAGACCATCTTCAGTCTTAGTGATATTCAGGCCGACCCCTTTGGTTTTACCGACATCAAGAATCGGCACAACCCAGGCGGCGAGAATCCCGGCAGTCAGCTTGGCAAAAGCACCGGACACAACCACCCGGAAGTTTTCGGTGTTAAAACCATTATCAGTGGATTTTCCCAGACTAATACTGTCTCCGGGCTTCATGGTATGCGCCAGACGCCCGAAAAGTTCCGAAGCTTCAGCCATGGTTGGATTACGATCCTGCTTCCAGCCCATTGCCGGTGCATATTTCTTCATCATCCTCGGCAGCATATCGTTTTCCTGGCGAAGAATGGCCTGCATCGCATCAAACCCTTTCGCGGCATGGCCCATCGGATCAGTATTCTCAATCCCTGATTTCGCCACCAGATTCGGTAATGCCTGCTGACGAAGCTCTTTCGCATCGATCAGGGCAGTTTCCAGAGATTCACCTTTGTTGAGTGTCTTATGCGGCAGATCGACCAGAATCGCATGATCCGTAACCAGACTCGCCATCACTCCCCGGTAGCGGGCCGAATCCATCGGAACGAAAGTACCCTTTGAGATCATCTGATCCAGTTTCTGTACCAGCTCATCCTGTTCACCATAGACCATCTCCCGGGCATTTTTCAGGCGGCTAAGCACATTATCTTCCTGAGATGCGCCTTTCGGACGGCTGAATGCTTGCTTCTGTTTCGGGTCTTCCAGTTCAGATTCAAGGTGATCCAGCACCGCTTTGGTATGCTGCTGAATCTCATGCCCGAGCTCATTGTCCACTTTGTGCAGAAAGTCCTGAACATTGTCCTGTGAGCCCAGAGCCTGAAGATCAAAAGTCGGCATATTCTCCGGAGAGAGCAGTTTCCAGAACGATTCAACCTGAGCATCATATCTGACCACCGGATTCTGTTGCTGCTTGCTGTAGTCAAAATGCTTCAGATCCCGGTAGGTTGTCGCAATCCCTTTCGCAACTCTGCCCAGCGCATCTATCGGATGTTTCAGCGGATTGGAGGATGCTTCACGAATTGTTGCAACCCCGCCAAGGAAAGTAATCAGTTCTCCTTTCCCCTGTTTTGGCAGTGCGCCGTGTAAACGCTCGAACGTCGGCTGATTAACCTCAGCCATCGATACTTTCTGCCAGCCGGCAGTTCCCTCAAAACGGTGCAGCCCACCATCCAGATCTTTCCCGGCGACCGAACCGTCCGGTAATGTATCGAGCCGGGTCAGACGTTGTGAAGCTGCCGGTAATTTCTGCCATTTCAGTTCACCGCCAGTCTGACTATTTTCCGTATGCTCATGCGTCTCTTCAGGAGTGCCATGCCAGACCGAACCACCGGCATCCATCATCCATAACGAACCATCAGCAGAACTGGCAACCGAACGGGGCTCGCTGGACATCAATTCAATCGGTAATGCCACCGTATTCGTCTGCGCAGCAGCCTTACCTTCTGACGAACTGTTCTCCGGGGTAGTGTGTTTCAGGAACAGTTCTCCGCTAGCATTGAGTATATACATCCGATCTTTCGAACCGGAGACCGAAAAATCCTGTACTCCTCCCGGAACATCCAGCGACTGTATCGAAGTTTCACCGTTGACAATGCCGGCCGGCATGCCGTTTTTGTCCAGCATCGCCATCTGGTCACCAGAACGGGCATAAATATGCCCATCTGCACCTAAAGAGATTTGATCCACATCCGTCAGCCCACTTTTCAGAATATCCCCGGTACCGGGGTCAAAATGAAACACATCCCCCTGATGGTTCACAAAATAGAAAGCACTATCCGGCCCGGCAATATAACTGACAGGTGGTTTCTGCTCTGCCGCCGTCCCGCTTTCATTCAGAGCTGAATCCGTTGCTACATGCGTTTCTGCGGTTGGTTTAACCGCTTTCAGCCGGGTTGATTGCAAACGTTCCTTAAACTGCTCACTTACCGGTTCATGCTCAGTAATTTCGCTTGTGTGTTCAGTTTCATCTGCAACCAAGAGGCCCGTTTTTACTGGGCTAGTATTTTTTTGTGATGCACCGGATGCAACTTCAGCATCAGTCTCACCAACTTCTTGATTACTTTCTGCAATCGTTCCCAATTTGGTATGTAAAAAATTGGCAGAAGTATGACGATCCGTACGGCCTTCCATTGTTGCGGGATTATTTTTGCTCTGGCTGACGTGATTCTGAGAACGGTGAAACAACCGCTCTCTGATACCTTTCAGGCTCAATGCTCTGTGACTGTGCTTCTTCGGTGAAGCGCCGGTCGCATCCGTTTCCTGCTGGTGAACTTTCGGTATTGAACGGCTTGTCTGCCCGTGTTGATTCAATGAAGTCACTGATTTTTGCTGCGGGGAAGATGTTCCCTGCATGATCGATGCTTTTGGCTGCTGACTCTGTTGGGATACAGCATGCACCGGACCGGAATTGTGAAAATGCGTTCTCATTAATCGTCTCCTGGATATCTAACGACCATGACTGACATTGCCAGTCAGGTGCCGACATTATTTTTTAATGACCGCATAGTTCTGCTCACGGTTGTCGGGATGATGCAGCCGGGGCATAAACTTACGGAAAACCATCGTCGCTGGCACTTCGCGTATATGAAATACACGGTTAGATAAGACGGTGTCATCTGTATAATGCATCGCCACTTCAATACCGGAAGCGGCCATATTACAGTTCAACAGCCCTGCTCAGAGCCTCTGCTCCGATGACGCTGAATAAATGATTCACTGATGTGTGGCGGCATTTTCAGGATGGGTTCCGGGAAAAAATATTTCTTCGACATATCTTTGATCTGTGTCAGATCATGGCATAAAGTGGGATTTGTGCTGCAATTTCCTGTGAAATCGCAGCAAGAATAGATGTCAGTAAACAATGGACAACAGAAAACTTCATCTCTGAAGCGTATTACTGAATTCACCGGTTTCCAGTGCCGGTAAACGATATGCTGCTTTTATTTCAGCAGCAGATGCGTTAGCTCCACTGAATTGTAATACCACATTTTTTCCGGCCAGACGTTCCTTCAGTTTCCAGGCAGCCATCAACGTTGAACTTCCTGCGCCTTCAACCATGTTGTGTGTATAGTGTGCAGCTAATGCAATCCCCCGCAGTATTTCTGCTTCATCCAGTAAAATGAAATCCGCTAAAGCATCTTTATAGAGATTAAATGTGGTTTCATAACCGGCTCCTGTCGCAAGCCCGCCAGCAAAAGTTCCGTTATTCCGCATACATATTTCTCTATTCTTCCATGAAGAGTAAGCAGCACAGGATGCTCTGGCCTGAACAGCGTAGATTTCAATTTCCGGTTTCAGAATTTTCAGGGTTGTCACAGTAGCGGCGACTTCACTGCCCCCGCCAAGAGGAAGAATGATGGCATCAATATCAGGCAGTGTTTCAATAATCTCTAGAAATTCTGTTCCTATGCCATTGATCAGTAACGGCTCATTGGCCGGGTGAACATAGTAATATCCTTTTTCTTCATTGAGTGCAGTCACAACCTGCGCTGCTTCATCAAAATTATTCCCGGCTTCGATAACGTTAGCTCCTGTGTCTTTAATCAATTGTATTTTGGCGGGATTGGTCTCATTCGGCACGACAATGATTGATGGAATATTAAATTGTTTTGCTGACGTACCGACAGATAACCCGTGATTCCCCGTAGAAAAGGTAACCACTCCTTTGATTTGTCTGTCCTTTATGTGAGACATGATGTTGATTCCCCCACGAATTTTAAAACTTCCCGTCGGGTTATAGTTTTCATGCTTGATGTACAGATGACAATTCAGAGTTCGACTGAGATTTTCATACCGGATTAACGGAGACGGTGACAGATACCGGGATATCGTTGATTTTGCTTTGAGTACTTCAAACAAAGATATGGGATGATGCTTTAAACTTTCCATCGTAAAACCTCATATTGTACCGATACAATTATCGTAAATTACACCTGAATTGATTTAATTAACGTACAATTTATGGTATCAATAGATCAATATCCGTACAAAAGGTTTATTGTCACCATGACAATGATAAGAATGGAAATATCAAAAGACGATTCAAGAGCAATTTATAAACAGATTGCGGATCAGCTATCAACCCAAATTGAGCAGGGATTACTCAAACCCAATGAAAAACTGCCGACCCACAGAGCATTAGCCGATCAATTGAATGTGACGGTCGGAACTATTACCCGGGCCTATACAGAGGCAGAACGCCGTGGCTTGGTTGAAGCCAGAGTAGGTGCAGGAACTTATGTCACCGATAAACAGAAAGGATACTGGGAATTTCAGTGCAGTGCTGATGAACAACCGACCACATGTAATTTTGGCTACAACATGCCACCGTTAGTTGGTCAGAGTGACAAAATCAAACAAGCGATGCATGTTCTGTCGGGAGCCTCACTGTCATTTAATGAGTTTTTAGCTTATCAGCAACCGGAAGGGATTGAATCACATCGTAAAATCATCGCTCAATGGTTACAGTCACATGGCCGGAATATAGATAAAGATAAACTGCTACTGACCTCTGGCGTACAACACGGTGTACAAATGATCTTTGACGCGCTGACAGATACCGGAGATACGATTTTAACCGAGAAACTGACATATCCCGGGTTGTTCAGTCTGGCAAGGCATAAAAAACTGAACCTGAGAGGTGTCGAGATTGATGAAGATGGTGTTGTTCCGGAGTCACTGGATGCCGCATGTCAGCATTATCAACCCCGTTTCCTTTATTTAATGCCGACCCTACAGAATCCGACAACATCGGTAATGCCGGCACTTCGTCGCAAAGAAGTCGTCGCTATCTGTAAAAAATATAATGTCCTCATTATTGAGGATGATGTGAATGGATTACTCCCTGATAATCCACCGGAACCTTTAGTCAACTTGGATTCGGAATGGGTTCTGCATTTAGGTTCTTTCTCGAAGTGTTTTGCCCCAGGGCTCAGGGTCGGTTATATACAGCCACCCCAAAGATTATATTCACGTTTAAAAATGAGTTTAAAAGACCATAGCTGGATGCTAAGTCCGTTACTGTCAGGGCTTATCTGTGAATTGATCTGCTCCAAGAGCTTAGATCAGATTTTAGACGCAATAAGGTATGAAACTATCCGAAGGTCACAGATGGCGTTGGATGAATTGCAGCCACTGAAACCACAATACCAACAAGGCGGATTCCATTTATGGCTCTCTTTGCCCGATACCTGGCGCCTCAGTGATTTCATTCATGCCGCAGAACAAAAAGGAGTTACGGTAAAATCAGCGGAACATTTTACCTTACCGGCAGGGAAAGTAACGCCTGCGGTAAGGATATCGCTCGGATGTCCCGGCAGCAGAGAGCAGCTGATGCGAGGACTTATTATTTTAAAAGAGCTATTAGAATCTGATACACCCTATGATTTTGATCTATAACCCACCGGCGTAACGACTGTACAACGGTATTGATGTAGTCACTTTCTGCCTGTCCATTCTCTTTTCCTAACCGGGAAACTGCTGGCAGTACCTGCCAGCAGAACCGGGAAATACAATACATCAGAAAATACTGTCAGGACCAACCGGGATAATTCTGCCGGGGTTCAGAGCCTTGATTGAATAATAGCCCTGCTTGATATGATCAATACGAACTGTTTTTGCAATCCCATCAATCTCATAAATACGTTTGGTATAAGCATAAAGATGGGGCATCTGTGCCAGTAAATTACGGTTACACTTGAATACACCATGATAGGCAGCATCAAAACGCACTAACGTCACAAAGGTTCTCACATCAGTTTCTGTCAGAGCATCACCAAACAGGAACGGACGTCCGTCTGCAAGACGTGATTCCAACTCATCCAGCATCGAAAAAACATTGTGATAAGCTTCTTCATAAGCAAACTGGCTGCTGGCGAAACCAGCCTGATACACACCATTATTCAACTGCTGATAGATTCTCTGATTAAGTGTCTCAATTTCTTCCCGAAACGGTTCAGGATAAAGATCGACAGTAGAACCGGTCAGGTGATCAAATGCAGAGTTGAGCATCCGGATGATGTCAGCCGACTCATTACTCACAATCACTTGTTTCTGCTTATCCCACAAGACAGGCACTGTCGCTCTGCCGGTATACTGAGGATCAACTTTGGTATAAAGCTGGTGCAGATAATCACAACCATTAAGTTCATCGAAATCGGCACCATCTGCATGACCGAATTGCCAGCCCTGATCAGTCATAACCGGATTAACCACACTGATCGAAATGTAGTCTTCCAGACCTTTCAGTGCACGAACCATCAGAGTCCGGGAAGCCCAGGGACAGATATATGCAACGTACAGATGGTAACGGCCCTTCTCTGCCTTGAATCCACCGTCACCGGTCGGACCCGGTTCGCCGTCCGGTGTAATCCAGTGACGAAAACCAGAAGTTTGTCTGATAAAACGGCCTTGTTCATCTTTCGCCTGAACCGGCTGCCAGTCTTTTGTCCAGATACCATTTACAAGCATGTTCTTACTCTCTCTGTCTTGTTCTTTTCGATAGGAGTTACTTTAATCATCAATGAATCAACAATAAATATGAGGAACATTGATTAATTATCAACGTGAAATTGATAATAACAACGAGGGATAAACTGGAGACGAAAAAAAGCCAATCACAATGATCGTGACTGGCTATCAATATGAACAAATTGGTTCACTAACAACGTCAGTTGGCTAGGTGACCCTCGGCTTAATAAGGGTCACTCTACATAAAGCACAATGCGTGCCAACTTTTTAATTGCATTTAATCTTATGATTTTTATATATTTTATATTTTTGCGTTTAGTTTTATTGCATACACAGACATAGTGTAATCGCAAAATGAAAATAAATTCCCATTTTGCAAAACATCATTCAGGTTAAAAAATAGACTTTTCAGAAAGCCATTCTGGCTCTGTCACGCCTTCATATGAGTCACAGTATCTGCCATATGTTTGTATCGGTGAAAAAATATTCATATATACTCATATCTGATAATTGCATATATTTTTTATCATTTTGCATGATAGAAATCTTTTCTCTGACAGAAATGACCCCATAATAGGCTGACAACAAAGGAAATATGTCCGAATCATCTCAAAGAACAGAGACATGATAATCACCGAACCCTTTCCCTCTGTGGGAAGTTTGACCATTCATTGCATGGAGCTTGTATGAATATTCAGAGCCTACGTTTGCAACTACTGATGTTGGCAGTTTTAATCAATCTACTCATCAGTTGTTTCTTTACTTATTTTTCCTACAGTAGTGAGAAAGAACTGTTACTCAAAAGCATTGATTCCCAGTTGATGATCAGTGCAACAGCTTTACCAACCATTCTCGGCACCGACTATCAGGACAGAAGCAGCGTCAGTGATGAAGAATACCTGCAACGGGTGAAAGAACTTTCCCGGTTTGCCGACCGGGCACAGATGACTTATGTATATACCATGGTTGAAAAAGACGGGAAGGTATTTCAGAGTATTACCAGTGCTCCGGAGGAGAATATCACCGATGGCTCTTACGAACGCTACATGAGCGAATATGAAGACGCCAGCGAGCTATTGCTGGACGTTTTTCAGAATCCACGGATTGCCTTCGAAGAATATGCAGACAATCAGGGCAATTTCCGTTCGGTCTTCATTCCGTTTCATTCCCCCGCCGGTAAATTATATCTTGCCGGAGCTGATGTACCAATTGACCATATCAACAAGACGCTGAATGGTTACCTGATTACAAATGCAGGGATTGCCCTGCTGGGATTCGCTCTGTCAACAATGGCATTCTGGTTTTTCTGTACGCCATTACTGCATCACCTGCAAAAAATCCGTTCTCAGCTTGCGGCGGCAGCCGAAAATCTTGATTTAACCCAGAAATTCGACAGCAATATCAAAAATGAGCTGGGGGCAATCAGTGAAGATATGAACCTGCTTTTTTCCCGTTTTTCCGCCGGAATCATTCAGGTCAGCGAAGCGGCTAATCACAATGTCAGATTCTCGGATCAGGTATCGGAAAACGCCGACAATATCCGCCACAACCTGACCAAGAGTCAGGAGCAGGTCAGCAGCACCAGCCACCGGAGTGATGCCATGTATGGTCAACTGGCTATCAGCGCACAAAATAGTATGCAACTGTCGGAAGAACTAACCAATGCCGTGGCTGAACTGAATCATATTGAAAGTGCTTTTTCCAGTCTGGATCAAGCGGTGAACCGTAACCTGAGTAATGAGCTGACTCTTTCCGAGCAATTGACAGCACTCAGTGAAGACACTAAGGAGATCAATGCCATTCTGGACATGATCCATTCACTGGCAGAGCAGACTAACCTGCTGGCACTGAATGCAGCAATCGAAGCCGCCCGGGCTGGTGAAGCCGGACGAGGATTCGCCGTTGTTGCCGACGAAGTCCGTTCACTGTCAGTTCATACCGAGAAAAATCTGGGACTGATTCAGGAAACTCTGGCCCGTATTACCGGCAGTATTACCGATGCATGTACTCAGATGGAAAACTCCGTAGAAGAGATGACTCATCTGACTCAGGCTTCACAAACCGGCTACGAACAATTAAAACACTGTGCCAGAACGATTCTGAACCAGCAGGAAAAAATAACTCGCTGGGTGGACGACAGTCAGCAAACACAGCAACAGGCCAATGATATTCAGACCGAGATGGAACTGGCTGTAACCCGAATCACGCAGGCCTATGAAGATACTGAACTGGTATCTGGTGCAGCAACAGAGCTGAAAGGCGGCGCAAGACAGCTACTGGCCCTGAGCAGGCAGTTCAAAACCGGCTGAATAGCACCCGGGATTGAGAATTATTGAGATGCAACTGACTGAGTATTGATGTCCGGCTGAAATACCAAAGACATTTTACTGCTATTTGTTTGAATTTATTCATTCATAGTAATGAAATCAGACTTATAATTGAAAATGTGCCTCGACTACGAAGGAGAAGATAATGAATTGCAGAGCTGCATCGATTTTACTATCCAGTCTCATCCTGACTCTGGCACTTCCGGTTATAGCCAGCCCCGAACCGGCAGACAGAGAGAATTGTGTCACAGTCATCACTTCCGGCAGTGTCACTCGTCCGTTCTGGTCCCAGGTTGTTGCAGGCGCTACACAGGCAGGAAAAGAGCTGGGACTCAAAGTATACGCCAGAGGCACAGTGGAAGATTCAGATGCTGTGGGACAAAAATTTGTATTAGACAACACCATGAAATTGTTTCGCTGCCAGGGCTTGGTTATCGCACCTTCAGACATCAGCAGGAATCAGGATATTGCCCGTTTGAAAGGTGAAAATATCCCTGCCGTTTATATTGACAGAGATACCGGAGGAGAACGGCTGGCCTCAGTTACAACCGATAACTATGCAGCGGGACAACTTGCTGCAAAGAAAATGGGAGAAGCGCTGGGTTACCACGGTAATATTCTGCTGTTCCGACTGAAGAAAGGCGTTGCATCGACAGATGCCAGAGAACGTGGTTTCTCAGATGAGGCCAAAAAGATAGGATTGAAAATCGTCGCTGAAACTTATCTGGGAACACAAGTAGGTGACGCCCGTTCAAAGGCCGGAAAACTCCTTGAGCAGTTTCAGCGGGTTGACGGAATCTTTACACCTAACGATACCACGACTATTGGTGTTCTGATCGCCAGAGAAAATCATAAGGAGCAGACAAATATCATCCATATCGGCTTTGATGAACAAAAGATGATCGTTGATAGCCTGAAGAAAGGCAAACTATACGGCTATATTATCCAACTGCCGTTTAAGATGGGATATCAGGGTGTCTGGCTCATTCATCAGGCGCTTCAGGGGAAAAAAATTCAGGGCAAAATGCATACACCCATCCAGTTTATCTCCCGGCAGGATAAAATAACTGCTAAACCGAAAAATGAATGATATAAAAATATCAGTTTCTTGTTTTTTACACTAAACCCCAATATTATTTCTCATCAATATATTGGGGTAATACATCAATACCATTCTATAGCCTTCCTTATCAATCATATTCTCACACCGAAATTTCAATATATTTAATTCTAGTTACCTATCAGTAAAACATTTATTTCAGTAATTAAATCAAACCTGTTTCATTACAACTGGAATACTGAGATTTAGTCATCTATTCTCATTTTTCACATCATATATAATACGAAGTGTTCAGTTTTAAATTTTATCAAATTACATAAACTTTGTGGTTTGATAAAAAATCTGGTAGCAATCGTTGCCATTCGATAATTAGCACTAACAAAGAAGGCTAGATAAGTATGAAAATAAAAAATTCATTAGGCATTTCAACAGCTTTTATACTTAGCTCAATGAGCTTAGGTGTATTTGCCGGTAATGTAACTGTTAATTTTAATACTCAATATCAAGAAATTGATGGTTTTGGTGGCATGAATGCACCGGGCTGGATTAACGATTTGACTTCGGCACAGGCCACTAAAGCATTCGGTACAGGCAATGGTGAAATGGGCTTATCCATTATGCGCATGCGAATCGATCCCGATTCCAATCAATGGAATAAGCAGGTACCAATCGCTCAAATTGCTTATTCATATGGTGCTAAATTATTGGCAACGCCCTGGACACCGCCAGCCTATATGAAAGACAACAACAGCTTAAAGAACGGCGGCAAACTGAAAACAGAACATTACTGGGGTTATACAAATCATTTAATGGATTTTACCAGTTATATGGCCGGTAAAAGTGCACCTATTTATGCATTGTCTTTACAGAATGAACCAGACTGGCATCCGGATTATGAATCCTGCGACTGGTCAGGTGCAGATTTTGTTGCTTATCTGAATGATCAGGGCTGGCGGCTTGATCCTGCACTCAAAATTGTTGCACCCGAATCATTAAGATTTAATACCGCTTATTCAGATCCTATTTTAAATAATAATGTCGCCAATAGTTACGTTGATATTATTGGTGGACATCTATATGGTGCCACACCGAAAAATTATCCGCTTGCTCTGCAAAAAGGTAAAAAACTTTGGATGACAGAACACTATACCAATACTGAAGATGCAAATAACTGGAACGAAGCAATAAATGTTGGTTTAGAGATACATCAAAGTATGGTTGCAAATTATAGTGCTTATATCTGGTGGTATATTCGTCGTAGCTACGGTCTGTTAACGGAAGATGGTAATGTCAGTAAACGTGGCTACATCATGTCACAGTTTTCAAAATTTGTTCGTCCGGGTTATGTACGGATTGCCGCAACTGAAACGCCGGAAAGTAATGTATATGTCACCGCGTATAAAAACAGTTCAGGCAAACTTGTGATTGTCGTCGTCAATAAAACCAACTCTCATAAGCAGCTTAATTTTACCTTGAGAAACGGTACCGTGAGTTCAATGACAAAATATTCAACCTCAGCTTCTATGAATATGGACTACAGAGGTAATTACTCTGTCAGCAACAACCAGTTCACTGCTTATGCTGATCCCTGGGCGGTACAAACATTTGTTTCTAACTAATCTTGTTTGAGCAAGGATAGGTTGGTCACTTCGATCCAGCCATGACTCATATAAAAAAAGCCAATCACAAAAGTCGTGATTGGCTATCAATATGAACAAAAATAGGTTCACTAACAACGTCAGTTGGCTAGGTGACCCTCGGCTTAAAGGGTCATTCAACTAATTGCACTATACGTGCCAAGTTTTAGATAAAATATAACCAACTGTTTTTATAGGCATTCGCTTGATGCTAAATCCATTGATGGCGCATCTGCCCATAATCAATTTTCAAAATGAAAATAAAGTCCCATTTTGCAAAAGACAAATTTCACTACTCATAGGTCCGCCGCGGGATCAGCATTTCATACACAAAGAAAATCAGCAAAAGGCAGCCAAAAGTAATGAAAACCGCAGTCATTCCTTCAGAACCGAATCCGTCCAGCATTGCTCCGATCATCAGCAAACCGATAATGCCACCAAAAGAGTCCATCAGGGTGTAACTCATATTGGCTGACATCTGATCCTGCTGACAGAAGCGTTCTCCCATTACCGTCAAACCAATCCCGTAAATGCCGCCCATGCAGCCTCCCCAGACAAACAATAACGCCAGAGCAACCCAGTATTTTGCATAAACTGCCATCGACAAAAATACGGCACAGACCACCGAACCAAAAATGCAGAACAGCACGACAGTCCGCCGGTTCAGAATCGATGCAAAAGTGCTCATCAGAATACCAAGGCTGACGCTTCCGGTCATAAACATCGTCAGTAACAACTGCGCCTGAGGTTCAGACAGTCCATTGTGTAATCCGTATAGTGTCAGAAACCCCGGTAAGCCAAAGAAACTGATCCCACCGACAAATGCAGCCACCAGAATGATTTTCGCATGCCGGAAAGCAAAACCGACCCGGACAACGCCGAGACTATGCATCGACTGTCCTCGCGCCTTCAGGCAAAAACAGAGCAGCAGCGGCAACAGCGTAATCAGTGCTCCGGCTTCAAAACGCCAGTTCATCGTCAGATGAGTCAGTTGCAATACGATTGGCCCTAAAGCAATCCCGCAGGAAAGTGCCGAGGAGTACAATCCCATCATCAAGCCTTTAAGTTTCCCCTGAACACTGATATTCAGCCAGGTCTGGAGCAACACCAGCAACATACCGGTTGACAGGCCATAACTGAAAATACCGATCAGCCACAGGCTATAAAGTGTTGCATGAGCCATGACTAACAGACTTAGTGCTCTGCATAACGTCAGTATCAGCAGGGAAAGAAAAATCCCGAAGTGACTCAGGTACCGGCTGAGCGGACGGTAAAACAGCAAGACTCCGATAATTTCAAAAGACATCGCGATTCCGATCGCTGTATTACCGATGCCCTGCCCGTCCATCACAACCGGTATCGTGACATAATTGATTCCGGAAGAAAGCTGAACCAGCAGCGTTGCCATGATGAGCAGAATGGACGCATATTCTTTCATTCTCCTTTCTCCTTACCGACTTGCCAGGCAATGTGCAGAACACCGTAGTCATTCAGGGTGAGTTCACACGCTAACTGTTGCAATATATGAATGACTTTCAGCAGATGTAGATCGGTTGAAGAAAATGTGACTAACCGATTGACTGCACCGTCTTCTGCGGAAAGTTGTAAAAGATGTCGGCACCGCGTCTGCCCCACATCTCCGTGAACTGAAATCTCCGTCACCAGATGCCAGCGGTCCAGACCTTCTTCCGCAATACTGGTTTGCCCGCTCACCGGCTGGTTCAGGATCTGACTGAGCCAGTAATACAATTCAGAAAATGCTTCCAGCAGAGCCTGACAATCACCCTGAACGGGATGCGGCATTTCTCCCAGCCATTCGTGCTGACCACTTCCGGCCTGTTGCAGTACCGAATTCAGCTTGCCAAACCAGTCAGACAAGTAAAACGACTCAATCACGGTTGAAATATCCCCCTGACTGAGGGCGTAGTCATAAACTGCCTGATGATAAGATTCAGCCTGCCTGAGAATCTTCTGAGGACAGTCACTCAAAGAACGGTCTTTCTTCCCATGGCTGAGTTGCTCTGATAACTGGTGAGAAAAATAACGTACCACTTCCAACAAGGCATCCCGGCTATGACGAAACTGGGATACTCTGTATGCAGCCTGTGTTTCTGCTGCTTTCAGTTCACGCACATTATTCACGTGGGAACGGCGAATCCACCACACCACCAGCCCGGCAATCAGTCCAAGAAACAGAATGATGATTTTTGCCTTGCCGAATACGCGCTGAATATTACTCAGCCGCTTATAGAAACCACTGAGTTCCAGATCCATCGCCAGCACACCGACAAACTCACCTTTTGCATCATAAAACGGTGCATACGCGCTAATGAACGTGCCCCACTGATCGCGGTAAGGTACGGCAGAAACGCCGATCTCCTGATTTTTCAGTGCATCCATCAATTCCTGAGGCGCGTCATCATAAAGTGTCATTAAAGCCGGCGGCGGATCGGGCAGACCATCTCCGTCGCCATCATTCTGCGGACTGGGATTGACAATAAAATAGATCCCCTGCGGTTTTAAAATACAGGTATAGATATAACGGACATCTGTTGCAGCCTGCCGGATTCGCTCCATTTGCATCGCCATCGCATGATACTCAGGATCATCGGGCAATGTTTCTGCATTGAAATGGCGATGAATATCACCATTCAGTGTCGTTGCCGACGCACTGACCGTTGAAATTAGCCCGGCTTTAATCTGTTCTTCCAGAGCACTGACTGATTTGGCATAAAGCAAATAGGTGGTAATCCCCAGTAATGCGATCAGAACCGTAGCAGCAAGGGTTGCATCAAGACACGTTTTAGTCGATTGGGAGAGTTTCATAGGCCACTATTCACTCCTATCAGCATACTCATCGCAATGAGAAACAGTGTCGGGAAAATGGCCCGGCAGCGGGGTATCACATGCTTCACCGGCCTGCCCTTCTCCTCTCTGATCTTGACAAATACAATTACTAAAATTGCTGCAAAAATGCTGACATATCCCATGATGACCATCCGCTCAATCAGCGTGGTATACGGTAGTCTCGGTAACAGACTACTGGTGTAAAAGGTATAAGCCACAACCGTGAGCATCATTGTGAAAGAAGTCATCAGCCGCTCAGAAAATCCTTCAATCCAGAACACCGCCCATGAGGCAACCAGAATCAGAGAAAGCGGCAGAATAAAACGCCACAGATAATAGTCCGGTTTACGGGAAGCTTCGATACTGATGGTCAGGCGGGAGAAATGGCTGAGTGCGCCACTTTGCAGGTGCGCATAATCCGAACGGCTCACTCTGGCCTCCGGTTCACCCTGCATTTGCCATTCACTCAGGCTTTGATTATCCAGTGTTTCAATATCGATCCGGGCAGATCCGAACACCAGTTGAGCCTGTTCATAGGAAAATGGTTCCATGATTAACTCAAATATCTGGTGATCAAACGGAAACTGCCGAAAATCCATTTCTGTGGTGAAAAGTCCCTGAAACCGTTCGTTGTATGTCACCCGGCCATCTGCCGTAATCACCAGACGCATATTTGCTGTCTGGCGCTTACCGATAATATTGATAAACTCGAAAGCCGGTACCCACATTCCTGCATTCATCAGTTGTTCCGCCTGATGATTTTCATAAACACGCTCACCACTGGCCGGACGATAGGTTGTATCCGGTTCGTACCAGGAGGTCACCAGATAACCATCGACTTTATAGGTTTGATCGACCGTATTAACACCGTAGATTTTGTTGATCGATACGGACGTATCAACCACATACTGGGCATAAAGTTCTGGAGAACAGAGATAAATCAGGGCGGCGATTCCCCATAAAATCCCTTTCAGCATCATATGAAGGATTCCTCTTTAGATGAATGACTATCCGGTAACTCCCCATAAAATGAGCGGATCGAACTCAGATCAGTCAGGGGATTTTTCGGCTGGGCCGATAGTGAAAAAGCACGGGAATGAGATAATGAATCGAGTAATGCATCAATCGCTTCCTGAGTAACGTGACTCAATACGACAACATGACACATACGCTGTAGCTTGCCATGGATCATGACATCATTCTGGGCCAGAGAAAATTTCCGGATCACCGCCGCATCAGGAGCAGTAAAACGGACAATATTACTGTACTGCGGCCTTGGCATGACTATCAGATGTTTTCCCGTCGGGTCCAGATGGTGAAACAGTGATTCAATCCGGCTTTGGGTATAATCGGCCAGCGTATCATTGAATCGTGTCAGCTGTTGCAGCCCCACTTTCCCCAAGCTTGTGAGTCGCTCCCACAGATACAATGCAAATACGCCCTGCCGCGAGCCGGAAACTGTCGAATCACGACTGCCGATATAAACCGGCCGGGCAGCAGAACCAACTTTATAACGTTCCTGCATCAGATAAACGCCACAGGCCCAGGGCGCTCCCAGCCATTTATAAGGACTGGTACACAGAGACATAACTTCCGGATGGCGGAATTCGTAAGGTTCATCAGTAACCGAGAAAGGTTCAGAGGCAGAGCGCAGATAAGGGGAAAAATTGGCAGCCAGAGCACCATCAACATGAATCCAGTAGCGCCGCTGCTGAGGGGTATTTCTGCCCAGCAGCGGCTTCAGACGGTTGAGAATCTCATAAATTGCGTCGCTGCCACCACTGAATGTTGCCCCATGATTCAGAACTAGAATAACCGGGTATCCGGCCGTCATAAAAAATTCAACCAGTGCATACAAATCATCGATATTGACTGCATCACGTTCATCGACGCCCAGAGGCTGATGCCAGTTGCCCTGATTGATCGGACATTCCCCCAATGCAGGTCCGATATCATGAAACAGGTTCACTCCAACCAACTGGCTGGCTTTATAGACAGAATAGTGAGTTGCCACCGAACAGATTAAAACCGGTGGATGACGGACGACCGTGGCATCGGCATATCCTTCAACCGGATGACCGCATAAAAAATCCCGGGCATTCCAGAGTGCGTAGATATTCCCTTCTGTCGACCCCATTGCGGTCAGATATCCCCAGTACCGACGCTGAGTATGTGGCCCGGAAAAGCCACAGAGTTGAGCGTAATATTCCAGAACCGCACGCTCGAACTGCTTGGCATTGATCCGATAACTGCCTTCTTCAAACCCATCCCCAAGATTCAGCAGGTTCAGGGAAAGAAAAGGCAATAATACCGGGGAGAACTCCACTTGCTGATTCGTCTGGTAACCCAGAAAAGATTTTTTCTGCCGGTTCAGTGTCGCAAAATAATTTGACAGAATTGCTTCTCTCTCAGATGCACCTAATCGACTTTCCTTAATCGCCAATTGCTGTTGAATGTCCATCTATTACTCCATCTTATGACTTCCGGTGCTGTTGTAAGCTTTCAGCCGCAGAAGATGCGGATATTGGTATAACTATCGACAGATTAGATAGATAGCGGATGTATTACGCGGTGAAACACAGGTTTTAGACGGGGTTGTTCATGTGGATATTTCAGAATATGTGGCCTTGCAGAGTTCAGTCTATACTTATTGATATTGATCAATTTTTTGACCACCCATTCCAACGAACAGGAATGATTCTAACAACAGGAAGCAAGAGGCTAGTTATGAGTAATCATGTATGGGGATTATTACATCATCCGGAACGTGAATGGCGAGATATCAATGCCGAACACGAAACTGTCAGCCACCTGTATGTACATCATGTACTGTGGATGGCCGCCATTCCGGTGGTCTGTTCATTGATCGGAACCACTCAGGTCGGATGGACATTTGGCGGGGAGGAAACCTATAAAGTTTCTCTGATGAACGGCATTGCACTGGGAGTTGCATTCTATGCTTTGATTCTGATGGCCGTCGGGATTGTCGGTAGCCTGATTCACTGGCTGGCGCGCAATATACCGAACCGTCCGGAACGACGTGACTGCATCATCTTCGCCGGGTATATCGCGACTCCGATGTTCCTGAGTGGCATCTTTGCCATATATCCGGTGTTCTGGCTCTGTCTGCTCGCACTGCTGTTCGGAGTTATCTATACCGCCTATCTGTTGTATAAAGGAACGCCCAGTTTTCTGGGGATCAGTCACAAACGAGGCTTTATTCTATCCGGAGCTACTCTTGGTGCCGGCGTGCTGATTCTGGAAGCTCTGCTTGCTGTGGTCGTTCTGCTCTGGAGTATGGGCTCTGAAAACAGCGTTGTCTGGCAGTTCTTTTAACGCTTTCAGATACACGATATTAAGACCGGCCATACAAACATACGAATACACAACAGGAACCTCTGCTGTGTATTCGTATGATCACTGAAACAAAACCTGCGACAAACTTATATGCTATCTGCCAGCTTCTTCCGGTACTGGACCGGGGACATATTGGCATGAAGCCGGAAAAATCTTGAGAAAACAGCCTGAGAAGAAAAATAAGCCAGCTCACTGATTTCTTTAATACTTTTCCGGGTTTCAGCCAGTAGTTCACAGGCTTTTTTCAGCCGGACCCGGTTAAATACATCCGTAAATGACTGATTATCCTGACGTAACTTATTATTCAGCGTCCAGCGGCTTATTTTCAGGTGACGGCAAACACAATCAAGTACTGAGTTTTCATGGTGAATATTATTGTGAAACAGAAGTGACTCGATCAGTTCTTCAACCACAGCAGCAAACGTCTGCTCCTCAGCGATCCGGTGGCACATGCTATCCAGCTGAATTTTCTGCAACTGATTCAGCCTCTGATTAAAGTGCCCATTCGCATCCTGTAGATAAGGGCTTTCGATGATGAGATAGTTTTCACTCTGATTCAGCAGGCACTGTGTTTCCAGACTATCGTTCACGACACTCCGGGAAAGTGTACCGACATAAGTCAGCCCCGCCTGTACAGACATCACTGGCAGATAGGATTTCAGCAGCTCCCGAAAAATAATGAAGTTTCCTAAAGCACTGGTCGACAGTTCTTCCGGGCCGTCATCAACATAGGTCAGCTTTATCCGGTTATCATCGACCTGAAGACCACAACGGTCACAATTACCAATCAGAACACGATAACGGATGAAACTTTCTGCGGCCTGAACCGACGAAGACTCGTTCATACACAAACCAATCAACTCCGGAAACATTGCAAAGAGTGAGTCAATCGAAGACGATTCATAGACATAACGGCTATACTTCATCGTCTCCAGCATGAACTGGTAATGAGTCTGCTCCGGGATTCTGCCATTCGGCCTGTTCAGCTCGTACTCACTAATACCACATTTTCTCAGAATCGCTTGAATATCAATATGGTGTGAAGATAATTGTTGGGCCATGTTACGGGCTAATATATTAGAGACACTTTTTTTCATATACGCTCCTTCCCTGAAACTTTGAAAGAAAAGTCACTCGCCCGAATCAGCCGACACATTCGAATAGGAAATACAGACACGAGTACCGTATCAATTTAACAAATATCTCTTCCCTGAAACTGCACTGATTTGTCATAGAGTGATACAACACAAAAGCGAAATATGGATTGTGTAATATGCATCATAATGTGCAATACAGTTAATGATCTTATTATCACTCTAAGCCTTGCTAATCTGGCGGATTTTGCTTTCGGTTCATGCAACGATCAATAAGATCCAGCAAATAATTAAGTGACACAAAAAAGGCGGGCAATGCCCGCCAAATGGGTGATGTGAATCTTTTATTCTTTAACGGTAACAAATGATTCAGCCGTAACGCCTTCTTCTAATGCTAATGCTCCCGGCGTTGTTTTATCGACTACGACTTCTTTGCGTACCACAAAGTTAATTGGAGTGACCGAGGAAATATCGGATGAATCACTAATATAAACCTTATAAGTACCCGGTTCGACAATCCATTGGTTACTATCAGGGTCGAAACTTGCCAGTGTCTCCGGAGAAATATCAAGCAGCATCCATTGTGATTTTCCAGGAGCCAGCTCTCTTGTTTTGGCAAAAGCTTTCAGTTCGATATTAGGTTTTTTCAGTTTGACTTCCGGTGCTGAAACATAGACCTGAACCACTTCTTTCCCTGAGACATCACCGGTATTCGTCACCGTGGTTTTAATCAGTACACCATTTTTATGATGACGACGGTTCAATGCATTTTTGAGTACTTTCGATTGTGAGAATTTGAACGATGTATATGACAATCCATAACCGAACGGATAAGCGACTTCCTTATCAAAAGTCTGATAATAACGATATCCGACATAAATATCTTCATTGTAATATTCGTGATCCAATGCACCGTCGTTATCTTCATCGACACCAGGGAATGTTGCTGAAGACGGAACATCCGAATAAGACAGCGGAATGGTTTGTGTCAGTTTGCCGCTAGGATTAGCCTCACCGGAGATAATATCGGCAATGGCGTCACCAGATTCCTGTCCCGGCATATAAGCCAGCACAATACCATCGACTTTATCCTGCCATTCACTGACATCAATCACACCGGCAATGTTCAGGACAACAACGACCTTCTTATTCTGTGCATGAAAAGCGGTTGAAACGGATGAAATCAGATCCAGTTCTTTTTCGGTGAGTAAGTAGTCTCCCCGTTCGACCTGACGATCCGCAGCTTCACCAGCCATACGTCCGAGTGTAATCATAGCAACATCACTACTTTGTGCCGCATTGCTAATCTGAGCTCCCAGCTCGGCAACTGAAGGTTCTTCACAAAGAACAATTTCTGACATTCCCATGCCGTCGGTAGTGACAACTTTATTTTCTTCAAAATAATCGTTATAGAATGAAACCAGATCCTGATTCATTGGGAATTGAGCAGCCAACCCATCAATAACCCGGGTAACATGATTCGGATGCACATCACCACTTCCGGTTCCGCCTTTTAGCGTATTGACCTGAGTGATACCAAATGAAGCAATCTGCTGTGTAGCTGCAACCGGCAAGACCGCGTCTTTGTTTTTCAGCAGAATAATTCCTTCATCCGCCACCTGTCTGGCCAATGTCGCATGAGAATCCAAATCCGGATTGTTCGAGATCGGATAACGTTTTGCCGACGGCGTTTTGAGAACCTGAGCAACAATATGCTGCACGTTACGATCAAGGGTAGCTTTGGTCATATCTCCGTTTTCATATGCCTTAACAACATATTCACCCCAGTCTCCCAAACCGGGAATAACCGAATTTTCACCACCGGGCTGGATAACATCAACACCGGCATTGAGCAGGTCGATAGGATTGTATCCGGCATACCAGTCACTCATCGCCAGACCATTAAATCCCCACTCATCGCGCAGGATGTCGGTCATCAGATCAGCTCGCTCCCCGGTATTAGTACCATTAATCTGGTTATACGAAGACATAATGGCCCAAGGGTGAGATTGTTTGACAGCATACTCGAATCCCCGCAGATAAATTTCCCGGAGTGCACGCGGAGTAGCCACAGCATTGATGAAAAAGCGGTTAGTCTCTGAGTTATTGGCCGCAAAGTGTTTGATTGTCGTTGCAACACCTTCACCCTGAACTCCCTGAACCATAGCCGATGCTATCAGTCCACTCACCAGCGGATCTTCAGAATAATATTCAAAATTACGACCATTCAGCGGGTTACGCTGAATATTCATTCCCGGAGCCAGCCAGAAATCAACACCATATTCTTTTCCCTCGCTTGCAATAGCCCGGCCAATGTTACGGATTAGTTCCGTATTCCAGGTTGATGCCATCAAAGAACCGTTTGGAAATGCTGTCGTATAATAAGTATTGTTATCACCATCGCGGGTTGGATCAATCCTGATACCTGCCGGGCCATCCGCCAGTTTCATGGCTGGAATATCTAATCCTCGTGCTTCGTCATAAACACCATGGATATATCCGGCAACCCCTTTCACCGGATCTTTCAGGTTAACAACGTCTCCGTCTTCAGGATTCATTCCCGCCCCGACCAACATTTTCAGTTTTTCTTCATCGGTCATTCTTGCAACAATGAATTTAGCCATGATGTCATAAAAATCTATTCCTTTATGCCATTTTACATATGTGTTCTCGGATTTAATTTGTGTGCTATCTGATTTTGCCTGAGCATTATCCGGATAAAATCCGTAGCCCATCAACATCGTTGCTGAAATAATAGTTGTGAGTATTTTCTTTTTCATTTTTAATTCCATACTGATCTCATTCCTATCAGACTTATCTATTATATTCTCATTAAAACATTTCCAAATTATTCTCATCATACTGAAAGTAAAGACTTTCCATTAAATAATGGATATGTTTTCAGGGTCACCTAATGTTCAAAACAATATTAATTTATTTTGATTAGTAATGTTTTTGCACATCGGAGATTTTTTTTGCTTTGGAGAGATTTATTAAAAAGTGTGATTTTTAGCAGGATAACGAACAATAACCAATCTCATTTTTGAGAAAATCTAAATATTAAACGATGTCACTATAAAAATTTCACAGCATAATATCGAATAGAACATCGTCACTGAATTTATTAACGGCTTTGAAATAATATTAATTAGGCTGATTTAAAATTAATATGAGCTCTATTTTAGTTCTTATTACCTATATATTTTTCATTTCTGATGTTACTTCTGTTCCACAAATAACATAAATATGAATATTACTGCATAATAAATTGAGAATTCATTTTTCTGACTTTCAGTTCACGTCACCAGACTGGTGAAATAAAGTACATTTTTCCCACATCCTATTTAAATAACACTTTTTAATATCGCAGTTTTTTGTGATCGACCACTATTTTTAAAACAGCTCGATTCATATTTTTCATACTATTGTTGACATGACACAAATGCCTTGTGTTTCATAGTGTGTTTCACTAAGCATAAAAGCTGGGATTATTCCGAAAATCATCAGCATCAGACAAAAATAAGATACAAAAGGAATTTGTATGTCACAGTTTATATTACGCCCGCTGGTTGCAGCACTGGCGACCTCTCTTGTTTATATCAGTACACCGGTATTTGCCGAAACATCATCGGCAGCAGATACACAAAAAATTCTACGCTTTTCCGAAGACGGAACACCAACCACATTTGATACGGTTCAGGCCGGAACAACATATGCGAATACAATTGTAACTGCCGTATATGACACTTTGTATGAATATAAGTATCTTAAGATTCCCTTTGAACTAAAACCTAACCTTGCGACAGCAATGCCGGATATTTCGGCAGACAGCCTGACTTATACCATTCATATCAAGCAAGGTGTTCATTTCACCGATGATCCAGCTTTTCCTGACGGAAAAGGCCGGGAAGTAACCGCACAAGACTTCATCTATTCGATGAAACGTCATTTTGACCCGGCCAACCGATCACAGGGTGCCTGGCTATGGACCAACAAAATTGCAGGAATAGAAGAGTGGAAAAAAGCCGGCGCCGATTACAGTAAACCTCTCGAAGGGCTCAGTGCTCCGGACAAATACACGATTCAAATCAAACTGGTCAAACCATATCCTCAGCTGATTTATACGCTGGCAATGGGTTACTCGTCTCTGGTTCCTCATGAAGCCGTTGAAACTTACGGCCGTGAGCTCGCAACTCATCCGGTCGGCAGCGGACCATTCAAACTGATTTCACACGATACAACCAAAACCGTTCTGGTGAAAAATCCGACCTATCGCCATGAAGTGTTCCACCTTGCTGATGCCGGCTACGACCCTAAAATTCATGGTTCAACCGGTATTGCGGCACTGGAAGGAAAGACGCTGCCACTCGTTGATCGGGTTGAAGCCAACTGGGTTAAACAGGCATCTGCCCGCTGGAATTCATTCACTAAAGGGAACGAAATCGTCAATACAACCCTCCAGAACGAGCAACTCGATACCGTACTGGCGTCTAAAAATCCGGTTACACTTAAGCCAGAGTATGCAGCCAAATATAACTTCCGGGTCCAGCGGGAAACGGGCATGGTATTTAACGTCTTCAACTTCGATGATGAATATTTCAGCCATTCGGATAATCCGAAAACCGATGCTCAGAATAAAGCCCTACGGTGTGCCATTGTGAAAGCATTTGACTGGCCGCAACGTATTTCGCGCTTCTATTTGGGGCTGGGAGAAGCCTATCCGGGATTCATCGTTCCGGGAACGGACGGTTTTGACCCCAACATGGACAAAACCTCTATTACTCAGGACATTGCCGGCGCGAAAAAACTGCTGAAAGATAACGGCTGGAATGCCCGGAACTTACCGGTACTCAACTATCCGGCAACCTCGTCCGTCCGCTATAAGCAGTTCTTCGAACAGTTTCGTGGTAATCTGATGAAAATCGGCTATCCAAAAAATAAGATCAAGTTTAAATCTTATGCCACCTTTGGTGACTTTAATCGTGATATCAAAAACAGCCGGACTCAGATGATTCCAATGGGTTGGGGGCTGGACTATCCCGACGCAGAAAATACTCTGCAACTGTTCTATGGTCCGAACCGCTCTCCCGGTGCAAACAGTGCTAACTATAACAACCCCGAATACGATGCATTATTTGAAAAAGCAGCGGTTATGCAGCCCGGAGCAGAACGGACTGCAATCTATCGCCAGTTGAACCAGATACTAACCGAAGATTGTGTCGGTACGGGCAGTTTTTCCCGGACACGGGTCCGCCTGTGGCATAAGAATGTCACCATGTTTCCACAAAGAGATATTCTCGGTAACTACCTCAAATATGTTGATGTTCAGTAGAGGTTTATGACATGGATACGCTCCGTTACTGTCTGCGCAAGCTGGCTTACAGCCTTCCCTTGCTCTTTGGCGTTACATTGATCAGCTTTGTGTTGATGGTCTATTTCGGTCCGGATAAAACCTATGATTTGCTGGGCCGGAATCCGACGATTGAAGAGATAAATGCTATCCATCATCAGCTTGGCTATGATCAGCCATTCTGGATCCGCTATCTGCACTATATGCAGCAGGTGGTGACGTTTGATTTTGGCTATTCTGATTCGAGTGGCGAACAGGTCACGACAGTCCTCGAACGTACGATTCCGATCTCACTCATCCTGGCTCTGCCAGGATTCATTTTCGGACATCTCATCAGTATTGCACTGGGGCTGTTTGCAGCTCACCACCGTGGACGCTGGGCCGATAAGCTGGTGATGTCATCCTCAGTCATCGGAATGAGTATTTCCTACCTGATCATCATTATTGTCTTGCAGTTAATTTTCTGCTCCAGTTACGGGCTCAACTTGTTTCCGGTCTACGGATGGGAAGTGAACTCTCTGGGCGATTATCTGTATTATGTTACCGTTCCAACCCTTTGTTCCATTCTGGTCTCTGTCGGATACAGTACCCGTTTTTACCGGGCGCTCTTCGTTGAAGAAATGACCCGGGATCATATTCGTACAGCCAGAGCATTTGGTCATTCCCACATACAGGTGTTATTCAAACACGTACTCAAAAATGCCCTGATTCCGATTCTGACCCGGGTGGTATTCTCTATTCCATTCGTGATCATTGGCGGCTCTCTGCTACTGGAAAGTTACTTTGGAATTCCCGGAGTCGGCCTCATCACCTACGATGCGATCACCACCGGAGATCTACCGGTACTCAAAGCAGTTATTGTGCTGATTACTCTGGTTTTTATTGTCGTCGTCAGTACTGTCGACATCCTTTATAAACTCGTCGATCCGCGGATCTCACTCAGATAAGGAGCATCCGATGACAGAAATTATCAACACTTCAGTTCAGGAGAAGCCCCTGAAACGCGAATCTCTGTGGACCAAAGCGATTCACAAATTCCGCAGAGATCGGATCGGTATGGTCAGTCTGGCTATCGTACTGGTTTACTTTGCTATTGCGGTATTAGTCTGGAGCGGGCTGATTGCCCAGCAATGGGATGTACTAATGACTTCCGGGCAGGCTGGTCCGAGTGCCGAACACTGGTTCGGTACCACGATCAATGGACAGGACATTTTCCAGCGCGCCATCTACAGTACCAAAACGGCTTTTGAAGTCGGTCTGGTTGTTGCGGTTTTATCAACCACTATCGGTGCCATTACCGGTTCTCTGATGGGATACTATGTCGGTTCGGTACTGGATGAATTCATTCTGTGGGTGATGAACTGTATCGACTGTATTCCATACTTTCTCTTAGTCGCAGCGATTGCCGTTGCGATGGAAGGAAACCCTTATGCCATGCATACAGCCATGACGCTGGCATTCTGGACCGGCACAGCCCGGGTTATTCGGGGAGAAGTTATCAAACTGAAAAATATGGAATTTACGGAAGCCGCCCATGCACTTGGTGTTCCGACTTACCGCATTATTTTTCGTCATTTAATCCCCAATACCAGCCATATTCTTCTGGTCGAAATGACACTGCTGTTTATCACCGCAATCAAAAGTGAAGTGATCCTGAGTTTTCTCGGACTGGGTGTCAAAGAAAGCATCAGTTGGGGCCTCATGATCGCCGAAGCCAGTACAGAAGTAACTTCAGGACACTTTTGCAACTTCTTTGCCGCATCCGGCATGCTGTTTGTGCTGGTTCTGGCATTCAATTTATTTTCGGATTCTCTACAGGATGCTCTGGATCCAAGGAAGGTGTCATGAACAACCTGCAACATGAAATTTCCGCAGAACCGTTACTGAAAGTGGATGGTCTCACCGTTGATTTTCAGACAGACAAAGGCGTTGCCCGGGCGATTAACGGCATCAGTTTTGAAGTGATGCCGGGAGAAAGTGTCGCCATTGTCGGAGAATCCGGCTGCGGCAAGTCCGTCAGTTCTATGGCAATTATGGGGCTGATTCCAAGCCCGCCCGGGAAAATAGTTTCCGGCAGCATCCGCTTTCAGGGAAAAGAGCTGGTTGGTTTAAATGAAAAAGCTTATCGCCATATCCGTGGCAATGAAGTCTCCATGATTTTCCAGGAACCGATGACTGCATTAAATCCGGTTCTGAGAATTGAAACTCAGATGGTTGATGTCATCCGTAACCATCAGAAAATCTCCCGGAAACAGGCAGCAGCCCGAGCAATCGAAATGCTGCGTATGGTTGGTATTCCTTCCCCAGAAAGACGGATCAGGGAATATCCACATCAGCTTTCCGGCGGAATGCGTCAGCGGGTGATGATTGCTATGGCTCTCTCCTGTCGGCCGGCATTACTACTGGCTGATGAACCAACCACCGCACTGGATGTCACGATTCAGGCTCAGGTCATGCATGAAATTAAACAATTGAAACAGTCGCTTGATATGGCGGTTATTCTGGTTACTCATGATTTGGGTGTTGTCGCAGAATCCTGTCAGCGAGTTGTCGTTATGTATTGTGGCGAAGTCGTGGAACAAGGCCCGGTTACGGCTATTTTCAACCATCCCAAACATCCTTACACTCAGGGATTACTTCAGTCTATTCCTGTTGTCCGACAACAGAAAATTGCACGTTTACCAACCATTGAAGGCATGGTTCCTGATTTATTTCATCTGCCGACAGGATGCCGTTTTGCCGATCGCTGCCACCGGGTGACACCGCAATGTCGCCAGAGCACACCCGTTCTTAGCGGCTCACAGGAACACCGGGCAGCATGTTTCCATATATCTGAGGCATCCTGATGAATGATGTATTATTAGAAATCAAAGGATTAACGAAACATTTCCAGACAGGCAAGTCCCTGTTCAGTCAATCTCATGCCGTCTGTAAAGCTGTTGATGATGTCAGCTTTCAAATCCACCGGGGAAAAACACTGGGGCTGGTCGGTGAATCCGGATGTGGTAAATCCACACTGGGCCGCTGCATTCTGCGCCTGATTGAGCCCTCATCCGGAGATATTACCATTTCCGGGCAGGATATCTCCCGAATGAATGCCCACCAGCTGAAATCCATGCGTAAAGAGATGCAAATGATTTTTCAGGATCCATTTGCTTCTCTGAATCCCCGGATGACCATCCACGATATTCTCCGGGAGCCACTGGATATTCATAAAATAGGAACCGTTGCTCAGCGGGAAGCAAAGATCGCTGAAGTTATTCATACGGTCGGTCTTCGTCCTCAGGTACTGAACCGTTATCCACACGAGTTTTCCGGTGGGCAACGGCAACGGGTTGGGATTGCCAGAGCTCTGGTTCTGGAGCCCAAACTCATCATTGCAGACGAACCGGTTTCAGCACTGGATGTTTCTGTTCAGGCACAGGTTCTAAACCTTATCGCAGAGCTTCAGGAAAGCCGGGGAATTTCTTTTCTATTCATTGCCCACGATTTAGCGGTTGTGCAGCATACATGCGATGAAGTCGGTGTCATGTATCTGGGTAAGATTGTTGAAAAAGCGCCCGCAGAGATATTATACCGGCAACCAAAACACCCATATACACAAGCATTACTGTCCGCAGTGCCGGTCCCGGATCCCACCCGGAATACCGAGCATGTACCACTTGCCGGTGATATACCTTCACCACTCAATCCGCCCAGTGGTTGTACATTCCATCCTCGCTGCAAGCATGCAACTGCATTATGTTCCCGAAAAGTACCAACACTGGAGCAATCTCAGGATGGTCACTGGGTCGCATGTCACCTGCATCCCGCTAATCCGGTAAGTTAGCAGGGACAGAACCATCATATCCTCACAACCATACTCACGAATAAAGTGAGTATGGTTCCTGATTTTCCCGATAATATTGATATTCACATCATATTCGGCCAATCAATCCATCTTAAGCAACAAAAATAAAACAATAACCCAACACCATTAAACATCACAACACAAATGACTACAAAAAGTTAACAATGCATAATATTTACAATACTTTACACTAAATTTATCCTTCTCCTCAGAGAATATATGGCTATAATAATTATCAGCTGTTGAACAATATTTATACGTGCACAATCAATCTTCCATCAGCTTATTAGCCCACAATGAAACCAATAAAATGAAATATGATTTCATTTTTGTTAATGATATTTTTATGTACTTATAAATTGTCATAACTTTATTAATTAATCTGAATACCAGACCCCACATTAGCTTAAGAAACCCCGCTAACTTATTGCCCTCATATTTAAATCGATTACATCAGATAGGATGTAAATATTTTTAAACATAGGCAAAAAAAATTTTATAAAAAAGACTAGACGATTTTAAAAATGTTCATCATTGTTATTCTGCGTTTTATCGCAATAGGGTTAATTACTGATATGTCAGGAATTAATAAACCAAAAAACAAATCTCTAGGATTGAGAAATGCATAAAATACAACGTCACATTTATTGGGTGTTAGCTGCTGGTATGACTGCTGCGTTGCCAGTTTCTGCTGCAGAAATGGTCACAATGCAAGACAGTTCACTCCTTAATCAGGTATTAAATACCCAAGCACATAGTGTTGCTCCCCTGGAAACAGGATTTAAAGCAGTGAAACAGATTACTTTGCCAAATGGTAAAGTGAAAGTTCGGTATCAACAGACCTATATGGGAGTTCCTGTATTTAATACTTCTGTTGTTGCAACAGCAACTAAAGGGGCAATTGCGGGTGCTTCCGATGTTTACGGATTAATTGCTCAGGGCATTGCCGATGATATTGCAATTGCTTCTCCGGCAATTGAACTCAAACAAGCGATCTCCATTGCTAAATCTCATTATCAAAAAGATGCAGCAACTCTTGTTGACTCTGCATTTGAAAATGAAAAATCTGAACTGCTGGTACGCCTTGATGAGAACAATCACGCTCAGCTTGTATATCAGGTCAGCTTCTTTGTTGCCAGTGACCAACCTGCACGTCCATTCTTTTTCATTGATGCAACAACTGGTGATGTGATTAAAACCTGGGATGGTCTGAATCATGCTCAGGCGCAGGGAACCGGCCCTGGAGGAAACAGAAAAACAGGCAAGTATAACTACGGCTCAGACTACCCCGGATTCATTATTGATAAATCCGGCAGCACTTGTACCATGAATAACAGTGCAGTAAAAACTGTTAACCTGAACGGTGGTACTTCTGGTAACACAGCGTACAAATATACATGCTCGGATTCTTCCAACTACAATGATTACAAATCTATCAACGGCGCTTATTCACCACTGAATGATGCTCATTACTTTGGGAAAGTCGTTTTCGATATGTATCAGGATTGGCTGAACACTTCTCCGCTGACTTTCCAACTGACTATGCGGGTTCACTATAGCCAGAACTATGAAAATGCCTTCTGGGATGGCTCAGCCATGACATATGGCGACGGTCAGTCAACTTTCTATCCGCTTGTTGATATCAACGTTAGTGCACACGAAGTCAGCCACGGATTTACTGAACAGAACTCTGGTCTGGTTTACGAAGGTATGTCTGGTGGTATTAACGAAGCGTTCTCCGATATTGCTGGTGAAGCTGCTGAATACTTTATGCGTGGCAGTGTAGACTGGACCGTTGGTGCTGATATCACTAAAGCTTCAGGCGGACTACGTTATTTTGAAAAACCATCCCGGGATGGCCGCTCAATTGACAATGCTTCTGACTACTATGACGGCCTGAACGTGCATTACTCTAGTGGTGTGTTCAACCGTGCTTTCTATCTTCTGTCAAACAAATCAGGCTGGAACGTACGTAAAGGCTTTGAAGTCTTTGCAGTTGCTAACCAACTGTACTGGACATCTGATGCAAACTATGACGAAGCTGGTTGTGGTGTTGTTAAAGCAGCAGGCGATCTGGGTTACAGCACTTCTGACGTAACCAGTGCATTCAGCACTGTTGGTGTTAATGCATCTTGTGGTTCTGGTGGCGGTAACACTGGCGGTAACGTTCTGGAGAAAGGACAATCAGTCTCAGTTTCTGGTAACCGCGGTTCACAAACTTACTACACCTTCACTGGTGACGGTTCTACCACAACGGTACAGATCTCTGGTGGTAGTGGTGACGTAGACCTGTATGTCAAAGCTGGCAGCCGCCCAACAACAAGCTCATATGATTGCCGCCCTTACAAAAGTGGTAACAATGAATCTTGTTCAATCAGTACCCGGAGCAATACAACATACCATATCATGTTGAATGGCTACAGTTCATACTCTGGTGTAACACTCAGATTAAGATAATTCTGAACAAAGCTGATTATTTCCCTTAATGAGCAAGGTGCATGGACAGACATTCTGCCATGCACCTTTTTATTTCAGCACCAACCAGTAGAACCCAGCCACACTGAAAGACTCGATGAAATCGTTCTTATAAGCCGATTGTACTGAATGTAGTGCATCTTCGCATAATTGTGCATAATGAGTCAGTGAATGGTCGTAAACCAGAATTCCGGGATCATTTAAAACCCATCAGAAACGAATTAACATTTGAAATTTGAAGTAAAAATAGAGGGAACTATGAATTACGATATTTTGCTGATGTATGCGGTTGTGTCCTTTTTCTACATTATCAGCCCCGGACCAGCAGTTTTTCTGGCAATTTATAATGGCGCAATCAATGGTTCAAAGGTTGCGATGGTTTCAGCCTTCGGGAACATTATCGGTATCCTGTTCCTTTCAACACTCTCCATCAGTGGATTAAGTGCGATATTATTAGCGTCTTCAACGCTGTTTATGCTGGTTAAAATTGTCGGAGCATCTTACCTCATCTATTTAGGTATCCGTCAGCTCTGCTTTAGCCGTAAAACTGCTTCTCTTCTGCGGTCAGAAGAACCGGCAAGCCGTCGGCCGCTTTCAAGCTATTTTAAAGAAGGGCTGCTGGTTGCAGCAACAAACCCGAAACCTATCCTGTTTTTTTCGGCCCTGTTTCCACAGTTTTTAGATCTCTCGCTTCCGGTAATGCCTCAGTTTATTGTTATGACGGCGATCTTTATGTGTTTCTCATTTCTTTCTCTGTCGTGTTATGGCTACATCGCACAAAGAGCCAAAGGTGCACTGTCTAAAGCAAACAATGTGAAGTGGTTTCAACGGATCAGCGGAGGCCTCTTTATCGGCATGGGCGCAAGTCTGTTTCAGTTGAAGAGTGTGAACTGATCAGAACCGCTTTTGTTATGTTCAATAACAGACAATCTCATACTTTTTTCACACTTTTCTCTATCCAGAATCTGATAACTTAACTTCCGCACCGGCAAAATCCGGTGCGGGGCGTGAAAACTCCTGTGAGGAAATCGTTTGGGTTCGAATTCAAAGAGGTCATCATATGATTTTTCCGTCGCTCTTGAATATGAACAAGAGAATGAGCTATACAAACACATCAATTGACCGCCATAGCAACAAATCAGCCTCCACTCGCCTGAATCAGATAGCGGCAACTGCCTTCTAATACAGCGCAGTTCAGAACGTGCCGGATGTAGATACCACTATCGAGATTGATACGGTTAGGCAGGCTTTCGACATGTTCACTGGGTGTATGCCCGTGCACGATGACTTTTCCGAAGTCTTGCTTCGAACTCAGGAACGGATGACGAATCCAGATGAGATCTTCTTTACGCTGCTGGTGAAGCGGACGATTCGGATCAATACCTGCGTGGACAAAAAAATAATCCCCCAGCTCAAAATGGTTCACCAGTGACTGGAAAAATGACAGGTGCGACTCGGGCAGCAGATCCAGAAACACATGGCGTACTTCATCCGCCACTTCAGCATCGAGAATCCCGGAAAGAATCATTTTTTGAGGAACACCATATGATAGCAGCGTTTCCAATCCTCCCTGACATCCCCACACCGGTAAAATCACACTGCTGTGCATAAAATCAATCAGCCACTGTTCATGATTTCCCAGCAGGAAAACACAGGCCATGTTTCTGACCCGGCTGGCCCTGATCAATAAATCCACCACCCGTTTGGCATCCGGACCACGGTCAATATAATCCCCCAGAAAAATAACCAGCGGTTTCGTTTCGGTGGTTTCTTGCATATCCTGTTCAATCTTATCCAGCATTTCTTCAAGCAGATAGTCATGACCGTGGATATCTGCCACCGCGTAGACCAGACAAGGCGTTTCGGCTGGTGGTTTTGCCATAAACGGCATCCAGCCGGAGTCATGGTCATCAACGGCCAGAGGCGTTCTTAACGAGGATGCAGCGTTTTCGGAATGAGCCATATCATTGCTCCATGAAACATCAGTCTCAGTTGATTCATATACCGAATGACTACTGTAAAAATAGACGATCTGCGGAAAAAAGAAGAGGGATAAGCAAGTCACGCTTATCCCTCTTGATTACTTCAGATGAAATCTGATGAGATGATTAAATCAGGCAGGAGTCCTCATCTGCATTACTACTGTCACCAGCACCGCTTTCTCCGGTATTTTTGTCTTCATCAAACGCGAAAGAAAGCAGATACAGCGCATTCTGCTGGACGACATTATTTGCTGTATTACCACTGATACCAGTATCACCGAAGGCATAAACTGCAACTGATGCTGCGTAACGGGGAACATTAATCGCTTCCTGATGCAGCTTTTTAATCAGTTTTTTGATGGTCTTCGGACACAGAAGTCCACCGCTCAGAAAATCCCGGGTCCACGCTTCTATCTTCTGATCTTTCTCGGCAATAATGTCACCATACTGCTCAGAAACATACTCACCAATCACGCTGCCAGTTGCTCCTGATGCACATCCCATTGCCATATCAGAGCCACTTCCGCCCCCAATCGCGGTACCCAGAGAGCCAATACCACAACCTAATGCGGCATGAGCAATGTATTTAACTGCCTCACTGATTTGTGGAGTACCACTTGGATTCGAGTCTGTCACACCTTTATGACCGGCAGCATCACTGATTTTTTCAGATAAGGAACTACCAATAATAGAAACCATCGATGATGCAAAGCTGGTGGCGAATGATTCACCAAAATCACTCAGGTCACCGCCCTGAACTGCAGTATTGATCCCGATACTTACAGTTGAATGTACGACCGAACGGATAATCTGTGCTTCAATACTGTTTCCGACAATATCAATTGATGTTGCATCCTGAATAGCATTCGCAGCATCCGTTCCTTCCGTAAACAGATGTGTGTCGATTCCTTTCAGAACGCCCGCAGTAACCATCGATGTTGCCAGTGAAATCAGTGCCTGTTTCGATGACAAATCCTGAAGTGTCGCCTTAACATCGAAGTCATTCGCAATGAGACGGCTGCCCGCTTGTGAAATCAGAGACTTGAAGCCAACATTGATTGCCGTATAAAGCGGACCTTCACCACCAATCACGGCAATGCCTGCACCACTGGTTGCAACTGCCATTGCAACAGCGATTATCGCCATTGCTGCCGGTGTCAGCCCGGACTGGTCATAATCCCACTCCTGCATCACCAACTGCACTTGTTGCCAGTCGACATTCAACGATGGATCATTGCGTATATCCAGCATCCATGAGAGTTCTGGTGTCTGCGCCAGAGTCGCCAGAGTGGTATCCATATCATTCTTGTCACCGGCATACTGAATTCGCACACCACTGTATGCATTGAGCATAATGCCACCGGAATTGACGAACTCCGAATAGTAAGCCACTTCACGCTGATAGCCATTGCCCTGATGACGGAAAGCTAATGCACCATCGTAAGACTTTTCATAACTATAATTTTCAATCAGCTTCGCCAGTTTGAAATCCACCGCACCGTAATCAGAAATGATTTTCGAGATTCCCTGGCTATCAATCGTAACGGCTTCCAGCGACACATCTCCTTGTATCGTATGCAAGACCATACTCTGACCGGCTTTCAGCAAGGTTCTGACAATCTGAGATTCAGTTTGGCTTTCCGATTCACTTTCCTTACTTCCGAACAGACCACCGCTGTCCACTTCAAAACGGCGGTCAAAGGTATTCATATCCGCCACACTTTTCAGCGTGATCCCGTGGGCAGCCAGAATTTCCAGCAGCCCCTGACTTTCCAGTACACTCCCGGCAATAACTACCTGACCACCGGAGATCAGCGACAGTGTATCGATCGCTGAAAGATGCGTCTGCAAGTTCACCAATGACGATTCACTATCAGACCAATAGCTTCCGGATTCGGCACGCTCACTTTTGGCAGTCTGTGGTACCAGAATAACGTTCCCCTGTGACTGAATCCGCAAATCGCCCTGTGCAGAAAACTCTCCGCCGTGGCTCACCACATCAGAAGCGGTCCGGATATTCAAATCCCCTAAGGACACAATCGAACCAATCTGATCAAAGCTCTCGGAATAACCATGGCCGTAGTCAAAGCGTGTTACCAGTGTGTCGTTCACCAACTTATTGGCGATCAGTGAAACGTCATCACCGGAAATAGTTCCGGATAAGTTCTGAAGTTCACGTCCGGTCCGGATCGTCAGTTCTCCTCCCGAGACCTTTCCTTTGGTATTGATAAAATCATGCGTGATATCCAGCAAAGCATTGTGTTTAAAGTGAACATCCGCATCGTTGACCACAAAAGTATCTGTTTTAATACTGGCAGATCCCGCCGCCAGCGTTGATTCGGACAATTTCTGATCTGCAATCGTCCCCGGTGTCAGATAGACAAACGGCACAATATATTCATTGCCATTAATCACCCGAATTTCCGGCCAGACCATATCTGCCGGAATGTGAGTGATTTCATCAGCCGTCAGTGCCTGCCCCAGTTTCTTCCCGTGAGACTTAGCATAGCTCACCGCATTCTCATACAATTTCTGAGTCTGTTCGTTATAACTGGAATAGCCGGGAGCCGAAATCCAGCTTTTATTCAGCAACTGAGTGATTTGCTGACGAATCACTCCCCGTTCAACATAAGGTGTTCCGAACCGGGCCGGGATATCGTTCAGAGAGGTATTTTTGCCCTGATAAGCCGACAACATTTCGGGATAACTTGCTTTAATCTGGTTAAAGAAGAATCCGAACCCATCAAAAATAGCCAGTTCATTTTGTTCAATAGCTCCGGCATACAGATAATCCTGAATCTGCTCCTTCAGTTCATAGCGTGCAGAACTGGAAACCGCGTTTGTAATCGAGTCCAGAGCAATACTCTGCTGAACCGACGCATAGACCGGAAAAGCCAGATGAGTAAAAAGAATGGGCAACAGCGTAGAAGAAGTCAGACGCTGCCACGACGGTATTTGATCTTTTTTCATATTGTTATTTACCTGATTCTGATTCGTTCAATTACATTGATATTCACACATACACGACGACAGCCCATTATGAATCCCCTTCTTTGTATGAAGGATTAAGAACAAAAATGGTCATGTCACTGACTGAAATCGGAATGTATTTGCCAGGTTTTCCGGGCTTAACCGGTTCAGGTGTAGGCTGTGGCTCATAAGCAGAAGCTTCTGGTCCGAATGTAATATTTTGCAGCATGCTGTACTCGCTGCCGAATCCTTGATGAATATGACCATCAACGTAGAAAATAAACGGATACTGTGCCGTTTCTTCATTTTTAGTAAGTGCGACGCTGGAAGTTGTCCAGTGTTTTCTCTTATGTTTAATACAGTGGCCGAAGACACGTTTGCTACAATAGCGTTTTGAATGCTGCGTGACGGTCGTCTGTTTGAAAATATCGCGAAGTTTCAGACCTTCCATCCAGATTTTATTGACTGATCCGGAAACATCCCGCTTCACTTCAACACTACTGTGTTCGTTATTGAGCATGTCACTGTTTAAAATCAGATCCTGACCGACATTCAGTCTTGCCGGAGGAGAAAGCACTTTCAGATACTGGATACTCTGGTTGGTATGTGTCCCATTCGGATCACCGACAACCTTCTCATAAGTATCTGCCCAGATGTGATATCTCTCATTGTCGATAATCGGAGCCTGTAGGATGACATTTCCGGTCCAGGACTCGACAACCGCCGACATATTCCAGAAACGCTCATTCACCCGGATATCCATGATCGATTCCGCAGAAACCACCACTTGCTCACTCTGAGTCAGATCCAAATTCAGTTCAGGATCCGTATAAGTGTTTCTTGAGACTTCATAAGGGTTCGCATTAGAGAAGTTCTGCGCAACAACTTTAATATTTTGTCCCAGAATGTAAGCACTCAGAGAGTTTGCTGCGACTTTTCCACATCCTTTGAATGGTGGCACAGCCAGTTTACCGCCGACTTCAACTGAGGGGGAATTATTCACAACACTGCGCATTGCACATATTTCAGCCGGTTTAAACGGATAATATTCTCCGTTAATCACATCCTGCTCTGAAACCAGCTCGATATTCTCTCCGAGAATAATCCCACCATATTGGTTTTTCACACCAGTTTGCCCATTCAGGTACAGATCCCGGGTCGCTTCAATATCCCCTTCATTGATGATGTTTTGTCCGGAGAAATAAACAGACTCAGCAGAAATGGCTCCCTGGTTTTTAATCGGACCAACAGAGACAACTTTAACTTCCGCACCCTGAATGCTGTCCAGCAAATAATTATCACCGGCAGAAAGTGCTGCAATATTAATCGCTCTGGTTGATTCAATATCCACTTTATTTGCCGCGATAATCTGCTCAGAAAGATAGACATTCCCGTTTGACTTAATCGTGACCGATTCTAAAGGAACAATACTCTGTTCATTATATCGTCCGACATAGGTCCAGTTTCCCTGAGTTCTGATTAGTCCTTTGACTAAAATAGACCCCAGATCGTAGGTCGACTCCAGATGAAGGTTACCAACAGAAACTTTTCCTTTATCCGTAATCTCCAGAGCATGAGATGCGTAATCATAGGCTTTACCACTAAACTGTTGATAATACGCATCGGACTGACGATCCAAGTAACGGAAATGGTTTTTACCGACAATAATCTGAACGTCACCATTTGAGACTTCTAAATCTCCACCGGCATCAATCTCTTTCACTTCCTGATTATTCCGGGTTGAAAGGCTGCCTTTCATATTGGTCCGTAGCGGAGCATCCACCAATACATGTCCGGCAGCAATATCCAACAACGATAAATCCGTTGCTTGCAATCCAGCGCCGGTAATATCGACACTACCGCCAGTGATATCAATAACTTTCAGCTCACCATTCTCAATCTGAACTGCTCCGGTCGCTAAAGTGACCCGTTCCGTATTTTTGATGGAGCATCCATTGCACCGAATCCCGTCAGGTGCAGCCAGCACAATATCTGCCGCATGTCCTTCAACCTGAATAGACTGGATATCGGCTATCTGATTCTGATCGACCACCAGCACAATGGTCTGTGCCGGAGACTGACCTATTTTCGGGTTCATCAAAAATGAGTTCAGCAAGACAATATTCTTACCCTGCGCGCTGAAATCTTTAAAATAGTTAACCGATAAGCCCTGTTCATTCGCTTTGGCAATCCGGACATAATACTGACCGGATTGGGTAAGAACAGAAGCTTGTCCGGAACCACCACCATCATCTTTTACTTCGATAGCTGCTACTGCCGGGTGGAATATCGAAAGCAGAGAAAGACAAATAATGAGCCAAAAGTATTTCACAGAAAACTCATATCCGACGTTGAGTTTCAAATTTATATTAGTCAATGTGATACCTACGATTCAGAGATATTTTTACATTTAGATAACAACATTTATCATGAAATGATAAATCCCTAGAAATTAAACTTTAAAATGTCATAGAAATGTCAATTTAAGTAAATTAATCATATCACTGATATGAAATTCAACAAGTGAACATTTGTGATAATATTTTGTAAATTAATAGCAAGTAGAAATGATAGGAAGGAAGAACCATCATCAACATCAGGTGATAATAATTTTGAAAGTGAGTTATCTCTGACAGAGATATCAGCTCTGATAATATAAGAATAACAAAAAATAACAACTATCAATTAAACCATCAATAATTGACTACTTTCTGGGTTTAATTGTTTTTCTCTCATGCTGAGTATCATAAAACTGTTCCCATCCGGTGCTACGACTCATGCAACCGCTCAATTGTTGCCTGAATCTGATTAAACAGACTATTCTGTTCTCCATCGGCAACACGCCCGCTTTGTTGCATCAGTCGTTGGTTCATCTGTTCGGCAGGACCAACAACACGCGGCTGAGACGCCAGCCCGGCGATCATTTTGTTTTTGCCGAGAAAGTTAAACCGCTCCGCCAGCGCGTTGACTTCGCTTGCCGAAGCCGTTTCCATGTACTTTATTGCCCGTTCGAGATAAGTCAGCCGCTTATCTTCAATGGAAGCACTGAAGTTCAGTGTCTGTAACTGCGACTGCCCTTCTGAAGTCCGGATTTTAGTCCGTTCAACCATTTTTTCATCCTGACGCTGCTGTAGCGTCTGGCCTGATTTATTCACCGGAATATCCAGACTGGCCTGCGCCAGTGACGAACGCGTCTGAGCATGCTTGATAAATTGCGCAGGTAATGACTGCGGTGCATCCAGTACCACCATACGACGGAGGGCTCTCACATTCCCCGCGCCGATCCGCTCTGCCAGTTTGTCGCTTCCCTGAAGATTTAGCTGATGCAGATCATCCATAAAATCAGCGTGCTTCGCCATTTTGGTAGTCGCATTCAGCGCAAATATCTGACATTCATAAAAAGATTTCTGCATGTTCATACACAGCACAGCAACTTTATCTTCCGGGAAAAGCGAAGACATAAGAGAATCTTTAACCTCGGGGTTGTCATAGATCGAATTACGGGGATTATCCGCTAATGAATCGAGAATAATGACGGAGCGCCTGCCGTTCATTTCACGAATATCGGCAGCCACATAGTGAAACATCTGCGGGGTCTGCATCAGTACCTGACGGGTCTGTTCAGTATCAATCTCTCCCAGCTCATCAAATATGTCATCATGAAAAATCACTGTATTTTCCGGATTATGAGCTTTTTCAGCCTGAATCATCGTCGGCAGTAATGCCGTATCAAAAACAGCCTCCATACTGCCGGCCGACCAGTTTTGCTGCCGCAGTGTACTCAGATGTTGGTGAATCTCCTGCATGTTATGTAGTACAGCATGACGTATCGCTTCCGGTCCGGCACCCCGACCGCCGCAATGCATCCAGTTTTCTGTCGGCCAGTTCGGCTTCACCGCACCGGATGAGGATGTCTCAGCACCTTCCGTATGTTCTGCCGGATTTATCCCGGCAGGTGAATGATGATTCACATTTCCAATCGGCACGATTTCCCTCCGGATATTTTCCTTTCTGATTGATTTATCTTGTCAAACTACGACACGCGCTCAGTCTGCCCGTTGCAGTTCCGGTCAGAAATCTTCAGATAGATGAGTTGCCAAACTATGGAATGAGTTCCATAACTGTCAGTCAGTCCGCTGAAAATACTGCCACAGGGTCATGTCGTCACTGCATACCGATCTTCGGTCTGCGATGCAGATCATCCAAAGATTCCGTAAAAGAGAATTTTCTTTGAAGCCAGACATCCGGTAAGCTAATCTTTCATCCTTCTGGCAAGCATTCCCCGGACAGGGATTACCCGGTTCACAAACCAAGAAATCAATCATCATGAAATTTATTCATACTTCAGACTGGCATCTGGGCCGTCAGTTTCACAGTGTCTCTCTGATTGCTGATCAACAAGCGGTGCTGGCACAGTTGATCGCTTTCATTCGGGAAAACCCGGTCGATGCAGTTGTGGTTGCAGGAGATATTTATGACCGCTCCGTACCACCAACTGTCGCTATTGAGCTGTTGAATCAGGTTGTCAATCAGGTCTGTGACGAACTGAACACCCCCATGATATTGATCCCCGGAAACCATGATGGTGCTGAACGGCTCGGCTTCGGTGCCGGACAGATGAAACATGCCGGACTCCACATTATCAGCCACTTTGATGAAATGCTGAAACCTGTGGTAATTCACACAAAATCGGCGGGTGAAGTGGCTTTCTACGGCATCCCGTATAGTGATCCCGAAGCCGTCCGCGCAGCATTCAAGACTTCAGTATCCACCCATGACGAAGCCCATGAATTCCTGTCACAGAAGGTTCGCGAACAGTTTTCACCACAGCAGAAGCAGGTGTTGATCAGTCACTGTTTTGTCGACGGAGCGATTGAATCCGAGTCAGAAAGGCCGCTGTCTATCGGCGGCTCAGATCGGGTCAGCTACGAGCATTTCACTGATTTTGACTATGTTGCTCTCGGCCACCTGCACCAGCCGCAGCAAAGAGGCGCTGCATATATTCGCTATTCAGGTTCTCTGATGAAATACAGTTTCAGCGAACAACATCAGAAAAAAGGCATGACCTTAGTTGAGCTGAATCAGGACGGTTTTGTCGCCGCCGAGCCCGTGGGACTGACTGCGCCGCATGAAATGCGCATTATCGAAGGTGAGCTGAATGACATCCTCGAACAAGGGAAAACCGATCCGAAAAATCAGGACTATCTGCTGGTTCGGTTAATGGACAAACATGCGATCCTCAACCCGATGGAGAAACTGCGCAGTGTCTATCCCAATGTTCTGCATCTCGAAAAACCGGGTATGTTGATCGGCGTTGAGCAGGAGATGGCTGCGGCCAGACTGGCCCGCAGTGAAATCGATATGTTCCGGGACTTCTTCACCGAAGTGCAGGACTGCGAGCTGTCGGCAGAACAGGACAGCGCGATCAAAACCATCATCAACCAGTTATCTCAGCAGTAAGGAAGGCGCATGACACCACTGAAACTGACCATGCAGGCCTTCGGCCCGTTCGCTGCAACCGAGCAGATTGATTTCACCCGTCTGGGCCGTCATCCGCTGTTTCTGATCAATGGCCCGACCGGTTCGGGCAAAACGTCGATCCTAGATGCGATCTGCTTTGCACTCTACGGTGAAACCACCGGCAATGAGCGTCAGGGGATACAGATGCGTAGTGATCTGGCGACAGCCGAGACGCTGACGGAAGTGATTCTGGAGTTTGCCCTACACGATAAAACCTATCGTGTCAGCCGGGTTCCGGAGCAGGAAACCCCGAAAAGTCGCGGTGAAGGTATGACTGTACGTAAACACACCGCCGCCCTTTACGACATCACCGATGAAGAAAAACTCATCACTGGCAAAACCGCGCAAGTCAAAACTGAAGTCACAAATCTGATCGGCCTCAGTGAGACTCAGTTTCGTCAGGTTATGGTGCTGCCACAAGGGAAATTCCGTGATTTACTGCTGGCCAGTTCCAAAGATCGGGAAGCCATTTTCGGTCAGCTCTTTCAAACCGATATCTATAAGAAAATCGAATTTGCTCTGAAAGACAAAGCCAGCGATATCAGCAAAGCGAAAAACGAATTCGACAATCAGATCCGTGGAGCATTACAGGTTGCCGGCGTCACCTCAGAACAAGAACTGACAGAGCAGCAGATACAGCAAAGCCAACAGCTTGAGGTTGCCCGGAATCAGGAACAGACGGCACAGACGAAACTCAGTCAGGTGAAATCGGACATTCAGAAAGCAGAAGCGCTCAATCAGACGTTCGAGCGGCTCAATCATGCCCGTACGGCACTTGCCGCACATCTTGAGCAAAGCCCGCAGATCGAGCTGCGTCAGCAACAGCTGGATATTGCCAGAAATGCCGCCAAAATCGAGCTGCCCTACGTCAACCGGAGCAGCGCAGGAAAGCAGGTCGACGAGTTTCACCGGCAAGTCACCACGCTAGAAAAGGCACTGGATGAGGCGCGGCAGGAACAACAGCGCAAGCAGGAAGAGTTCAATACAGCCACAGAGAATGCAAAGCAGGTTCCCGGACTCACGCAAACTCAGTATCAGTTGGAGAACGTCAAAACCAAGCTTGCTGAAAAACAGACGCTGGAAGCTAAAATCGCAGAAAACATCAAGCAACAGCAACAATTTGAGCAAAAACTGGCTCAGTATATCGCCCTGAAAGAACAGCTCGCAGCCGAAGCGGTGAAAACCCAGCAGGTACTGGAAAATGCCCGCAAAGAAGTGGCAGAAAAACCAGCCATTGAAGCGGAAATCACCCGCATGCAGCGTTTAGCCACCGATATCGGCAAGCTGGAAACGCTCAAGAAACAGCTGCATCAGACAGAACAACGTACCGCCGAAAAAGAACTGGCTGTCCGACAGGCTCAGGAAGCATTTTCCAACCGTCAGAAACAGGCCGACCAACTGGAAATGCAGTGGCACAGCGCTCAGGCTGCGATTCTGGCCCAGAAGCTTGAAACCGGAGAAGCCTGCCCGGTCTGCGGAAGTTGTGAACACCCGGCTCCGGCGACCTTTACCGGCGCAGAAATCAGTAAAGATCAGGTACAGCAGGCCAGAGCGACCGAACAACAAGCACTGCAACAGTATCATCAGACCACCGGACAACTCGAACAGCATCAAGCCATCATCAAACAGATACAACAACAGCTGAATGAAATGATGACCGAACTGGGAGCACAGTCTGAAACACAACCGGCGCAACTCCAACAGGATTTACAGGCGGTGCAAGACCGTTTACAGCAGTTATCCGCACTCGATCTGGTCAAAATGGAACAGTCAGTTACAACGCTCAATCAACGCTGTGAAACCGGTGAAACCAAACTGGCTGAACTGCGTCAGCAGATAGCTGCCAACGATTCACTGCTCAATGCCGGTCAGGAGCAACTCAAACAGCTTTCTGCATCGATTGATCCGCGTTATCACCATGTCGATGTCGTCGAACAGGAAATCACAGCAACTAAAAAAACCATCGATACACTGAATCAAGGGCTGGCAACAGCACAGAACACGCTTCAACAAGCAACACTGAATCATGCAAACCTCAACAGTCAGCTCGCCACCAATCAGCAGTTGTTACAACAGGCCAAAGCACAACAGGAGTCGGCAGAAAACGCATGGCAGCAGGCGCTGCAAGCCAGTCATTTCACCGATGAGCAGCACTATCTCGACAGTCGCCGCACCGAACAGGAAATGCAACACTGGCAGCAGGAGCTTGAGAATTTCAGACAGACAAAAACTAAGCTGGAACAGAGCCTGACCGATCTGAACGAAACACTCAAAGATGCCCAGAAGCCGGATCTGGAAACGCTCAATCTCGCCCTGACTCAGGCACAACAAACCTATACAGAAACCCGCCAGCAGCTTGATGCGATCCACTCAAGCTTCGAACGACTGGAAAAGGTGCGCAGCGATATTGCCCGATTGCACGAGAAAAACGCCAGACTGGAAGAAGAGTATCGGGTTTACGGCACACTCTACGATGTCGCCAGCGGCAAAACCGGCAGCCGGATCAGCCTGCACCGCTTTGTGCTGGGTGTATTACTCGATGATGTACTGATTCAGGCCTCGCAGCGGCTGAGTCTTATGAGTAAAGGCCGCTATATTCTCGCCCGGAAAACCGAGGGGTTCAAAGGCATCGCCGGACGCGGCCTCGATCTGGTGGTAGAAGATGGTTACACCGGCAAAAACCGGGATGTAGCAACTCTGTCCGGCGGCGAATCTTTTATGGCAGCACTGGCGCTGGCTTTAGGTCTGTCCGATGTCGTTCAGTCATACAGCGGCGGCATCCGGCTGGAAACATTATTCATTGATGAGGGCTTCGGTAGTCTGGATCCCGAGTCGCTGGATCTTGCGATCCAGACTCTGGTCGATCTGCAACAAACCGGCCGGATGATCGGTATCATCTCTCACGTCGCAGACCTGAAAGAACAGATGGCTCTGCGTATTGATGTCGAACCATCGCTGACGGGATCAAAGGTCAAAGTCTGTGGGTAATCAGGCTCCGGCTCAAGCCGTTGAAATAGGAAGGCCATTCCTGCCGACATTTTCCTTGAATAGCGCTGATTGAAGACACTCGGGATCCAGCATCTTGAGGTTACTTGGGTATATATCAAAATACTTCTCTCAGAAAATAAATATCGTGGTTCTTTCACATCATATTAAAGAGCCATTTTATTTAAAATATATTCCATTGAGAAATTATCGCTGCGTAACTTGAAAATAACAGATTGGAATCCTACGGTTTAAGATTATATATCACCACATCTAAGAACGATGGATCATTTAACGATTAATCAAGCGTCAGTAATATCTAAAGATATGATTGACTGGTCCCGGATACCGGATATCCAGACCTCGCAACAGTTACTCAAAGGCTATTTTCCGAAGCGACTTTTTCCCAGATTGCACGACAGTATTAAAAATCGTCTGGCTGCTAATTTTACCAACTGGAATCAAAACATGCCGGATATATGTGTAGCGAGGCAGGACTGGAGTTCACTCAGGGAGTCTCTATACGCGGCTGGCAGAGATTTACCGCTGGTTGCACTGGCTCAGATTTCCTACGGCCATGGTATGGGCCATTCCCGGATTGGGATTCACCGTTTCCCAAAATTTGCGTCGGAAGAAAACAATACTTATATCTATCACGCCACTCCGGGATTATCACTGAAGGGAGGACAGGCATCGGATTACAACCGGCTGGATTATATTTCCAGAAAACCGACTTTGTATGCTTTTTGGGTCTTAAACTATGACTTCTGCCATCAGGGTGCAGAAGAGTTACACCAGCGATGGATGCACTATCGCTTCAGAATTTCCAACCAACATCAGTGTGACTGTGCTACGTTTGTGAACGATTTCACCCGCCACATGGCGAGTATTGGTGCAGATCATAACAATCCTTTCAACTATACAATTCCATCTCACACGATTACAGCGCCGGTTCCTTGTGAAGAACGGGGAATATATGCTGTCTTAAAATACACGCACCGGCCACCGGCGATGCTTCTCTTTACTCAGGATTCAAGCACATACGATCGTATATGCAGTCACGGTTACTCTGACCAAGGAGGTTGGGTTGTAGATCAGGATGCGCCGGAATTTAATATCGTAAGACAATGATAAGCTCAGGCGTGTTAACCTTTCGTGATGTTTTTTTCAGCAATTTGTCGTACATTTAATCAAGGCAGGTCAACACGCCCTAGTAAGTTTTTACCCCTTAATCTATATTTTTATTAATTAATCTATAAAAGTTCCTTTTCTTCGTTGATGGCGTTGTTATTTTCCTAAACAGAGCGATTGTATTTTTCTATGAGAATTCACCTGAAGAAGCCCGCAAGCTGGAAAGCTGCCTATATCCATTTATGGGATGATAAAAACCCTGAGAAATTGCAGACTAAATGGCCCGGCATCCGCCTGAAAAAAGGAAGGGATGGCTGGCATACCCATCAGATTAAAGGCAGAAAAAATGTATGTTTTGTATTAACCGACGGGAAAGGCTCTCAAACAGAAGATTACTATCTGGATAAAGCGGAAGCCTGGTATGTTGATGGTGATCTCTGGACAATAAAACCAAATCACTATGACTTCTTTACATTCCCGAATGGTATGAAGAAAGCGCTGGGGATGAGTTATGACGACGGGGTGATTCAGGATATCCGCTTAACCCGGATGTTCACCAAGTATGGCATTAAAGGAACCTTTCATATTAACTCCGGTGTTATGGACGATCCCAGTAAGGTTCCCGCAGAATTAGCAAAACCGGTTTATAAGGGACACGAAATTTCGATGCATTCCTCGACGCATCCTTTCCTGTATCACGCGACAGAAGAACATATCCGGGCAGAAATATACGATGAGAAGAAACGGTTAGAAAAACTGTTACGTCGCAAGATGATCGGTATGTCATATCCGTTTGGCAGCTACAACCTCACTATGCTCAAACGGATGAAAGAATGGGGACTAGTCTATGGTCGTGTGGTTCCTGAAACCAATGATTTCCGACTCCCCGGAGATCTGCTGCGCTGGCGTCCGAGTGTCCATCATTGTCAGTCACAGGAGATCACCAACAGATTCTTAGCCGAAGACGGTTCCAAGCTGTCACTGTTTCTCATCTGGGGACACAGCTGGGAGTTTGACGACCCCAATTCAGAATATAACTGGACGTTTATGGAAGGGATTTGTCAGCAACTCTCCGGCCACAAAGATATTTGGTACGCAAGCATGGGCGAAATAGCGCTCTACCTGAAAACACTTGAAGCCGTTGAAGTCAGTGACGACGGACAAGTTTTTTCTAATAACTCAGAACACACAGTCTGGATCAACCATGATGGTCACGGTGTTCCTCTACAGTCTGGGGAAACTGTAGCGTATAGCTAATTATTTTTTTCGGGTTATGGGTGGATTGTGCGAGTTACCATGTTGTGGTTTGGTGCGCTCAGGCTTCATCTTTCAGCCACATGATCGCCTGCACCCCAGTTCCTTTTGATAGAAATGTTCCACCAAATGCAAATCAACCACTACTCGAAGGAAGAAATCCACGGATGGATTTCTAGGTTTTTCTGAGTCAGGACGACTCATAAAAACCGGTCCTGAACCACCAGCAGCTCCGTCAAACAAAAAAGATTTTCTGGTTACTCTTGCATCTTTGCAAGAGTCACTGGCGCACAGAGCACCAATGCCTCTGAAATCGAAAACACACATTGTGCGTCATATTTCGGAGCCAGAGACTAAGAAAATAATGAGTGGTTCAACAATAAAAGTTCTGCTTCACCTAAACGACTTACCATCAAGCCCAGATGGGATTTTCACCTTTCTGGCTGCACAACGGCAATAAACAACAATTTTATACAATACGGCTATACGACGAATAGATATCGTTGAACCAAACAAGTTATAAGGATTGAACAATGATATCTAATAACAACTTTTGGCTCAGGGAAAACCCACATATCACGTCCATTGCGACCCTCGGTCCGGATGGTTCAAGTAGTCAGGCGGCAGCAAAACATTTGTCATCTTTGATAGAAAAGCCCTTGGAAGTACTTCTCTTTGATACTTTTGAACTTGCTTCACAACACGTAGAGAAAAATACATCTTGTGCGCTACTTGTCGCTAACGCATATGAGCGGGTAGACAACTTCTACATGAATGCCGATACGATGTTACTTGGCTCTTTTTACTATGCCCCACCAGCCTACTATCTTAGCTGTAAAGATGTTGCATCTCTAAAGGCAAAAATAAGTGAACAGCAACCGATTAGAATCGCAACACACCATGCGCCATTATCAAGGCTGAATGGTTTAATTAAATCAGCTGATGATGTGGTTCAGGGATTATCAAAAGCTAATTTAGAAATCGAAATCACCGATTCAACAAGTAAGGGAGCCAGACAAGTTGCCAGCAATATCTCTGATTGCTGTCTGGCTAATGTGGACGCCTTGGATTTATATCATCTCCATAGGCTATCAAGTCCTCTGAATATAGAAATGACTTGGGTAGTCTTCTCGTGTAATCAAGTTAAGGTAGAGGAAATTGCCTGATGGATAATAAAAAATGTGTATTAGTAATCGATAAAGAACTACCACAGGGTCTTATTGCAAATACTGCGGCCGTATTAACTTTAAGTTTAGGGAAAATACATCCTGAACTAGTAGGTGAAGATATTAAAAATGGGGATGGAGAGAAACATCTCGGTATTACTCGTATTCCTATACCTATTTTGGCAGGAGATCCTAACGATATTAAAAGATTACGATCAGAATTAATGCCTCATACAACACTGATCGATTTCTCTAATATTGCTCAGACAACCAAAAACTATGAGGATTACTCAAATAAATTAGCTTCAGTACAAAATGAGGATATTGAGTATCTGGGAATCGCAGTTTATGGCGACAAAAAGATTATAAGTAAACACACCGGAAACATGAGACTCATTCGATGAATAATTTAGTAGAAATGGTACTAGTATCTGGCTCCCCATATAAGCGAGGTTCAGATCTCAGCCCTGACGAGCAACCTGTCACAGAAGTGCTCTTGAGTGACTTCTTTATAGATATTCATCCGGTAACAAATGCTGAATTTAGAGTATTTATCGAGCAAGGCGGCTATCAATGCAAAGAATACTGGAGTGATGAAGGATACAATTTCATCAAGCAATACAATATTACAGAACCTCTGTATTGGCACGAGCCGAACTGGAATCAGGATAAACAGCCTGTAACCGGAATTAGTTGGTATGAAGCCAACGCATATGCCAGATTTGTCGGAAAAGAACTTCCAACTGAAGCTCAGTGGGAATATGCAGCAAAAGGAAACGATTCACGTCTTTATCCCTGGGGAAATAGCGAACCATCGTCAGAAATCGCTAACTATGCTCCGGATTGTGAACCAGAAGAACTTGATCGTAAGTCCACGTATTGGGATGCTCATCCTCAAAACAGATCTCCATTCGGTTGTATTGATATGGCAGGAAACCTTGCAGAATGGTGTTTAGATAACTACCACCCGAACTACTCATGGGATGATGGAAATGCTAACCCACTCTATATTAGCAATATTGAGGAGGATCATATTGTCAGAGGTGGTTCAGGATTACACGATGAGGATTATATGAGATGTACTTGTCGGGATAATTACCCACCGACTGTTCGGGATAATATTGTTGGTTTTCGCTGTGTAAAAATACTATAAGGAATGATTAAAATATGGATACATTGAAAACTCCCTATATTGAAAAAAAACCGTCTTCTCTGCGGTATTATCAGGAAGGGCCACCAGAATCTCATGATTCAATAAATATGGAAGAATGGTCATTAAAGGTCTATCTTCCTGATGAATCAGTACCTATTCATGTAAAATTTGACGAGTTAAAGAAAATTTCAACGATTACAGAAAACCGTCGGGTTGTATGTGTCTGTAACTGGAGTATCAGGCGCAACTGGACAGGCATTTTACTGTCCGACTTACTTGATTACTTAGGAATCAATACGACGCGATACTACCCATATTATTTAAAACAACTCAGTCTCGGAACTGAAAAAGGTCAATATGATTCAACCATTTCATTAGAGCATTCCTTAGAAAACAGAGCAATGCTTGTGTGGGCCATAGATGGTGAACCATTAACCTTAGAGGAAGGCTATCCTCTCAGACTCGTTGACTTCTCTTTATACAGATACAAAGGTGTAAAGTGTCTGTCTGAATTACACTTCACGAAAGAGTTTGATCAAGGTTTCTGGGAATCTAAAGCCGGTTATAGTAAGGAAGGAAAAATAAAACCCAAAAGATACCGAATCGTTGATCTGCAAGAGCATCGATTTATAGATGGTACCGGCGAAGTGACTGATTTTTAAAGTTAGATGGAAAAGCAATGACTATATTACTCGCAATGGCTATATTTGCTCTGGTGACTTCTATTTCTCCCGGACCAGTCAATATTTTAGCCACAGTAACAGGGGCAAACTGCGGATACTTACGGACAGTTCCCCATATAATGGGTGCAACACTAGGTTTTGTCACAATATTATTTTTGTTAGGTTTTGGTTTATCTCAATTTTTGAGTGAAGCACCATATCTGACAGATATTCTGACTTACTTAGGCGGAGCTTTCTTACTTTATTTATCCTATAAAGTTGCAACCCAAAATCCACTTTCAGATAGTGAAGAAGATAATACAAGTGCTCCATCCTTATTTCAGGGGATAATGTGCCAATGGCTAAACCCAAAAGCATGGATCGTCTCTCTGGCAGGAATCTCAGTATTCTTCCATGACAACTCGGCTGAGCTCGAAAAACTGCTTATATTTTGCAGCATCTTCTTTGTTGTTTGTTATGCGTCCATCTCTGTCTGGGCAGTTCTGGGAGTGACAATTCGTTCAATACTCTCAACACCCAGGCATTTTAAGCTATTCAATATTGTTATGGGGTTGTTATTGGCTGTTACGGTACTATATACTTTCTCTCTATCAAATTGAGTGAGTATGAATCCATATGTCAAAGCCATCTTTTTTTAGATCTGACGTTGTTCCCATTGAGCTCCGTTCTTCTAAAGAGTCAAAAGCATGTTATGGAAAGCATACTCACGAAGAGTTCTCCATTGGTGCTGTCGACAGTGGCCTGAGTGATTACTTCAATAGTAATGTGCGGTGTAGAATTCAAACAGGTTCAATTGTCATTATCAATCCATCGGAAGTACACTCTTGCAACCCAGCTCCGGACACCAACTGGAGCTACAAAATGCTTTATGTATGCCCCAAATGGCTAAGTCATATACAATCCATGGTTGTGGGACAACACTTGAAGGAGTTTGTCCCCTTTTCAGTGAATCACCTTGAAAACCATCAAATTTTTACTCAACTGCAAAAACTGTCCAATATTCTCACCAAAAGTAACAACGATATGCAAATTGAAGAAAATTGCATTGCATTTTTTTCTAACTTATTTGCGATGACCAATCAATATTCTTATGATAAACAGTCACCTAAAAGAAATGTATCCAGAGCATACGAATATATCAGAGATAATTTTAAGTGTAATATCTCTGTAAAAGATATAGCTTCTTACTCAGGACTAAGTGAATATCATCTGATCCACGCATTCAGAAAAACGTATGGGATTACTCCCCATGCAATGCAGATCGCCATGCGTATCAATGAAGCCAAAAGACAGCTCAAAGAAGGGAATAAAATCGCATCTATCGCAACAGATTTAGGTTTTACCGATCAGAGCCATTTTCACAAAAATTTCAAAAAATTAGTTGCTGCAACCCCGATTGAATATAAAGTAAATTAAATAAGGCATGGTTCATTCTGGCCTGACATCAGCTCACCTCAGACTAAATAAAAGTATCTAAGTATCACAAATCTGGTGTTCACCTGGATATGATGAGAAGAGGATATAGGACTTTGCATAAAAAAAGCCAATCACAAGATTGTGATTGGCTGTCAATATGAACAATTTGGTTCACTAACAACGTCAGTTGGCTAGGTGACCCTCGGCTTAATAAGGGTCGCTATAACTATTGCAGTATGTGTGCCAACTTTTTATTTGCTTTTAACCATTTGATTTCATTTAATTCGTACAAATATTAACCTAATTACAATACAGTAGCACTCATATGTATTTCTTAAAATGCAAATCAATTTTCATTTTGCAAAATCATTCAATTTCAAACTATTCCACTTCATTGCCACTGTTGATGTTCTGATGAAAACAGTCCACATTGTCGAATGTCGTGGTCGCAATCGATAGTAATACTTCTCTGGTCAGTTTATCGTCAGACATAAGGTGTCATTTCCTTTTTGGTTCAGTTTAAAGAAATGACACAGAAATTTGAACACTACCAAACTAACCAAAAAATTGTCTCTGTTATTTAAACACCTCATTAATAAACAGACGTTTTTTCGGAATACTTTCACCAGTCACCCACCACTGAGGCAAATACTTGGTTTCAACATTGGGTTCCAGTTTCCAGCGCTGATAGGCCAATGCAGCTAACCCGGTAATTGGCAGAGACACCCAGGTTTTGCTGTCCCACTTATGATCAGAAACAAAATACTCTTCTTCTGATGCTTCAAAATTCGCCTGATTTTTATGTGCTTCCAGAGCCCGCAACAGAGCCTTCGGATACGCAGTCTCTCTGTCCGAACGGTACATCGCTTCGATTAAAGGGATCAAGGGCAGATAAAACCCATATACGAAATTTTGAGCGTACTTGTCTCCGATATATTCCGGAGCTGATTTCTCTGCAACATCACGCAGCAATGTTGCTATATCTGCCTTCGGAGTAAACAGGCCTTTATAAAGGGCCAGTAGAGCTTTCTCAAAACGGTGCGTTGGATCTGCACATTGAGCACCATCATCAATATCCAGAAAACTTTCATCAAATGCCAACAATACATTCAGTAAATCCGACTGACGCAGGATCATAGCGATCGACATTGCATCAATCCAACTCCATAGAGAATTCGAAGCCCGGGTGATTTTCCCCTCGGCTTCAAATAACAATCCGGCATACTGGCACATCACCTGCTCTCCCGGATGCAGGGCAATCTGATAGTGAACCTCTAACAATTCCCAGGCTTCCTGCAACATCCAGATCGTCTGTTGCTTATCCCAGTTCATATAGTTCATTTTGCCTAGAAAACTGAATGCATCTTCGTATCCACCGATAGATACACTTAACGGTTTTGACTCTATATATTCATAGCTTAGCTGATGGAATTTAGAAATATCTTCGAGCAACTCGTTCCGCTCATCCTCATCATATTCATACTGTATATGATGCGCTAATTGAACCTTAGTCATTAGTAAAAGCCTCTTTTACTTGTTTATAGCGAATAGCCTGATTATCCATAATCGAACCATCCGGATTGAGTTTTGTTTCAATCCGATAATATTTTGCATTATTAATCGTCTTATGCTTTGTCAGTAGCTCTATTGTTTCTTTAAACTCTGTTAACTCAGCTTTATCTACAGCGACCTGCCCTTTTGACAGTGAATAATCTTTTCTCATCACATCAAGGATATCATTGTTATATACCGGATGCCCCTGGGCATAACCTTTATTATTGACACTCCGTCCCGTCATTTTTGACACCGAACCAGGTAACCCACCTTTTGCCTCAACAATGATGACCTGTTCACTAGGCATACCCCGATCAACCACATAAACACTGTCAAATTGACCATTTTTATTTTTACGATTTGGCGGTAATGTTCTTAGTTTTTCGACGACTCTTCCTGGGAAAAGTTCATTACGAACAACACCATCAGAAACCAGCTCGCCAATCGCTTCACTAGATTGCTTCTGACGATGTTGCCATTTCAGGCGTTCAAGAGAAGTAATCTCATCATCTAGTTCAGAATTTGTACCTAAATGTTCCAACTGTTTCTTGGCATTGACACGTTCTACCACTAAATCTTCGATATCCCTTTCAACATACTCACCATCGATTTCAATACGATAGGTTCGCTTGCTATCTAAGCCGAGTTTTTGTATATCAAACTCAATATCTGCTATTTCATCAAAATTTGTATCATAATCGATTGAAACTTTTCCTGGATTGGAGCTTTTCCAGCGACCGGCATCACCATCAAAATACCATCCTTTTTCACGATTTCTTTCAAAATCTTCTGGGGAAAGCCCTCTACCCTTTATTTCGCTACGATATTTCTCATAATCTGGCCGATATTTGTCGCTGATTAAGTGAATATCGTCGGATGTTCTGTACTGATGATCTGGTGATTCTCCATTTTGTCTTTTTCTGATATCCGATGCCATATTTTCAAAGGCATGGGCTAAAGATGGATTCAAGTCATCCAGCTTCTTGGTGACTATCTCAATGAGAGATGCTAGGCTTTTACCAACAAATTCCGCTTTATTCAGCCTGCCAAGAGATACATCGACTAACAAATCAATCAGGACATCTCTGATTGCTTCTTCTACCGGAGCCGTTCCCTGAATAATCGCTTCAATCCGATCCAAAGCATTTTTTACATCATAAAGTGTCATCGCCAACATCACGCCGTCAATGGCATATATCAGCACCAGTAAAAGCAGTGCATTATGTTGGGCTGCATTTCCGGCAGTATAAGCAGCGATATCGACATTGCCACCAAATGCAAAGACGGTCACCGCAGCAGCAAACCGGGAAATATCCACACCAAGGCTTTGTAATCTCCTTAGTTCTTTTTCCAGCTCTGGCCGTGATAATGTTTCCTCACCAGTCAGCATTCTTCTGGCACTACTTTCAACCTCAGTCTCGATCTCCTGAACATGGTCTTTATACTGAGATGAAACATACTCCCCAATAACACTTCCGGCAGCACCAGAAACACAACCACTCTTATAATCTGAGCTATTGCCGCCGCTGATTGATGTCATCGCACTGCCCAGACCACAGCCTAACGCGGCATGAGCAATATATTTGGTGGCTTCACTGATTTGCGGCGTGCCGCCTGGGTTTGATTCGGTCGATCCATGCGCACCGGCAGCATCACCAATTTTCTCAGCCAGCTCAGCACCAATGGTCGTTACCACCGCAGTCGCGAAACTGGTCTTAAATGAATCCCCGAAATCACTGACACTTCCACCATTGATAACGGTTGAAATGCCGGAACTCACCGCAGAGCGCATCACCATCTGAGCGGCTTGTGAATAAGTACCGCCAGAAAGCCATTCGGTGTTCATGCCTTCAAGCACACCGGCTGTCACCATACTGGTTGCCAGAGATGTCAGGCTTTGCTTCGATGCCATCGTTTTCAGCGTGTCTTTGATATCAAAGCCATTGGCCAGCAAACTAGCAGATGCCTGCATAGCCAGTGTTGAAATACCGGCATTCACCGCAGCAGCCATCGTACCGGCCACCGCACCTTCACCACTGAGAACGACCAGTCCTCCGCCCCCTGTGGCTATTGCCATCGCAATCGCCAGAATTGCCATCGCTGCAGGTGTCAGTCCGGACTGGTCATAATCCCATTCTTCCATGACCAGCTGCACTTCCTGCCAGTCAATATTCAGCGAAGGATCATTGCGGATGTCCTGCATCCACGCCAGTTCCGGTGATTCCGCCAGTGTTGCCAGAGTTGCATCTAAATTATGTTTATCTCCGGCATATTGGATCCGAACGCCACTATAGGCATTGAGCATAATGCCACCGGAGTTAATGAACTCGGAGTAATAAGAGACCTCGCGTTGATAACCATGCCCCTGATGGCGGAATGACAACGCACCATCGTAAGACTTTTCATAACTGTAGGTTTCCAGCAGTTTCGCCAGTTCAAAATCAATCGAACCCTGCTCGGCAATAATTTTTGAAATGCCCCGGCTGTCGACAGTCACAGCTTCGAGAAGAATATTGCCCTGCAAAGTACGCAATACCATACTCTGCCCTGCTTTCAGCAGGGTTCGGACAATTTCGGCTTCAGTGCGGCTCTCGGACTCACTTTCTTTGGTCCCGAAAACACCACCGCTTTCCGCTTCAAAACGACTCTCGAAGGAGTGCATGTCAGCGGCACTTTTCAGGGTAATACCGTGTGCTGCAAGGATTTCCAGTAATCCCTGACTTTCCAGTACGGCACCTTCAAGGTAAACCTGTCCGTCGGAAATCAGAGATAACGCATCGACAGCAGAGAGATTGGTTTGCAGGTTAACCAGTGATGATTCACTTTCCGACCAGTGTTCACCGGATTCTGCCCGCTCACTCTTTGTAACCTGAGGAACCAGAATGATGTTGCCCTGTGACTTAATCTGCAAATCACCCTGAGCGGAGAACTGTCCGCCGTGGCTGATCACATCAGATGTCGTCTGAATATTCAGATCGCCCAGTGAAACAATCGAACCAATCTGATCAAAAGCTTCCGCATAACCATGACCATAATCGATACGCGTCACCAGCGTGTCATTGACCAGCCGGTTTGCAATCAGAGAAACATCATCACCGGTAATGGTTCCGGAAAGGTTTTGCAAATCACGTCCGGTACGAATCGTCAGCTGTCCGCCGGAAATGATACCTTTGGTATTGATAAAGTCATTGGTGATGTCCAGCAGTGCATCATGTCTGAAATCAACACGTGCCCCATTGACCACAAAACTACGTGTTTGTATTTCCGCCGAATTGGCAGATAACGTGGATTCAGATAAGCGCTGTTCTTCAATCGTAGCCGGTGTCAGATACACAAATGGAACAAGATACTCGTGTCCATTGATCACCCGGCTCTCCGGCCAGATCATATTCGCAGAAAGCTGAGTGATCTGTTCAGCGGTTAACATCTGTCCCAGTTTAATTCCGGAAGATTTTGCATAACTGACGGCATTTTCATACAGCTTTTTCGTCTGTTCGTTATAGCTTGAGTAGCCGGGCGCCGAAATCCAGCTCTTGTTCAACAGTTGAGTCAACTGTTGTTTTATGATTCCCCGCTCAACATAAGGTGTTCCGAAGCGGGTCGGAATGTCATCCAGCGAGGTGTTCTCGCCCTGATAGGCTGACAACATTTCAGGATAGCTGGCTTTAATCTGGGTAAAGAAAAATTCGAATCCGTCAAAAATTGCCAGTTCATCTTTTTCTATTGTCCCGGAATAAAGGTAATCCCGGACCTGCTCTTGCAGTTCATAACGTGCGGAACCGGCGACAGCATTGGTAATCGATTCCAGCGCAACATTCTGCTTTACTGCGGCATAAACCGGGAAAGCCAGATGGGTAAGAATAACCGGCAACAGAACCGAGGAAGTCAGACGCTGCCATAATGGTATTTGGTTGTTTTTCATCATTTTATTTACCAGATTCCGATCTACTTGATAATCATTTCTATAAAACATCACAACGATTCACGTTTCTTCTGCCTACTGATAGGCCGGATTCACAATGAAAATTGTCATGCCATCACTGACAATCGGAAGATATTTACTGGGGCTCGGATAATCCTTCGGCGTTTCAGGTCGGGGGGTATAAGCTGTCGCATAAGGGCCAAATGTAATGTTCTGTAATATATAGGAATCACTACCAAAGCCTTCATAAATATGGCCGTCTACATAGAAAATAAACGGGTATTCAGCGGTTACTTCATTCTTCACCAATGCTGTGACAGATGTTTTCCAATGATCGGTATGATGATGCATACAATGACCAAGAACTCTTCGAGTACAATAACGTCTGGAATGATGGGTTACTGTCGTATTTTCATCAATCTCACGAAGTTGTAACCCTTCCATCCAGACATTCTTGACCGTACCGACAACATCCTGTCTCACTTCAACACTGCTATGTTCATTATTCAGCGTACTATTTTTCAGAACTAAACTGCCACCAACATTGATTCTTGCCGGAGGAGACAACGCTTTAATGTACTGAGTGAAGCGGTCGGTATGAGTCCCGTTAGGATCACCGATCACTGTTTTGTAAGTATCGGCCCAGATATGGTATCGCTCGTTGTCAATAATCGGCACCTGTAAAACAACATTCCCCGTCCAGGATTCAGCAATTGCCGACATATTCCAGAACCGCTCCTTCACTCGAAGTTCCAGAATTGATTCTGCCGAAACAACAACCTGACTACTCTTTACATAATCCAGATTAAGTTCCGGCTCGGTATGGCTATTTCTTGAAACTTCATAAGGGTTGGCATTGATAAAATTAAATGCAACAACTTTGATATTTTGCCCAAGTATATAAGCACTAAGTGAATCAACGGCGACTTTCCCACAACCTTTAAACGGGGGAACAGCCAATTTGCCACCAACTTCAGCTGAAGATGAACTATTCACTGTGCGGCTATAAGCACAGAGTTCAGATGACTTAAACGGGTAAAGCTGTCCATTGATTACATCCCCGTAGGATGTCAGCTTGATATTTTCGCCTAAAATAACACCACCATACTGGTTCGCCACACCACTCTTTCCGTTAAAATACAGATCTCGGGTGGCTTCAATATCTCCTTCATTGGTGATATTTTCTGCTGAAAAATAGGCTGACTCTGCGGCAATCGCACCCTTATTATTAATAGAACCAACTGCGGCAATATTTACTTCAGTACCGAGAATACCATCCAGCAGATAACCATCTCCGGCAGATAAAGCGGCAATATCAACCGAATTCGTCGTTTCAATATCAACTTTATTTGCAGCAATGATTTGATCGGAGAGATAAATATGACCATTTGATCTGATTTTAACCGACTCTAAGGGAACGACACTTTGATCATTATAACGTCCGACATAAGACCAGGCTCCCTGAACTTTAATCAGACCACCAACAAAAACAGCACCGTTATCATAAGTCGATTCAAGGTGAAGGTTACCAACAGAAAGTTTGCCTTTGCTGGTGATTTCAAGTGCATATAATGTCGAAAAATCTTTTTCTGAAAAGTTCTTATAATAAGCATCGGATTGTCGGTCAGAATACCGGAAATGATTCTGCCCAACGATAATCTGTACGTCTCCGTTTGAAACTTCCAGATCTCCGGCAGCATCAATTTCTTTGACTTCCTGATTATTCCGGGTTGAAAGACTACCTTTCATATTTGTTCTGAATGGCGCATCCACCAACACACGACCGGCAGCAATATCTAATAGAGATAAATCTGTTGCTTTCAATCCCTCTCCGGTAATTTCCATACTACCATTGGTTATCTTAATCGTTTCCAGTTCACCGTAGTCTGAAACAATCGTACCCGTCGCCAGCGTGACACGCTCGGCATTGTGGATGGAACAACCATTACAGCGAATCCCTTTCGGCGCAGCAAGAACAACGTCTGCTGCATGCCCTTCAACCCGGATATCCTTGATGTTGGCAAAATTACCGCTATCCACAATCAACACAATAGTCTGAGCCGGAGCTTGAGCGACTTTGGTATTCATCACAGGAGAATTAAGTAAAACAATATTTTTCCCCTGAGTATCAAAGCTATCGAAATAGTTCAGTGATACACCATAGTCATTTGCTTTCGCAATTCGGATATAATATTGATTTGAACTTTGACTAACCGATACTTGTTCGGCTCCACTCTTCTGATTCCCCGCTTCTACACCAGCAAAAGCTGGTCGAAAAACAAACAACAGAAATACGCAGATAAATAATTGAACTCTTTTAACAGAATACATATAACCAGCACTGACCCCGGAATTTAGTGAATCCAGATAGAACCAACCTATTAATATATGCTCATTTTATAATATAATGATTAATATCAATTTGTTATGGCAACTAAAGCTACAAGGAATGTCATGGAAATGACAAATATAGGCCAGAAGGATATCATCGGTATAAAAATAAACAATATTTATTGATATTCAACTCAGTGAATTTCTGGATATTTCTCTGTTTTTTATTGAAATTTATTAATAAATAATTTTTATATGAACATTGTTATATAAATATATATTTACTTTCCCCAGAATATGAAATAAACCACTAAACATATAGTTGCTTATTATATTTTTCTATCGTAAAAACTTACCAGATTACAGATGTGACAAACATAAAAAAAGCCAATCACAAGATTGTGATTGGCTGTCAATATGAACAAAAATAGGTTCACTAACAACGTCAGTTGGCTAGGTGACCCTCGGCTTAAAAGGGTCACTATAACTATTGCAGTATGTGTGCCAACTTTTTATTTGCTTTTAACTATTTGATTTCATTTGATTCGTACAAATATCAACCTAATCACAATACAGTAGCACTCATATGCCTTTCTTAAAATGCAAATCAATTTTCATTTTGCAAAAGCATTCAATTCCAAACTATTCGACTTCATTGCCACTGCTGATGTTCTGATGAAAACAGTCCACATTGTCGAATGTCGTGGTCGCAATCGATAGTAATGCTTCTCTGGTCAGAAAAGCCTGATGACCGGTGAACAACACGTTATGGCAGGCAGATAAACGGCGGAATACATCATCGGTAATCACAACATTCGATTTATCTTCAAAAAACAGTTCCTGCTCTTCTTCGTAGACATCCAGCCCCAGAGAACCAATCACTCCCTGTTTCAGTGCTTCTATTGCATCTAATGCATTCAGTAATGCGCCACGGCTGGTATTGATGATCATGACGCCCTTTTTCATCTGTGCAAACGCCTGAGCATCCAACATATGGTAGTTCTCTTTGAACAGCGGACAATGCAGACTGATCACATCTGACTCACGCAATAACGTCGGCAAATCAACATATTCCGCTCCGAGGTCAATCGCTGCCGGGTTCTGATACGGATCATGCACCAGCAACCGCATACCGAATCCTTTCAGAATCCGCAGCGTTGCCACACCGATTTTTCCGGTGCCGATAATACCGGCTGTTTTACCGTACATATTGAATCCGACTAACCCATCGAGTGAAAAATTCGCATCGCGGGTACGCTGATAGGCTTTATGAATCCGCCGGTTCAGAGTCATCATCAAACCGACAGTATGTTCCGCGACAGCTTCCGGAGAGTATGCCGGAACACGAACAACGGTAATGCCATATTTTTTGGCCGCTTCCAGGTCAACATTGTTATAACCGGCACAACGCATCGCCAGTAATTTTGTACCACTGGCTGCTAACACCTTTAACACCGGTTCCGACAAATCATCATTAACAAATGCACAGACAACCGGGCTGTCATGAGCCAGCTTCACTGTCTTCTCATCCAACCGGACTTCATAAAATTCGAGGTCAAATCCATATGCCTGATTGGCCTGAGTAAAATACTCCTGATCGTAAGCTTTCGAGCTAAAAACTGATATTTTCATGGCTTCATTCCTAAAATGGGGAAAAAAACGACAGCGGTTATTTGTATGTTGAGCTTATGTTGAAACAGTGTGAGCCGGTCCGCTGTTCTTGCTGAGTTTATACCCAAATAATAAAATTATTACCAGAATATCTAATTGGTACTTTACAGTGTAAAGCATCGTTGTAAGATCTGTAGCTCGTCTCTCTCTTTCAATGGTTATTCTCATGATTGCCTGTTATGAGTCCTACAAAGCAGGACTTTTTCATCGTTCCCAATGGTTACGGAATATAAGCGCAGGCGTGATTGTCGGCGTGGTCGCTTTACCGCTGGCGATGGCTTTTGCAATTGCATCCGGCGTCAAACCAGAACAAGGTTTGTATACTGCAATTATTGCCGGAATTCTTGTCTCTCTGTTCGGCGGATCCCGTATCCAGATCGCGGGGCCAACCGGAGCTTTTATTGTTCTGCTGTCCGGTGTCGTACACGACTATGGTATCAGTGGCTTACAAATCGCGACCATGATGGCTGGTATTTTCCTGCTGTTACTGGGAATAACCAAACTCGGCAGCATCATTCGTTTCATTCCGGATCCGGTGATCATCGGTTTTACCAGCGGCATCGGTGTCATTATCTGGGTCGGACAATGGCAGGAGTTCTTCGGCTTACCGCAAATTCATGGCGAACACTTTCACCAGAAACTGCTGTCAATCTACCATGCCTTACCGCAACTGCACTGGCAAACAACTGGTCTGGCGGTTTTATCTCTACTGATTGTCATTTACGGTCCAAAAATCCCAAAACTGGCCAAAGTTCCCGGTCCGCTGATGGCTTTGGTGATTGTCACACTTTTACAGTACACCATGCATCTGGAAGGAATTCGGACCATCGGCACAGCTTTTGGGGGAATTCCACAAGGGTTACCGGAGTTCTCTCTGCCACAGGCGAGTTTTTCTGATCTGATTCGTCTGATCGGCCCGGCATTTGCCATTGCGATGCTGGGTGCCATTGAATCACTTCTTTCCGCAGTGGTTGCAGACGGAATGGCAGGAACCAGACACAATTCGAATCAGGAATTGATTGGTCAGGGTATAGCCAATGTGGTCTCACCTCTGTTTGGTGGGATTGCTGCGACAGGGGCAATCGCCCGGACAGCGACCAATATCCGTAACGGAGGCAACAGCCCGCTTTCCGGACTCGTGCACTCAGCGACACTGATCATCATCCTGTTGCTGCTCGCACCACTGGCTGTGAACATCCCGCTGGCAACCCTGAGCGCGATTCTGTTCGTTGTGGCATGGAACATGAGCGAAGCCCGCCACTTTATCAAGCTGCTTAAGCGGGCACCAAGAGCTGACATTCTGATTCTGCTGATTACTTTCTTTCTGACAGTTTTTGCCGATCTGGTGGTTGCCGTCAATATCGGTGTAATCATTGCGGTTCTGCACTTTGTCAAACGAATGGCATCAAGTGTTGAGGTCAAAGCCAGTACCAGTGTTGAGCTGGCCGATGAACTGGCACGTCAGGGAATCACCCAATTGCCGCAGGAACTGGCGGTTTATGCGCTGGAAGGCCCGTTTTTCTTTGCCGCAGCCGATGCCTTTGAGCGGGTCATGCATGGTATTCAGGATAAACCCCGTATTCTGATTCTGCGCCTGAAATGGGTACCGTTTATGGACATTACCGGCTTACAGACTCTGGAAGAAATGATTCAGGATTTCAGACACCGTAACATTCAGGTGATGATTTCCGGGGCGAATGCCCGTGTCACTTATAAACTCCAGAAAGCCGGTATCATGCAACAGATTGGCAAAGACCATTATTTCCCGGAATTCCAGGAAGCACTACAGACGGCACTAAGAGAAATTGAAACCCCGCCGAATCCACCGACAGAAGCGTAACTTACCGGGACTTCAGGAGAAACTTTCCTGAAGTCTCCCGGATCATTTCCGGCTCATCAACGCCTGTTCCTGTAATCGCAGCCGATTCAGTTGCAGATTCTGTTCCCGTTCGTTCATCGGTCTGGGCAAATTCTGCAGGCCATCATCAACATCATGGGTTGCTGAATAGAAACTGTCCGGAGCCAGCGAATCATCACCTTCCTCAACAAACTTCAGCAATGCTTCGGCTTTACTCAGTTGATCTTGTTCAACACACTGTTGAATGACATGCAGACGAGTCTGGCTATCCAGTGGAGCAAACATTGCCTGAATCACCCGGCTCTGCTCCGATATCCGCGCTGATTCGAAGACATTGTCCGGAATATCAACCAAGGTATTTGCCATTTGCGGCCAGCCGGGAAGGCGTATCATCGCACCAGCCAGAGCATTGAGTCCCTGCTGTTGCTGCTCCGGACGTGAGCTGAGCATATCTGCCATACTCATGTGTTTCTGCAATGCCAATACCGCTGAACGCCCGGCAGAAGAGACACCCGGCATCCCAGAATAAATCACACCAGCGAGTAACTCATCGATCACCGGACGATCTTTACCGGCAATCCACTGTTCCGGTTTAGTGCCCATTAAAATCACTTCACTCAGATGATCCATCACCGAGGCAACTTTATTCAGAGTCATTCCCCGCGCTCCATTCTTTAACTGTTGCTGGCGCAAGGCATCCGTTCCGGAGGTTAACCGGCTGGTATTATCGGGCTCCGGTTTCTCCAGCTGACCGGCAACATATAATTTTTGTCTGAGGGTCGGACGAACATGAGGCGGAATTCTGACCGTTTTGATCGCATCGTTCGCCAGTTCATGAATCAGTTTTCTGGCCTGAGAACAGTCCCATTGCATCTCCCCTTTCTTCATCAGCAGACTGGGCATATATAACCGCTCGGTTAGTTCAGCCTGACTTTCTTGTCCATATGACATCCGTACGGTCCGCTCCCGGTCAACCGGCACACCGGAAAGCGTTGTCGTGGTAAAGCCAAAACTGTCGCGGTTTTTCAGATAATTTGTGACAACGTGACTTTCGCGATTCAACTTCAGATCTTTATGACCATCCGCCATATCCAGCGAGAAGAGATGCGGCTCACTCTGCATCGACAACATCCCGAAAGGAAGATGATCGTCGTAAAAATCCAACGGCTGGTGACCATCTTCACCGTGAAACAGATTCTGAGCAACAAAACGGCCATTTTCAACAGCCCGGTCAAGCAACTGAAATTCATGCTCCCGGCATCCCAGCAGATGAACCATCAGCTGTGCATCGTTATTTGCCATCAGGTTCAGTGATTCTTCAGCATGATTCAGATAAGACTGGGCTTGTCTTGTTGCCGGATCATCTGCAGAGATAATCCCAATTCCCCCGGCCATCACCTTCGCGCTCCCCAGATTGGCAAATTTCTGATAACTCTTACAGACAACCATTTTCAGACGATTTTGCGCAATATCATTAGCGAAACGACTGACCAGTTTGTCCATATCTCCCCGCTTTTCCAGCGTGGCGTCTACAATCAGTACAACCGGCTTCGTCCGCTTTCCGGTCTGATTAAGGTGTGCCTGTAAAGATTCAATCACTGCATCGACATTCCATCCCGGATTTTCCGGGTGATTCGGGATGCTGTGATTCAGCGTGGCATAAAGCGTATTATCATGAGCTGACTCGGTGGAACGTTCCTGGCGCAGCTTATTCACTTCATAGTAGACCGGGCTTTTGCCATGTTTCAGACTGGAGAGCTCGGTAACATTCTGGTTGCCGGTCATAATTTCAGCGGCATCAAGCCCCAATGCCAGTGCACCCATACCGGAACTGACCAGATGCATTTGTGGCTCAGGAACCGATGATGGCAAATGTTCTGCGGCAAGCAAGGGAGCCGCAGCCATCTTAAAATCACTCAGATCATAAGGTTTTGTCGCACTCAGACAGACCTGAAGTTCTTCGCATAGTGTCTGATATGCCGAAGAAAACTTATAACTATCATGGCTGAGTTCTGGCAGGCTGTCTGCAATTGCCCTCATTGCTTTTAACCCGTTGGCCAGCACCGGATTATGCCGGTGCTCTGCCATTGTATCCCGGTCTTCATAGACATCAGCTAGCTGTTCAACCATATCCGCAGCCGCTTTCGCAAGTTTAGCCGGGCCAACTTTATCGGGAATATCCCGGAGCCGGTCACAAACCCCATTCTCCAGAGGACGTAATGCATTTAGTAACTTCTGATTATCAACCGACACATCCGGAATGACGGTCTGTTTGGGTCCGTTTGCGCCAGCCATTAAAGCGTATGCTGACGGCTGGGCACCATAGATGTGGATTAGTTTCTGCGCCGGGATAACTGCCGACTGATATCGCAATGGCAACGCATAAAGTCCCGGCTGCAAAAATTCCAGATTTTTGCTCAGATGTTGTTCCGGTGTACCATAAATATGTTTGGTTCCCCGGAAATGACCAAGCACCTGTTCAGCACCATTTTCACTGTTTACAAACAAAACCGGCAAACTCGTATTACCGCCTTTTGCCTTATAAATTTCACGGCATCGCTCATAGTAATCCGTCGAAACCTGATCACGCATATAATCGGCCGGAATCGGAGTATCGACTTTCAATAGCTGTAAGTGATCTTTCAAAAACGCATCGGTGACAGCAAGCGTAAGACCATACTGGGCAGCAATATCTTCACCACCTTTGATTGCTTTCAGTTCATTCTTACGTTGCTCTGAATAGGTTTTTTTATCACTGAGATCCTGATTCACTGTCCGGTCAAAGCGCCAGTGGCGGTGTAACTGTTGCTGGAGTGATTTTTCCGTCTGCGATAACTCGGTCAGTTTCCGGTTGAGCATGTCTTTGCGGGTCACCACATCAAGATCGTCTTTACTCTGTTTCGCTGAGGCTGCGGCATCTGAAATTACCGGAGACGTGTGTGAAGAAAAGGAATGATGACGAACAAACATAGACCCGGAGGGTAAATTTCTCATAGAGGCAACCGATCATTTCTGCTGTATTTTGAATGAGTGATATACCCAAATGACCTTAAAATGCAGTTTCAGTGAGAATCACTGGGTACAAATATAAGTATCGGCCCAGGTCTTTTAGTTCCCGCGATAAAGCAGAGGATTAAAAAGAGGGCCGAAAACAGAATAGATGATCGGTAAATGTGTCAGATGATAAGAGTGATCAGGTTGTTTCCTGTTCAGGGATTCCTACAAGCTGTGGTTTATACACACCTTCAAAGGAGAGTAAGCGAATCTCAACTGTCCCGCCAAAGAATTCCAGCTCAACGCGAGGTTCCTGGCTTTCCTTAAGCTGTGAGTCAAATGTTTCAAAAAGATCAGCCATGAAATTTCTGATAGCCTGATCTGAATACTCCAGATAGTTTTTCCTCATGTCCATACCTGCCAACGTTTTTTGCCAACTGATCATATCGTCAGTTTCTTGATTTATAATAGATGTTTTGATACCCGCGAGCATTCAGCCCCAAATACAGAAAATCATGCTCATCAGGTATTCTCGTTTCCCGAGTGGAGGTATTTTTATATTTTAAAATCGTGATGGTCAACCGACCCGGATGAGTTTTTTACCCTCTCAATGTTCATTTTGACGTTACCGTTCACAAATACATAACCAATAACATACAAAGAAATAGATATACCCAAATAACTTTAAAATACAGTTTCAGCGAGAATCACCGGGCAGTGAGGCAAAGCAGAGATTTGAGTCATCGCCGTTATATCGATTCAACCCGGTTTTTACCTTTGTCTTTTGCCAGATACAACGCAATATCAGCACGTTCCATCATTTGATCGACCGTTTCAGTATCCATTCGGGTGACAACCCCAAAACTACAGGTACAGCGTCCGATCACCTCAAACTCATAGTGCATAAACAACTGGCGAAGTTTTTCTGCCAGAATCTGCACTCCGTGAAAATCGGTTTCCGGACAGACAATCAGAAACTCTTCTCCACCCCACCGTCCCGGAATATCTGTTTTTCTGACATGGCATTGCAGTAACTCAGCAATCTTGCACAAGATGTCATCACCGACACGATGACCATAGTTATCATTCACCATTTTAAAATTATCGATATCCAACAAAATAATCGATAAAGGATGTCTATACCGTTCTGCCCGGAACATTTCCCGTTCCAGCGTTTCATCCAGTTTCAGGCGATTATGCATTCCGGTTAACCGATCCGTAACCGAGAGTTTTTCAACATGTTTGCGGTCCGTAATATTCTGCTCAACAGCGGTATATCCGATGAGATGCCCATTCGATGAATAATTTGGATCAATATATGCGAAGACCCAATATGTTTCGCCATTCTTGTTCTGGTTTTTTATTTCCCCACTCCAGGATTTCCCTGACAGGATATTATCTTTCATGTCGATATAAAATGAATCCGACATATCCGGATGACGAACAATAGTATATGGTTTATCAAGCAGTTCTTCCTGAGTATATCCGGAAACTGCACAAAAGGCCTCCGAGACAGATTCAATACAATCATCTAAATCTGAAGTTGCGTAGATAACATGATTATCTATGATTTGACTTGCCATCGATAATTTAGTCAGCGTTTTTTGTGATTTAAAATACAAAGAGAAAATATAATAGCCAAAGAGCAGGAATAGAAAACTGAAGAAACTAATCATCGCAATATGATAATGATGTATTTCTTTCTTCATAAAGTTCAAATCATCTTTTGAGATATAATAAATAATTTTCCAGGGATAGCGTGGGGACTGAGATTCAGACGCTCCTACATAAAATCTTGTCACGCCCAACTTACCACTCTGTTCCGGAGTAAGTAAGGTATTAAACACCCATATTCCATTCTCCTGAATAAAGCTTCCCGATTTTCCTACAGATATTTTTCCCCATTCACGAACATAATCACTCGACATTTTAATCTGATATTTCAGCTGATGCTTCCGTTCCGAGGTGCCTTCAGAAGCCACTTTAACCCATTGTCCGGTATTATTAGAAAGCCAGAGATGATCATTAATATCATATATACGATTCAGTAAATCATCGATTTTATAACTGATAATCAGTAATCCTTTCAGATGACGGCTTTCCGGGATATTTTCTATTTTTTCACCAATCACCAGAACCGGTGCATCATAGATAGAGTTAATACTCTCTTTCATCTCCATATCTAATGCTGAAATAAATATCTTCTTACGGGGGAACTTCATAATATCTTTAAAATAAGAAGTCTGACTGATGTTCATCAAACGTTCAGGCTGAGCCACAGAAACTTTGCCCTGATTATAATTTATTTTTATTTTTTCCTGTCCTGAAAAATCAACCCATTTGACTTCGGTGTAAACCCGCCGGGATTGAATAAAGGATCGCCATAACAAAGTGATTTTGTCAGTATTCAGATGCCCCGACTTATCCGTATCCGCACGGATGAGTGTCCTTTCAAAAAAGCTCAAATCACTGACCCGCCACCTCAGTGAGCTTTTTATCACTTTTTCAGCACTGGAAACCTGACTGCTCGCACTACCAATCAGGGTCGTATCTACCTTATGTAATTCAGTTTTGTAGAGCATCGACAGCAATAGCAGGAATACTCCCACCAAAAAAACGTAGAGTAAGAGAAATTTCAGAAATTTTCCGGCTTGTGTCAGTTTAGAGCTTCGCATGAGAATAAATCGTTATGAATCCTTTACCCGTTCATTGCCCAGCCCTAAACATTGCACTTACTGTTTTTATTATGAATTAAGTATGGTTCATCACGGCAATTACACAATATCTTATTCACTTTCCATGACGGATCACTCAGTTTCCAGACAAAAAACCGGGCATCAGCCACCCTGCTTGAGAAAGAGCTGTTTATACAGCACTGAGCATTATCCTATTCCCGCATACACCACGTTCAAGAGTTATGATTCATTAACCACCAATTCTGACATCTTTTCAGCCATTTTCTGTGCAAAGGCCGATTTTCTGTCAGTTTCCCAGACCGGAGAAGATACACTCACCAGCACCAGTCCTAAACCGACACAGATTGATACCGGAAAGGATTCGTCCAGTGCCATTGAAGTACCGGCAGTTGTGACAGACTGGACCAGAAGCGGCACATGCCAAAGCCCCAGTTGACTCAGTATCTGTTCATCATTAATGAGATATTGCAGCATACTCCGCGATCCACCAATCAAGATTTCCATAGATGAAATCACATGAGTTGCCAAAGACATATCGGTTTCAATACTTAAAGCTCCCAACCCCAGCGTAAGAATCTGTGGCTGATTGTCACAAAAATACCGACTGGTCAGTAGAGTCATCAGGTGCTTTCGGTATCCCTGTAGAATCAGATATATTTCGCGATTGTAAGTTTTTGCATAAGCAACGATTCCCCACTCAGAAAACTGCCGCAGGAAATCATCTAAACAGGTCTCGGAAATATCCGGATATTCCTGATATTTCCGGGCATATAAAATTGAGAAAAACGCCTGCCATTCACCGGGTGACAGAACTGTAATTTCGATCATATCTGAGACATATTTCAGTGGGATCTTCAGTGCGGCTTCTTCAGAAGAGAGTGCCGGCCAGTATATCGGTGAATATTTCCAGTAAAGGGATCGCTGGTGAGATCCCTTTTTCTGTTTACCTGTCTTTTTAGTTTCCGGTTCATGAATCATTGGCATTTCCCAATACAGAACATTGTTGAGCGCTTCATCCCGCAAACCTAACCGAAGAAAAAAGCCCTCATACGAGGGCAAAGCAACGGTCGGAATAGACGTAGCAGACCCGTCATCATCCGATTCGGCATGGTTCAGAATAAAAGCAGGAGGATCATTCCTCTATGCAGAGCAATGGTAATTGAGCATTTGTTAGATTCAAATGCGAAGATTATGGAGTGACATCATAAAAAGTGTATTTAAGGCTATTTGCAGCAAAGCCATCGTGGTATCCTGTTAAGTCATTGTTTATTCAGCATGTAATGCAGGCTTGCCTTTCTACATAACATGTTCATTTGAGAATATTATTGATCGCATATGACTAAAAAACAAGTTTCATTGCCCCCTTTTGATTATCTCGTTGGGAAGCAGGTCACAGAAAAGCTATGTAACATACTAAATGTCAAAAGCACGCGGGCATTGTCCGAACAGCTCAATGTGCCGACATCGACCTTTGCGACCTGGCATAAACGAAATGTCTGTCCTTACGAGCTTGCAATCAGACTCCATCTGCACAAAGGCATTTCTCTGAAATGGTTACTGCTGGATGAAGGTGATCCTTATCCGAATGCTGCGGCACATGACTATCAGGTTAACGATGAAAAGAAACGTCTGGTACACATAGATTTATTTGCTTTGAAGAACGGACAACTCAGTCACCGGGGAACCATGACTCTGGATCAATTCTTTTTAGATGAACTAGAGATATCCAACGTCATTGCTATCCGGGATGGTGAGGTGACTTATCTGGTCGATCAGGAGTCAACCCGGGCCGTCAGCGGGACTTACCTTATCGATGTGGATGGCTTGTTATCAATTAACACCATTCAGCGTCTGCCGGGAAAACAGCTGGCACTGAATTTTGATGGTTCTGCACTCACCATTAATGAGTCAGAAGTCAAGGTGGCAGGGCAGATCGTCTTGTTTATGTCCCGCGGGCAGTCAATACCAAAAACAGCCCACACGGCAGATTAACACTCCGGCTGTGTATATACATCCGGGTGCCAGATTTGCATGAGTATTTCCGGATTCTCAACCGGAGAAAAACCGTACTGGGTGTAAAGTCCGTGAGCATCTCTTGTGGCAAGCATCATCCGGCGTAATCCCTGTAAATCAGGATCTTCGATGATGGTCGCCACCAGCCATTTACTTAAGCCTTTTCCCCGGTGATTTTCAAGAATAAAAACGTCAGCCAGATAAGCAAAAGTTGCTTTATCCGTCACCACTCTGGCAAAACCAACCTGTTCTCCTGAATCCTGATACACACCAAAACAAAATGAATGTTCAAGTGCTTTGCAAAGAACCGACTCCGGAATACCGGCAGCCCAATAACTTGTTGATAGATATGAATAGATGACATCGAAATCAAGGTCATTCTTATCTGAACTGATTTTATAGCCCTGCATAATCTCTCCCTGAATAAACATGAAACACAATCCTCATTCCCCCAAAACGCAACTTCTGAAGGTCATATGGATACATCATGCCGGTATTTATGGCAGATTATCAAGGTAATTACTTGATTTCCGGATAAGAAACTTTGCCGCCGATCGCAGAACACACTTGCATATGAAATTAATTTAACCCGAAGCTACGTCCCCCCTGAGATTGGTGGTATTCTGATTCGCCACTGTTCGTCCAGTATGGATTGCAGGCTTGCCCTTCTGTATCCATGCTCAATTGAGTTTATTATTGATCGCATATGAATAAAAAACAAGTTTTATTACCATTTATTGACTATCAGGTGGGAAAACAAGTCACAGATAGAATCCGTGAAGTCTTAGATATCAAGAGCGTACGGGCTCTGGCTGAGACAGCTGACATGTCATCTTCGACGATTACCACCTGGCACCAGCGTAAGAAATGCCCCTTTGATCTGGCAATCCGGTCTCATTTGCATAAAGGTGTTTCTTTAAAATGGCTGTTACTGGGAGAAGGTTCGCCTTACCCGAATGCTGCAACTCATGAGTATCAAGGGAAAGATAGCGAAACAAAGAAGCTCATTGATATCGATCTCTTCTGGCTGAAGAACGGTAAACTTGCCCGTGACGGCACCATGACACTGGATCAGTTTCTGTTAGATGAGCTGTCAATCACCAATGTCATTGCCATTCGTGAAGGTGACCAAACCTACATCGTCGACCAAGAAGCACAACAAGCAGTCTCCGGAACATATCTGGTCGATTTTGACGGACTTTATTCGGTCAACGATATCCAGCGCCTGCCCGACCAGCAACTGGCGATTGACTTCAAAGGTGCACCACTGGTTGTGGGAGAACACGAACTGAAAGTTTCCGGGCAAATCGTACTGCGTATGTCCCGCGAGTAAAGCGGCCAAGTCATAGTTAACATGGGATCGAATACGCACAGTATGTAGTCATACGGTTGATACTGATGACTCAGACAAACGCATGTGCGTATTTCTCGCTCGGGAACTCTCTGCACCCAGAATCCACATAGAAGAATCAGCCTTACTTTCAAATTGATTATGCCCGAAATATCCCGTATTTCCGTATCACCGGAAACCTCTTTACCACCATCCCCGGCTCCATCGTCATCCCGGGGAGAACTCAACTCCGGCGGGAAAACATTCTCCGTCCAGTTACAAACTCAGACAGATGCACAGAACCCACATCATGCGTTTTATCAGTCAGGAAGTGGGCTATTCGAAAGCCCGTCAGTTTCTCCTGAAGCATGGCCTTCACCGCCCGATTCACCGGTTTACCCGGAAAGCCCTGCCGCAACAACGGCACCAGAATTACGCCGCCAGAATGCATGGCGGGAAACTCCCGAATCACAGTCTAAATATGAGCGCCACAATCTGCTGCGTCATGCTCCGATTCCGGATAAACCACCAGTGGTTCCACTCAGGCTTCAGGATAAAGTGGACCAGATCGATCTTTCTTCTCTGGAAAAGCTAAGTCCTGATTTACATCAATATGCACAACAAACAATCAGCCGGATCCAGAAAGGCCGTGAACCAAACTCGGCAATTACCACCTTAGATGCTAAGCTTTTGCCGTTACTGGCCGAAGCAGAAAACCACCGTCATCCCGGCTTGAATCTGCATACTTTCACAGACCAGAATTCGTGTTATGAGGCAATCAAAGCCCAGCAGAAGACAGTGCAGGAAACGAAGCAGCCTCAGCAAATGAGGGTTGTCTATCCGCCTTTACCGGGCATGGCTCAGCATCATATTGCTCTTGATATCCGTTTCAAACCGGGACATCAGCCATCCATTCTCGGCTTTGAGTCAGCACTATCCACCTTAGCTACGGAACCGATTAAAAATGTGTTATCACAAGCATTCCCCAAAGCTAAGATTCAGATTGTGGATCATTCGATCCAAAACTCCAGCTGGGACTGTGTGATGTTCTCTCTGAATAATGCACTCAAGGCTTATAAAAGCCACGAGGAATATACAGACAAGATCCACAATCAGGCACAGAGTTCCCGCAACCCACTCAAACAAATAAAACAACAACTGACCGGAGTGAAATCCCCTGAGATCCCGAATGAGTTCTGGAAGCATACACACTCACACGGACAGATTCAGGTCATGGGAAATGGAGATATGATTGTCACGAAAGAAAAAACCGGGTCAGCAACAGAAACGCTGGAGCATCGAAATCTGGCTTACCGGACACAACGACAGAACCATGCTTACAGTACATCGATCGAAGGTTTTCGCTTACAGGAAATTCGCCGGGCAGGAGAATATCTTGCCGGGCAGGCTGAAATCAAAGAGTCTTCTGCACAGACTGATAATCCCTAAGTTACCGCATTGATAAAACGACAGCCGGTTCAATGGCTGTCGTTCATTCATAAATTATCGGATGATCAGTGATAGGCTATCGTGGTTATGGTTGCTTCTCTGCTGTCGGCATACCTTCCGGAATCGTGTACCAGCTCAGTTTTTCACTAATCCAGATATGCATTGACGGAGCAAACAGTGAGGCATCCGCTAACCCTGTCGGTTTCAGCTTTAGTTTGATCGAATCCGGAACTTCCGGATTCACGTGATAAATACGGGTACCGCAGTCAGGACAGAATTTAGCAATATTTGTATTGCCACTATCCGCAACCCGGCTCCATTCTTTCATTTTTCCGGAGAAACGAATATTTTCAGCAGACATCATCGCCGTGACACTAAACGGCGCACTCGATAATTTCTGGCACTCCTGACAATGGCAGGCCATCACTTTTTGTGGTGCTGCAAGTAGTTCATAAGTGACCTGACCACACTGACATGAACCATGGATAGGAAATTCCATCTTAAATTGCTCCTCGGTTGACAGATATTCTCCGGTGCAAAGACCATAGGCTAAAGCAAAGGAGTTTCAGAGATCGATATCTATACCCAAGTGTTTTCCGCTACAACAGCATGTTAAGGTTACTCAGGTATATCAACCATACTGACAGAACAATGACCATGACTCAATAGCAGAGCCAAACAACCGATGGTTGCCTGACTCTGGAATTTTATCAGCTGTTTGCTTCAGGGTTTCTGGGAATATTCATTCTCGAACTGAAAGAGAAATGCGCGGCCCGGATGACCTGCTTCACATCATTTTTGCTCAGCCCCAGCGCTTCATTCTCACTGGCTAAGTGTTGTAAGTTACCGTTCTGCTCGATGGCGCCAAACAATGGAGAACCTTCATAGCCACCGGTCTGGAAGAACATTGCTTTCTGTAAATCCTGCGGTGTTCCGCCATGATTCTTCACTGAATTTTCCATCTGATCAACTAAGTGAGCGATCAACTCTCTTTTCAGGTTTTCTTTATTCTCAGCAGGTCTCATCTGCAACTGCCCGCCCAGAACATATTCCTTCTGTCCGGTAAATGATTTCAGACCATCTAAAACACTGGCAACGGCCGGGCTGTGAGCTTCGGGAGTCGCACTGGCTCCAGCCATATCCGGAGTGGCGGAAGCTTGCTGAGTTCCCTCATTCCCGGTTGGTGCTGCCCCCGGCTGATTATTCGGTGCAGAAGCCGACTCAGGTTCCGGTGTTGATTGTGGTACATAAAGTTGTAATGCACTCTCATCCGATGCGTCTGCTGTTCCCGGTACATTTACCTGAGGTGTCTGTTGTGGTCCCGGAGCTTCCGCCTGTGGCATGCTCTGATAGAACGGAGCTGGCTCTGGCATACCCATTTGTGGTGGCGGCTGATGGAACGCTTCCGGCCCCGGCATACCCATTTGTGGTAGCGGCTGGTGGAACGCTTCCGGGCCCGGCATACCCATTTGTGGCGGCGGCTGGTGGAACGCTTCCGGCCCCGGCATACCCATTTGTGGCGGCGGCTGATGGAATGCTTCCGGCCCCGGCATACCCATTTGTGGTGGCGGCTGATGGAATGCTTCCGGCCCCGGCATACCCATTTGTGGTGGCGGCTGATGGAACGCCTCTGGCCCCGGCATACCCATTTGTGGCGTCGGCTGGTGGAATGCTTCAGGTTCAGGCGGAGTCGCATGAAGTTGTGGCTGCGGTTTCACCTCAGCAAAGTGCGGACTGGTGAATGAAACCTGAGGACGCGGAGTAAAAATTCGTGGTTCTGAATCAGTTCCCGGATATCCCGCCGGTGGCTGGTTTTGCGGTTTTGCCGTCTCCTGAGGATTCGTAAACGAAATCTTCGGTCTTGGGGTAAAAATCCGCGGGCCGGATTCCGTTCCCGGATATCCCGCCGGTGGCTGGTTTTGCGGTTTTGCCGTCTCCTGAGGATTCGAAAATGAAACCTTCGGTCTCGGAGTAAAAATTCGCGGTCCGGATTCCGTTCCCGGATATCCCGCCGGTGGCTGGTTTTGCGGTTTTGCCGTCTCCTGAGAATTCGCAAACGAAATCTTCGGTCTGGGGGTAAAAATCCGCGGTCCAGATTCCGTTCCCGGATATCCCGCCGGTGGCTGATTTTGCGGTTTTGCCGCATGTAGCGCCGGGGAAGAGATTTGCGGCCTTGGTGTCAGAACCTGATGATCAGGCGAAGACAGATGCTGTGCTTTCTCAGAAAACTGTTGAACCAGTTTAGATATATTATTCATACTTTGATGAATAATATGATCCAGATTTTGCATTGTCTGATGATGTGCAGCTTCGAGCCCGCCACCGGCACCACCGGGTTTAAATGTATTCCAGAAGTGACCGGAACTTCCCCCATTCATAAACTTATTCAGGAGTGACTGAGACGCATGAAAATGAGACTCAGCATAGCGTCCCAGAGACATACGAACTTCATTCAGTTTAGAGGTTCCCGTCGAATTGGAGAACATATGATGATGAATGGAATGGCTGCCAATTCTCTGCATTGTGATTTACCTGATCATAAAATTAAAGACTGTTTCTACCCATCGGAATTCCGGCAGCTTCAATATTCGACAAGCGTCAGATAGTCAGGGATCTTCCGGCTCAGCTCGAATAAGTTGCTTAAAATAATTTCCAGTGTAGACACATTGATAAATTCAATCGGAGCAGAAACAAATAACCGGACTGAATCGGTCGGAACATGTACGCCAATCCATGCACCACACATCAAATCAGGGCGGGCATTCAACGCCAGCCACCGGAGTTTGTCGAGTTCACCGGCACGGCTCACCGAATATTGCTCCAGAGATGTATGCATCATAATGAGCTGACTGTTTTCCGGGGCTTCGAGCCAGAACTCCCGGCCTGAATTATCGGTCAGAACCGTCGCTCCCTGCTTAACTGACAGTGGGATGCCTATTTTCTCACCCAGTTCATGAATTAAAGCTTCAGCACCATGGTTCATGGCTTACTCCATTAAAATTTATCGTTCTAATGATATGTTGCCAAAACAGGCTGACGGTTCCGGTTTTATTCGTGAATATTTTTCATTTCAGGCAGATACCGGCCTCTGAATATCAGCTTGTCCGGAAAGTCAGTTCATTCGGAAAATTGCGAAGAATAAATATGAGGTGGAGTTGCAGGCATAATCAATCCTGCATGAGGATAATTCAGAGCAATAAAATCAGCCTTCCGTGTCCTGCTGGTGCAAACCATCACGGAAGGCAGAGTCACCGGACTATTCGAGGAATGCTTCCAGCGCATCTGTCGGTTGTCTGGTTTTCGGGTTCCACGCACCCAGAGTATAACCTTTCCAGTTATACGCCTGTGGTTCCCAGTAAAGCACACCCAGACCTCGGCCATCTCTGACATGACGAACCTTACTGATCACATCTGCAACAATCTTTTTCGCTTCCGGATCATCCCAGGGAACACCGACTTCCGTGATCATGACATCTTTACCATAACGGGAAACCATGTCATTCAGGTTATTCAGACACCGTTGTGTGGCCTGACTCCACGACATACCACTGACATTTTTCGGATAAGAAGATGCTCCGATAATGTCCCACTGAGAGCCGTATTTCTTCAGACCATCAAAAATCCAGCGGAAATTAGCATTATCATGGCAGTTTGCCAGATGAACGATGATTTTGGCATTCGGAAAGACTTCCTTCACTGCGTTGCGGCCACTGTTGAACAACCAGGCATAATTTCTCATGTTGTTGGAAGCCATACCATCATTCCATAACATACCGTTATTGGTTTCATTACCGACCTGAACCCATTTTGGGGTAATACCGGCATTTTTCAGGGCAACCATCGAGTCCCGGGTATAGCTCCATACTTTAGCCATCAGATCATCAAAACTCAGAGAAGACCAGGCTGCTGGTTTCCACTGATTTCCTGGATCAGCCCAGGTATCGCTATAATGAAAATCGATCATAATCGACATTCCGGCAGCTTTGGCCCACTTCGCTTTCGTGATGACATCTTCCAGAGAGCTGTAATAGCCATCAGACGGATTGACCCACACCCGTAACCGAATGGTATTCATCCCGTAATCATCGCGTAAAATCGACAATACATCCTGTTGATAGCCCCAACGGTTGATAAACTTATATCCGTTATCTTCCATTTCTGTCAGCCAACTGATATCCGCACCTTTAATAAAGGCATAGGAATGGGTAGTGAGCAGCAGAGCTCCGGCGCCAAGCAGTGACCGAATCATTCGCTTCATCTTCATGCTTCTTTCTCCTTATGAAAAAGGGCAGATGCGATTCACCTGCCCCTATTTCTGTTTACCACCAGGCTTCAATCTGAACACCTAACCTGATGTCATCATCATCACGATTATCGTTGAAAGATTTACCCTCAGTATCTTTGATATAAGTGGCGTAGAACCGGATTTCCGGTCTGGCAAGGACATCTTCACCGGCAGCCAGAACCTGAGCAACCGTCAGCTTTTCACCGCCGGATTTAACCTCAGTACCATCGGTATTCTTCACCGTACTGGTGAAATATCCCAGTTCGAATACGGTTTTGTGATGCTTAGACCAAGCGTAGGTCGGACGGATTGCCAGTGAAAGCAGATCGCGATCTTTAACATTGGTTGCATATTTTTCAGTGTAGCCATAAGTCAGAACGTGGTTCAGGGCAAGATGTTCTGAAACATGGAAATCGCCGGTGTTAATGAGCCGGTATCCGTTTGCATTGCTGACATCGCCGCTCCAGATGTCATACCAGCCACCACCCTGTGAGGTCATATTCTGTGCCAGACCTTCATTGGCATATTGCAATACGGTCTTGTTATAACCCCAGGAAAAACTCTGGCTCAACTCTCCCGTAAGCATCACTGCATTACCGAAATCAACACCATTTTCTTTCTGAGTATCGGTTGGATTAGGTAACGCATAATCAATACCAAACTCAGTCCATGCACCTTCCCACGGCTTCAGACCCGCATAACGTACATCCAGATAGTTAATATTCAGGTCAGAAGTGTCATCAGCATCTCCACGAATAATTGCGGTTGAAAGCGCACCGGAACCCAATTTCACATTTTCCAGACCAGCACCATAACCAGATACATTCCAGTATTTAGTATCGATAATATGGAGATCATGACGTTGGTAAAAACGTTTACCCGCCCATATTACAGCATCCGGCAATGATTCAATAAAACCTTTTGCCTGAATATTAAGTTCTTTAATAGCAAAGTTTGCATTATCTTTATCAGTTCCTTCATTTTCCAAGTTGCCATTAGATGACATTTCAAATGTACTCTGAAAATAAAAACTCTTTGCTTCTTCTTTATATAATTCCTGGCCCAGGCTTAACTCAGCATAAGTGTCATATTCATTACCAAGACGACCAAGTTTATTTTTTTCAGTTTTAGTTTTACCATCCAGACCGCCACCATTGGTTGATATACCAAGGCCTGAACGTACATATCCATTGAAATCCACTGCATATGCAGGTATTGTTGTCAGGGCTGCTAAAATAACAGGCACCAAAGGCTTTACACTCATTTTCATTGATGTGTCCTTCTGCTTCTCGTCTATTATATTCATTGGTTATCGAGTGATAACCTGATTAATTCGAAGTTAATATAACGTAAAAAAATAATAATATTTTTAGACTAGCTCACATTTGTGTAAACGTTTCCACATTTTTATAATAATCATATAAAATGATAATACAGAACGATCCACAAAAGCCGGAATTAATATTCCGGCTAATCAGTTACTAAAAGTAAGGGTAATTATCTCTTCAGAACTTTTATCTCATATTTATCCAGATGCAACTGTTTATCTGCTAATAAATCAGCACAAGAAACATCAAAATAATCAAAGTGATCCAGTGTGAACGTAACCGGTGTTGCATTAAAGTTCATCACAAAGAAGAATTCCTGATCCGCGTTAACACGCTTAGTCACCGAAACCCCTTGAGGAAGTTGTACCGGAATAACCGGCTTCACGTCATGGTATCTGACGATGCCCCGGTAAAAGTCCTGCTGGAAGCGCAAATCGTTTCTGGACGTCACATAATACGCATATCCTTTACCGTATGAATGACGAGTGACTGCCGGCATACCGCTGAAAAAATCACTTCCATAGTGAGCCAGTGCCTGCGCCCCTTCAAGGTGGACCAACTCACACAAATGACGAGCCTGATATTCGCCTTCAAGCTGCAATGGATTCTGCTCAGCAGCAATGACTGCAACCTGCTCTTCATCGTACAACGAATCAATTTCTTCGGCCCAGATCCCTAATGTTCTGCGGAGCGGACTGTTCTCTCCTCCCGGAAAACCACCTAAGAAGCAGAGATCGTCCTCATCAACGATACCACTCCAGTAGGTTGCCACGAATATTCCCCCCTGCTGAACAAACTGCTCAATCCGTTCTGCCACACCCGGTTTAATCAGGTACAGCATCGGAGCAACAACCACTTTGTAGGGTGAAAAATCACAAAGTTGCTCAATGACATCACAGGCAATTCCCTGTTCCCAGAATCCCCGGTAGTTTTCTGTCACCGTCTGCTCATAAAACAATCCGGCATTGCGCGGGCCCTGAGCATCATCCATTGCCCAGCGGCTTTCCCAGTCAAAAATAATCGCAACTTCTGCGCTGGTCCGGCTGCCGGCAACTTCAGGGATTTGCGACAGCAAATGTCCGACCTGAGTCACTTCACGTCCAACCCGGGTATCGACATGACCGACATGATCCACGACTGCGCCATGGAATTTTTCGACCGATCCCCGGCTTTTCCGCCACTGAAAATATTGTACCGAATCAGAACCATGGGCAACGGCCTGCATCGAGGCCAGTAAATGCATTCCCGGCTTTTTCAGCTTCGTCACCGGCTGCCAGTTGGTCTGGCTGGGCGTCGATTCCATCAGCAAAAACGGTTTATTCTTCAGACTTCGCATCAGGTCATGATACATGGCGGTATAACACGCCAACGCCAGATCATCTTCACCTTTGTGCCAGAGCGGATAGCTGTCCCAGGAGACAATGTCCAACACCTGACTGAGCTTCCAGTAATCGTAGTCGTAGAAATATTCCATCAGGTTTGCGATAACCGGCAGATCCGGATTCTCAGCTTTCAGCGGTTGAATCTCATGAAGGCAGAAATCTGTCACCTGAGACGTCACAAAGCGTTTCCAGTCCAGCTTCAGGCCATGAACAGAGTTCTCTCCCACCGGAGAAGGAGACTCAATCTGCGACCAGTCCGAGTAGGTATGGCTCCAGAATTTGCTCCACCAGCGACTGTTCAGCTCATCCAGATCCTGATATTTCTCTTGCAGCCAGTGCCGAAAAGCACTCTGACAATGTTCACAGTGACAGTCACCGCCATATTCATTAGAAATATGCCAGCCAATCACGGCCGGATGGTCGGAATAACGCTCAGCCAGTCTGGCGTTAATGATCGCCACTTTTTCACGATATTCGGGAGAGGTGTAACAGTGATTGTGCCGTTCTCCGTGCAACTGTTTCACCCGGGCACTATTGACCCGTAGCACACTGGGATATTGCTGTGATAACCAGGCCGGACGCGCCCCGCTTGGTGTTGCCAGAAACACGGATATATCATGCTCGGCCAACCGGTCGAGTACAGCATCAAGCCATTCAAACCGGAACTCTCCTTCACGGGGTTCCAGTGACGTCCAGCTAAAAATACCGACAGACATAACATTACAGTGGGTTGCTTTCATCAGCTCAATATCCCGTTCCAGAATATCCGGACGGTCCAGCCACTGTTCCGGATTGTAATCTGCACCATGCAGCAACCGGTTGACTTTCGGAAGTATTGGAGAAAAGTCTTGCATTACTCTATTCCTGATTGTTCTGTTGAAACGATGTGAGTTCATTTATTTTCAGAGTCATCGCTTTTAGATTTATCGTGCTTAAAAAAATGGGTTCTAAAGACATCCATGGAAGGCAGCACATGGCCTGAAAAATCAAATAAAGCCTGATTGTCCCACGAGTTCCCGGTGCTCCCGTGATCGTTGATGTATTCCATCCCTGAATCCGTTGCCCAGGTCGCTCCCTGAACCGGAATCCATTCTCCTCCCCAGTAAAACACCCCAATCCCCATATTTTGCGGTGCATCATGTACCAGAGACATAATATCTTTCAGATAAGTCGCCTGACCGGTCACAGACACCGGGTAGCCTTCAACCGCAGATTCTCCGGAGAAACTGTTCCCCAGTGAGTCTCCGTTTTTATCGGTATAGGCATAAGAGGTTTCAGCAATGATCACCGGCTTCTGATAACGGTCAATCACATCGGCAATATTGGCTTTGACATCGGCCATCGGTCCATGCCAGAACGGGTAGTAAGACATTCCGATAATATCGAAGTCGACCTGGCGCTTGGTAATTTCATCAAACCACCAGCGGAACAGGCCATTGTTTCCGGCTTCAGCCAGATGCAGCATGATCTGTACTTTCTCCCCCGGATGATAAGCTGATTTTACGGCATGAATTCCCGATTTCAGCAAGGCAGCCAGACGGTCAAATTCGTGTCCGTCTCCGCCCCAGTTCTTCCCTTCCGGCCAGAGCATACCGCTGTTCAGCTCATTACCGACCTGAACCATATCCGGCATCACGCCTGCGCGTCGGTGGGCTTTCATTACCGCATCGGTATAAGTACCGACTTTAGCGACCAACTGTTCGAAATCGAGGTTCTCCCAGCCCTTCGGTTTCAGCTGCTTACCGGGATCGGTCCAGAAATCACTGTAATGAATATCCAGCAAGTATTTCATGCCGTAGTGATGTGCCCGTTTTCCCATTTCTATGGCTTCATGCAATGTGACGTTCCCGCCTCCGTATGCTTCGCCGTTCAGACTTTTCGGATCCACCCATAGCCGCATCCGGATATAGTTCACGCCATGTTGCTTCATGATTGCGATCGGATCTTTCTGCTGACCATTCTGATAGTATTTGCCGCCCAGCGCTTCGATATCCGGAATCATCGACACATCCATGCCTTTGATAAAGCCACCTTCGACCCGGGCCGGAGAATTATTCGCAGGATCAGCAAGATGGGCCATTGCGCCAGCCGATGCCGAATATCCGGCCAGAAAAACAGAACCGGCCAGCATGGCTGATAACACTCGTAAGTTCATTCTTATTCTTTTCATCATATTTATCCTTTTGTACACGTTTATCCCTTGGTACTTCCCGCAGTCAGCCCGGAAACAAAGTACTTCTGTAATGAGAGATATAAGATGGCAACCGGCAGTGAAATTAATACGGCTCCGGCAGCATAAGTGGTATAACTTGCCCCCATTTTTTCAACGACCAGATTGTACAGGCCGATCGGCAAGGTATAGTTTTCCGGCGTTCGCAGAATCGTGGTTGCCAAAATGAAATCACCCAGCGGACCGGTGAAAGAAAACAGCGCAACCACCGCAATAATCGGTTTGGATATCGGCAGAATAATCTCGATAAAAATGCGGAAATTACCGGCACCATCCATCCGGGCCGACTCATCCAGATCCTGCGGAATCGCATCCAGATAGCCTTTCATCAGATAGGTATTCATCGGAATCATGCCTCCGACATAAACCAGAACCAGCGCCAGATGGCTGTTAATCAGCCCCATCATTTGTGCCAGAACGAAAATCGCAATCAGTGCAGAAAACTGCGGCACCATTTGCAGCAACAAAAACAGAACCAGACCATTCTGCCGCCCTTTAAAACGAAAACGGGAGAAGGCATAGCCGGTACAACAAACGCTGATCAAGGTCAGAACCATTGTCATCACACTGATTTTCAGACTATTCCAGTACCAGGTCAGATAGGAAACCTTACTGTTCTCAAACAGCGTCATGTAATGAGCCCAGGTCGGATTATCAGGAAAGATCGAGTCTCCCATAATGCTGTTGCCGGGATAGAATGAAGCTCCGACCGTCCACAGCAGCGGGTAGATGATGATAATACTGACCATAATAATCACCGCATAACTGCAGGTCAGACGAATGTTGTTACTTCTTTTGATACTCATCATCTCACCTCAACGCATCTCATTGCTTTTAAATGAATTGGTCATACGGAACTGCCACAGTGCAATCCCAACCACAAAGATCGACAGCAGCAGTGTGATCGCCGCAGCAATCGAATACTGTGAAGAAGACATTGTCAGCTTATAAATCCAGGACACCAGAATGTCCGTACCACCCGCATTGCTGCCAATGACCGCCGGCCCACCATTATTGAACAGGTATATGATATTGAAATTGTTGAAATTGAAGGTGTATTGGGTAATCAGTATCGGTGCGATAGAGAACAGTACCAACGGGATAGTAATGGTGCGTAACTGCTGGAACTTACTTGCCCCATCAATTGTTGCAGCCTCATAGAGATCATTCGGAATCGCCTGAAGTACGCCAGTTGTCATGGCAAATACAAACGGAAAACCCAGCCAGGTCTGAATCAGAATCAGAGCCGTTTTAGTCCAGAGCGGATCCGTCAGCCAGGGTTTGGGATCAACACCGAAGAAATTCAGAATTACATTATTGATAACCCCAAAAGTTTCATTGAACATTCCGGTAAAAATCAGAATGGTTACGAAACCGGGAACTGCCCAGGGCAGAATGAAAATAGTCCGAATCAATGGTTTAAATTTCAGATCTTTCTGATTAACCAGAATTGCCAGCAGAACTCCAACGCTACATTGCAGCGTTGTTGCGACCAGCGTCCACACAACGGTCCACTGTAAAACATCAAAAAAGGTCTGACGCCATAAATTAATTTTGAAAATATTAATAAAGTTTTTCAGTCCGACCCAGTCAACTAATTTGGCCGGAGGAGAGTTGTATAAATTATAATTGGTAAAACCAATTGCAAAGCCGAAGACAATCGGAAAGACCACCACAAAAACTAATAGAATAAATGCAGGTGTAACCATCAAATAAGGAAATCCGGATTCCACTACTGTCCGGTACTGGCGCCGGATTGAATGTAATTCCCGGCCCTGATCTCTGAGTTTTCCATTGGTATAAGCATCATAAAACGCCAGCGCGTAAACACCGAAACCAAAAATAGAAACAATGACCGAAATAATCCCTTTCGCCAACAGGAATACCGAATTATCTTCCGGTAAAGATTCTCCAAGAGTCAGTAATCCCCAATATCCATTGGACAAAAAATCAGAAAATACACCCCAAAAGCTCAGCATGAAAATAAAGAACATTACCGCTTTGGCGATTTGCTTATTATAGAGTTGTCCCAGCCCCGGAATTACAGACAACCACAGAGCGTAATATCTGTGTTGGGTCGGGTAACTCATCTCACTTTGCGACAGTTCGGAAGATAACGTAGGCATAAAAATTCCCTGAATACAACGACATCTGCCAGCCTGAACCTCAGGCTGGCACCATTGACTCTTTAAAGCCCCATCATGGCGTGGTTGGCTTCAATCTGCATATTGATCGCTTCAACGGCATTGTTTAAAGCCGTTTTCGGATCCAGCTTACCGGTCGCAATCAGCTGAAGTGCACTGTTGGCCGGAGCCCAGACTTCATTCATTTCTGGTATTGATGGCATTGGCGTCGCATATTCGGCCTGCATTGCCACAGCCCGGGCACCTTCATTGTTTTTGATAATCGGATCTTCAATCAGAGCTTTCACCGCCGGGACTTCACCGGTCAGCTCAAAACGTCGTTTCGAGTTCTCATAGTTATTGATGAACTCAATATATTTCTGAGCCAGAGCCTTATTGTGGGAGTATGACGAGACACTGTAACTTTTAACGCCCATAAACGATCCCATATGTTTTCCATTCGGCAGGATCGGTAATGGTGCAACACCGTAATTGATACCAGCCTCTTTATAAGGCTGGAACGACCACGGGCCAGTCTGTACCACAGCAGCTTTCCGCCCGGTGAAGAGAGAGTCAACAGCATTCAGGCCTGACTCACCGATAATCCCACGCGGAAAAACTTTTTCTTTAAAAAACTTCTCGACATATTCTCCGCCCTGAATTGCTCCCGGAGTATTCAGCAGAACAGAATTTGCGTTGTAGGAACCATCGTTGTTTTTACCGAAAATATCGCCGCCCATCGCATGAATAATGCCGTAGGCGTAATAGATCTCATCCCATTTAGCCAGTAAACCGTACTTACCTTCCTCCCGGAATTTCTTCGATGCAGTAAACAACTCTTCCATTGTTTTTGGTAATTCGGGCATTAAATCTTTGTTATAAACCATAACCACCGTTTCTACGGCTTTCGGTAAACCATATAACTGACCTTTGTAGGTCAAAGCATGAACGGCAGAATCGGTAAACGTATTCAATACAGCCTGATCGACTTGAAGAGGTGCCAGTAAACCCTGCACGACAGCGCTACCGATTTGATCATGAGGCAGATTAACCACATCGGGGCCGGTTCCGGCCGGACCATCCATACGTAATGACTCAATCTGCCCGCCATAAGGCAGTTCCTGAACCGTTACCTTCACATCGTATTGTTTTTCAAATGCTTTGGTCGCATCGGCATTACCGACTGATTTCTGGATATCTTCCCAGACCAGTAGCTGGGACTGAGCCAGTACATGAAATGAAGTAAGAGCACACCCGGCAGCGAGCGCCACAGCTTTTGCTGTGCTTGATAACGTACGTTTTTTCATAACGTCTCCTGGTTAGAATCGATAGGGTGTATTGATCATTGACGGTTAAATTCCCTTCACCCTTTTGCACACGTTTAATGATTTGCTGTAACCAAATTTCCTTATCAAGAAAACGATTACCCTAAACAAAATATTCCCAAACACAGCGAATTGACTACATTTTTTCCCCACATTCGTGACCGTAGACACAAAAAAAAACCAAAAATTGGAATACGTTTACACTAACAGCATATAATCGTCTTCAGCTAATAGACAAAATACTCAAATTAATATAATCGTTATAATAATCATGAAGTTAAATGAATTATAAGAGAGAACCCACTCATGGCATCTATTGAGTTATCTAACGTAGTTAAGCGTTTTGGTGATGTAAAAACAATCCACGATGTAAACCTTTCCATAGACAATGGTGAGTTTGTCGTATTTGTCGGTCCATCCGGCTGCGGGAAGTCGACGCTCCTGCGGATGATCGCAGGTCTGGAAGAGATATCAGAAGGAACCATTGCCATCAAAGACAGAGTCGTCAATGATGTACAACCTTCAGAACGTGGGGTTGCCATGGTGTTTCAGTCCTATGCTCTCTACCCGCACATGACTGTAGCCGAAAACATGGGCTATTCACTGAAAGTCAGCAAAACCCCTAAACCAGAAATCGAAAAGAAAGTCCGTCAGGTTGCCAAAGCACTTCAGTTAGAGGCTCTGCTCGACCGGAAACCTTCGCAACTTTCCGGAGGACAGCGCCAGCGGGTGGCTATCGGGCGTGCCATAGTCAGAAACCCGGACGTATTTCTGTTTGATGAACCCTTATCGAATCTGGATGCGGAGTTACGCGTTGAAATGCGCCTGCATATTGCCAAACTGCATCAGGAATTGCGCTCTACAATGGTCTATGTCACCCATGATCAAGTTGAAGCAATGACGCTTGCCGATAAGATCGTAGTGCTCCGCTCAGGGCAGGTCGAACAGGTCGGCAGTCCGATGGATCTCTATTACTATCCACAGAACCAGTTCGTTGCCGGTTTTATCGGTTCTCCCAAAATGAACTTTATTCCGGCAACCGTCTCCCAATGGTCTCCGGATGCAATACATATCACGATGGGTCAGCCAGAACGTGAATACGTGTTACCCGTCGTGACAACCCCGGTTCAAGCGGGAGAGTTGATCACATTAGGGATAAGACCGGAGCATCTGAACCGGGAATCAGGCGATCTGGAAATCAATTTCCACTCAGAAGTCGTTGAACGATTGGGCAGCAGCACCTACATCTTTGGCCAGAGTCTGGGGGTTGATGATTTTAAATTCCTTAGTTCCGGTGATTTTTTCATTGAACCCTACAAGGAAATGTCACTGTTTACTCATTTCAACACCATTCACTTATTCAATCAGCAAGGCGAAAGTATCCGCCTTACCGGACAAGAGCCCGATATCCGGCAGGTACAGCAGGCGTAATATAATTTTGCACCACCAGATCAGGTATTGTGGTGCAACGATAACTCAGATAACGAATTCTCTGGAAATCGACGATAGATTATTTGTTTCACTGTGTGCCAACAAAATAAGAGGTCAGCATGGCAACCATAAAAGATGTCGCAAAAGAAGCCGGAGTTTCGGTTGCAACGGTGTCGAGAGTCTTAAACAACACGGCCAATGCCAACCCGGAAACCCGGGCCTCGGTTCAGAAAGCGATGCAAAAACTCGGCTATCGCCCGAATGCCAATGCACGGGCGCTGGTCAGTCAGACAACCAATACCATTGGTGTGTTGATCGGGGATGTTTCCGACCCGTTTTACGGCAGTATGGTGAAAGCTATTGATTCCATCGCCATTCAGCATGGTAAATATCTGCTGATCGGCAACGGCTACCATAACGCCAGTTTCGAACGAGAAGTCCTCGAATTACTGATTTCGAGCCGGTGCGAGTCGCTGGTTGTGCATAGTAAAGCGCTCTCGAATGAAGAATTGATTGAGTTTGCCCGGGAGGTGCCAAGTATGGTTCTGATCAACCGTTACATTCCCGAACTCGCAGAACGCTGCATCGCCCTCGACAATTACCGGGGATCTTATCAGGCAACTGAGTTTCTGATTAAAAATGGTCACCGCAATATTGGCTACATCTGTTCAAATCACGATATTGAGGACACTGTCCACCGCAAACAAGGCTATCTGGACGCAATGCAGGCAAACCATCTGGATGTTGACGAAAACCATATTGAATATGGTTCTCCGACAGAAAAAGGCGGAGAAGAAGCCATGGTTAACCTGCTCTCTAAAAATCTGCAACTCTCTGCGATAGCCTGTTACAACGACTACATGGCTGCCGGAGCAATGTCGGTACTGGATGAAAACGGTATCACAATCCCCGGTGAAATCTCATTAATCGGATTCGATGACGGTATTATTGCTAAATATCTGCGTCCGAAACTGACAACCATTCGTTATCCGATTCAAATGATGACAGAGAAAGCCGTCAAACTGGCTTTAAAGCTCGCCAACAAAGAACCGATAGAAGATGACATCCGGGTTTTTGTCCCAACAATGGTCCGGCGGGACTCCGTCATCAAACGTTAAATCAATCGGATGATTCAAACAGCAAATGGCATTCCGGGGAAAATCTCAAATTGCCAGCATCCCGTCATGGTGTGTCGGTATTCACCAAGGTCAGGGACGGGGGTTGGCTGGTTTTATCCTCCGGCTGATGCCATTTGTTTTCCGCTTCGTTCCAAAACTGTTCCAATATGCCAGTCTCATACCAGCAAACACTTCCCTCATATAAATAAGCAGACATTATTGGGGTAATGCGATCTCGGCGGCGGGAACCTGAATCCACTGGACGTGGCCGGCCTTATAGATCGCGGTGCTTCTGGCATCGGTATGGGCGGCTCTGGCTTGTGGGTCGTAACCGGCCTGATCGTACATGTGGATGCTGAGCCCCCGGATTTCATGGAATGTCGGCCGCTGGCAGGCTGGCAGGTGTTGTTTTACCCCGGCTTTATCTCGGTAGCGGGAGAACTGGCGGCTCAGGTACTTCTTATTGACCTGCGTGGGATGATCGCAGTAATCACTCATGGTATTGGCGGAACGTTCAGAGCACCGGTGAACCACATACGGAGACGACACATCATCAGCCCGGCTGGCTTCGATGATCCGGCGCAGGGAATCCGTCACCGGAATCATCACCCGGCTGGCCTGTTTGTCTTTGACTTTCTGGCGGTGAATTCTGAGAAATCCATAAACCATGTACTCGCCTTCTCTTCTGGGTTGGTCGAGCACTTCATAATCCTGATACCGAATCCGGCAGATCTCATTGACGGCATGGGTTGTTTCCAGAGATAAGTCCATCGCAATCTGCAGCCAGGGCGGCGCCAGATTCCGGATCGCCCGGTATTCATCCAGCGTAAGCCGCTTGCGCTGCTTATCTTCTTTTGGTTTGCGTTTTTTCCGGCTGGCCGGGTTATCTATCATCACGGATTCATCCACTGCGTAAGCAAAGACTTTTTCCATAAACGAGATCCAACGGTTGTAAACATTATTGGATTTACCGGCAGCAAACTGGTCCAGAACCATATTCACTTCCTCCAGTCCGATAGAAATTCCCCGGCAGTCACCCAGCACTGTGCTGAGTTTTTTGATCTTATTGTTAAAGTCAGCCAGTGTACCAGCCGTGGGTGTTTCCTCATCCCGGTAGCGTTTCACGACCTGATTCAGAAACCGGGAGAACGGCAGTACGGCCTTACGGTTTCTGGCCGAGATCTGATGAGGATGAATCGGATGAACCAGCTCCGGATCAATCCGGTAAGTTGCGTTATACCGGCGGGCCAGTGCAATGGCTCTGGATTTGTCCCTGCCCAGCGATTTCCACGAATCATCAACACGGTGGAATACATATCCTTTGACACCTTTGAAATAGAGACCCTCAGGCAGGTCTCTGTATTTTTGACTTCTTGGCCTTGGCATAATTCCTTCTTCGCCCCCTAATATTAGTGCTGTAGCAACTCATCTAACAAAATATCACCGGTCACCTGTTTTTCTTTTTCGACATCAACGTAATAAGTGCGACCAATCCGTTTACCGGGCAAAGTGCCCAAATCGATTTCCCTGCGGCACGTCCGGACGTCAGGAGCCTGTCCTTCCGGAAAACGTGCTTCACGCCATTTACTTAGCTTCATAAGCATGAAAATACCTCGAATCACTTCTAATTATCTGAAGATTGAATATGAAGATGGTCACGAAACCATGCTTCATCGTCTGTTTGTCATTGAAATAACTATTTTTTTGACTGAATCTTTATTTGGAAAATTCACGTTTCTCATACAGCGGAGAAACCACCGCTGAGCCGCCTTCCCTGACATGTTCCGGGAAGGTCGGGAACAGACCGAACTCACGCAGGTTTTCGATTCCCAGCGCCACAAAATTAGCGACCCGCTTGCCATTAATCGTCTTCTCGCAACCGTCTTTTCTGACCACGCCCGCTTCTTTCAGCTGCTTTTTCAGAATGCGGTCCGATTTCACCGGCAGACTGTCAAACTTCACTTTCAGAGACGGACTCTGACTGATGTGCTGCATAATATGGCTGGTCCGGACCAGCAGACACAGTTCGCCACTAATCCATTCGTAGGTATACGGATAACGGAAATACCCGGCATCCATCTCGCCCAGCGCCAGCTCCATAATCCAGACCCAGGGTTCACGCTCGGCACTGGTTTCACTGATATGCGTATTCATTTCCGCAACCATGTCATTGATGAAATAACCATAGTTGGTCGCAACACCGGTAAACTCACACAACAGCTTCCAGGCCAGCAACAGACAGGCATAGTTATCCCGCATCCGGCTTGCACCATTGTCTTCCGGTTTCGCCATGCAGTGTTGGTTCAGGTACTGAACACATTCCTGATAAAGCCGCTTAATCTGAGAGCGGGAGAAATGAGTCAGATACTGAATCCAGTCCTTAACCGGAAAACGCGGTAATTCGTCCGGGATCAAATCACCTTTCCGTCCGGTCAGGTCAGAACGGACCAGCTTACCGAGCAGTGACTGAACCGGAACGTCTTCCCCGGCCAGCAGCACCGGCGCAATACACAGGAACTCGGTCATATCGATGCCACGCCGGGTAATTGTGTACTGATAACTCTCCTGTAACTGGGCGACCGCTTTATCGATCACTCCCTGTCCCTGAGCACTGAGTTCTTCCCAGCCGACCGGATGAGATGTGTGAGAAATCGAAGTCAGCAGACGAAACTCGGTCTTCAGACTCTGCCCGGAGAACATCGTGAACGCGATCGTCCGTTCCAGAGACTTAATCAGCGTTGACTTACCGGAGCCTTTGCCGGATTGCAGCATGTAGTGTGGCCACACACCCAGAAATGTTTTCAGATGCGCGCCCAATCCCCAGACCAACAACATCAGGGCTGCATTCTGCCGGAACGTCGCATGATAGGCCTCGAGCACTTTTCGTCCCTGTCCCGGTGTTCCATCGGGGAATTGCAGATTGTGATACGGACACTGCTGAACCGGGTCGGTGAAATAACAATCCGGACCTTCATTGAGAATCGCCTGCCCGTCATGCCAGGCCAGACCGACAAAATTGACCGCATGCCGGGCGCCGATATGCGTGGCACGTTCAAGGATGGCAATCATCCGGGTAAATTTTCCCGGATTGAAGATGCCGCCACCGACCCGGCGCCAGACATCGATGTTGTACAGCTGCTCTCTCTTGAGGACAAAACGGGTCAGATCATAAGGTGAATCGGGCGTCTGAATTGTTGCCGAATAAACTTTTGTCGGCTGTAAGTCCGGCTCACCGGTAATGGCCGAGTGCGCTGACGAGATCGTCACTTTCGCCAGTCCGGCAATCCGGAAACTGCATACATCCTGTGGGATTTTCTGCTCACCTTCCTCTTCATGGGTCATGATCTTCAGGTAACTGGTGAAATCGCTTTTCACCCGGTACAGCCAGTACAGATACTGATCGTGTTCCGGTAACGGTAAGCGCTGGAAGCGCCCGGATTCGAACTCACCATCCTGACCGAAAACCAGCCAGGGTTCATGGTGCAGCAACGCATACCGGGTCAGCTGCGGACCGTGCTTATGTAAATAGTCATTCAGATCATTAATTTCATCCCATTTCCCACCGGACTGACTGACCAGAAAACAGGGAATATTCAATGCGGTACATTTTTCATGGACAACCCACGCCGCTTCCGGACCGGGACGATGCCCTTTCCTCGGTCCCGTTTCTATCGGGGCATCGTTATCAAAGCAGCAAATCACTTTTTTTCCGCGTAAAAAACGCCAGTCAATTTCATCGACAGCCAGTCCACGGGTCGCGATCGCTGTTGTCGTACTATTGCCCAGCCCTTCCGGATCAAAAGCAGCAATGGCCGAAAATGCGTTGATAGCCGATTCGACCACAATGACCACGCGAGCCCGCTTCAGCGCAATCAGGTCAGGAATATAGGGATAACCGCGTTTTTCACCCTGAGCTTTAGTTTTCAGATCGCCATTGAGTGCCGGTTCGAAAAACCGGTAATCGATGCCGACCACTTCCCGGGAAAACAGACTCCGGGCCGGGAAACTGATTGCCGGACCGCCATAACCTAAATCTCCGGGGGCTTTCTCCGGGTTGGTCCAGTCACTAAAGCCAAATGCACCACGCTTTTGCAATGCAGCGACAACCGGCTCCGGAATCATCCGTTGTTCGATCAGATAAGACCGGGCTTTGCCTGCTGCCGCCAGTTGCTTGTCGGCCAGCCATTCAATCTGGGATTTAGGTGCTGCCATAACTGAGAGTGATGCATCACGCGGCAAACCATAAAGCTCATGCAGAAATGCCATGGCTTCGCTTGCATCAGAAGCCCGGCCACAATAAATCACCATATCAATGCAGCTGCCACCGTCACCGCTGGCATGGTCTTTCCACATCATATAGCCCGATTGCCCGGCATCGAAAATACTGACACTGGGATGGTGATCCCGACGGTTTGGCGCCCGGTAGTTTCCTGCCGGATCAGGCCGTTCCATTCCCAGCCGTTGAGCCAAATCATGTAATTCAATCATCTGTTTGAGTTTTTCTGCGGACGCCATACAGCGAACCTCCAATCATCGTTGAGAGCACTCCCGGAATAACCGGGACAACTAGTGTTTCTAACTGTGGGTAACGCTGAGCGTCTGCGACGGATTACCGTCGGCGACCGGAGAACGGGGCAAAACCCGGATATCCGGAATCGGGTGACAGGCACGAAAGTCTTGCATCATGCAAGTAGCCTGAGTTGAAGTGATAGTCATGTAACCTCCTGCGGTTCGAATAGATTTCGTTTCTCAGAGGACTGCGCTACAATCTTACGTAAGGATGAAATGGTGTTGGAGCCGTGAGCATTGAGGTTGCCGCCTCGCTCTAGTCCCTACGGTCGATGGTTGTTCAGACCTCCCGGGCCCTTATCGGTTGCCGCCGGTAAGGGTTTTCTTCTCTGAAACAGTGTCACTAATGTCAGTGGCTGTGATCCCTCCTTTTAATGCAAATCACTATTTTTATATTCATGATTTTTTCAAATATATTTTGCACAAATAATATTATTTACAATATTTTTAATTTTTGTACAGAATCAGGTCGTTTTACAATATCGCCAACTCATTTGAATTAAATATAACTCTCATTATTTAATGCAGATGAATTCATTTTTTTGCCAATGTTATTTATATATAAAGAAATAATATTTTTCTTTAACATTATTAATATTTGAAAAATATCATTCTATGGCAACAAAAATATCAGTAACGCATCAAAAAACAGATTTATTTATGTCAGTTACAGGAACTTTCTGACACCGCGATGACAACAAATTCGGTGAACATTCATATTATTCGCTATGATTTTATTATTTATTGTGTCGCATCATAAAGAATTTCCCTCATAAAAATAGTTCATCTGGTTACATATCGCAGATCTGTATCTATTGTCTCCTTTCCTGTCTACATATCTTATATTCAACACTAAGGTACTGACAAAAATCTTAGTAAAAATGAAAAAGTTACGGATAAAACAGGCAAGAACAGCGATGAACCTGACCCGGGAGCAAGTGGCGGTTGCTATGCATAAATCCCCTCATACGATCAAATCCTGGGAAACATCGGAGCGCCAGCCCAGAAGCATGCAGGAAATAGAACGCTTGTGTGACATATTAAATATTAATGTCAGTTGGTATCTGGCTGGTAAAGGTCCGGTTCACCCGATTTCATCGACAACAGAACAAGAGCTGTTAAAGCTTTTTTCCCGGCTGACTGAAACACAGCAGCAAGCCATTTTACAAATGATGCGGGTCATGAAATAAACCGGTGACGAATGAAATAAATTGCCCGATAAATATTCATTGTACATGACCAATATCACCGGACAGGGAACATGAACTCACCCATACTGTCATGTTTCCAGATATTGTACGCTTTCACCTTTGGGGATAACGAAACTACAGCTGAGAATATGTCCGTTTTCGCTAATGACTTCCGTCACATTCTCACACATCCACTCCGTATTAAATTCAGGACGATGATAACCACTCAGCTGAATATTCCGCTCTGCCTGAATACCGGCAATAAACGGGAGCTCATCCAGAGAGAGTTTGTAGTCTTTACGCTGTTCGTGATACAGCACCGCTTCGGCGGCAGCCTTGGCCGCCTCTGCATCGGGGAATATTTTGCTGAGTTTCTTTATTTTCCCGCCGTCTTTTCCCACTCTGACACTTTGCCGGTAACCGAGTTCGACCTGCTGCCAGAATGCTTCAACGGCCTGAAAACGTCCCGTTCCCGACAAGGTCAGCCTTGCTTCAACCTCATTGGTCAGTTTCACGGCGACAGGTGAAAGCGGCGCAGCAGACACACTCTGGTTATCTCCCCGGGGAAAGAAGACCAGTCGTTCCCGGGCAATTTTCATCGTTGCGCCATGCTCTTTGGCCAGTTCCGTCACCAGATCGGCATCACTCTGACCGGCCTGAATATAATGGGGAATCTGAATCGCAGCATAGCTGGCAGAAACAGCCGGTGTCAGGCCATTACGCTGGGCAACTGTTTCAACCAGTGCTTTCAGTGTCACCTGACTCCAGGTGAAATCCCGGTGAGTTTTGAACTTACCGCCCATATTCCCGGCGTAACCGGCGAGAGTCATGGTTTTTTCCGGGCTGGTCAGGGTCACGGAATTGACCGTGTACTCACCCCGGAAAACCAGCGCATTTCGGTCAACCCCAGTATAGATTTCAATCTGTGACTGCCGCTGCGGAAACGCAACCTTGCCGTCATCGGCCAGCACCAGTTCAAAATGGTCGCTGTCGATACCGGCATTATCCGTAATGGTCAGCCGCAGAAAAAACGGACGAATCTTCGCTGTAATATCCTGACCATCGGCCAGAATCTGAAAACAATCTAATCCCATAGACTGATCTCCGCTTCTTCTCCGGCCGGTGACAGCAGCGGCAGTTCTATCGAAATACCGGCCTGCAACGGGTGTGGCTGAGCAGACAAGCCCCGGTTGACTTTCAGAACCGCCTCATAAGCTCCCGGCAGTCCGTCATAGTACTGATAGGTAATCGCATCAATTTGATCGCCATCTTTGGTTACATAGGTTGTCATCGTTATGCCTTATCCGGATATTCCGTGACTTCAAGAGTAAATTCAATTTTTCGGGCAACCCCTTTGGTAAAGAGTTTGCTCTTATCGACATTCAGCCGGCGCACCGTCCATAAGCCCCAGTCTTTCCCCAGACCGTCAATCAAACGCAGCGGTTTTCCTTTATCGCCTTCGGCCTTCATTTTTTCGGTCTGCTCAAGGCCACCACGAAAATGGGGGTAAATCACCCCCTTGAAACGCAGGGTCGACAATCCGCCGCCAATGAATTCCGAGCGGGGTTTACGCCCCGCCAGATGATGATCGGCCCATCGCCATTCGTGGCTTTCACTGATGGTCTGCAATGCAGCCGTATCGATACTGAACCGATAATTTCCCAGTGCCATCATGACATCAGCCATAGCGCCTCCTTTTTACCTCAACATGTTTTTGTAACTGCACTTTTTTCAGCATTGTTCATCTCAGACTTGCCGGGATCTCTTCCGGGAACAGCTTTTCCTTGAATAGCTTTCCCGGAATAACTGTTCCCGGAACGGCCCTCAGCTATCGGCAAAACTGACACTGCGCGGACCGCCACCCATTTTCTCCACCTGTCTGGCCAGACGCATGACCATGTTTTCCAGCTTGCTGATCTGCTGATCGTCTACGTCTCCCTGAATATGGAAAACCGGAGCAAACGAGACCTGAGTACCGCCTTGCTGACTGCTCTGTACCTGGTTGACCCGGTTTGACATTGCCATCATGTCCTGCGGACTGCTTCCGGCTGCCGGAGAAGACATTCCCGGCCCGGCCACTGCGTTTTCGCGGTCACGCATTCCGGCACCGGCTGAAGCTTTTTCTTTCTCCTTGTCGTCAGAAAATAGCGATTTGCCAGCCCAGCGTCCGAGCCATTCACCACCGATTCCGCCCAGATAAGAGCCAACCATACCGCCGATTGCTGTCCCGATAACCGGAACCACGGAGCCAATTGCAGCCCCGACGGTTGCACCGACGGCAGCCCCGCCCATACTTCCCAGCGAACCACCGATATCGGATGCTTTTTCCTGCCGGCTCAATGATTGATCAGCCAGGGTTGAACCGATGTTCAGCGCTTCTAATGCTGCGCCGACATAAGGTATTTTCTTGGTCAGCCGTTTGACCGGAGCGAAGCGGCGTCCGGCTTTACCGACCCGGCTCAGCATCCGCTGCCCCGGAATTCGTGCTTTCCGGACGTTTCTGAGGGTACTGAGTTGTCTGCGAACCCGTGGCGCAGAACTGACTCTCCGGCTGATACCACTATTGCGGCCGAGTCTGACTCTGCTTCTGTTTTGATGCGGACTGCGCCGACGGCTTTGTACCGGACGCTGACGTCTTGCCGTGGACTGAGACCGCCCGGAGCGACGCTGTTGTGTGTTGCGTCCGCCAATCCGGACATCATCGATTTCCGGATAGATATCCCGGACTATCTCATCAACAGCCGCCAATCGCGGATCAAGCCGTCCCAGCTGACGCATCGCACCACCGACAGAAAAACCACCACGCCGCATCCGGCTGCCGGGCCGTCTTCTGCGCATGGAGTTACGCCGGCGACTGTTCCGGGATGTTCCCGAACGCCGGCCTGAAACATTTGTCCGGCCGGAAGATTGTGACTGACCTGAACGTCGCTGTGTGGTGGTCGTTTGACCGCCAATCCGGACATCATCGATTTCCGGATAGATATCCCGGACAATCTCATCAATCGTCGCCAGACGCGGATCAAGCCGTCCCAGCTGACGCATCGCACCACCGACAGAAAAACCACTACGCCGCATCCGGCTGCCGGGGCGTCTCCGCCGCGTTACACTCTGGTGCCGCACCGATGCGCTTTTCTGACCGGAATGGCCTTTGCCATTCGGTGCTTTATTTGCTGAAGGTGCTTCATGTGCTGAAGGTGCTTTGTTCGCTGAAGAAGTATCACTGGCGGAGCTGGCAACAGCTTTATGACGGCCAGTCTTGTCACCCGACGTTTTACTGTGGGTTGACTGATTCCCGGCTGGCTGATTGCGAACTGCTTGTTTGCGAACTGACGGCTTGCGGGCCGTTTTACGATTGGTTTTTCCCTTGCGGCTGCCTTTCCGGTTCGGACTCTGACGCGAACCGGACTGTTTCATCTGGGCTGCACGTTGTTGCTGCGGTACTTCACCGCCGATGCGAACATCATCAATTTCTGGATAAATGTCCCGGACAAACGCATCAACTGCGGCCAGATGCGGATTAACCCGACCCAGCTGACGCATAATTCCGCCCACGGAAAAACCGCCGCGGCGGGTTTGGCTGCCGAAGCGTTTGGGACGGTTTGCGCCTGGCATACGGCGTGACGTCATGCGCCGGCCACGACGCCGGTATTGCGGCGCGGAAGCCGCGCCGCCTATCCGGACTTCGTCAATATCTGGATAAATATCTCTGACCAGTTCATCAAACTGTGCCAGATTCGGATTGAACTTACCCAGACGATTCAGTATCCGTCCGACTGACAATCCTCCGCCAGATGCCTGACGTCGCCGGTTACGGATACCCGAACCAACCCGGGTTCTGCCTGACTTCCGCGGTAATTCCGATAACTCCTGCGGTGTTTGCGGCTGCTTTGTACCCGTTGATTTACGGCGTTGCTGTAAAGTTTGATGCCCGCGTTTTGACGCCGGCACGGAAAAGGAGTGACCCACGCTGCGCTCATCTGACAGATGAGTTACGTGAATGTTCGTGATGTTCCTGGCATTGACTTTCCGGACATCAGTTGACCGGCCTTCGGTTAATCTGGGAAGGCGGGCGATATCGCTACGGATATTCTTCAGCGTATCGGTCTGCTCAACGGATTGCTCCAGGAGCTGCTCAGTGACAGAAAGAAGCGCCTGAGTATCCAGCCGCATGTCTGACTGTTGCAGGGTGGAAAAGATTTCCTCACTCAGTCCGGTGAATGTTACTGCCGGTTCTTGTGCATATCTTTCAGCTTCAGCGCCGGCTAATGCACTGCCGGGCAGGTCAATATTCCGGTTCTGCCGGATACCTGTTTCGCGTCCGTTCCAGTTACTGCGACCGAGACGCTTCATTTGCTGCTCTAATTGGTAAAAAACCCGGGGAACCAGAAAATCCACCCGGGTTGAAGCACCAATATCGACAGACACTGTTTGATCTGCCATCTTAGTCCTCTCTTTGCTCTTGCTGACTTAATGTTTCGCATTCAGCCAGCCAGTCATATAACTCAGCGATCGTTAGTTCCCGGAGTTCTCGCAGAGAGATTCCCCCGCAGAACCGGGAAATAACAAGGCAGACTTGGCGACAAACTGAGGGATCGGCAACAAAAAACAGTCATACGCTTTTTGCAGCTGGACATAATCATAAAATGCCAGTTGACCGATAAACTCGCGGGTTGTATTGGTCAGTGCCGCAAAGAGATGCGCTTCGTGCTCGCTTTCTTCCGAAACAGAACCATTGCTGGCAGCCATACGCCCGAGTTTCTGGGCGTGGATGACATCATTGGTGGTCGGCGGACGCATTTCGATCTCATGTTGCGGCTTACCGTCTAATTCAGTTGTAACCTGCAGTGAAACTTTAATTGGTGTATACATTCTGGCTCCTACGCAATACCTAATGCTTTATTAATGTCTGCCCGAAGGTCAGCACCGCCAACACGCTCAATTCCGGAGATCAGATCCACTTTCAGGATTTCTTCTCCATTGTTTTCGATGGTGTAAGCTGTCCAGGTGATCTTACAGGTTGTCTCAGCCAGCTTTTTCCGTTCAATTTCGCCCAGATCAAGCCCGATGACACGGCCCTGTACTTTGATCACAAACTTATCAACGCCAGATGTGCCGCGCATTGCCGAACGGAAGACAAACTGTTTTTCATGCCCGTTGGTCAAACCAAACAGCTTGATAGTCTCGATATTCGGCTCAGCCAGAGTGACTTCGAGGTCTTCAACAGTGACGGCGCCCATATCAATTTTCATGGTGCCGGCCATGCCGCCTGCGATGTACTCTTCGACTTCACGGTCCAGCGAAGGTAATTTAATCTTTGGTGTCAGGCCAATCATGCCTACACCGTCCTGATACCAGGCAAAATCAGCCAGTACTTTTGGTGGTCTGCGTTCCATAACTGCTCCTTACTCGAAAATCACATCAGCGTAATCGTTGACAAAATGACTCGTCACATGAATGGCCTGAGCGATTCCTGGTGGTGTGAAGTCATAGTCCAGATAAAAGTTTCCGGCGATGATTGAATCCGCTGGGTTTAAATCCGGATCAGCCCATACGGTTGCACCGTAGAGATGGCCTTTGCGGACTTCCCCGTCCAGACCGTTCTGAACCGTATCCACCACATCTTCAACGAAGGTGGCCAGAATTTTACGGTCCCGCGCCCATTTCAGGCCGCTGGTAATCATGTCCAGAATCATGTCATTGACGCGAACGTGTGAGTTGAACTGCCATTTCGGATCATCTGAACAGCTCAGGTTGCCCCAGCTACGATAGCCATCGTCAAGAATCACAGTGGTAATCTGGTTTTCATTGAGCAGATGCGCCATACAGTTAGTGTCGCCGTCGGCATAGTCGATCGGCAGCTCGGTGCCCAGCAGACCATTGACTTTACGGTTGGAAAGCGAAGCGCTGTAACCGTAGTTTTCATTCTGGTCTTTCTGGATTTCCAGACCCAGCATAAATGCAGACATTGGCACCAGACGTCCTTCAGCATTTTTCAGACGTGGCCAGAATAGTTCCAGGCGTTTATCACCCCAGAGTTTGCGATAAGCAACTGCATCTTCGTATTTGCTTCCCGGACAGTCGGCAAACACTTTACAGCGCAGACGGCTGGCGATCGGCAACAGCTTAGTCAGCACAGCCTGCTGATCTAAGAAGCCGGGAACAGCCAGAAGACGAGGGCGTTTTCCGGTGACTGAACTGACATCCAGAATCGCTTCAATACCGGCTTTCAATCCGGTTTCAGGATCTACACCGCCCATAATATTGGTGATTGTTGCTTCTTCGCTTTCGCCTTCTTCAACCCGAATCACACAAATTGCACAACGTTGCTGGTCATAAACCGCCGCCATTGCATCAGGTAGTGTTCCCCGATGCCCGCCAGCCATATCCAGCTTCGCCAATTTTTGCACACTTCCCGCAATCAAAACCGGAGTATTGACAGGGAAAACCGTAGGATCAGCATCAGGTGCCGTACCGACAACCACAGCAAATGAAGTATCGGCCATTGCCATTGGCCGGGTACCGCTATTGTCTGTTGTGCCGAAGATACCGTGTTTAAATGCCATAGTGGTTCCTCTATTTGGTTAGGACTCACCTTCAGCGGCTTATATATCATTTGATTCTTTCCCGGCTCTGAACATGGAGCCGTTTTCTGTCCGGTCACATCTGACCGGTCTGTCTGTTCTGTCTGAGCATTGATTTAACTGAATATCTGGCGATAACTCGCCAAAGCATTCGGGTCAACAATCGCATCGCGCGCTTTCTGGCGCTGCGTTAACAATGTCTGATAATCTGCATCACTCAGGGCAGTTTCTGTCCCCATCTCTTGTTGATCGCGATGACGGGTTACCTGCCAGTCCGTTGAGGCTAAAAACTGCAGATACTGACGATCCTGTTCGCTTTGGGTCAGGACAAAATCACATTCATCCAGGTCATAACCCAGTGCAACAACATCCTGCTCAGCATTAGCTGTCTCAAAAAAGCCAATCAGGGCCTGATCTGATTTCTGAATAACTTTCATGATTGATTCCTGAAGGTGTAGTAAGGGGTTGCAACTGTTTCTCCGACGCCTGCAAGCATGTGCTTTGGTGCCATTGGTATATAGGCATAAGGCAGTGCGATATAGATCTCACAGTTTTCATTTTCCGGTAAACCAAAGTTAAGTACATTGCCAGTCATATTCGTGACGGAGCTAATCCCGATCACCCGGTCATATAAGAACCATCCATCAGTTCCCGTATCGGTTTGGGACTTGGTAATCTTATTCGGCATATAGGTATGTGAGCCATAGCCGTTATATATCCCGGCATCCGTTCCTACAGCAAGGCTGCCGGAGACAATTTTGATCCAGAATTTCACACCCACTTTTTCAAATAAACCGAGCTTCTCAAGCGGCATTCGAAACAGTTTGGCTTCATTGGCTGCTGTGGAAGTAATTTTGAGAATGTTGCCATCCCCCAAGCCACCCCAGCCGTTTCTTAAACCGCCCCGGTGAATACGCGGCCCCATATAATAACGGCCATACCAATAAGGTAGCTCCGCTGTTGCCAGATCCGGAGTTGCTGCGACCTTTTCCGGTGCAACCGGAGTATACGGGCCTTCAAAACCTTTGGTATACGAGTGAACCGCTTCAATTTTACAGCCTGTATAGCTAGAACCTGTCGGATGCCCTTCCGGTTCAACGGCACGCATCATCGAGTTCTTAAACAAATTGAACGGTAACGGAACCGTTTCCTGAAGGTGCGCTTTAAACTGGTCAAACTCATGTTTGGCCTGATCGACCCGTTGATCGAATTTCTGTTCTGCTTGCTCGACCCGCTGGTCAATTTCAGAGATCTTATCGTCCACCCCACCGGTAAGATTATTCGCTGCCAGAACAAGCTCAGTGACTCTTTGCTCTAAGCTCATGTTTTTTAATTCCTATTTCAGAGTGTTTACAAGGCATCAGGAGCGTAATCTCTGTTCCTGCGGGAAGCGCATCACACTCATTCGCTGCCATCATGCGACTCAGTAACGGACTGCCGCGCTTTGACAGATATTGATAACACCCTTCCGATGACTGATGGAGGGGCTTATATCCGGTTCTTGATTAAAATCCCGCCTTCAGCGGCTTCGGGGGATTTCAGCTTACGCGAGGGAGGATTCAGTCACCGGCAGTTCCGGCCAGATGACATCATCCGGGTCGGTGTAGTTCTGTGGGATGTCACGCAGTGTCTGCCGGTAGGCAACAAATGCCTGCTTCTGTTCATCGGTCAGCGAAACATCCGGCATCTGGGTCCAGTCGCTGCGGGTAATCAGAGTATCGCGTTTTACCCGGACCTGTTCCCATTTAGCGACATGTATCGCATCGTGGCATAACTGGGCGGCTTCATCTTCGCCAAAACCCATTTCATATAAAATATAAGGCTCCGCCGGAACGTTATATAAAGTTTCACCGGTTTTAGAAACCAGTTGGTTAATCTGATAGATAGTGTCCATATTTACCTCACGCTTTCGGTGCATAACGACGGTCATAATCAGCGCTATAAGCCAGATTTGAACTGCCATAGTCACTGCCGAGAAATGCATCATCTTTCTGATAAGCTTTGACATTCCACTGGATTTCAAAAGTATCCGATCTGGCACTTCCTGCAGAGACTTCTCCCAGTTCACGGCTATACCACAAACTGCCGACAAAGTTTTTCAGAACGTTATAGGTCATTCCGCCACGCAGATAGCAACCACTATGAATGGAATGATACACGTTCTGCCCATTGGTATAGTTGTTATACAGTGGCTTACTGCCATCGATAGGGCGGGCAATACAACGCATTCCGAACTGAATCTGACGAATCGTCGGCCGGTATCGCTGATGAATTCGTTTAATAGTCAAAAAGTTTGCATCACCATCCCATGGACATGCATTACCTTCAAACTCGGTAAATAGGGCCGCCACATGAGGATCATGGTTTTTGAATGGATCTTTCTCGCTGTCAGTCGAGTAATGTCTGACAATTTGCAGGCGACTGACCCCATTATTATTGGTCGGCATACGCCACCAGACCGGAAAATAGTAATCGGTACTAAGCCCGGTCAAATCAATGACAGTGTTATAACGGGGTTCTCCGTCAAGGTTAATGGCTCTGGCAGATGCCCGCCACTGTTCGAAGCTGTCTTTCGCTTCGGTCATCTGCTGCTCAAAGCTATCTTTGGCTTCCGTTACCCGTTGATCAATTTCTGCAACTTTATTGTCAACAACCTGGGTCAGATGATTGGTGACCGTCACCAGTTCGGTGACTTTCTGTTCAACACTCATATTCCACCTTATGTGTTTTGTCTTGGTTATCGTCATTTCACCTTCGGCGGCTTCTGAATTGTGAATTTATGCCTGGGCCGGTACTTCATCCTCCGGTTTTTGTGGCCAGACAACTGTATCCGGGTCAGTATAATTCTGCGGAATATCCCGCAGTGCCTGACGGTAAGCAGCAAATGCTGTTTGTTGCGATTCGGATAATGGTGCGTCCGGAATTTGTGTCCAGTCCGTATTACTGATGAGTTGATCCCGATGAAGACGAACTTCATCCCATTTAAAACCCTTTGAAATCTCATTAACCCGTTCAAGGGAGATTCCATCTGCGAGAAGCTGTTCTGCGGAAGGATTTACATATAAACGTCCGCCAATCATAACTTGTGCCATAGGTGCCTCTTTGGTTGTGATAGATCCATTCATTGACATCCAGTCAATATTTTTGGTTCAGCCGCCTTATCTCATGCAAGCGCAGTGTTTTCTCTGATGATGTGATTATTCGTGGTCAGTTTGAACATACTGTTCAGGGAGGCGCCTTCCGGAAAACCCTCAAAAGTCGTACTGTTCAGGTCAATCACCTTCGGGACGTCTTTATCGCACAAAGCTGAGTTTTGCCCTTCATTAATCACCTTGCAAAGGCTCATTGATAACAACAAGTGGCCATAGTTGAAAGTAAACAGGCAGAAATCCTGCTGACGTATCGTGCAACGGATAAACTGCACCTCAAAATGAGCCAATTCGTTATCTCCTTCACCCCGGGAAAAGAAACCACCATAGTTACTATTAATCTGATTGCCAATCGAACCGCCATAAACATGATAGTGTTCATGATCCGAAACAATACCCGTCTGAATTTCCACCTGCCTGAATTTGATGTTCATCCGGGAAGATGCTTCGAAAATACTACTCACCTCGGTATCACTGTTAAATGTTGTCGGCATTGCTCTGATAACCGGTCGACTGTCTTCCGAAGGTGCGCCCCAGGATCCAATGACTAAGTTCTTCTCTGATGCAGAGACACCATGACGATAAACTTCAAAAGTTTGATTCGGGCGTAGCAGGATTTCTCCCGAAGCGCCATTCGGAACCAGTTCGATCGCCTGATTTAAAGTTTTCACCGGAGTCGCACCGGTCAGGCCATCATTGCTGTCTTTTCCCGACAAGGCATCGACATAAACAACCCGGTGTATATTTTCCCGAATGGCCTCAGGGATAGCCGTGGTTGCCGATTCTACTTTCTGATCAATTTCCGTTATTTTGCGATTCACCGTCGAGGTCAGTGTATCCGACGCCTCAACCAGTGCCGCCACTTTTTGCTCTAAGCTCATACTTTCAGCTCCTGTGGTTCATGTTGTCACAGTAAACGGTTGCTTTCGCCAGCATCAGTTTCCTGTGTCTCATTTACCTTCAGCGGCTTTGTATGTCTGACTATTCTGTAATGATTGCTCGTTTCAGTGATGAGTTTCCGGTTGCTCCGGCCAGACGACTTCATCGGGATCCGAATAGGTTTGCGGAATATCGCGCAATATCTGACGATAAGCTGAAAATGCCTTTTGTTTCTCATCTGTCACTGGTGAATCAATCGTCTGCGTCCAGTCAGTCCTCGCAATCAGAAGATCGCGCCGGCGACGAATTTCACTCCAGCGCTCATCCTGATAAGCCGCCTGTAAAAATTCCGCAGATAAATCCGGGTTAATGGTATGACCGTCCTGATCAGTATTGGAAACAGGAAAAGCCAGGAAATGAATCCCTTGATAGAGATGATCGTGAATGATTTTCATGCGCTTACCACCTGAACCTGATGACCTGAATAATCGTATAACGTGTTGTTGCGGAAATGGACACCTTTGCCATACAGCACAGCCCCGTCCGCGGTTACATCAGCTGTCGTTAAATACTGGCAGGCAACAACAACCCCTTCACCGGGATACGAGTTCCGGCCGGCGCTTCCGGCGCAAAGCCCTGTGACATATTTCCCCAGCTTGATGTTTAGGCGGTTAAATGACACCGGGAAAATACCGTTGTCATAATCGATGCCACCCATCTGAACCATGGTCTGATGAACGCGGAAGAACCACTGATCGCCCTTTCCGGAAGAGATACAGTCACTGGTTTCCAGCGTCCCCTGCTGAATAAACAGTGAAGTATCACGGGCTCCCAGAATTTTATAGATAGCCGAACCGACAACCGTTCCTGCTGCATCCGTGATACTTCTCGCCGGAAATTTTAATGTGTGGTTATTTAAAAACAGCTGGATATGGCGGCCGGCAAAACCGATATCACGATCCAGAGCGATATCGGATAACAGGTAAATACGGATAAATGCATGGTACGGCACATCATATCGTATCGCGGCGAAAAGTGACTTCAACGGATGGGCCTGAGAGCCATCGTTTTCATCATGGCCATTTTTGCCATCAACATACAAAGAGATGCTCATAGCATCGACGATTTTTCGGGGAATTTGACTGATATTCTGGTCAATCATCTGTTGATACCGGCCCACACTGTCCTGTGTGACCTGAGTTAAACGATCCGATGATGACACAAGTTCGCTTACTTTCTGCTCTAAAGACATTCTTAGCCTCACTTGATGGTGAACAATCAGACGATTTCTGTCTGATCTGTTGTATCGACAGCCATGTGGCAGAGATTTGTGTCCGGCAAATCTCATGACTATCAGAAAATCACCTTCAGCGGCTTCGAAACTATTCAGATTTACTTTGATTCAGGCAACGGATAGCGCGTTTTAATCTCTGTGACTTTATCACGCCAAATCTGCGCTTTTGTCTCCGTCTGGTCGTACTGCCATTCCATATACAGCGGATCCGATTCCGCCTGATAGGCGCTTTTTCTTAACGCATTCATTCTTTTCACCCGATAAGTGTCGGTGAAATCAACATCAGGCTCTCCATAGGTTTGCCGGAAGTCATCCGACAGAAAGGAAGATCGGAACATGTCCAGTTCCTGCTCCGTTCCTGAACTGGCGTGGAATAGTGTGCCTGATTTTTTTTCGATAAATACAGCTTCCATGATCTCGCTCCTTATCCTTTATTGATGTCAGCTAACGTAGCATATGGGAATGATGTGATCTCATTGAGACCGAGAGTCCAGCGATCCGAATCCCCCAGATTGACGAAGATATTGCGCAGATCAACAACAAATTCCCCCGCCGGTTGGTCATCGGGAATATAAAATGAGCAAATCGCTTCGCTTTGGGTACTTTGATAGGTTAATGGTGCAGCGGTTGTCCACTCGGTTGCAGATAAATCGAGAAGGCGTTTCCCGGTTTCCCAACCGATTTGGAAACGTTCAGCACCATCATTCTTGACAATACGATAGTCAAAACCCCGGGTGGTTTTGATGTAATAAGGTGAGTTTGAGGCCTTATGTCCCTGCCCTTTGGCCCATAATGAACCATACTTTTTCCCGGTTGGAGTACTCCACTTAATCGTAGCCCGGACAAACAGCCCCGGCAGTTCCCACCAGGATGAATCCGTCTCCTGCATCACCTCCAACTGAACACTTATCCCTTGTGTCCAGATATAGAATCCGGAAGGTGTTGTGCCATCGGCCTCCAGACGTCCCAGTGTTGCATTATTAAACAGATTGAAATACGGATAGCCGAGTTTGGCATCGGCAATGAAGTGTTCGACTGAGCGCTGGGCGCTCAGTACTTTCTGGTCAATGTCTCCGATTTTGTCTTCGACAATTTGTGTTAACGTGTTACTGGCTACAACCAGTTCCGATACGGCTTGTTCGATCCCCATGTTTCCCCCTGGGTGTTATCGTTGATTGACAGATCAACGCGACGCTGATCTATTTGTTTTTCTCCAGTTCCATCACCCGCAACATCAACTTCAGATGACGTGACATATTGTTAATTGACGCAGTGGCATTGGTTATATACTGTTCGCCCCATGCAGCCAGACTCAGGTTTGCACCCGTGCTTTCGATGGTGACTGACTCTGCCGGTAGTGCATCCAGGGCCAGATCAAAAGCAAGCAACAACGGTACGTTTGCTGAGTGATAGGCCAGTGGATTGGTATCCGACCAAATCGCCAGTGTTGTCCCGTCTTCCAGAATGAAGCCGACTTCCCGAACCCAGAATTCACTGCCACCATCTGCAAGTGCGGTGACATGAATCTGGTGTTCTCCGATACGCTGACCGTCTGCAACGGCAATACGCATACGCTCATTCACCAAACCCAGTTCAGTTTTCTGCGGTACTCGTCCGTGATCACCTAACGCAATATGTGTAATCCGGGCGGACAGGCCGTCATTGCCTTTGTTAAAAACTGCCGCCAGGCCTTTATTGGTGATTACAGGTACTAATGCAACGGTTTCACTCACGCTGCTGCCTCCATTTTTACTCTTAATACAGCCCAACTCTGAGTCACTCCTGCCACAAATACTGTGGCTGGCTGAAGCTGTGAATCTACAACGGCGTTCGCTGTATGACGCGTCAGGCTGACACCGTTGCCAGCCATCGCCGTACCAATGTGTGTCCCGGTAACCAGAGGTTCTTGTACCGCTGAAGAATCGCAGCGGACCATTGCGGTTGGGTTAGTGATTGCGCTTCCCACGGTCAGCGTGTTCGGACCCAGTTTTGCCCCGACTTTCATGTCATAGTGGCTACGAACATTCTTGGTGTTATCAATCGCCGAGCGAATACGCTGATACATGGTGTCGGATAAGAATTCTGACTTACCCGGCGCTAAGTTTTTATTCACCCAGGCAGTTACGGCAAACCGGCCGGGTTTCAGCGGTGGTGAAGTTTCAAACCATTCGTTCAGCTCGGTCGTCACACCAAGCGCTGCCAGCGCAGCTTCAACACCACCACGTGTTCCTTTATACATATGAACGGTCAGTGCTTTTTCACACAGATCACGTTTAATCGAGTCGTCCCAGTCATCATCCCAGTCATCAACACTGAGTTCCCAGGCCAGGTATGGCAACAAGTCAGCACGACACTTCCGGGGGTTGAGAAAATTTCGGATATCCCGCTCAATTTGCTGAAGTTCTTCCCAGAAGATCTGTTCAAGAATCCGTTCTAGATCACCGGCAGAGGGTGGTAACTGACTGTGAAATGTCATATCAATCCGCCTTTCTACGCACAATAATCTCACGACAGTACGGAGCCTGAGAGCGATTACAGTGTATTCTGGACTTCGGCTCGATCAGGTCAACATCAATGACTGGCTGAGAGGTGGCTGCCCCACCGATTTCTTTGATATGAATCGCTCCGGTAATAGCAGACAGAGAGACCATTCCGCCCAGAACATGGGTTTCTTTGATTAACTGTTCCAGACGTCTTCTGGCTTCAGCCAGTATTTGTTCTTCTCCGGGGCCGGAAGACAGCTCCAGCTCGGCTTCAATTCTGTAGGAAATAATCTCCGCAGGATAAACGGAATATTTATCACTCAGAGGACGCTTCATTGTCTGGCTGACATAGTCATAAACCGTCTGACATAGCTGCTCTGATGCTGAACCGTCGCCTTCCCGGCTCAGAATATACTGATTGACAATCATTTCTTCCGGACTATCAACGCTGGCATCCAGGACATCTTCATCAGCATTCAGAGCATGGAAAATATAAGCACCTTCTGCTCCGGCAGTCGAAAACCCTTCCGGAGCCATCTGAATTCGGCGCCGGTACTGTTCATCACTTTCCTGCTCAAACCGTTCCACCGGCCTGAGCGCACCGAGCTGTTGCAGATTACTGCCGGTAGCAAATGCCACCATATTTTCCAGAGAGATATCCTGGAACTCCTGACGAGCCCGGGTAATCGCTTCCGCCATAGACGAAAACGCGAAATAGAGCGGATCTCCAGCTTTCGGGGGATCAACATGCTGGAGTTCCGCGAACCGGTTTAGCATTCTGGTTCTGACAGATACCGCGTCCAGTTGCTGAACAATTTCCGGCGGCGGTAACTGAGATAAATCAATCTGGCTCACAGGCTTAACCCCGAAATTTCTTCAATGCTGCCATCAAATAACAATTTGACTTCAACCGATAAGGTCATCTCGTTCTCTCCCCTTTCTAACCAGGCTGAAACCAGTTGTATCTCATCGGTAAAACCGTTGGGAGGGTGAGCAATCATGTCTGCTACATCTGCGTAGATATCAATCTCCAGCTCAGGTGCAATCTTCGCATCAATCCGGTAAGGCAGGTTCGAACCATAATCACGGGCCAGCGGCACTGTTACCCGCCGAGTCCGCATACATCGTTGCAGACGTTGCTTTAACTCAGCAACACCAGAGATCAGTTGCCCTGTTTTTTCGTTAATACCAAAGGCCATATCTACTGCCTCTGCGTTGTTGATGTCGTCATCGGAACACCATGGGTATGAGTATGCGTATTATAAATACTCCGGTCGGCAGCCATCGAACGGACGCCGTCGGCAATATCACCGGTACTTTTCTGACTGCCGTCATGCTCAATATCTCCGACCAACACAATCTTCGGCGCCTGAACCCGAAATTGCTGATCAACTTCGAGGTTGACCTTGCCGGTAATTTTGCCGGAAAGCAGATGGCTTTCCATGTCGTACTCCAGCCAGGTGCCGTCCGGGAATTCCCGGTAAAACCGGTTCAGATCCTCTTTAGGCTGGTCAAAAGATGTCTGATTCAGACTAGCGATAATGACTCCGCTTTGAGTATTAAACTGTTTCAAAACCATCACTTGTTCGCCTTCCTGTAATGGCTGCCAGTCTTTGACCTGCCCGGCATGACCGACATTGGCAGGAATCCAGTCTGTGTACAAATCCGGTGTGAAACGAACCTTATAGCGCAAAGGCTTAGCCTGAACTTCAATAATGACACCGACCTGAATCATGTCTGAAATCAGACGTACCAGTTGTGCCTGGGTAAACTCACTCATTTTCATTCTCCGAAACAGGGAAATAATCATCCCGGTGATCCTGACCAATATCCGGCTTCTGGCTGGCAAAAATCTTATCCGGCATATTTGCCGGACCTTCGGGAAGCCAGTCTAAGTCACTACCCAGATCATACTGGCCAGCAATACATTCACAGGTGAACCAGCCATCCGGCGTTTCCTTTTGCTGTGAAGTCGCCACACTTTGGATCGTAATGTTGCCAACAGCGGCTGAGGAACAGAAATCCCGCCACTGCTTTAAAAATTCCAGTTCCTGTCTTTCAACATCAATACCGCTGGCCTGAGCACCACAGTACAATCGCCCGATAGCCCGCAGATAAATTTCCGTCGCATATACGTTTCCGACCGGCCGCTCACCGGTATACACCAAGGTTAAAATTCCCGGCGCCAGTTCATGATCGGCATAAGCACTTCTGTCCTGCCAGTTCCGGGTTACGACTCTTTGTGGATATTGCAGCCGGAACTGCCGGACAACATCATCGAGAATTTCATTCAAATCACGCACAGTGACTCCTTACCTGTCGGAATGGATTTCTGGTTCGGTATCAGAAAGCTCATTTGCGTATTACCCGTTCCGAATCGCATATCCGGCCAGCGCAGCCAGAAAAGAGAGCAGCAACCAGACAACTTTACTGTGGTACTGCGTCTTCACATCTGTCCCGCCCTGCTTTTGCTCCAAAGGTAAAACCCGGCTTTCCAATGCTTCAATTTCTTTGTCATGACGACGAAACTGAGACTCTAAATTGTTATGCTTGATTTGCAGCTCAACCATCTGCCGCATCAGCTCTGTTTGCTGCTGCATACACTCACGCATCTCATCCCGAAAGGCAGTAAATTCTCTCTGGGAGATCCCCTGCATACTGGACTCATTTCCCATTCAGGCTCCCGCTCAACTGCTTATTTTTCACAACGCTTCCCTGACTGCTTCCCAACCAGAAAGCAACACCGGTTCCGAACGCGCCCAGAACTGTCCCGGCAATCATGATCAGTACCTGAGCATAGGCTTGTGGAGGCTGACCAAAGAACAGCGCCGCAAACAATCCACTGACCATCAGTGCTAAAATCAGGGTCAGCACCCATGGCATCCAGTGATCCCGGTGTTGTCGCCGGGCATCCTGCGTATCCGCCATTTTGGCTTGTTCATAATCGAGAAGCAGGGCCGTCTCTTTGAGTTTGAGTTTTCTCAGTGCGACCCGCTCATCACTTTCCATCTGGGTGATTTTCAAGAGCGCATCCGGATCCGATTTCAGTGCTGCTTCAATACTTTCCGGAGTCGGTTCAACGCCCAGTTTATCGGCGATCAAAGCCCCGACACCGCTTCCCGCCGGGCCGCCCAGCAATCCGCCGATCAACGGTGCAGCCGTGGCAATTAATGACTTCACGTTATCCCACATATTTACGGCGCTTCACTCTTATTTGAATCCGACGGAGTCTGGCCCCGCAAAACCAGTTCATTCTGGAATTCTTTCAATAACGATTTACGTTGCTGCCCGGCCTGTTCCAGTTCAGCCAGCCGGACAATTTCACCCTCATGCATCTGAGCAAGATACGGTTTGATATCGCTGATTTTCCGCTCGAGCAGGCGAGAAAAAATCCGGTCCTGTACCTGACCAGCGTCATGCAGATTGGGATTATCGAAATGAATCACGGACAAACGTTCTGCCTGCAGAGGCTGTACCACACTCGTCCCGAAATAACGCGGCGTCTGATTAAAATTGATATAGAGGATCTTCAGCTGACGATTAACCTGTGGTTTTGCCGGAACAAAACGGGCGTCAACATGACAGGTTTCTCCTGCCGGAACAGTGCATCCACCGATCGTCATACTGTGACTGGAATGGTTGGTATAAGGAACCATGATTGACATAACGACTAACCTCAATAAAGAAGAAGCACCCACAGCTAGGGAAAAGGTAGTCAACGACTCAAACAGCAAGGCGGGACAAGCGTCGTGAAACAACACCTGAAACACTCAGCCCCGGTCGTCACTTCACGTCAGTCTGTCAGAATTGAAAATTATCAGGAGGGTGCGCCCTCGTAGAGCGGGCGCAGGAAAAGTGTCGGCAGGCAATAACCTTAAATCTGTTTACTGATACAGACAAAACTCTATCAGCTGCTTTTCGATACTCTGTCGGGTGCGTAGCAACAGCAACAGATGAATGACAATCCGGTCACCTTGCGGTTCGACTTCATACAGCAGCCGAAAATCATGAATATTGGCATTTCTGACGGTATTAACACCCATCTCAACCAATTCAGGACAACGGGAATATGCGTAAGGATGTTCGGTAACACACTGTTCAAACCGGTCCAGAACACCTTCAATCCGTTCGATTACCTGGATTTCGTCGGACCACTGACTCAGATACACGATGGCGTTGTCGACCGTTTTATCAAAAGATTCGGTCGTCTGAATCACGACATGCTGTTTTTGCGCCATACGTTGTTACTCTTTATTCTTATGAGAAATTCTATTCTTATGAGAGATTTTTATGATTGATCGTCGTTAAATCTGTCTTTGGCAGTTATTCTTTGTCTGAAAGCTATTCTTGGTCTGAAAGTAAGCGTTTTTTTTCTGATAAACGAGTTTTCAGGCTGTCCAGCGGTGCAACCCGGCCTTCAACAACATCCTGCTTCGCAAGCATAGTCATTTTCATCATTGCAATCGCATCATCACGGCGCTGCTTTTCGGCGTATGATTCAACAACATATTTCGGCATCCCGTTCTGGGTAATGACCAATGGCTCATCCAGTGGCAGATCCGCCGCATTTTTTTTCAGAAAGCTGATGGTTTCCGTATTCATTCCCATATCCTCACCCGATGTTATGAATCGTTCCACAATGATAGTGGTTCAGGCTGAGAATAGACTAAATAAAGTCTGGCATCAAGCAATCAAACCAAATTAAGGCTAAATTTAGTCTATTATGTAAATGTCCGATGCCAGCAGTGCAGTTTTCACTGCCCGGCTTTGATGCTCTGATTACTAATCGGAACCCTCACCCAGCGTTTGCAGCGACACAACGCCATTCCCTCGACAATTTTTACACAGCGGGAACGGATCACACCTTCACGGTCACAAATCCGATGCCCGCAAAGGCACATCACTTCACTCACAGTCTGTGATGCATCCTGCTCTGAATACTGATAAGCAGTATTAACTTTCATACGATTCACTCCTGATAGATGGCCCGGTCACCACAGTCTGACTGACACCGGCATTATATCGGACTTCATTAAGAAAAAAGGGGTCACTCACACTGCCCTTGGTAACCTCGCTCTGTAATTTACGCCACTCCCTTTCCATCACCTTCAGACGACTCAGGGAAAGCGTACTGCGAGTCCAGAACACCAGCTGATGCGGTATTTTCTGCAACGGCATTCCTGCATGAATCAGTGTATAAGCTAAAACCTTACGCAGATGCAGATTGAAGGTCAGATATAATGGCACATAAACCCGTAGCATTCTTCGCTCCGGCGTATACGCAGCCTGATACAGCCGCCGCCAGATATAGCGGTACTCTTCGGCAGTGACCGTGACATAGATTTCAAACAGCGCCACATTCAAACGCTGCGCATCCAGCCAATGCTCAAACTCATCTGCAGACATTTCGTCATATCGTGCCGTATATTTGGGAACGGCAATGCGTAAACGTCTTTCCATCCGGATACTTTCTAAACGGCGCCACAACTTCAGAAAAGTCACCGGCCCCACATGTATCAGAATGTCACGCCAGTGCTCCGGCAGTTGCAGACACGCAAAAGCAGCAGCAATTTCTGAACGGCTCAGTGAACATTCCAGCTTACTACAGTGAGTCAACACCGAGTCATCCATCCGAACAAGTTTATCCTTACACAGACTGCCGATCCCGGCAGCCGTGACCTGATGGTCATGCAGTACATGCAAATATTTCTGAACTGAGATATACACAGCAAACCTCCGTGAAGACGAACTTCGCAGACACAAAGGGCTCGGACACCTCAGAATATGAATATACCCACATCACGACATCTTGATGTAGCTTTAAATATATTCAGACAAGCAGTAGCGCAGAAAATATTTTCAACAAATTTATCCACAGACTTCAATTATAAACGAACCACCAGAATAAATAAAATACGCACAACTCATTTCTTGTATTGTGACTAAGTTTCAACCCTGGGCTCACCATAGATAAAAATACCCATGGAAATATGGGTAAGCATTCAAAACGAAATAATAGACAGTAAAAACATATAGTTAAATGAAATAAAAATCAAAAGTCATCCATGATCTTATCAATGATCTTCCCGAAAACCAGTGGAATAAAAAATAAGCATCTCTCATTAACTTCTGGGAAAGTACATATACATTTTCATTCTGTACATCTCCTCTATATCTTTCTTTTTATTTAGAAAATAAAAAATAAAATAAATATAAAGAAGTAAGTTAAAAAATATAACTCATGGAATAAATAACCTAATCGATGGAAAAAATACACCAATATATGGAAGCAATCAGAGCGTCCGTCCAGAAATAGCGGGGAAAGCGTAGAATGAATCCAGCGATCCATCACTTTATATCAGTCGCTCCCTGATTAGCATGAATACAAACAGACACACTGTTCTGCTTTTCCCGGCTGAAGACCATAGATAAGACGAACGTTCATAACCCAGAAGCCCTCCGCCCAGGTCACAGGAACCATAGAGTAACCGGATATGATTCACCGGAGGTTGCACATGGCTCAAGACAACGTATTGATTACCCTAGCGCAGGAAAAACTGGTCAAACTGATTGATTTTGAAGAAGGATGGCGTGAAGTACCCTATCTGTGTTCAGAAGGTTACCCAACCATCGGATTTGGTTTTCGGATCGGTCCCAAAGAGAGTGCACTACATCACTACCAATTTACCTTACCCCGGCAAGCCGGCGAAATCTGGCTTTCTTCCCTGCTGGCATCGGTCACCAGCGAAGCAGAGCACACACCCGATATCAAACGAGCTCTGGCATCCTGCAACGAAGCAAGGCAAGCCGTTCTGATATCCATGGCCTATCAAATGGGAACAAGTGCACTGAACCAGTTTAAAAAAACACTGACAGCAATCGAGAACCGTCGCTGGGACGAGGCTCATGACGAAATGCTGAACAGTCGCTGGGCACAACAAACCCCGGCACGTGCACAAAGGCACGCCCAACAAATGCTGACCGGCACCTGGTATGCCGGGTACAAAGTTTCAGATCTATACAATATAAAGTGATTACAGTTCCAAAACCGAACCATGGTTGATTGTCTTCATTGAGTACAACTGAACCAGAATGAACTGTGAAATATGAACAATCAGATGCAATTACTTATAAATCATAAAATTAAAATAGAGATATGATGTCATGGTGTGTCGGGAAACGGTATTTCTATATAAAAATAAAAAACACTTTACATCAAGTTAACTTGAGGTTTTATACTCCTTTATGCATTGGTAATAGTTATGGAAATGAACAAATATATATCAAGAATTGCAGAATATATTTGGATGCTTATCAAAAATAGAATAAGGAGTTTGCAATGATTCACTTAGAACACGTCAATCTGATCGTCCGGAAAGCCGATCTTCCCGAAATGCTGAGATTCTATCAGGCTGCTTTCCCACACTGGCATATCAGAGATCAGGGAGCTGCTGACTGGTACGGCAAACCTCGTCAGTGGCTGCACTTCGGTGATGACTATCAGTATCTGGCTATCAGTGATAACGGTGAAGGAGAAAACCGGGACCTGACCGGCCATCAGGTTGGATTGGCACACTTTGCCTATGTCACCAACAACCTTGATGCTATCGTGACTCGCCTGACTGCTGCCGGTTTTGAAATCGCAAAAGATGGTGCAGTGCACCCTCACCGGAAAAATATCTATTTTATCGATCCGGCAGGATTTGAAGTCGAATTTGTCGAATATGCCAGCGATATCATCAGTGAAAGAAACAGTACGGTTTAATCCTGACATCAGGATAAAAAAAGCCGCAAAAATGCGGCTTTTGTCTGAACTGAGCTATTGAGAATATAGATTCAAATCACATCAACAGGCAGGGCTCAGAATCTCTGCGGGACATTTGAATCTAAAGTTCGTTACACTCACCAGAATGAATAACAATCAGCAGCACAAAAATGAAACTGTACCTGAACGGCACCTCACCTTACGCGAGAGTAGTGCGTATCGCAGCCATAGAAAAGCAGCTTGAAGACCGACTGGAACTATGTTGGGTTGATCCCTGGCAATCCTCACCGGATTTTCTGGCAAAAAATCCGGTTTCTAAAGTACCGGTACTTGAAACCGATACTGGTGAATCACTGACCGAAACCCTGCTGATTTTATTTTATCTTGATCGGCAACAGCCAACTCCCACACTATTGGACAGTCCGGAGGGGCTTGCTTTGCTTGGATTAGGACAGGCACTGATTGATGCAGCTTTTCAGACAGTCATCTACCGAAAATATGCAGAAAATAGCGCCCAACATCCTTTGGAAAAACGCCGCCTCGACGCTATCACCAGAACACTGGCTACTATTGAAGAACAAATAAGTACTCACAAAACAGCAAAGAACCATGCATTGAGATTCTGTGATATTGCAATCGGTGTAGCGTTGAGCTACCTCGATTTCCGCTTACAGGAAATCGACTGGCGTACCGACTTCCCTCATCTTGCACAGTGGTTTGAACCTGTGAGTCATTACAGAAGCTTTACCGTGACTCGTTTCCAATAAATTCCGGCATATGGTTTCAATTAAAAAACGCTCTGAATAACGAGCGTTTTTTTATGGCTTTAGAACTCAAACTGATAGCAAGTCGTATGATGATAATCCTGACCCGGCCTGAGAATGCAGCTTGGTTGTGCCCATTCGGGATGATTGGGGGAATCCGGTAGAAACTGCGTTTCCAAAGCAACACCGGCATATCCGGAACATACTTTTCCGTGACGTCCGGGCGTACCTTTCAGCCAGTTACCGGTATAAAGCTGTATTGCCGGCATCGTTGTCGTGACATGCATTCTGACCTGTTCGTCCGGGGCAGTTAAGGTCGCAACCGGTTGTAAAACATCCCGGTTAGCCCGGAATAAATAGGCATGATCATAACCCTGTACAGCCATTTGCTGCTGATCCTGCATGAGATCCCGGCGAATTTGTTTCGCCTGACGAAAATCAAAACCAGTGCCACTGACATCCTGAAGTGCTCCCAGCGGAATACCATTGTCATGAATAGGCAAAAACTCATCGGCATCCAGCCAAAGCCTGTGATCCAGACAGGAGTGTCCTTTGTCTGCACCCTGCAAATTAAAGTAAGCATGACTGGTTAAACTGACCGGAGTCGGCTGGTCGCTGATCGCATGGTATTCAATGCGAACCTGATTCTCTTCTGTAACCGTATAAGTGACCGAAACCTGCAACCGGCCGGGGAAACCTGAATCGCCATCCGGGGAAACCAGAGAAAACCGGACCTGATTGTCTTTCTGCCCGGAAACATCCCAGCGGCGGGTATGAAAAGCTTCATCACCGCTATGCAGACAGTTGCCATGTTCATTCGCATGGAGTGAATACTGGTTTCCCTCCAATGCAAAAGAGGCATTAGCAATCCGATTGGCGTAAGGACCAATCGTCATTCCCAGATAAGCCTGTTGAGACAATAAATCTTGCTCAGAATCAACCCCGAGCAGAACTTCTCGCTGTTCATGATCACGCAACGGTAACCGGCAACTGAGCCAGGTCGCTCCCAAAGCGGTCAGTTCAATCCGCATCCCCTGCGAATTACGCAAGACAATCGAATCTGCCAAGAGTCTTCGTTCATCTGCCGGGGTTTGCCCGGCATGTAAATTTTGCATCACTATTTCCTCATGATTCGGAAATCAGACCTGCCCCATGTGTCGCCTGACAGACATAAATCGTTGCCTGTAAACCGGTTGCAGCTTCATACTGCTCATCTACCGCGGCCCGGACTTTCTCAACCAATGCTGGTGGAATCAGTGCAACGACACATCCGCCAAAGCCACCACCAGTCATCCGCACACCGCCCTGTTCACCGATTTCTGCTTTAATCAAATCGACCAGAGTATCGATTTCCGGTACTGTTATTTCGAAATCATCCCGCATTGAAATATGGGACTGTGCCATCAGCTCAGCAACTCTTCTGATATTCCCGGCAGCAAGTGCCTGTGCTGCTTCAGTCGTCCGGTCATTTTCAGTAATCACATGCCGGGCTCTTCTGGCAACAACATCATCGAGCTCATGGATTCTGGCATTCAGCTGCGCAAGTGTCACATCCCGTAAGGCTTTAACGCCAAACTGACGGGCCGCCGTCTCACACTGTTCACGACGTGTATTATATTCACTGTCTACCAACCCCCGCTGTTTGTTCGAATTGATGATCATAACCATCATATCTTCAGGAACGGGAACCGGCCGGATTGTCAGATCCCGGCAGTCGATCAATAATGCATGTTTTTCACGGCCTTCCGCTGAAATCAGCTGATCCATGATGCCACAGTTACAGCCGACAAATTTATTCTCTGCCTGCTGAGCATTCAGTGCAATCTCTTCCTGACTAATTTCAAGGTTCAACAGCACTTTAAATGTCTGTCCAATGACTACTTCCAGTGCTGCCGAAGAACTCAGCCCGGCTCCCTGCGGAACATTACCACTCACAGCAATATCCATACCACACAGCGAATAGCCACGTTCTAATAAGCATTTCACGACACCACGAATATAATTCGCCCACATTTTATCCTGCTGAAATGTGATCGGTGCCTGGAGATCAAACTCGTCCTGCGCATTCTGATAGTCGGCAGAAACGACCCGAATGATTGAGTCTTGCCGTTTAGCTGCAGCAACAACCGTCTGATAATTAATAGCACAGGGTAAAACAAAACCATCATTATAATCAGTATGTTCACCGATAAGATTCACACGGCCCGGCGCCTGAATCAGATGACTTGGCTGGTACCCGAATACTCCGGAAAACGACGTTTTCACATTCTGAACTGGATTCGACATCTTCAACTTCTCTTTTTTAGTTTGTTTATATCAATAACCGTATGAATATACTCAAATAACCTCAGTGAACATCATTCGGTACTGGAGCAAAACTCAGGCCTGCTCTTTATAATGGACTTCACTCACATCCCGCAGATACTGAGCTGCCTGCTCCGGTGTCAAATCCCGCTGAGTTTCGGCCAGCATTTCATAACCCACCATGAACTTGCGGATCGATGCACTACGCAGTAATGGTGGATAAAACAGTGCATGCAGTTGCCAATGATTAATTTCTGTTCCCTGAGCAAAAAATGGCGCATAGTGCCATCCCATCGAATAAGGGAAAGAACAGTGGAACAGGTTGTCGTACCGGCAGGTTAATTTTTTGATAGCTAAGGCCAGATCATCTCGTTGTGCATCTGTTAGTTCACTCATACGACGCACATGCATTTTCGGTAATAAGAGAGTTTCAAACGGCCATGCAGCCCAGTAAGGTACGACTGCCAGCCAATATTCCGTTTCAACCACAGTCCGGGAACCATCTTTCAGCTCTGTCTGAACATAGTCGACCAGCATATTCGAACCATGAGTAGTGAAATACTCTTTCAACTGCTTGTCTTTTCGCTCAATTTCGTTCGGCAGAAAACTATTTGCCCAAATCTGACCATGCGGATGAGGCTGGGAACATCCCATCAGCTCCCCTTTGTTTTCAAATGCCTGAACCCAGACATATTGCTGGCCCAGTTCTTCAATCTGTTCATTCCAGGTCTCAACAACTCCCCGAATCTGCCGCAGTTCAAGTTCCGGCAATGTTTTACTGTGATCCGGAGAAAAACAGATCACCCGACTCAGTCCCTGAACCCCTTGAACTTTCAGCAGTGGGTGGTCAACGTCGGAAATCACAGGAGAGTCCGGCATTAACGCCGAAAAATCATTGTTGAATACATAAGTTCCATGATAGTCAGGGTTCACTTCTCCGGAAACCCGTTCGTTGCCCGGGCACAAAAAACAAGACGAATCATAAGACGGTATAATCACCTGACTCGGCGGCTCATTGAGACCACTCCATGGACGTTTGGCACGGTGTGGCGAGACCAGAATCCACTGTCCGGTCAGTGGATTGTAACGACGGTGGGGATGTGAGCCCGGATTAAATGATTGATTCGACATCTTCACTTACTCTTCTTTGGTGAATACAACAATATAATTAGGTCATTTGCTTAGAGTGACTAAGCGGCACATGCTACGATCAATAACCGTTTGGGTTTGCAGATTGCCATCGCCAGGTATCTGCCGTCATTTCAGCAATGGAACGTTCCGCTTTCCAACCCAGTTCTCTCAATGCTTTCCCGGTACTTGCCCAGCACTCGGCAATATCTCCCGGACGTCTTGGGCAAATTTCATAAGCCACGGAAGAACCGCATGCATCACTGAAAGCACGAACCATGTCCAGAACACTGGAACCCTGCCCGGTTCCTAAGTTGTAGGTATGTAATCCCGGTTGCTGGCCAACAGCCCGCAGTGCTGCGATATGACCATTGGCCAGATCCATGACATGAACATAGTCCCGAACGCCCGTGCCATCTGCCGTCGGGTAATCATCACCGAAGACAGCAAGCTTCTCCCGACGGCCAACTGCGACCTGAGCGATAAAAGGCATCAGATTATTCGGTATGCCTTGCGGGTCTTCTCCCATTGTTCCGGAAGGATGCGCCCCAACCGGATTAAAATAACGCAACAAAGTAACGCTCCACTCCGGTTCAGCCGTACACAAATCAGACAAACACTGTTCAACAATATATTTGCTACGCCCATAGGGATTCGTTGTTGCACCGGTTGGTGCATCTTCAGTAATCGGAACAACCTGAGGGTTGCCATAAACCGTTGCAGAAGAGCTGAATACCATGCTCTTCACACCAGCCTGCCGCATACTGCGGGCAAGAACCAGTGAGCCGTTGACGTTGTTATCATAATATTCCAGTGGTTTGGCAACCGACTCACCCACCGCTTTCAGGCCGGCAAAATGGATAACAGCCTCAATCTGGTGTTGTGAAAAAACGTGATTTAAGAAAGATTCGTCCCGAATATCACCCTGATGAAACACAGGTCTGACACCCGTCAGAGACTCGATTCTGTTCAGCACTTCTGTCTTTGCATTGCATAAATTATCGATAATGACAGGCGTTATATCTGACTCAATCATCTGAACACAGGTATGACTTCCGATATATCCCAGTCCACCAGTCACAAGAACTTCCATGCTTAACCTCTCTTCTCGCGTCTCAATTTAACCACTGATTACATGGGTGGAAGTCTAGCAGCACCGGCGACCCTGTTTCTGTGACTAATTCCACAGAGTGGAAACGTTTACACAAAATGATGATAAAGAACAGACAAGAGAATAAGACAGTTTTAATCACTATTAATGAGTAGAAATGTCACATTTTTGTAAAACGTTTACAGAAACATAATCTACAACTCAGTATATGGGGTGGTAATAACGCCCCAGAAACAAAAAAATATACGCAAAGACCGGGAGCTTGCAAAAGGGAGTTCAAAGAAAAGGAGGAAGTAACGTCAGTTGAAAAGTTGGCAGGAATAAGAAAAACGCCATCTCTTTGAGATGGCGCAGTCAATTCATCCGGATGAGCAAATTACAGATATTCACACAAATATGCAGTTGCTACCTTCACCTGTACATCAAATGATGCATTGCCGTTAACCGAAAAGCTTTCACCGCTCTTAAATGACAACCACTCCTGATCTTCAGCCCGCTTAATAACAAGCTCGCCTTTAATCACTGTCATTTTCTCCGGCGCAGCAGTCGAAAATGTATATTCCCCCGGAGCCATCACACCAACACTGTTGGCTTCGCCCTGCTGTTCAAAACCAAGTGATTTTACATTCCCGTCAAAATAGGTATTTACCTGAATCATGTTTCTTCCTTGTAGTGTTTTTATTGGTGATATGTTGTAACTCATGCTGTAGCTAAAAACAAGAATTCTTCACTTGAGCAACATAATGAAAACAGAAGGCTATCGGAGAAAACTATCAGAAAATGGTCAAATTTACCCTTTAAATGATTTTTCGGCGTAAATGAACAAAATTCCATCGACTGGTGATAAATTAACCCAAACATAAAAACAATATAATCTATTGAAAAATAACAAAAAATAAAACAAGTTAGTACCAGAACAAAAAATTGGGAACCATCTCTCCATTCTACTTACTCAATCAGTATTCATAGCATGATGCTTTCAACCTTTGATAATGACTCTCATGCAGTGATACAGATAGAGAGACTCCTTACCGGAAGACATATTGATGCAAAACACAAACGGCGAAAACATCAGTAAACCGATGAAAACAGCACCTCCGCGGCAAAACATCCGATGGGACATAAAAGTGCCAGAAAACAGTCTCTGACAACAAATTCGGGACATTGGGTGTATAAAACCAATTTCTCAAACCAAACGTTTTGCAATTAAGTGGCGCCGGCATCTGCCTTTTGTCACTTCCCCATGCCTTCAGGGAGTCTCATCAGAGCTTCTCTGGGGGTCTTTTTCTTTTTAAATCCTCACCTGACGGCCCCGATTTAATACTTTTCTTATCAATACGAATACGCTAGCATAAATTTATTCTGTTCAGATAACGCAGGCCTCCGCCTCACTGTATATGGGTTATCTGAGTGTAATCATTCTCTTCAGCCTCTCCGGACGATGCCAGAGGAATTCAGCCACTGCCCCTTTCCGGAGAATGTCATCCTGAGCAAGGGACTTTCATTGTTGAAGTTCCCCACTGCAATGACACTGTTGCCTTATAAGGAAAATCAGGTGTTTCAAGAAATTCCGTTTCTGGGGCTCTTATTTAGTCCGTTCGTGGTTTATATTCCTGTCGCCCTCGGGATCACTTACCTGTTCCGGGTGGTGCTGTTTCGGACCGGCCTCTATTCCCGGTTATGGAAACCAGCCTGGGTGCTGGTGAGTCTCTTTATCTGTGTATTGTCTCTGTCTGTCAGAATTTATGGAGCATAAGCAATGAAAAAATTTTCAACGATTCTCATTATCCTGATTGCTGCATTCTCCGGTTACTGGCTCTGGAACCACTATATGCTAACGCCCTGGACCAGAGATGCCAGAGTCAATGCCCATATCATCACGATCTCACCGGATGTTTCCGGTTTTGTCACTCAGGTGAAAGTCAGCGACAATCAGGATGTCCGGCAAGGACAAGTTCTGTTTCAGATAGATCCCAAACGCTATGAAATAGCCGTCTCTCAGGCCAATGCCACACTGGAAAACCGGCTGGCGGCATGGGAGTTATCCAAACACAAATATGAACGACGTAAGAACCTGCCCAGCCACGATTCGATCAGTACCGAAGATCTGGAAACTGCCCGAATCAATATGGACATTGCCAAAGCGGATTATCAACTGGCTCAGGCAAAACTGGATGAAGCCCAGCTCAATCTGGCCAGAACTAAAGTGAGTGCACCGTTTGACGGCACGGTCATTAACCTGAGTCTGCGCTCCGGCAACTATGTCAGACAAGGCACTTCCGTACTGGCACTGGTCGAGAAAAACTCCTTTTACGTGACCGGTTATTTTGAGGAAACCAAACTGACACGAATTCAGGTCGGCCAGCCTGCAATCATCCAGTTAATGAACGGCGGACATTCGCTCCACGGACAAGTGATCAGCATCGGACGGGCGATTGCCAACAACAATACCAATACCAACGGACAGCTGTTGCCACAAATTCAGCAAACCTTTAACTGGGTACGTCTCGCCCAACGAATCCCGGTCAATATTCGATTGGACGAAAATACCGATCAACACCAGTTGAGTGCCGGGATGACCGCATCAGTAACCATCCAGGAATCTGCACGGTGAGTGTTCCTCTTCTTGCCCGTACGATCTTCTTCCCGCAGCGGCCTGCGGTCATTTTTGCGACCAAAGGAATCATTGCCATGGCACTTTCACTGTATGTTGCCATGTATTGCCAGTTGGATCGCCCTTACTGGGCATTAGTTTCTGCCGTTTTTCTTCAGCTTCGTCCGGAAAGCGGTCTGGTTATCGAGAAAGGAATCAGCCAGATTACCGGAACACTGGTTGGCGGCGGTGTCGGAATTCTGATCCTCGACTGGCTGATACCTTTTCCTGAGCTGGCGTTACCGGCGCTGGGGTTATGGCTGGCAATTACCGCGTATTTCTCAGCAATGGTCCGCAATCCGAATGCAATCTACGCTTATACCATGGCCGGTGTCACACCGATTCTGATTGTGGTACTGACCATGGCACAACCGGCATCGGTTATTTCAAGTCATACGGTTTTCGATATTGCTCAGGCCCGGATGAGTGAGTTGATTGTCGGTTCACTGTGTGCCACCTTCATTAGTTTGTTTTTCTGGCCGACACATGTCAAAGACAGTCTGCACACCTTCTCCCGAACCGTAATTAATCAGACATTACATTATCTGGTGCTGGAACTGGACGAGAGTAAAACACATCAGGAACGACATCAGTCCCTTGATTCTATTCTGGAAACCCTGACCCAACTCAACGAAAACACTAGTGCCGTTCAGTATGAAGGTCCGCAGGGACCTGGAATTTTCCGGGCTATTTCCCTATTGAATAACAAAATTATGTCATTGCTGGCCGTCATCCAGATATTCGGCCGCCTCAAGCGCTATCATCCAGAGCTCGACAGTCCATTTCTCAATACCGTCGTACAGGATATTCGCCAGTCGGTCTGCCAGATGAGAGAAGAAACTGACCGGCAAGTCTGCTATCAGATCGCCAAAACCCTGCGGCAAAAGCTACTGATACTCAAACAGTCAACCGGTCAGACAACACCTCTGGAATTAAGGCTGGTTAAAACTGCAATGGAAATGACGGCAGACCTAACCGTGGTATTAACCACCTATCAGGCAATTTTTCACCGGGAAGGCACCCGCTTGAATGCGCCGAAATTTCAGCCTCACCACGATCCATGGATTGGTTTTTCGGTTGCTTTAAGAACCGTGAGCGTATTTTCAATCTCTGCTGCCTTATGGATTTTTACCGGCTCGTCAGCCGTCATTATGATGATGATTCTGCCCGTGATTTTTTCCATGATGATGGCGCGCCTGCCGCTGAATATTGTCACCATTGTCCTGAAACGGCTCACCATAAGTGCGCTTGTGGCATTGTGTGTCACAATTTTTTATGCGCTCAACATCCTTGCTCAAAGCTCAGATGATTATATTCTGCTGTTGCTGGTACTCGCCGGCCCCTATTTTCTCGGTTTGCTGGCACTGGCAAACCGCCAGACGCTTCCCTATGGGCTCGGATTCTGTATTCCCTTCACCATTCTGATCCGGCCCGGCCCCGATATGAGCACCTCATTCTCTATCGATTTCACATTAAGCAGCGGACTTGGAATTATTACCGGAACATATCTGTTGTACTGGCTGTTTCAGATTATCACCGGTCCCGGACTGAAACTGATTCAGAAAGGTGTGTTAAAAGCCACGGTCAACGACCTGAAATCATTATCTGCAACCAACCGGGAATACGAGAAAACCCGGTTTAACGCCCGGATGACTGATCGTTTATTACGCTCGGCTGTCGGCGGTTCTGTACCTGAGAGACAAATAATGACCGATATTATTCTGACCGGTCTGAATCTCGGCCACGTCAGTCTGCGTATCGGGCGACTGCTTGGCTCATTCGGCATCGACCGGCAAAATTCCTCGTATCACGACTGGCAAATAGTACTGGCTGAAACCTACGAGCTCGCAGCTCAGGGAAAAATCAGTGAACAGTTTATGTGTAGTTCAGAACAACTGCTGACTGAACTGCAAGCAGCAAAAATCGGAGACGAAAATATTCTGATGATGCAGGGAATGATTCAACGGATAGGATTAACATTCGAAAGAACTGCGGCAGCGGTGAGCCAGTCAACAATGATGGACTGACTCAGATCCGAATACGCTGATAGTGCCTCTTCGAATGACATCACTCATACCATACTATAAAACAGTATATTCACAGCTGTACCACATTCGGGATCTGGATAAATCGATAAACCGTTTCTCGTCAGCAATAATTTCTTCAAGCGCTTGTGCACCTTCAAGTGTGTTTCTGCTATTCAGATGGATTTCAAGACTGGGATACCAAAGCTCCGCAATACCATCAAAGTCAAAATCCGTCATATTTCTCAGTGATGTCATCTGTGACTGAATCTCACGAGATTCGATCGACTGGCTCTGAACATATCTATTGATTCCCAGAACATCCGCATATTTTTTGATCAAGTCTGCATGCTGGTAACACCAGTGATCCAGAAACTCTTCATAACTTAACTCAGGTAATCGCTTCACAATACATATCAACTTCATCATTTTTCTATCCTCCTTATGACTGAGGATCATGTTAAAGTATGACAGTACTGTCAGAGTCAAGAGGCCGGAATGAAAATTAGCGAACTATCTAAACGAACTCAGGTGAGTATCAGGATGATCCGTTATTACGAAGAAAGAGGATTACTGATCCCTACACGGACAGCATCGGGTTATCGCCAATTCACCGCAGAGCATATTGAACAGATCAATAAAATAAAAATACTGAAAGACGTCGGTTTTACCATTGAAGATATCCGCCCGGTCATGCAATGCCAGTTGGAAGCAAAAGACGGGCAGATCTGCGGGCAGTTAAAAGAAAAAATTACCCGGAAAATAGAACAGATTGATCAATCGGTAGCCAACTTAATTCAGGCGAAAGCAACCTTATCCCAATATGTATAAACAATGGATTTCTCTGATTCGATGCTTTACGGGTTATCAAAAGAACAAGTCAAATATGCAACCAAACCAATATTGACATAAACTGTTATGATCAATCCCGTCAGGAGGCAATCATGGAAAGGATGCCGCTCAATAAAGTATTCACACTTATGGAATCAGGTCCGGTGGTCCTGGTCACCACCAACAATGGTGAGAAAAGCAATATCATGACCATCACCTGGACGATGGTTATGGATTTTACCCCGAGATTTGCAATTACGACTGGCCGATGGAACTACTCTTATGCCGCACTTCAGGCATCGGAAGAATGTGTCATTGCCATTCCGGCAGTTGATCTGATTGATCAGGTTATCGGTATCGGAACCTGCTCTGGCGCAGATACCGATAAATTTAAAAAATTTGGCTTAACACCGATTCAGGCAAGTCATGTCAGTGCACCGCTCATTCAGGAATGTCTGGCAAATATTGAATGCCGTGTGATCGACATAATTGAAGATCACAATATCATTGTCCTCGAAGCGATTGACGCATATCTGAATTCATCCCGGGAAGAAAACCGGGCCTTTCATGCAATTGGTGACGGTACTTTTGTCGCCGACGGACAGAAATTCGACCGCCGGGTCATGATGCGTTCCAAACTTCCGGATGGTGTATAACCCATACCGGTTTCAGAACAGAAGATAACTTAAATTGTCGATGACACAAAAATAATGCAGGCCTGCTTACACAAACCTGCATTCATTTCTATCTGATGTCAGAATCAGAATGTCGGACAAGAAGGCGTTCTGCCAACAGCAATATCATGCAACTGATCCACACCGATATTACCCATCCGGTGAATGACTGTCGGTGACAGAATCACACCATCATTATTGTCTGTTTCTTTGACGAGTATATGGAGCAAATAAAAATTGCCGTCATTCTCAACAGATTGATTAATCCAGTATTCCTGACCTTGTTGTACTGGTTCCTTAATAATTGTAAATGTTATATTCTTACTCGTTGCATATCCTGTAGTTACACTGTAAGAACGGTAGCAACGGTTTAAAAGTACTTCTAATGGCTTTTCAATCTCTTGAAGAGAAAGGTCTGATTTTACATCTTCGTATGTATAACCTTCCTCCATAAGATAACTTTTAGCATTTGGTGTAGGGTTCGTGTTGTTAGCACATGCGGTTAACAACATAGCGACAATGCCAATAACAAACGTTTTCATATGTTTTACTCCAGTTATGACAATACTATGACTTTACTTGATGCACACTCATATGTAAACCGTACTGTTCAGTTTTGTTTTATTTTTTTACACAAAATAATGTGATCCAGTAAGCTGATTTCGGGCTCCTAGCCTTCTAATCTTAACAATAGTCCGCCCTATTCCGGTTTGCCACTTATCTCATATATGTTGTAACAGCCAAAAATTCAGCCCGTCAATCATCATATCTGCTGGTTTTTAATACACTTGCGATTTCATCATCAATAACGACCGATTAGATTACAACCATCTGATAATAAAAAGAAACTTACAGATTCATGCTCATGTAAGGTTCGCTTCTTGCTGTCCATTCCGAGTTTTTTTCATAAAAATAACTATTCTTGTGTAAGAAACCTTTGCTTTGCCACGACAAACCATCAACGGATTCACAAGTTGCTTTGCTTTTTATAAAGCAAGTGACGGAAGAGCCCGAATATCTGTCAAACAGGCGAGGTCTTACTTTTGATAACGGAACTTCAACAACTGATCACCGCAGAGCAGACATCTGCCGGACTGATGATTGTCGGTATTATTCTGCTTTCTTATCTGTTGGAAGACGCAGCAATTGTCACGGCTGCCTCTCTGGCGGCACAGGAGCAGCTGTCTATGCTGGCAGCACTAATTGCAATTATGATCGGCATCATCACCGGCGATCTCGGCTTGTATTATCTGGGACGCTATGCCCGGACGTCGCGCTGGCTGCGCTATAAAACACTGCGTCATCGTTCTTTTAAAACGGTTCGCAGCCGTTTGCGCCGGGGCGCATTCTACCAGCTCTTCGTAATCCGTTTCATTCCCGGATTAAGAACGGTTGGCTTCACACTTAGTGGTTTCTTTTCACTGAACTTATCGCTGTTTCTCAGTGCCGTCACCTTTGCCACTGCAATCTGGACCGCCCTTGTTTTCACTGTGGTCTATCTGTTGGGATCGAATGTCTGGTCTCAGGCTGCCCAGTACCAATGGGTTCTGATCCCTGTTGCAACCACAGCACTATTTCTCATCAATCGGTTTGTCCGTCACTCATATACAAGAGGATTGTTATGAATTCAACATTTCACGTTCAGTGTATTCGTGCTGATAAAATCAATGCGGGCATGCCGGCACTGGAGGCTGACACACAACGGGCGGTTTCTCCGTTTGAGTTTCTTCCCGGCTGGTTATTTTATGCACCGGTCGTCGTACAAAGTCTGTTGCTGGGAGTCCGTTATGGTGATCTGCGTCTGCCGTTAGTCGCCAACCCGACTATCGAGCTCAGTGGCATGGTGGGTGAATCCAAACATGATATTTTAAGTCTTGCCGGTCCTCAGGCACAAAAATGGATTGCCCCATTTATTACCCTGACCAGAACAGACGAGCCAGTTGAAGAGCAAACCCGTCAGGCACAACAAACACTAACTCAGGCCGGGCTGCAGTTTCCGCTGGTTGCCAAACCGGATCTCGGCTGCCGGGGAGCCGGTGTCAGGCTAATTAATCATCCACAACAATTACAGGACTACATTGCTCAGTTTCCGCAACAGGCCCGTTTCCTGTTACAACAAAAAGCACCTTATCAGGCAGAAGCCGGTATTTTCTATGTCCGTTATCCCGGAGAAAAACAAGGCAGAATCATTTCCGTCACACTGAAATATACACCCTTCGTCGTTGGCGATGGTATTCATACGCTGCAAGAACTCATTGACATGAATCCGAGGGCTGGTCAACTCAGCCATCTCTATCTGCCCCGCCATCAGCACAGACTGGATTGGGTGGTTCCACAGGGAGAAGAGTTTCAACTGGCATTTGCCGGAAGCCATAGCCGGGGTTCAATATTCCGCGACGGCAACCGCTACATTACCAAGGCACTCACTCAACGGCTGGATGAAATTCTTGCCGATGTTGACGGCTATTACTACGGACGGCTCGATATCAAGTTCCTCGATATCCACCATCTGATGGCCGGAACAGACTTCACTATTCTGGAAATAAACGGAGCCAGCAGCGAAGCGACCCACATCTGGGATCGCAATACATCCCTGTGGGAAATCGTCACAACGCTGCTTCGTCAATACCGCATTCTGTTTGAAATCGGGGCCAGACAAAAACGCCGGGGCTACCGTCCGCCGTCCCTTCGTTCACTAATTCGTGCATGGCGCACAGAACGTCGGCTGACCCGGCATTATCCCACAACAGATTAAACCAATATCAATGGATTGAATGAGGCATTCTTATGTTAACGACTTCTGAAAATTTAGCTCAGACACACTATCCCCCTCAGCCGACTGTGGCAACGCAGGGATGCATCGAAACGCTGGAACAGGGATATCAGTTTTTACAGTCAATTACCGATGAGCAGTATTGCTATGCTGCACCACCGCACATTACCAGTACTGTCGGGCAGCATTTTCGCCATCTGCTCGACGTGTTTCAGGCGATTTACCATGCTGATGGCATCATCGATTACAACCAGCGCCGCCGTGGTGACACTGTTGAAACCTCCCGGCAAAAAGCAATAGCTGAGATTGATGAATTCATTCACTGGCTTAACTGGATAGAACCGGCCAGTCTGACCAAACCGGTCAGAATGCTGACTGAGGTTTCCCTGACTCAAACCGAGGTTTGCGAAATGATGTCAACGCAGGAAAGAGAACTCACTTTTGCTGCGTTACATGCAACTCACCACTTTGCAATGGCGAAAGCAACACTCAGCCTGCATCACGTGGAAACTGATGATGCTTTGGGTTATGCCCCAACTACAGCATCTTACCTGAGGGGGAAATAAGCTATGTGCTCAGTATCATGGTTTCTCACCCCGGACGGTTATCAGCTCTTCTTCAACCGGGACGAGCAGAAAAGCCGCGCACTGGCGCATTCGCCCCGGCAGTTTGAGATTGATGGTGTCTCTGTTCTGATGCCCATCGATCCGGTCGGACAAGGCAGTTGGATCAGCCTCAACGAATACGGCGTCTCGCTCTGCTTACTTAACAACTATCAGGGCAAAGAGCCTTCCGGACCACTTACCAGCCGTGGACAACTGGTCAGAATGCTCTCCGGGGCAGTCTCAGCAAAACAGGTGACCGAGTGGTTTCAGCAGATACTTCCACAGCAGTTTGCCCCGTTTACGCTACTGGCTTTTGACACACAAGTCTGCAGCGGCGGCAAAGACGTCACCGCTTGTGAGTGGGACGGAGAAAAAGTACGGATCTATCCGACCCGCTGCCCGCTGTTTTCGTCCGGGATTGATCTGAAAGGCGTACAGGCTTATCGCCATTCAGCCTATCACCAGCACCTCGAATTCACGCCAACTTTTCAAAACGCGCTGGATTTCCACCGCAACCATGCACCGGATTCTGGCCACCTTTCGGTCTGCATGCACCGGGAAGACGCTCATACCGTCAGTTTCACCCATATCAGTGTATCCAACACACACAAAGAGATGGTGTATATCCCCGGTTCACCCTGCTGTGAGCTATCAGAGCAATCTTTAACGACACACCGTTATTCTTTAAATATTGACGACCACAGGAGGTCAGCATGAAAGCCTATATTATCGGACTATTGATTCTGTTCAGCCCTTTCGCGATGGCCGAAGATCCTATCTACACCGGTTTCTTCAGTAATAAAGCTGTCAGTGGTTATGACACCGTTGCTTATTTTACCGATCATCAGCCGGTCAAAGGCAAATCTCAGTTTAAAACCAGCTACATGGGAGCCGACTGGTATTTCGCATCTGCCGAACATTTAAATATGTTCACCTCCAACCCGGAAAAATATGCCCCTCAATACGGTGGTTACTGTGCCTGGGCCGTCGCCGCAGTCAATGACTTTGCCCCCGGAGACCCTGAATTATGGGCGGTTGTGAATGACAAACTGTATCTCAATTACAACAAAGAAGTGAAAAGACGCTGGGACAATGATCGTGAAAATCTGATCAAAGAGGGTGACAAAAACTGGCCTGCCCTGCTGAGCCAAAAATGATGAATCAACCTGATCAAAATAAGGAGTACCCTGTGAAATTCCAAATCAGCAAATATCTTCCGGCAGCCTTTATTGCATTTGTGTTCATTCAATCGCTGTTCTATAAGTTCAGCGACGCCCCGGAAACAATCTACATCTTCAGTACGCTGGGGGAATGGTCAGGGCTGGACTTCTTCGGTGCCTATGGTGCATATATCATCGGTACGGCAGAACTGATTGCCAGCATTCTGCTATTCAGTCGTTGGCATGGACTCGGCGCACTTCTAGCAACCGGCCTGATGAGCGGCGCGGTTTTCTTCCATCTGTTTACACCTCTGGGTATCAGAATGCCCGCTTATGATGCCGCAGGCCGGGTAATCGGTGATGACGGTGGTCTTTTGTTTGGCATGGCCTGCCTCATTTTGTTGTGCGCGATCTATCTAACGCTCAAAGATCTTCAGTCCGAGCAAGGGATTCTGCATCGTCTTGTAAAAAGGAGTCACTCATGACCACCAGCCCGTTTCGTCTTCACCGTTATACCCCGTTCGGACTCGGAGAGTCACTACTGGAATGGGTCACCGGACTCGGTAAGCTCGATACGCTGTATCAGAAAAGGCCGCAGCAACTTTCCAGCTTCGAGTTCATGCGCTACACCCTGTCAGTGTTAAATATCGATTACCGGCTGAGTTCTGGTTCTGTCGAAACAATTCCCCGGACTGGTCCGCTGGTGATTGTCGCCAATCATCCGCTGGGTGCAATTGAAGGTGTGATTCTGGCGGATCTGATTGGTTCGATCCGCCCGGACGTTAAAGTACTGGCGAACCATCTGCTCAAACGTCTGCCAGAACTGGATGAATTATTTATCGGTGTAGATGTATTCGAAGGACAATCATCCCAACAGATGAACCGGGCGGCAATCCGCGATGCTCACCGCCACCTTGCTGATGGAGGAACACTGATTATCTTCCCGGCCGGGGAAGTCTCAACCTATCCCAAAGGCTCAACAGAGCTGGCCGATATTGAATGGAGCCGCTCGGTAGCAAAGTTCATCCGCCGCAGTCAGGCAGCAACGGTTCCGATTTTTATCAACGGCCGCAACAGTCAGCTATTTTACCGGGCGGGGAAAATACATCCGTTGCTACGCACAGCATTACTGGCGCGGGAAATGCTGCATAAAAATGCGACCCGGATCGATATTTCTGTCGGGCAAACTATCAGCTACAGTGAAATCGCAAATATTGAAGACGACCGGGATCTGGTCAATTACCTGCGGCTCAACACCTATCTGATGCGTCCGGCACCTACCACAGAACAAAACCAGACTTCTCACGACTTCAGTGCACCAATCATTGACCCGGTTTCACCGGACCTTATTGAGCAGGAGCTGCAAAACCTGCCTGAATCAATGCATCTGTTGGATCAGGGAGAGTATGCCGTCTACTGCGCTCCCAGCCAGTTGATTCCCTATACGATCAGGGAAATCGGCCGGGTTCGGGAAGAAACTTTCCGGGCCGTCGGCGAAGGAAGCGGACTCGCCTGTGATCTGGATGAGTATGATCTCTACTATCACCAACTGTTTGTCTGGCACAAAACCGATCGTTGTCTGGTCGGAGCCTACCGGCTCGGGATGGTTGATCAGTTGATCCGGCAGTACGGTCTGGATGGACTCTACTCACGCAGCCTGTTCAACTATGATCAAGCCTTCCTTGATACACTTGACTGTAGCCTTGAACTTGGTCGTTCAGTGGTTGCAATGCGCTACCAGAAAAAGCTCAACTCACTCTTACTACTATGGCAGGGAATCGCAGCCTTTGTCGTCCGTCATCCCCGCTATACTCATCTGTTTGGCCCGGTCAGTATCAGCAATGAATACAGTGCCGTTGCCAGACAACTGATGGCCGCAACCCTGTCGATTCATCATTATGACCGGGAAAAAGCCACACTGGTCGCGCCACGGACACCACTGCGCAATAGCGGAAAAATCTTCTGGCAGCCTCATCTGCTGTCGTCACTTGCCAACGTCGCGCTGCTGTCCAAAGTACTTACCCGAATGGAACAAGGCAAAGGTTTACCGGTTTTGTTACGACAGTATCTGAAAATGAATGGCAAACTGGTCTGTTTTAATGTCGACCACGCTTTTCAGGACACACTGGACGGCCTGATTGTCGTTAACCTGAAGAATGTCCCGCTGGGAACGCTGGCAAAATATATGGGGAGGTCGGAAGCTGTGCACTATCTCTCTGGAGAAAAACCATCATCGCAAGACTCAGGCCGGAATATGACTCAGAAGGAGCCTCAGGTATGAAGCTCTTGTCCATAGAACCCTTATCCATCAGATTATGGTTCACGGCATTGTTGTTCATCGGACTCGCCGGTTGTTCTATGCCAAAGGAGATTGAACAGAACAAGCAGACAACCCGGCAAGTGCTCGATACCCCGAATCTGATCAAAACGCATATCGTGTCTGCCGGGCAGGGAAACGAGAGCTACCAGCTCCGTTATGTCAGTAGTGACGACAGCGCGAAGAGTCGTCCGACAGTCGTGTTTGTTCACGGCACACCCGGCGGCTGGAACAGCTTCGCCCGTTATTTTCTGGATGATGATCTGCGTCGGCAATTCCGGCTGGTTTCACTGGATCGGCCCGGTTGGGGACAGTCCGGTTATCCCGGTACAGAATTTCCAACCAATTTAGAACAGCAGGCCAGTTTGATTGGCCCGGCGCTGCAACAGATCTGGCAGCAGAATAACCACCAGAAATTCATTCTGGTCGGTCACTCTCTGGGAGGATCTCTTGCCCCGATTCTGGCTTCATTTTACCCGGAATATGTTCGTGGAGTGGTCATTCTGGCCGGAGACATCAGCCCGAAACTGGCAGAGTACCGCTGGTATAACAGTCTGCTCAGTTGGCTGCCGCATGCCTGGGTGCCGGATCACTGGTATTACTCAAATATGGAGGTGTTACAGCTTTCCACCAGTCTGGCTCAGGTCCAGAGCCGGCTTGCCCGACTGTCCGTCCCCATTACCATATTACAGGGAACCAAAGATGAACTGGTGATCCCGGAAAATGCTAACTACGCCAAATCCCTGTTTAAACAGAGTCAGTTGGAAATCGAGTGGATTCCGGAAGCCGGTCATCTGATCCATCTGCAACACCCGGATCTGGTAGATGCAGCAATCCGTGAAATGGCAGGCAGGAGTTAAACAGCACATACACGAAAAGTACGGATGGAAAGACAATCATTACTTATCCATCCGTTACCCTACAAGTCAGACCAAAATATGATGAATACCATTCAATGCCAGTTGAGACTGAACTTCATCATCCAATTGCCGGTCAGAGATGATCATGTCTATTTCATGCAGATCACACACTTTAAACAGGGAGTATTTCCCGTATTTGCTACTGTCGGCGATCATGATTTTCTTATCGGCATTGGCCATCAGATCCCGTTTGAGGATGGTCTTCTCTTCCGTTGGCGTGGTGATGCCCCGCTCAACACTCCACGAATTACAGGTGACAAACGCAATATCCGGGTTAATCGAACGCAGCAGAGAACGGCAATGCTCACCAACCGTTGACTGACTACTGTCATCAACCCGGCCTCCGGCAACAATCACTTCAATTTGTTTGTACTGGGAAAGGAATAGTGCAATGTGCAGGTCGACGGTAATCACCCGCAGCGGAATATCGATAAAGTGTCTGGCAAGTGCCATTGATGTCGTTCCGGCATCAAGCACGACAGAATCTCCCGGACTGACCAAAGCTGCTGCCGCTTCGGCGATCAGGTTCTTTTCGCGGGGATTCTGCATGATTTTTTCATTGGTGGTCGGCTGCGACGCCACAAAACGGTTGAGAGAGACGCCGCCATGTGTTCGGGTGATCACCCCTTGTTCATCCAGTTTGACCAGATCACGACGTATTGTCGCCGGTGATACTTTGACAACTTTAACCAAATCCTCAACTGTCGCCAGATTATGGACAGTTAAGTATTCAACTATTTTTTCAACCCGATACTGATTCTTCATATATTGCTTAATTTCACTGCTAGTTCGACCGAAGTGATCATACTTTCCGGATTTGCTTTTCCGGTCCATGCGATATCAAATGCGGTCCCGTGGTCGGCGGATGTTCTGAAGAATGGTAATCCAGCTGTAATATTAACGCCATCATAAAACCCCATCAGTTTCAATGGAATGTGGCCCTGGTCATGATACATTGCCACAACGATGTCGTATTGACCTTGTTTGGTCTGTAAAAACACCGTATCCGGCGGGCATGGGCCGGAAACATCCAGACCTTTTTCCTGCATTGCCTGAATCACCGGATTCAGGATCGTATTTTCTTCCTCACCGAAGAGACCGTTCTCTCCGGCATGAGGATTCACACCAGCAACCGCAATCCGCGGATGTTCAAATCCCGCCTTTTTCATGAATGAATCGGCAATGCCGATAACGGTAGCAACCCGTTCCTGACTGAGATTTTTCAGGAAATTCAGCAGAGAAATATGGGTCGAAACATGAATCACCTTCAACGTATCCGTATACAGAACCATAGCAAAGTCTTTGGTCCCGGTTAAATGGGCCAGCAATTCTGTATGGCCGGGATAATGGTGTCCGGCCAAATGTAATGCTTCCTTGTTCAGCGGCGCTGTCGCAACGGCAGAGATTTCATCATTCATTGCCAGCTCCGTTGCTTTTTTAATACAACGGTAGGCAAGATCACCGGCCTGAGCCTGTACTTCTCCAAAACGAAATGCAGCCGGATCAGTCAGTGGAATATCGATGACATTCACAACATCCGGAGCAAAAACCGCATCTTCAACCTGCTCTATCGTATGAATATCAAGTGCAGGGCTGAGCCCTTTATCCTGCACTAAATGCAGGATCTCCGCACTGCCAATCACAATACATTTGCGGCCGGACAACAACGGGGTTGCCAGTGCCTTCATAATAATTTCCGGGCCAATCCCGGCTGGGTCGCCCATGGTAATACCGATGATACCGTTCATGATTTATCCTCTTGTTGCAAAAACTGTACTTGTTCCCCAAGCTGCATGTGTTCCGAAAACCGATAATGTTCTAAAAATTCAATCAGTTGTGTAAAGCTGGTGGGGTCACCGAATCCTCCGGCTTTGGTAAAAACCGGAATGGTCAATTCAGCCAAAGATGACCGGTTGCCATAAGACAACGTGCCGCAGGGCAGACATCCTGCGATCATCCCCTGGAGTTCGAACTGATCACCCTCCAGTTCACGGCAGACTGCCAGCGCAATATCACCGCCACACAGTAATAAAGATCCCGGCAAATGCTGATGAGCCGGTTGCATCACTGACCGGACAACCTGTGCCAAAAACTGCTTGAGCCGGTTTCCCAGCTCCGGACGGGAAAGATTGAATGCATCGCAAATCTCTTGGATTTCATGCCGTTGGGCGGCATTCTGACAGGTACAAATCAAACAGTGATGATGATTTTTCAGACTCGCGGTGATATCCCGTACCAATGAGTGCTGATATTTCTCTCTTTCTGGGCTGAGAACATCAGCCACACTGACATCAAGCATGGTGACGTTTTGGTGAGATTCCAGCGCTTCTACCTGTTCAAGCGTGACCTGACTCATCGAACCGATGACTCCCAGCAGAGGCATCGCATTGGGTATACAGAGTGCCTGATGAGATGCAGCCCTCGGTTTTACCGCCGCAGCCATTTCTCCGGTCGTCACCAGCAGTGTGTGGCAACTCAACTGAGTCGCAGCCTGATAAATTGCCCGTAAGTCAGATGCGGTTTCTGCATCGCAGACAATTACCTGAGCACCGGATCGATGAAGCGACTCCAGACGCTCAGCCAATGATGCGGTTCGGACTTCGTCGATAAACAATTCATCCACAGTCAGAGCTGTCTGTGTTTCCAGTAACACTTTGATCCGGGCTGAACGAACCGGCGATTTCGGGTCAGAGGCATATTCGGTTTCGGTGAGCAGCTGATCATGGACATAACAGTATCCTTGTGTGGTCCGGCGCCCTGCTTCCGGTGCACCGATCGCAACAATGGCAAGCGGGAAATGCATATCAACAAAAGACGCAATCTCAGCGCCGATATTTCCCCGCAATGTCGAATCAACTTTCTTAAGCAAAACCTGTTGCTGCACCATTTCCGGATATAGTCGGATCAGTTGCTGTAATTTTCCCTTCGCAACCGCAGCTTCATCATCCCGACTATCGGAACACAATACATAAGCCGTATCAGAGCGAAGTGCTGTCCGGGACGACGGATTCAGAATCACGGACACCCGTGAACCGGAATCCACTAATCCCACTCCGATATCATTTGCCCCGGTAAAGTCATCAGACACGATGATCTGTGGCAGGTCTGTGAAGCTTTGATTCGACATGTCTGCTTTTATTCCTCTATCGTTTTTATTCATATTAATCAAAAAACGTCTTATCAGAAAGACATTTTTGATTAATTTTAATCATTTTGATTATTTGAGATCGAGATCAAGCAAAAAAATGAATAAACGGGGTATCGTGATGACTAAAACTAAGCAAATGATTAAATGGAATCAAAATTGAAAGGATGAATCCTATGAACATTTTCACGACAGTGCTGAGCGGTGATATCGATCAAATCTCAGACATCACGCTTTCGCATCAGGACATCCTGCTGGCGACCGATCCGAACGTCAGAGGACTGCCTCAGGTCGAACAATTGATTGCCCGGCTCCGTGAAAGCTGTGACCATTTGACCGTGATTGATGATTTACCGGCAGAACCAAGAGAAGAAGATGTTTTGCGCTTAATTCAGCAACTCCCTGCAACCATCAATTTTGTGATTGGTGTCGGTGGCGGGAGTGTACTGGATGTCAGTAAACTAATTGCTGTATTCGGCAAAGCTGAACATTCAGCACGGGTTGAACGGTTCAAACAGTTACTGACCGGAGAAAAGCCGACAGAACGGGCGGAACTGTTACTGATTCCGACTACTGCCGGTACAGGTGCAGAAGCAACACCTAATGCAATTGTCGCCATCCCGGAGCGAGCCACCAAAGTCGGTATTATTTCTCCGGTATTATTACCGGATTATGTGTTACTGGCACCGGAACTGACCACGTCAATGCCGGCCCACATTACCGCATCCACCTCAGTTGATGCATTGTGTCATCTCATCGAATGTTTTACGGCCAGTGTATCCAACCCTATCGGTGATAATTACGCGCTGATTGGTATGCAGAAATTCTTTGCCAATATCGAAAAAGTCATCACATCACCGGACAATCTGCTGGTTCGTCTGAATCTGTTATGGGCTTCCTATTTCGGCGGCGCTTCGATTTCTCATTCAGGAACGCATCTGGTTCATGCCCTTTCCTATCCGTTAGGAGGGAAATTCAGGATTCCACACGGACTGGCGAATTCTCTGCTGCTGGTGCCGTGTATGAAATTCATCTGCAAGCCCTGTCAGGAAAAAATGGCTCAGGTTTATGACCTGCTGCCGGATGCCGATCCAAGTCTGGCTGAAGAGAAAAAAGCCCAGGCAGTGATCGATTATCTGGAGAGTCTGGTCGCTCAGCTGGGACTTCCGACCCGTTTAAATGACATTGGTATCGAAGCGTCACAACTTCCGGAGCTGGCACGTAGTGCGATGGAAGTCAAACGTCTGATCGCCAACTCTCCGGTGCCCGTTACCGAGCAGGAAGTTCTGAGTATCTACAACAGTATTTGTGAATAAGGAAAAATATGAGCGAAGCATTGAAAGGACCCTATGTCGCGATTGTCACCCCCTTTGATCAACAAGACTCACTCAATGAAACAGAATTGAGAAATCAGGTTGAGCGGCAAATTCGATTTGGTAACAACATTTTCTGTAACGGGACAAACGGTGAGTTTTTTGTCCTCAGTGATGTTGAGAAAAGACGTGTGACTGAGATTTGTCTGGAACAGGCAGATGGACGTGTTCAGGTTGTCAGTCATATCGGTGAACTGACCCTTCAGCGTACTCTTGCCCACGGGCGGGATATTCAGTCTTCCGGAGTACAAGCCGTTTCCGTCATTACTCCCTGGTTTTGTGCTTTACGTGATCAGGAACTGATCGACTATTTCACTGAAATCGCCGATAGCCTGGAAATACCAGTCTATCTCTACAATATTCCAGCCCGGACCGGCAATACGATTTCACCTGCTGTTGCCGATCAACTGGCCGCCCATCCGAATATTTACGGGATTAAAGACAGTGCCGGAAGCTATGAAAGCCTGTCCGGATTTCTGGAAGTCTCCCGGAAACATCACCAGTTTGATGTCATGACCGGGCCGGACTCACTCATACTCACCGGTTACCAGAATGGAGCTGTCGGTTGTGTCTCCGGCATCGCCAACATTGTTCCGGAACTGGTCAGTCAGATTTACCAGGGCTGGAAAAGCCATGATCTCGAATCAGCAAACAACGCACAGGAGGTGATCAATTACCTACGAAGCCACTTATATCCAATTGCATTTGCACCGGCTGTCGTCAAGCAAACCTTAAATCTACTGGGTGAAAATGTCGGCGACAGCCGTTACCCGGTGCACTTCAGCCAAACGGACATTGAACAGATTCAGAATATTATTAAACAACGAATCTCATGACCACAAAAGGATACCCTACTATGTTGAATAATAAGTTAAAAAATGCTGCCAGAGCTCTTGCTTTCTCGACTTTGCTGGTGACGGGATTGTCTCAGGCAACCACGTCGACCATTATTTCACAGCCTCCCGGAAACGGCTGGTATACCTACGGAACGACCTTCTCACAACTCATTCCGAAAGCCACCCACGATGAATATAAAATCAAACTTATCCCTCGCGGTGGCGGTATGACGAATCCGGTTGTGGTCAATCAGGGAAAAGCTGATTTCGGATTCACCACATCCAATGCCACCGTCTGGGCCAGAGATGGTCTGACTGATATTTACAAAGGCAAGAAAAATCAAAATCTCAGAATGGTTTTAGATGATGTTCAGCAGGCCTACACGATCACGATTGCACGCAAAGCCTGGGTTGAAGAAACCGGTAATGACACGCTTGAAAAGATCATCCATGCCAAGAATGTCCGTATCGCCATGAAACCGACCGGTTCTCAGGTACCGATTATTGCCGATTATATTTTCAAATCACTGGGAACCGATATCAGCACACTGAAAGATGAAGACAAAGTTGTTCAGATGGGCAGTGGTCAGGCAGCTCAGATGATGCGTGACAATGCGATCGATGTGTATATCGATAACGTCCCGGCAATGCATCCGAACCTAACTGAAATGACCCTGACTAACGACGTTGTTTACATTCCGTACAGCGATAAAGTTCTCAAGGATCTGGCAAAACTCGGGTTGCCGACCGGAACCATGCCAGCCGGTACTTACAATGGGCAGACTAAGGATTACGTGAATCCGGTCAGTGCCACTGTTTTTGTCACCAATGCCAAAGTTGATGAAAATACGGTCTATAACATCACCAAAGCTCTGGTCGAGCACCAGCAGGACATTAAACATACCCACTCTCCGCTGAAATTCTGGCATCCGGAAAATATCGGTAAGCACGCAGCATTGATTAGCCTGCACCCAGGGGCTGAAAAGTACTACCGTGAAAAAGGCTGGATGAAGTAAGCCGGTCAGACAAAAGTATGTAAGGTATTGTTATGAAATATGACCATATACTGAATACAATCAAGGCTATTCTTGCAATAGCCTATATTCTGTTTCTTCTCAAACAGTTCTTTGTGCCGGTTTCACCACTGACTGCCGCATCGATCCATGTTTATATGGCGACCGCACTGGTCATCTGCTTTCAGCCAATTCAGTTTAAAAAACCGGCTCTGCTCTATTTAGGCAGGGTAATTGATCTCTGTTGTATTGGTATCGCACTCTCTGTTGTCTACCACTATTACGTTTCTATTCCCCGGCTGGAAACCAGACTGGAGATGATCGATGACATCCTGTGGTCAGATAAATATGCATTTATCGCCGGTGGGCTGATGCTGTTTGAAGCCGTCAGACGTTCTGTCGGTTTCTCACTGCTGTCCGTAGTACTGATCTTCGTTGCCTACGGTTTCCTCGGCCCTTATTTTCCGGGATGGACGGCCTTTGAAGGCTTTTCACTCGATACGATGACCGAGTTAATCAGTATGCAGACCGACGGACTGTTCGGGATTACCGCCAGTACCGCGATTAACTTTGTCTTCTTTTTTGTTATGTTCGGCTGTGTTTTCACGATCACCGGCGGTGGTAGTGTCTTCATCGATCTGGCCATGATGGCAACAGCCTCGCTGAAAGGCGGCGCTGCCAAAATGTCGCTGCTCGGGTCTGCACTATTCGGTATGGTCAGCGGTTCTGCGGTTGCCAATACCACCTCGACCGGCGTACTCACCATCCCGATCATGAAACGTTCCGGCTACACCAAAGAACAGGCCGCAGCAACAGAGGCCATCGCTTCTACCGGCGGACAACTGATGCCACCGATTATGGGTATCGCTGCATTTGTCATGGCAGACATGCTGGGTATTCCTTATACCGACATTGCCGCAGCAGGGATCATCCCGGCCGCAGCCTTCTACTTTGCCCTGTTTGTTATCATTGATCTCAGAGCCCGGAAATCAGGTGTCGGTAACATTTCTAAAGAAGATCTGAATTTTGAACCGCTCCGTCCCCGGATGCATCTGTTGATCTCTCCTCTGTTTCTCATCATCGCACTGGTGGCCGGATATTCTGCCCCGTACGCGGCATTCGTAGGGACTGTTGTTGCGCTACTTGCTCCGCTCCTGCGAAAAAGTACCCGTTACAGCTACAAAGTTCTCTTTCCGATGCTGATGGATACAGCCAGACAGATGGCGTGGGTTTCCGTACCGCTCGCATCGGTCGGGATCATCATGGTACTGGCAACTCAGTCCAATCTGGCGTTCAAGTTTGTTGAGATTCTCAGTGAAATCGGCAGTAACAATCTGTACCTGTCACTCATCATGGTGATTATCGGCTGCATTATCATGGGAATGGGATTACCGACGGTTGCTGCATATATTATCGGCTCGATCATCTTCGCCCCGGCGATCATCGATATGGGCGTTGACCGACTGGCTGCAAACATGTTCATCATGTATTACTGCGTTCTCTCGATGGTGACACCACCGGTTGCCCTCTGCGCTTATGCCGCATCAGCCATCGGTAAGAGTGATTCCTCAAAAACCGGCTTTATTGCATTTTCCTATGCGCTGGTCATCTTTCTGGTTCCATTCAGCTTCATCTCCGATCCGGTCGTCCTGTGGAAAGGAAGCTGGTATCTGATTCTGATTGCTTTCATTGGCATGCTAGTCGCGACATTCTGTTGGGCAGTGTTCTTACAGGGATGGCTGAAACGGGATCTCAACTGGCTGGAACGGCTATTGTTCCTGATTGCCAGCATAGGACTGGTTCTGGATACATCAGCATCACCACTCTGGCTTCTGTTCCTCACAATGTCTGCCGCACTGATTGTCTGGTGCTGGAAAACATCGGGACGATACGTAACCCGGGTGAAAACCGCATGATGCCCCAAACACAGGCTCCTTATCCTTCAGGAGCCCGCTTAGCCTATAAAATTTATACAACGCAACGGAGTCCCGAATGAGCCAAGACAGCGTCTTAGTCGAGAAAAATGGAATATTAACAGTAACAGAGGGGCAGCCATCCTATATGACTGCGATGCTGCCTTCTGATTATCCGCAGAATCATGCCTCAAATCTCTTATGTCTGCCTAATGGTGACTTGCTTTGTGTCTGGTTTGCCGGAACACAGGAAGGCGTTGCGGATATATCGGTGCTGTGTACCCGGCTTCGATCCAACAGTAATCAGTGGGAATCACCAGTCCGGCTATCTGATGACCCGACCCGTTCCGAACAGAATCCGGTGCTGTTTCTGGATCCACAAGGCATTTTATGGCTGATGTGGACAGCGCAGTTATCCGGTAATCAGGACACTGCAATTGTCCGCTACCGCCAATCCCGTGATTACGGTGAAACCTGGGGAAAGATCGCGACACTGATCGATGAACCCGGAACATTCATCCGCCAGCCGGTGGTGGTACTTCCTGGCGGAAGATGGCTGCTCCCAGTTTTCTACTGTACGGTCAATCCCGGTGAGAAATGGGTTGGCAACTATGATACCAGTGGTGTCCGTATTTCGGATGATCAGGGCAAAACCTGGTACAACGTAGAAGTCCCCGACAGTCTGGGGTGTGTTCACATGTGTATTACCCCGCTTCAGGATGGCAGACTGATTGCGCTATACCGTAGCCGCTGGGCAGATCACATCTATCAGAGCTTTTCTGAAGACGAAGGCATCACCTGGAGCGCCCCGGTACCGACATCATTACCGAATAACAACTCATCGATTCAGGTCACAACACTACATAATGGCGATCTGGCTCTGGTTTTCAACGCGATGAGTGCTGCCGGAGCAACAGAACGGAGAAGTTCTCTCTACGATGAAATTGAAGATGACAGCGGGGTGAAAGAACCGGAAATCACCGCAGGTCGTTCCGCTTTCTGGGGCGCACCACGGGCTCCGATGTCTCTGGCAATATCCAGAAACAATGGTGAAAGCTGGGAGGAAATCATTCATCTGGATGAAGGAGATGGTTATTGTATGACCAACAACTCTCAACAGAAACTAAACCGGGAATTTTCTTATCCGACTATTACTCAGGGTACAGACGGTGCACTTCATATTGCCTACACCTACTTCCGTCAGGCAATCAAGTACGTCCGCTATCCGGCGGAATCTCTCTGCTGACGTTCAGAGCTGCCGGAAAAACCCCGGTAGCTCATAAAACAACGTTGAAAATCACATCAACATACTGAAAAAATCATACCGGGAATAATATGAAAAAAAGACATGCACTGGTAACCGGAGCCAGTTCCGGTATTGGACTGGCAATTGTCACAACCCTGCTGAATGATGGCTGGCGAGTCACCGGACTGAGCCGGACAGCGCCTGAAATTCACCATCCGGATTTCACCACCATTCGTGTCGACTTGATGAATACCGCCCAGCTCCTGCACAGCCTTGAGGACATCACAACGATCGATGCATTAATTCACGCTGCCGGGAAAATGACCTCAGCGCCTTTAGGTCAGCTCAATTTACCGGAAAGCCAGACGCTGTGGCATCTCCATATCCATGTCGCAGAGCTACTTGCAAACACATTGGTACCCAAAATGGGATCCGGAGGGCGCATTATCCTGATTGGCAGCCGGACATCTCGTGGTGTTGCCGGTCGCTCACAGTATGTTGCGACGAAGTCGGCGATGGTTGGCATGGTTCGCAGTTGGGCTGCGGAGCTTGCTACCAAAGGTATAACTGCCAATATCATCGCTCCCGGAGCAACGGAAACACCGATGCTGGCTGATCCGCAAAGACAGCAGTCTCCACCGAAACTCCCGCCGATAGGCCGTTATATCCAGCCTCAGGAAGTTGCCGAATATGTCAGATATATTGCTTCACCGCATGCCGGAGCCATTACCGGGCAAGAACTGGTGATTTGTGGTGGCGCGTCATTGTCCTAGAAAAAATCTTCGAAAAGATGCAATTAGACATGGCAAGTACAGTCATAAAAAATGCACCCGCAGGTGCATTTATTAAATAAAACCTTGAACATCAGGTCACATTGACTTTCAGCAGTGTCTGAATCAAGCGCTCTCAGGCATCGTTGCCATATCGATAACGAAACGATAACGGACATCAGAGCGTTCCATCCGTTCGTAAGCTTCATTGATTTCATCCATCCGGATAATTTCGCATTCAGGCAATACGTTATGTTTCCCGCAGAAATCGAGCATTTCCTGTGTTTCAGCAATACCACCGATCAACGAACCCGCGATCCGGCGACGACCAAAGATCATCGGTATGGTTGACGGTTCATCCAGCAGACCAACCTGACCAACGATAACCAGTGTACCATCCACATCCATCAGCGGAACGTAAGTTGTCACGTCATGCTTAACCGGAATTGTATCAATGATCAGATCAAAACTGGACTGAGCCTGAGCCATTGCTGCTTCATCTGAAGAGATCAGATAATGTTGAGCACCCAGCGCTTTTGCGTCTTCAATTTTTGAGTCCGTACGACCAACAACTGTCACGACCGCACCCATTGCAACAGCAAGCTTCACAGCCATATGACCAAGACCACCAAGCCCGAGTACCGCGACTCTTGTTCCTTCTTTTACATCCCATGCCCGTAGTGGCGAGTAGGTTGTAATCCCTGCACACAGCAGTGGCGCTGCGCGGGAAAGATCCAGAGATTCAGGAACGGACAAAACAAACTCTTCACGGACAACAACATGGCGCGCATAGCCACCCTGTGTTACTTCATGAGTATGACGATCGTGACCACAATAGGTCGGTGTCATCCCTTCACGACAGAACTGTTCTTCACCTGCTTCACACTGGTCACATTCCTGACATGAATCCACCATACATCCGACAGCAACAGTTTCTCCTACCTTGAAACGTGATACATCGGGACCAACAGCAGTAACCCGACCAACAATTTCGTGTCCCGGAACCAGCGGATATTCTGAGCCACCCCAGTCATTACGAACTGAATGCAGATCCGAATGGCACACCCCGCAGTAGAGAATCTCGATTGCAATATCATTCTCTCTCAGTTCCCGACGTTCAAATGCATACGGTTCTAAAGCTGCTCCCTGACTGTATGCTGCGTAGCCAACTGTTTTCATGACCATCTCCTGTTTCGTGATGAATACCTGCTGATGACAAATCATCTTGATCGTCAGTCAACATCATTAATATATGACTAATAAAGGCGTACGAGCATAATACATTATGATTTATTTTCAATCATAAAATTAATTAAATCATATGAGTGAGGCAAGCAACAAAATATTTACTGCCTCACCTAACATTCATTTCATTAATTAATAAATTACATAAATAAAAATGTATTTATCTGAAAACAAAATGTATTTATCGCATCAAATCAGCTTTATAAGCCACGCTTTCTGATAGCTATACTGATATATATAAATATATTATCCATTCATGATTCAGCACCGACCTCTGACCTCATTTTCTGATCGGCAATTAATAAACCAATCAGATAAATACCAATATCCGCCCGACTCGCCCCGACCTGATCCTGTGCGACAGCATCTAAGACAAATTCAACTGATTCAACAAAAAAATCCTGATCTTCTAATAGCATATACTTCACCTGCTCAATAAATCATTCCGTTTATATTCATAACGGTACCCGGAAAAAATAGGTTCTACAGAAACAGACAGGTAACAGACATCGAATCAATTACACCTTTTGCGACGGAGTACGCAGCCACCTGGCTTTTCTCCGCGACAGCCAGTGATATTATTTTTTTCACATGTCTGGTGGGCGATATAACCTGTTTAAATCTGATATAAGAATCTTAAATCTCCGCCTGAAACAGATAAAGCTTACCCAGACAATCTCATACTAAAATCATACTAAAATAGGGCTTCAGAATGTCAAATGACAATATTAAGGCGTTTCATTACCTCAAAGGTTCAGCATTTACCAATAATCTGAAACTGCAAACTCAATGTAAAGATTATATAGAATTATCCAATCTGCTGAATGTCCCGAAATCTACATTCAGTACCTGGAATGCTCATGGCAGGACATCGCATGAATTAATCGTCAGACTCCACCTCGCTCTGGGGATTCCAATTAAACACCTGGCCTTGCCTAAGGATTATCCACATACGGACTTACATCCTTCTCTCTGGGAAAGTCACGAGTTCATTCCGCGGATCCAGGATCAGGCCGGTTTTTATCATTCCCAGACAGAAACCCGCCAGATTTATCAGCACGCAACAGTTATTCTGCAACGTTTCAGTCTCAGGCACGGTGATCTCATCAGTACCGGAGAATCTCCTTATGCCGCACAACGAATGCACGAACTTCGTCTCAAAGCGGCGTCAACTATCGAGGTTGAGACCTCTGATACCATTTACCTTATCGATCAGAATACCCAGGATATCGTTTCCGGCACCTATCTCATAGATATGGATGGCAAAATCATACTTCACACAGTGCAACGCTTACCGGAGCAATATATACGTGTTGTTTTCCCGGATGGTGCCGTCACGATTGAAACCGGTAAAGTCAGGATTCTGGGGCGAGTCGTACTGACTATAAAGCGTTCTTAGGAATCACACTATTGACGGTATACATTTTAATTACATAAAACCATTGCATTCACTTAAAATAACGCGCAATATACTTAAAAACACTTACGCAATATTAAGTAAATGACTCAAGAAGAACGCCTGCTCGAACTCGAAACGCTGATAAAAACCGACGGGAAAATCACTTTGCCTCAGATTTGTGAGCGTTTCAGTATCTCTGCCGACTCAGCCCGGCGGGATCTGGTAAAGCTCGCAGAACTACCGGATATTATGCGAATTCGGGGTGGTGCTATTTTCAACCGGCTGTCACGCCATACAATGGCCTATACAGAAAAACCCGCCAGTTCGCGTAAACAAACGCTGGCCCAGAAGGCCGCAACACTGATTCGCCCCGGAGAGCACGTTCTGATTGATTCCGGAACGACATTGACCACCATGATGCCCTACCTGCCGGAACCCTTAACCATTGTGACCAATGCACCGGATATTCTGCAGGCATGTCAGCCATCATCTGAAAAAGAAATTTTTCTGCTGGGCGGGCAGTTTAATGCTTATCACCGCGCGATGCTCGGCACACTGGCCGAAGCTCAACTGGCACAATTCAATGTAGATAAAGCCTTTATCGGTGTGTGTGCTCTGAGTGAATCCGGTCTGATGACCACACTGGAGCAGGAGGCAACGATGAAGCGCGCCATGATGTCCCGCGCCAGTCAGGTGATACTGGTCAGCGAAAGCCATAAGTTCGGGCAACGTAACCTGTTTACTGTATGTGAGCTTGATCAGATCGATATCATCGTCACCGATCCGGATCTGTCAGAAACAGATAAAGATTACCTGCTCCGCCATGATATTGAACTCATTATTACCAATGAATAGGTGAAGATTATGTCTCAACCCATCAAAACTGCCGTCATTGGCTACGGTTATTCAGCCAAAACGTTTCATATTCCGTTTATTGAATCTTTACCCCAGTTTCAGTTTAGTGCGATCAGCAGCCGCCAGAAAGAAGCAGTTGCTGAACTGTATCCATCCGTCACATGCTTTGAAACAGCTCAGGCTCTGATAGAACAATCGGATGCAGAGCTGGTTATCATTACTGCACCAAACGATGTTCACTTCTCTCTGGCCAAAATGGCACTGGAGCATGGGAAGCATGTAGTTATCGAAAAGCCATTTGTTACCAAAGTCAGCGATGGTGAAACGTTGATCCGCATCGCCCGGGAGAAACAACTCATTCTGAGCGCTTATCATAACCGTCGCTGGGATAATGATTTTCTGACTGTGAAAAAACTGATTGAGAGTGGACAACTGGGCGATGTGAAATGGTTTGAATCACATTTTGATCGTTATCGCCCTGAAGTCAGAGTGCGCTGGCGTGAGTCTGCCGATGTTGAAGGCTCCGGTATTCTCTATGATCTGGCACCTCATCTTATTGATCAGGCTCTGGAACTGTTCGGCACACCAAGCGCAATCACAGCCCAGTGCCTTTCAATGCGACAAGCCGGTGGCGCAACAGACTTTTTCCATCTGTTGCTGCACTATCCGGATTGTCTGGTTCAGCTGCATTCAAATCCATATAGTCCCGGCGACAACATGCGCTATAAGATTCTGGGTACAAAAGCGAAATATATCAAAATGGGTATTGATCCTCAGGAGTCGTTCCTGAAAGCAGGCGGCAGTGTCGATGACCTGCAACAGACTCAGGAACCTGCGAAAGACTGGGGTATTCTATCAACGGAAGAGCACGCCGAACCAGTTCCGACGGAACAAGGTGGCTATGAACACTACTTTACTCAGTTAGCCGAATCTATTCGTCAGGGAACACAGCCACCGGTCACCGCTGAAGAATCGTTACGCACTATTCGCCTGATTGAGCTGGCAATGGAGAGTAGTGCACGCGGACAAACAATCGAGGTAACCGAATGAGCACAAAACTTCAGGAGCTACTCGATCAGGAAACGCAGTTACAGTTTGACCGGTTTAACCTCGATACAGCCTGGGCACTCGGATCATCTCTACGCAAGAAAGCAGAAGCTCATGGATGGCCGGTTTCGATCGAGGTGTATGCCTTTGAGCAGGTTGTATTCTTTTCAGCCTGTCCGGGAGCCAATCAGGATAAAAGTAACTGGATCAGAATGAAACGTAATGCGGTGATGCGTTACGGTCACAGCTCACTCTACCTGAACGAATACAACAAATCCAAAGGCCGCCAGTTTGAGTCTCAGCTCCATATCGATCCACAAAACTATTGCGCCCACGGTGGTGCATTTCCGATTTATATCAAAGACTGTGGATTGGTTGGTGTTGTCACAATGGCAGGTCTGGTGTCAGAAGAAGATCACCGGATGGTCACTGAAGCAATTCAGGAACTGTTATAAATACACACTTCTTTGCCAATATTCGCAAAACGATTAAATCTCATCGTTCCGGGACTACTCGGAATGGTGAGATTTTACTAGCATATGCTAATAAAAAGATTTATATTTCCCTCCGTAAGAAACACAACACAGCTCACTCTGTACCATCATCCGCGATAGCATTACCCGTGCTCAGGTAGATTGTCCCGATACTGTTTCTTCAGCTAAACTTTTATCAGAGAGCATTTCTGTTTATGTTCCTATCCCGCGCAGTTACGCCAAAGGAGAGTCACAATGACTTATCTACTGACATTTATCCTGTTTATCGTTCTGGTATTACTGATGGCAGTTGGTGTGCTGTTCCACCGAAAATCCATTCAGGGAAGCTGTGGTGGTTTATCAGCAATCGGTGTTGAACGGGAATGTAACTGTAAGGACGTGTGTAAAAATCAGGAGAAAACACTCTACCAGATTCAGGAACCCGGCTCTGATGAGTGAACTCCTGAGTTCTTTCCGAATAGTTTAGAATTGCCCGCCAATCACTGAATGAGGACTTCTGCACATCATCAGTACAGCCTCAAAGCGATTTGTGATGGTTTGCGCTAAGTGGTAAATTACCCGCTTCTTCCCCAATTACATCTTCGGATAAACCGATATCAAAAACAAAACCTAACCACAGATTCACGTACCAAACTAAGGGCATAGAAAGAAGTAAAATTTTTATAGGTGTCATTATTTTTCTCATAATCTGAATCCAATTCTGGTAACAAACGGCTTATATCCATAGTCCTTATAGTGCTGCAGTAAATACCAAGAACGGAATCCATCTAGTCTTTCAAAGGGGATATCATTTAAATCAGGGTGATTTATATCTTTTGTGTCTAAGCCGAAATGATCCTGAATTTCATATTTAAACACGCCTCGAATATCATTACCTTTATATTCCAATTTCTCAGCATAAACTTTCATATACCAGATACCGTGTACAGTTAAAACCGTACCATTAACTAAATCAATAGATGGTTTATACCCATCTCTGGCGATGAAGTGAGGTAATTTAGCCCCTTTCCCTTTTGTTGACATGTAAGCGCTGGATAAATTTACAATATCACTATCTAACACTCCGTCCTTAACGTTTTCTGCCAAACAGCGTTTAAGTGCAGCATGGAAAGCCGCTGTCGTTTGGTGATCACGTAAAGCATCATCCAGTAACGGGCTGTGATAGTAACCGCCTTCGTTCTTCTCGAATTTATCGACCATCTTCGAAAAGACTCCTTTTGTTTTCCCTACCATAGAAAAACCAATCCCTTCACCAAGATCCCGCATCCGGTCAAAATGTTCCTTCGCGGGTAAAGCAAACTGGTCTTCTGATACGACATCCATTTGTCTCGTTGGGGAATATCTCATCTTGTTTTTAAAGGGCTGCCAGAATCCATAAGATTCAATGGTCGATCTGGATTCATCCCCATGTAGCATATCCGGAGCTGTAAAGTCGTCCATTTTGTTTTTGTTTCGAATACCAAGCGAGGGAATGACCCTTGCACTGGCATCCAATCAACGTCTTTCTTTGTTTTCTGGTTAGCCTCAATACGTTCCGCACGCTCTCGCATTTCCTTATGGCCCGCAATGGGCTTGTACTCTCGATTCTTCCACTCTTCTTCAAGTACACCGGAAGGAAGTCTTTCCGGGACGTAATAGTTCCCGGATTTATTTTTAGGGTGACTACCGTTAGCCATTTACAAAATATTCATTTAAACACATACAAAGCAATGAGCATGATAATGCATAAAATAGCTGGGCAAAAATTTACCCACTCGGGCGACCATACTCTCAGGTGAGAGCATCCAGTTCATCCCCACATTTTGATAAAATTAATTCTGCTTTATCTGCCACATCAGAAAATAACAAATAAATTAATAATAATGATTAAATTAGTGATGCTCCTTCCTATAAATGACATTAAATACCCGGTGGCGAATCATCGTTTACGCTTAATATGCTGTATATTGCATTGATTACCATAGAAAACCAATTGCTCATTGCGATAGAGCATTTCTCTTGAATGCATAATAAGGTAACCTTATAGTATTGGATGATTGTTACTCAGTATTAGAATCCAGTGACTACAAGTTCTTCATTTCATGAATTCAGAGCAACATAATCGATAACAAGCATACTATTTTATCAGTTCAGGTCAGTAAATTAATGAACACTATCAAGAAGATATATCAATATGCAGAACCTAACCTGTCTTCCGTTGGTTGGATGGGATTCATTGGTTTTCCTGTCTATTACTATATCTGGACCTATCTCTTTCCACAGCCGTATGAATCTCTATGGCTAAGAGCCACTGGAGCAATACTGTGTCTCGGTCTTGCACTACGTTCTTTCGTACCCATAAAAATTAAAAAATACCTTCCTTATTACTATTACTTCACCATGGGATTTTGCTTACCATTCTTCTTTAGCTATATGATGATCATGAATAGCTATAATAATGTATGGGTTATGTCTTTTACCGCTTCCATCTGTTTGCATATATTACTCATCCATGAAACGAAATCACTCATAATGCAAACAACAATATCAATAGCCATAGCGTACTTTACTGCTGACTATATGATAGGAAATGAGCTGAAATATTTTATTGACTGGATGTATGTACCAATATTTCTTTTTGTTTACTTCTTTGGAAATGTGTTTTATTTCCGCAATCAGGTTTCCCATGAAACAAAGGTATCGATCGCCAAATCATTTGGTGCAGGGATTGCGCATGAAATGCGAAATCCTTTAAGTGCAATCAAATCTTCTCTGGAAATTATTCAGTCTGTGTTTAATGAAAGTCACCCTTCTCAGTCAGTACCCGCATATACGATAGAACAACACAATGTTCAAATGGTTAATGATATGATTTGCGACATGCATAACATCGTCGACTCAGCCAATGAAACTATCAATCTATTGTTAACATCCATTGATCAAAACCGAATTCCAACATCTACTTTCAAAATGTATTCAGTAGATGAAATTACCCGACACGCAATACATTCATTCAGCTATAAAAACCCGGTAGACCGACTCGCAGTAACCGTTACAACAAACAATGATTTCAGATTTCTAGGCAGTGATATTTTATTGAAGTATGCATTTTATAACCTGCTTAAAAATGCATTTTACTATCAGAATAATGAAAATTTTCGTATTGATATCAGTATCCGAAGCCAGAAAAAATGCAATCAAATCACAGTTAGAGATAATGGTTCAGGTATTGATCCACAGCATTTACAAGATATTTTTAAAGACTTCTATACACATGGTAAACATGGTGGTTATGGACTTGGCCTGCCATTCTGCCGAAGAATCATGGAAGCCGTGGGAGGGAAAATTGAGTGCTCATCTGTTTTGGGAGAATGGACTGAATTTACGCTCTCTTTCCCGAAAGAATTCTCTCCAGAGATGAAGAAGTTAAAAGAGGAACTGATTCATTCCAAATCACTCCTCTATATCGGTAACGAAAGTGCTGTCTGCCACCGCCTGAAAAAGCAGGCACAGCAGATGGGATTCAGTATAGAAACAGTAACATTACCAGAAGCAATAGAGCGTAATGAGTATGAATTTGAGTTTGATATGGTCATGATTGACCTAGACCAAATCGATCAGAGATGGGATTATCTGACTGTTCTGGAATCCCTGCTCCATTTTTCTGAAGCCCGGCTACATTATCTCTATAATTCAAAAAATCATTATCCAATCAACATAGAACGATATCTTTCAGTCTACCCATTGGAAGTCAGCCAAATTATTCAAGACAGTACAGTCACTTTGTATCAACTATTTTTTGAACTGGATGAGAAAATTGAAGCAGACAAAAATGTCATTCCATTAAGAAGGGAACGTGTAGAAAAATACATTCTCATTGTCGATGATAATCACTCCGTGCGTAATTTAACTGCAATGCTACTGGAAAAACAAGGCTATCACGTGTTACAGGCTTCGAATGGTCAAGAGGCTCTGGGAACGATAGAAACACATACTGTTGATCTCATTCTGATGGATATCGAAATGCCCGTTCTTGATGGCATCGAAACAACCAGTACGATCCGTAGCTCCCAGAAACCATATCGCCATATTCCAATCCTTGGTCATACCGGCGACAGCAACACCCCGACGCTCAAGCGGATTCAAGACTCAGGAATGAACGATTATATTATTAAGCCAGCAGATACTGAAAATCTACTAGGAAAGTTAGCAAACTGGATATAATTCACCCATATAAAATCATCAATCATTTAAAATATACATTTTCATTTTCTAGTAGACATTTGCATACTGAAATTATTCGATCAACATCTTCATTGGTTAAAGAACTGTTCATAGAAAATCGAATAATATTTCTATTCTTAGGCGTTGCCGGACGGCAAAAAACTGAACCAAATATACCCTGCTCCTCAAGAATATCTCTAACTAATTTCGTATTATATTCATCTCCTGTCTCTAATGAAATAATATGCGATTGACTTCTTATATCCAGACCAATTTCACGTAGACCTAAACGTAGCCGCTTAGATAAGGAAAATAATGCTTCTCTTCTATCATCAACACTTCTTATGACATCTAAAGTCGCTTTTAAGCCATAAATCTCATAATTCATCATGGTTGAACTAAAAATATTAGAAAACGCAGTATATGGAATACATTGACCAAAGTTACTGTTTGTACATATAAGCCCGGCACGGTAAGCAAATGCTTTAGCCAGGCTGGCAGTCATAAAATCAACTTTTTCGGACAGGCCTAAGCTACTTAACATCCCAGCGCCATTTTCTCCATAAACGCCCAATGAGTGAGACTCATCAACAACGGTCACACATCCGTATTCCTGTGCAATAGAAACAATTTCTTCCAGAGGAGCAATCGTTCCTATTGTACTGTATATAGAATCAACCACAATAATTCCGGGGCCATTACGTTGAATAAGTTTTCTTAGATGGTTACTATTATTGTGCATAAATGGACGAATTTTAGCGCAGCTATATCGAGCACCTTCCCACATTGACATATGAGCAAAGAAATCAATATATACATTAGTATCTGGTACACAAATAGCCTGTAATAAAGAAACATTTGCATTCCAACCAGACTGGGAAATATAAGAGTTACTAAAATTTGTATACTTTGACAGTTCATTTTCTAGCATATATTTATTATTATTGTCATGCAGAAATATTGATGACATAAACATATCACTCTTTTTATTTTGCAATGATTCTATTAATCTACCTCTAATCTCCACATGCTCTGATATATCTAAGTAATCATTACTTTGTATAAGAACATCTCCTCTTTCAGGAGTTAACCCAACAACTAAATTCTTTCCATAATCAGTATTTATAAGGTCTTTCATCAAGAAGTCCATTCTTGATTTAATAAATTCAGGCAATTCTTTTTGGCAATTAATCATAATATTTTCCTTCTTAATCAGAATGATTGAGAAAGGCATTTTCTCAGGAAGGAAACATTTGTCATTACGATAAATTAATTATTTTGCGCATTACTACAAATTCAATTATATTAAATATATTATTATTTAATCATCATTACCATTTGGCGGTTTGGTTTAAATCTACATACTTTAACTTTAGAAAAAACAATGAGTTCTGGATTAGAAATGAAACTACCTTATAGAGAACCCAACAGAATTCTCATCCATTGGTTATTTAACAACATAACAGCAGTAAAAATTTAAACGAAGAGAAGTTTACTATCTTTGAAAGATCTTCCATTGGTATACTTAAAGATCATAATAGCATCAGACTATTGTTTACTAAAAAAGTTTCTCTACAGAATATAAAAAACAGCGCTGAATTCACAGCGCTGCTTATTAATGACAAGTGTATACGACTTACTCTGCTTCTTTCTGCGTGGTCCGCTTTTCCCACTGTAAAACCAGACTAATTGCCGCCGGTAACATGGTTAAGGTAATCACGGTTGCCGCCATCAGACCGCCGATAATCGCATATGCCATTGGCCCCCAGAAAGCCTGCCGGGCAATAGGAATCATCCCCAGAATCGCGGCAAAAGCAGTCAGCAGTATCGGTCTGGCCCGGTGAGTTGCAGCCATCACAATAGCCTGATGTGCCTCATTACCTCTGGAGAGATTATCATCAACTTCAGAGATCAGAATCACCGCATTACGGATAATCATCCCGACCAGCGCAATAATCCCAAGCAGTGCCACAAAGCCGAGTGGTGTGCCTGTCGGCAACATCGCTGCAACAATCCCGATGAGTCCAAATGGCGCAGTACACAGTGCCAGCATCATGCTGGAGAAGCGTCTGAGCTGCATCATCAGCAGTGCCAGCATAACGATAAGTGTCACAGGTAAAACATCATAAATTGACTCATTCCCCTTACTCGACTCACTGACTGTCCCTTCTTCAGTGACTTCATAACCCTCTGGTAACTGCGCTCTGAACGCTGCAACCTTCGGTGCCAGTTCAGAAGAGACTTTCTCAGCCAGCACGCCGGAAATGATATCCGTCTGTACAGTAATAAAAGGTTCCAGCTGACGCCGCCAGATAATCGGATCCGTAATGGTATACTCAACCTTCGCAACCAGTCTGAGTGGAATCACCTGATCCTGACCTAATGAAATTTGCAGATTTTCAATCGTCTCAATATCCTGCTGCTCGCTGACACCACCTTTCACCACAATACTAACCGGATGTATTCCTTCCCGTAGTGAAGTAATGGTCTGTCCGGAAAAAATCGTCGCCAGTTGTTCAGCAATTTGCTGACGGCTCAGACCGACGGCCCGTGCTGCGGTTTGATCCACATCGACACGCAATAGCCGTTGCGGTTCACCGGATGTCAGGTTGATATCCCGCGTATCCGGATGTTCAGCAACCACATTGGCAAGTGACTGAGCATACATCCGGACTTTGTTCAGATTCGGGCCACTGACCCGGTAACGCAGCGGCCAGCCGACCGGCGGCCCTAGTTCCAACGGAGAAACACGGGTAATCCACTCACCAAAGTCACGTTGCATTATGCCCTGTAACTCTTTGCGCAATTCCTTCCGCTGTTTGATATCTTTCGCAACGACGACGACCTGAGCAATATTCTCCTGATTCAGCAGAATATCCATTGGCAGATAGAAACGCACCGCTCCTGCCCCGACATAACTCGAAAACTGAGCGATTTTCGGATTCTCCAGCAATTGATTTTCCAGCATCCTGACCTGCTCCAGCGTCTCACTCTGGCTGGCATTCGCAGGCAGTCTCAGACTAATGAGCAGCTCAGGCCGATCCGATGCCGGGAAGAACTCTGAATGTAACCGTCCGGACAAAGCTCCGGCAGCCACCAGCAGAAATACGGCAACAAAGATGGTCTTCCAACGATGATGCAATACACCATGGATGAGCCTCTGATACCAGGCGGACAAGCGTCCCTGATGAGCTTCATGCGATTTAAATGAGTGGGGGAGCAACCAGACACCTAACAACGGAGAAAAGAGAATGGCAACAATCCATGAACTGGCCAGTGAAATCACTACGACCACAAAAAGTGAATAACAGTATTCACCGGCTCCGGAGGCCGCGAAACCAACCGGAATAAATCCGGCAATGGTCACCAGCGTTCCCGTTAACATCGGAAATGCCGTATTCTGATAAGCCCAGGCAGCGGCTTTTCTGCGTGGCCAGCCATCTTCCAGTTTCGAAACCATCGCTTCGATGGTGATCATGGCATCATCGACCAGCAAGCCAAGCGAAATAATCAGCGCTCCGAGAGAAATACGCTGAAAACCGATTCCGGCCATTTCCATTCCGGAAAAGGTCATCGCCAGAACAATGGGAATGGAAACCGCAACGACCAGACCAGCTCTGGACCCGAGCGAAACAAATGAGACAGCCAGCACGATCACAACGGCTTCAACCAGTACTTTGACAAAACCACCGACAGCATCTTCAACCACCGCTGACTGATCCGCAACTTTGGTGACGTGAATCCCATATGGCAGGTCTCTCTGAATTTTTGCCATGGCATTACGTAAATCCTGGCCGAACTTCAGCATATTGCCATCGGGAGACATTGAAATAGCCAGCCCAATCGATGCCTTACCATTGATACGAAACAACGGTGTCGGTGGCTGTTCGGCCTGCGTATAGATGGTCGCAATATCTCTGAGCGGAATAAAACGATCATGAATTCGCAGGACAATATCATTCAGACTCTCAGCAGAACGAAATGATCCGCTGACCTGAACCGAAATCTGTTCATCTGCGGTCCGGATCACCCCGGCAGGTGTCACTGTATTCTGCGCCTGTAAACTCTGAATCACCTGTTGCAGGTTCAGTCCGAGTCCGGCCAGACGTTTGGACGAAATCGCCAGTACGACCTGCTGTTCCTGAGCGCCCATCACTTCGATTTTACTGACATATGGCACGCGCATCAGTGTCGAACGAATATCATCAACCTGCTGACGTAGCTCTTTCATGCTGAACCCGTCGGCAGTAAAAGCAAAAATAGTCCCGTAAGTATCGGCAAACTCATCATTGACTGCCGGGCCAAGAACGCCACTGGGTAACTCAGGCGCCAGATCCGACATTTTCTTCCGGGTCTGATACCAGATATCATCCACCTCTTCCGGTGGTGTGCTATCCCGCAGGTTAATAAAGATGACCGTTTCACCGGCCCGGGTATAACTTCTTAAATGATCAAGATAAGGAATTTCCTGTAGTTTCTTTTCTAATTTGTCAGTCAGAAACTGCGTCGTTTCTTCAATCGTGGCTCCGGGCCAGCGCGCAGAGACCACCGCAATTTTTACCGTAAACTCCGGGTCTTCATTACGGGGCAGCTTCTGGAAACTCATGATCCCCATCACGACGATCATCAGCATCAGAAAAGAAACCATCTGTTGATTTTCCAGTGCCCAGGCGGAAAGGTTAAAGCGTTTTCCGGGAGAATTTGACGCCATGATTACTCTCCCTGCATCAGACGAACTTTTAATCCGGGACGCAATTGGTCCACACCGGCAATGACGACCTGATCACCTGCGTTCAGTCCTCCGGAAATATGGATAGAATCGTCGCTGTAACGCGCAACCTGAATCAGTTTCAGCTGAAGCTGACTCGTCTGCTTATCCACCACATAGACAGCCGGCTGATCACCCTGACGGGTGAGTGCCGCTTTTGGGACGACAACCTGATCAATCGTTGGCAGTTGTAACTGCCCTCTGACAATTGCTCCCAGTCCCATCAGTTCGGGTGGATCGATTAATGTAACCCGAACCCGGTATGTCCGGGTGTACGGATCAGCCTGAGGCGTCACATCACGGAACTTAGCCCGGACTTTGACATTGGGATTGGATAACAGGGATACGGTAATTTGCGGATCTTCAATCCGGGTCTGAAGTACCTGCTCCGGGACTTCAAACACAGCATCCAGTTGACCGTTGTAAGCTAATTTAAAGACTTGTTGTCCCGCACTGACAACCTGTCCGGGATTCGCACTCGTTTCACTGATAACGCCATCCTGAGGAGCAATCAGATGGGTAAAACGTAAATTATCCTGCGCATCATTAACCGCAGCCTGAGCCCGTTCGAGCTGAGAAGCAGCGGCCTGCCAGTCAGACCGTGACTGATCATAACGGGACTGAGAAATCGCACCGTTTGGTAACAGTTTCTTCATCCGCTCAAAATTACGTTTGGCTAACTCTGCGGCAGATTTCGCATTATCCAGTTCGGCAGTGGCCTGTTTCAATGTATTGTTGGCATTGCTGGGATCCAATGTCGCCAGCAGATCACCCTGGCGAACATGGTCTCCGACATCAACCCGGCGCTCAAGAACACGTCCGGCGATCCGAAACCCCAGTAAAGTCTGTTGATATGCTTCAATATCTCCGACCTGACTGACAATCGGGGTTGTCTCAACCGATGAGACCGTCATTGTTTTCACCGGGCGGATCGGTTTTGGCTCAACCGTCATCTGACGGTTATCATCATCACAGGCAGTTAACCCACCAATCAAAATCCATATCCCGAGCCACCGGAGCCAGACACGATGCCGAGAAAATCGACCTGTAGAATCAGGTCTTTTCTGACGAATGCTAAACGTCATCATGATATTCCCCTATCATTTTTATTTAGAATTCAACGGATATTACCCGTTTATGATACAGAGTGAACGGAAATTTTATGAATAGCACTTGTGGTCAGACCGGACAGACTGCCCGATCCGGTCATACGAAAAGAGAAATATACGAAAAACAGAATTTCAGCGTGATGTGATTCTCTGGCGCCACTCGGTCTGAGTCATTTTATACAGACAATGTCGCACTAACGGATGCTCAGGAGCTACTTGCGGGTGATCGAAATCATCTCCGGTATTGTGCATTCCGATCTTGCACATAACCCGTTGGGAAGGCTGGTTAGACAGTGTGGTAAAGGCATAAACTTCGGGAAGATTCCGTTGTTCAAAAGCAAAACGAAGGACGCTTTCAGCTGCTTCCGGAGCATAGCCTTTTCCCCAATGTTCAGGCAGCAGACGCCAGCCGATTTCTGTCAGTGGTGCATGAGGAATCCCGCTCTGGCCATCTTTGTCATTCAGACCGACAAAGCCGATAAATTCACCGGTAGACTTCAGTACTGTGGCCCAAAGTCCCCAGCCCTGAACATCGATCATGTTCCTGATACGATCAGCCAGACTGTCGCTCTCCTGCTGTGAAAGCGTAGCCGGGAAATACCGCATCGCATGTGAATCAGCATTCAGTCGGGCAAAAGCGCTATAGTCACTATCACGCCACTGACGTAAAATTAAACGTTTTGTTGCTAAGACATAAGACATATCGGTACGACTCCATGCTGAATTTCAGGGGGAGCGAGCATGGATGAAATAGTTATAAAGATAAAGTCATGATGGTCATCATTGTGATCGATGTTCACACTTCAACCCAATCATCTCAGCATAGCATTTCCACAAAAGCGCCATCGTTACAACACGAATGAACCCCGATGTTCAATATTCCGGAGTTTTGACCAGTGCACTCACTGTCTGTCGGTGGATCCGGTATATCGTCAGCAGGTTCATACTCAGCAGCGATGTTTCTAACATCATGCCGCCAATCGAACCAACGATGATATTGTTAATCAGCCAGCACATTCCACCCAACAGAAAACCGATCCGCATTTTGATCCCGGAGAGACAGAAAACAGCGTAAGTGCCAATTACTGTTCCCATAACCGACCAGAGATCCCACCAGTGATTAGCCATCCATAAACCACTTGCCAGACTAATCAGAATGAAAACAGCAGCAACCCGGGCTGATGAAACAAAAATCGCAGTCGTTGTTCTCGCCGCAGACAGTAATGTACTTAATGCCGAAACGGTCGAACCCAGCAGGATATAATGAATACAGTGATTCAGATTGAAAATAAGCATCAGCACTTTCAGACGCCGATCATTTTTCTGATAAAAAGTGGAGAGCCCTAAAGCAAAACTCACCAAGCCCAATGCTTGTGCCAATACATCATCCACAGCAATACTCTCACCTATCGGTTCACGGACAGTTAATTCAAAGATTAACCATATGAATAACAAATAGAAAAGCCAGAGAATTCAGCTTTTCGACGTTATTATCGTTGCACAGTTTCAAATTTTTGAAAAGCCATTTTAAAAAAACTATTCATCCTGTAACACATCGATATAATAACCCAGAACCGGGCAAAGGGCAGAATAAATATGAGTACATCAGTCACACCGAATATTGATGATTTTCTGATCAGAATCGATCCGTTTGATAAGTTGCCACATACTCTGGTCACTGAGATCGCCAATACTGTCAAAGTCAAATATCTGGTTAAGGGAGAAACCATTGGTTTCAGTGCGCTGTGTGAACAGCGCTACCTCTATATCATCAGAACCGGCGCGATCGAGCAACGCACTCAGACAGGGGAATTACGGGCCAGACTGGGGCAGGATGATCAATTCGGTTTTACTTTTCTGACACCGCTGGTCAATGCAGAAGATGGTTATCAGGCACAGGCAATTGATGATTCACTGCTTTATCTGATCCCGCATCAGGAACTCACTCAGGTCTGTGCAAGCTATCCAGAGTTCGCAGACTATTTTGCTGCTCAGGCGAAAACTCGTCTCACATCGGCGGTAAATGATGTCAATGGTAAAGAAGAAAAGGGGTTGTTCTATAGAACCGTCGGTGAGATCGCCAGTGAAAACATAGCTATCGTCAACACTGACGATAGTATCCGGGATGTGGCTCGCGCCATGTGTGGTCAAAAACGCAGTTCCTGCGCAGTGGTCATGCAGGACGGAGAAATCGTCGGGTTAGTGACTGATCGGGATATGACCTATTCTGTCGTCGCCACAGAAAGAGATACCAGTGAACCCATTGCGACTGTCATGACGCCAAACCCAGTGCTGATTGACAGCGATGCGAAAGTCATTCAGGCCATTTCTCTGATGTTGCAATATAACATCCGTTGCCTTCCAGTGATCAGTAAAAATCAGGTCGTCGGATTGCTCACCACCACACATCTGGTCCACAACCACCGGACTCAGTCTCTGTTTCTAATCGAAAAGATCAAATACGCCAGCTCTGTCAATGCGCTGGCAAGTCTGAAAGAAGAACGGGAAACGATTTTTCAGGCGCTGGTCGAAAGTGGTGTCAGTGCCGAAATTCAGGGACGGATAATGTCGATGATGATGGATGCCTTTACCCGCCGAATCATCCAGCTCAGTGAAGAAATCCTCGGCCCGCCACCCTGTGAATACGCCTGGGTCGTTGCCGGTTCTCATGCACGTAACGAAGTCCATATGCTTTCTGATCAGGATAGTGCTTTAGTACTGTCGGATAATGCCAGCGATGAACACAAACTCTATTTTACTCATCTGGCAATGCGGGTCTGTAATGCGCTGGCAGCCTGTGGCTATCCGGTTTGTGATGGCCGGTACATGGCTGCCTCACCGAAATGGTGCCAGCCGGTTTCCCGCTGGAAAGAATACTACCAGAAATGGGTTTCCAGCCCGGAATATAACCGTCTTCTGAGTATCAGTGTGTTTCTTGAGGTTCGGTCCGTTTATGGGAACCGGGAGCTGGTTGATCAAATTCAGCAACACTTGCATCACTGTATTCAGAACAGTTCCGGCTTTATCCCGGCACTGGTCCGGGATGCTGTCGAAACGCAGCCACCGTTGGGAATTTTCAATAATCTGGTTCTGGAAAAAAGCGGTCAGAACAGCCATACGCTGAATATCAAAAAATATGCACTTAATCTGATTATTGATCTGGCAAGAATCTTCAGCCTTGCCGCAGGTGGCTCTTTAACCGGAACCGAAGAACGTTTCCGTTATGCGACGGAACATGGTTTTCTTTCTCAGGACAGTTGTGAAAACATTATCGGCGCCTACCGGTTTATTACTCAGGTCCGCTTTCGCCACCAGCTCAATGCGATACTGGCGGGAACACCGCCGGATAATCATATCACGCCGGATCATTTCAGCAGTTTTGAACGTAAACATCTGAAGGATGCATTCAAAATCATCAGCGAATTACAGGATGTCGCCAAACTCAAATTTGTCAGAGGAAGATAAACCAATGCTGACTCGCTGGCTGAAACGATGGAAACGTGTCCTCGGGGCGGAGATACGCCGACAACGGGTCGAACCGGCGCCGCACTGGCCTGCTCCACTGAAAAATTACCTGTTGCAGCCTTTTGCCGACGCACAGACACCATTATCTGAATTGCAGTTTCTGGCCGTCGATTTTGAAACTACCGGACTATCACCGGCACGGGATCAGATCCTCTCAATCGGTATGGTCGATCTGACTCTGGAAGGTATTGATATCGCCAGTACTGAAGAAATCCTGCTCAATCACGGAGAATTTGTCAAAGCAGAAAGTGCACAAATCAACGGACTGACTCCGAAAATTCTGCAACAGGGCATTACTCTGTCCAGAGGGATAAACCGGCTGCTTGAACGGGCTCAGGGGAAAGTCTTACTTGCACATCACTGCCAGATAGAAAACAGCTTTATCACTGCTTTTCTGCAAAATAACTACAATCTCAGCACATTCCCCGTCTGTTTTATCGATACACTGCAAATTGAGAAACGCTTCAGTTATGCCGGCAGAAGCAGATATCATGAAAGCTATCAGTTAAATGACTTACGCAGTTATTATCATCTGCCCGACTACCTTGCCCACTCTGCGGCCAGTGATGCATTCGCCTGTGCTGAGTTATTTTTAGTTCAGGCCAAAAAACTGAACCTGCAACAGCTTGCTATCAGCCAGTTGACCGTTGATTAAGGAATATCAGAACATCCACCCATCAATGTGCTTCACGATCCCGTGATGGTGATGTGCCGAATGTGCGATTGTAATCGCGGCTAAAATGAGAAGCGCTTTCGTATCCGACCTGAAACGCTGCGGATGATATTTCCATTCCCTGCATAATCATTTTCCGGGCTTCATACAGCCGGAGCTGTTTCTGGTATTGCAGCGGTGTCAGTAAGGTAACAGCCTTAAAATGTTGATGCAAAGAAGAGACACTCATATTGACCCGGCTTGCCAGCGAGTCAACTCTGACGGTCTTTTTATAATTTTCATTCAGGTACTGAATAGCTCGCATCACTTTATTGCTGGAACTGTCAAAAGTGCATAACTGCCGTAGCATCTCCCCATGCTCTCCCATCAGCAGCCGGTAAATCATTTCACGTTCCAGCATCGGGTAAAGAACTGGAATATCATTTGGATTATCGAGCAAGTCAACCATCCGTTTCATCACGTCAATCAATGTATCTGAAACAGGGACAATCATAACCCCTTTCGATTCACTACAGTGCCGTTGACTGCCCGAATCAAGCTCGGACATCAATTGTGCAACCATAGACATATTTAGTTCAAAAATTGCACATAAATAAGGTTGTTGAATACTCGCTTCGACAATGTATGACTGAATAGGAATATCAATCGAAGTAATTAAACTCTCTCCGGGAGAAAAAGTCTGCTGAGTCCCATATAAATAAAGGCTTTTTAAACCCTGCAAGGTGACAATAAAGCTGGGTTTATAGATGTTGCTATCACAGTGAGTCGGGGCTGAAACTTTAAAAAAACTGAGCGACTTCATCGACGTCGGATAGAGTCCGTCACGATCAATCAGACACATTAATTTTTCTGCTAATTTTCCGGTCATTTCTGTCATTGCTTGTCCCATCCAACTGTTTTCTACCATCTGAATTACTGTTGGTCTACTTCGTTCGAATTAATTTTTTGACCTTCTGATTAGACAGAACCTTGTAGGAATAGGCAAGTGTTTTGTAGAAATATGATATTCATCCAGATGATTAACCCCTAGAATCATTCTCTGGATGTTCTGCAAGAACAATCCAGCCATCAGGCTTTGCTTTTTCATTTCCAGGAACTGTATTTTCCCTATCCGTTGAAAGGAAACTTATTACAATGAAGACAAATCGGTTCAGCCGCATATTTCTGCTTTGCAGTATGCTTACCGCACATGGTGTATACGCAAACAATACTACCGAATCATTAGATGCCGCACTCCAAACAGTTTCTCCGAAACTAGCGCAAACCAATCAGTTTCTTGCAGATGAACTCTGGCAGCGCCCGCAGTTGTCGATGAAAGAAAGAAGTCTGATCACTCTGGCTGCCGCCATTGCCAGAGATCAACAGGCAATTCTCGGCGAACAGATTCAGGGCGCATTAGATAACGGCGTCTCTCCCCAAGAAGTTTCAGAAGTGATCACGCACCTGGCATTTTATGCCGGTTGGGGCAATGCCATGTCTGCTGTCAAAGCCGCAGCACCGATTTACCAGAAACTAGGTATCAAGAGTCCACAGATAGAGCCGTCATCTTTGAAACTACTGCCGATCGATGAGAAAGCCGAAGCTGCCCGGGCTAAATTTGTTTCTGCTAATTTCGGTAAGGTTTCTGAAGGGGTTGTCCAATATACAACAGATAAGCTGTTTAAAGACTTATGGCTCCGCCCTAATCTGGCACCTAAAAACCGTAGCTTAATCACAGTCAGTGCTCTGATTGCAACCGGTCAGGCAGAACAGGTTCCTTATCATCTCAACAAAGCGATGGATAACGGACTTACTCAGGCGCAGGCTTCGGAGCTGTTAACACAGCTTGCATTTTACGCCGGTTGGCCGAAGGTATTTTCTGCTCTGCCCGTCGTAAAAAAGGTATTCGAATCACGCAATATATCCAAGTAGGAACGATTTATGATAAACAGTACTCTCAAAAGCAGTATGCTTAAAACCATCGCCGTCGCAGCTTTATGTAGCGCTTTTTCTGCCAACCTTTTCGCTGCAGAACAAACGACAGTGATCCGAAAAGGTGAAAATGCTTCATTTGAAGGTCCGGCAGAATATTTTACCGGCAAAGTAAAAGTAGACATGCTGTTCCCGGTTGCTGAAGATGTGAATGCCTCCGGTGCTTATGTAACTTTTGAACCCGGTGCCCGCTCAGCATGGCACACTCATCCGGCCGGACAGAAAATGGTTATCACTTCCGGCGTTGGCCTGACTCAGGAATGGGGCGGTGAGATTCATAAACTTTATCCGGGTGATGTACTTATCTGCCCACCGGGAGTAAAACACTGGCATGGTGCCAGCATCGATTCACCGATGACCCATCTGGTTATCACCGGTGATCTGAATGGTAAAAATGTTGAGTGGATGGAAAAAGTAACCGACGAGCAGTATCAGGGCCACTAAGTTCGCAAACATTCTTGTTCAGAAATCATGATAAAACCACCGCTAAAAAGCGGTGGTTTTATCTCAGACTTATCGACCAGAAAATTATCATCAGATCAACGACAATTCCCAAATCTGCTATTTGCGGTAACAGTTGATCAGCGTCGTTTTGATACGCATCAGGCCATCCAGCAGAACTTCTCTCGGACAGGCCATATTCAGCCGGATATAACCTTCACCTGCATCTCCGTACACTGTGCCCTCACTAATAAATAAGTGACTCTGCGACTGCAATGCCTGACTGATTTGTGCTGATGATGCATTGAGACTACGACAATCAATCCACGCCAGATATGTGGCCTCCTGAGTGGTCAGAGTCAACTCTGGCAACTGCTCGGAAATGAAGCTTGAAACAGTCAGGTAGTTCTCATACAGGTAATCCCGTAATGCATCCAACCATTCTTCCCCTTCATTATAAGCAGCCATCAGCGCCTCAACACCAAATGGATTTACATCACATACTTCATGAATATTCAATGCCTTATCTATTTTGGCCCGAATATTCTCATCCGCTACAATAATATTTGCAATCTGTAACCCTGCGATATTGAATGATTTACTCGGAGAGTTGCAGGTAACCGAATTCAACAGAAAATCATCACTCAGAGCAGCAAAGGGCTGATGCCTGAACTCAGGGAATGTGAGATCACAATGGATTTCATCACTGATAACGACCACACCATGCCGGCCACAAATTTTGCCGACCTGCTGAAGTTCTTCAGCGGTCCAGGCTCGCCCGACAGGATTATGCGGATTACACAATAACATCACAGAAACGCTGGGATCAGAAGCTTTCAGCTCCAGATCGTCAAAATCCATTTCAAAATAACCGTTGTTACAGATCAATCGGTTTTCAACCAGACGGCATTCCATATTGCGAATCGAGCTGAAAAAACAGTTATAAGCCGGTGTCTGGACAATCACTCCATCTCCCGGCTGAGTCAGGGCTTTTAATATCGCCGAAATAGCCGGAACAACACCGGAAGTATATAAAACCCAATCCCGTTCGATCAGAAACTGATGCCGACGCTGAAGCCAGCTAATCAGTGCGGAATAATAACAATCCGGCACTTTGGTATAACCGAAAATACCGTGACTGACCCGGCGTTCTAAAGCATGAATCACCGCAGGAGCAGTCCGGAAATCCATATCAGCAACCCACATAGGTAAACTTTCAGGATCATTCGACGCATCCCATTTATAACTCCCGCTGCCGCGTCGGGGAACAACAGTATCGAAGTCGAACGATTTCACTTAATTTTCCTCATAATCAACTGATTCAATCACGCAAGCCCCCGGATTGATGCAGTTCTCATCGATGATCACTTCACCGATTGACTGAGCCCGGATAAACCCACTTTTCGGGTTTTTAACACTGACAATATGTGAATTGATCTCAGCCTGTAACGTGGCATATTCAAAACACAAATCGGTGTCTTCCATAATACAGTTTTCCATGATCAGATCCGTTGCATAGCATAGCGGTTGCTCACCACGAATCACGCAATTTACCAGACGCAGATTCTTTGAGTGCCAGCCCAGATATTCACCCTCGATCACACTGTCATACACCGTCACATTCTCGGTGCCCCAGAATGCGTCTTTTGAATTCAGATGTGAATTTCTGATCGTCACATTCTTTGCGTCCTGGAATGAGTAGTTCCCCTGAAGGGTCATATTGTCGATGACAATATTTTCACCGTTCATAAACACATAGTCAGCACCTTGTAGCTCAACGTTTTTCAGGGTTACATCATCACAATTCCACAGTGTCTCACCGGCATTCGGAAAACGTGAGTTCTCGATTGTCAGATGAGAAACCCGCCGGAACATTTTCGGTGCTTCAACCAGACAATCACGCATTGTCAGGTTTTCCGTATACCAAATTGCAGCACGGGCATAAACCGTGAACTGGCATTGTTCTACCACAATATGATTACTGTGCCAGAAAGGATATTTACACATGAATTCACAATTCTGTGCGGTGACATCGCTAGAATGTTTCAATGCGGATTCACCCGGATAAAAGCGGACTTTATTCAAAGCACCATCTTTTAATGCATATAAGGGGCGTTCCCCTTCATAAAAGCAGTCATTAATTTCAGTTTTCATCAGAGTCACATTAGACATTACTATTATTAACCTGTATTAAAAATTTATTCTGGACGGATAACCAATAACGGTCTTCAACCGATACTGATATAAAGCATTCGAAATACTCCGGAGAAGAATATTTTCTATGATGCAGAGAAGTAGCATCTGAGATGCATTAAGTATTTTCTGGCATTGAAATTTGTTTTGCTGGCATGACTCTCAATGACACATTCAGAGTCAGTGCTGCCAGCACCGTCACTCCAGCGATAGCGACGGTTAATTTCCAGCCATAGTGGCTATATAACCATGGTCCAAGCCATGAACCGACAGCACCACCAGTAAATGTGAATGCAATGCATAATGCATTGAGCCGACTTCTCGCTTCCGGGACAAAAGCAATAACGGCCTGCTGGATGACAACATTGGTCATATGTACACCGGGTTCAAGTAGCAGGGCTGCCAGCATGAAAGCAAACAGATACATTCCTAAAACCGGCGTCGCGATAAATGCACAGAAAACCATACTGATACTGATGAGCGTCAGCAAGAAACCCTTACCGCGATCAATCATTTTTCCGGCCATTAAAGCGCAGGGTGGCGCGGCCAGACTTATCAGAGAAAAAATCGCAATATCCGTATGAGAAAAGTGCAAAACATCCTGTAATACAATCGGGACGGTCGCCCAAAATAGGGTAAAAGTCATAAAGATTAAAGCCATCGCGCCAAGATATCTTTTAATTCCCGGAACCGAAATAAACAACCGGACCATCGAAGATAAAATCGCAGGATAACTAAGTGCATCAGCGACAGGCGCTCTACGTGGCATCTTGCGGATCAACAAGCCGACCACGACCATCAATCCGGCAGCATAAAAGTAAGTAAACCGCCAGCTTCCAAGACCAGTCAGCAAACTGGCAGTCGGACGTGATAAAACGATACCTAACAGTCCACCGGAAATAATCAGTCCCAGAACCCGCCCTCGTTCTTGATCTCCGGCTAAACCGGCACTCAACGGAATAATCACTTGCATTGAGCATGAAAATAGCCCGACAAAAAATACCGATGATAAAAAAGACAGCTGATGATGGCTTAGCCCGGCAGCCACTAAAGCCACCATTGCGCCCCACACCAATAAACTCAGTAATCTTCGGTTTTCGACCACATCTCCCAGCGGGACCAGAAACAACACACCGAGGCAGTAACCGATCTGGGTCACAGTCACGATAATGCCGCTACCGGACAACTCAATACCGACATCCGGGGCAATGTCTGAGATGATGGGCTGGGCATAATATAAATTTCCCAGTACCAGAAAGCATATAACCGCCAGAATATACTTCAAACTTGTAGACATAAGCCCTCAAAGCCAATATTGATAGCCTCATGGTGATAGTTTCTGTCCGGAGCACAATAAAAAGCTCTGAATCCTGTCACTTGAGATATTGGATATATGTTATTTTTGCAATAGCTGGTCAAGCACCTGCTGTGCATTCGCAGCAACATCCGCTCCGCATTCACGTTCCATGACAGCAACAAATGTCTGAAGCTGAGCCGGGGTAATGCCATTGTTTAAACTAATACCGTAATGGGCCTGAAGCTGGCTATTGACGCCTTTGATATTGGCCAGAGCTGCGATCGTTGCCAGCTCACGGGTTGGCCAGTCCAGCACATCCCGCTGAAAAATATCGCCAAACAGATGTGCTTTCAGAAAATAATCGATTTCCGGAGAAAAATCGAACAGTGGCCCACTCACCGGCTGACCAACCAATTTAGTCTGATTCGCAGTTCCAAACTCAAGACTGGTTTGATCCGTAGGAAGCGGGCTAGCACTACTGCCCTGCGGGTCTTCAATCCCCTGAGCTTGCCGTTCCGCTAAAACAGCCATCAACGTACCAAGCCCATTCAGACTTCTCGGGAAACCAGCATACGCATAAAGTTGAACAAGAACTTCTTTAATTTCATTGACGGTCAGACCAACATCAAGACCTTGATTCAAACTCGTTTTTAACTTATCGATTTCCCCACTTGCAGTAAAAGCTGCAATAGGGATGATTGCCTGCTGCTTGTCATTAAAGTCTGTTTGCATGAGATACGCTCCTGAAATTAGAGAATGAAGAGGTCGTACTATAACGCTTTCTTATGGTCAATCGATAGCCTATTTATTCTAAATTATTGCCTAATTGTGTAGAGCTTAGAATTTTCCTGCTATTTTATATAAAAATAGTGGATAGAGCCCATCAATAACTCTAACTAATTGATTTTTTATATATCCCCATTTATATTCTTGCTGGATTTTCAACCAAAACCCTGAAATAATATTGGCAAAAAACGGTTAAAACCTCACAGAATGACTTGCCTGATACTCTTAATATCAGGATAAAACTGCGTTGTAACAGTTAGTTGTAAACAATAAATAGCAGTTGTAGACCGTAGAGACTAAACAAAGAAGTGAACCGAAGATGAGCACACCAGAAGAAATGGCAGCAGCTTCCGATAAGCTGGCAAAATGTATTATCCGATGGACCGGGAATGCAACACAATTCGATTCGCCAGTCCCCGGACTCAGACTCAGCCGTTGGGATACAACAACCCTTCCGACAAGCTATACGCAGAAATCTAGTATCTGTGTCATCGCCCAAGGTGTAAAACGAATCATTTTAGGTGAAGAAACATATACTTATGATGCAAACAGTTTTCTGATTTCGTCTGTTGATCTGCCTATCGTGGCTAATATTGTAGAAGCATCTCCGGATAAACCTTATCTGGGTCTGATCATGGAGTTAGATCTTCAGGAAATATCCCAGTTGATCGTTGACAGCGGATTCTCGTTGAAACAGTCAAAACAAGCTCAGAGCGGAATGGATGTCGGACATCTTTCTCTCCCGATGCTGAATGCATTTCAACGCTTAATCGATCTCCATGATGAGCCGGACAACATTAAAATTCTGGCACCAGTGATTAAACGCGAAATCTTTTACCGCCTGTTAAGCACAGAGCAGGGGCTGCGACTGCATCAGATTGTAACAACCGGAAGCCACAGTAACCAGATTTCAAAAGCAATTGACTGGTTAAAGCGTAACTATGCCAAGCCACTTAGTGTCGGAAAACTGGCCTCATATTCAGGCATGAGTAAATCAGCATTTTATAATCATTTCCGGACGATGACTTCAATGACGCCACTCCAGTTTCAGAAGAAACTGCGTCTGAATGAAGCCCGGAGACTGATGCTGACGGAAAACTTAGACGCACTCGCCACAACCTTCAAAGTCGGTTACGAAAGTCCGTCACAGTTCAGCAGAGAATACAGCCGGTTATTCGGTGCTCCGCCATCGAAAGATATCAAAAGCTTACGCGAATCTGGCTTTGCCTGAGCGACGATAAAAACTTCATCATTCCATATGCCTGCTGTATCTTTTATACCGCAGGTTATGGTCATTCTTCTGATTGTGCTCCTCGGTTCATCTCTGTCTTTACATGCCATCCAATCTACACCACTTACTTCATAAATATTATCTGAATAAGAGAATATTCAGCCATACAAATATTCAGAAATAAAAACATCCGATGAGTTAATTTTATTATTTCCCTTTAAACCACCCAATAAATATGTGATTCAGATCATATTACAATAATAACAATAGCTTCCATGTTATTTAGATCTGCATCATATTTTTCAAACAAATGATCGGTGAGAAAAAATCAAAACAACAAATGCATCAAGGTGCAATGAATAATAATAAAATAATTTATTTTATATACAAATCATAGTGTTATCACAAAAATCTCCCCATAAGCCTCCAAACAATGCTTCCTGAGCATTAAAAGAAATTCAATTTAAGCATTGGTCTTTTCCCGGGGGCATTGATATTTTCATCAAACTTCTGGGAGTTTAATAAAATTTACTTTTGCATTTTAAATATTAATTAAATTTACCAGAATTAATTTTATTAATATTGGAGAGGATTTATGAGCGGTAAATATGATGATTTAATATCAGATATTATCGACAACGTTGGCGGGCAATCAAATATTGCAGACTTATATCATTGTCAAACCCGTCTTAGATTTGTCTTAAATGATTTTGATGTCGTCGATGTTGAAAAGATGAAATCCATTCAAGGCGTAACTCAGGTTGTCGTCAAAGGCGGACAATGTCAGGTAATCATTGGCACGCATGTTAAAGAAGTCTTTGACGCAATCAAAAGTAAGTTCGAATTCTCCAGTGATTCAGGAAATGGTGAAAACCCAAAAAATAATTCCGGATTATTTGAAAAAGCGATTGATTTTATTTCAGGCACATTCAGTCCGATCATTCCGGCAATTGCTGGTGCCGGGATGGTAAAAGCACTGTTGGCGTTACTTCTATTGGCTGGGCTGGTTACTCGTGAATCGCAGTCATACTATATCGTTAACTTTATGGCAGACGCCGTATTCTATTTCTTACCTATGCTGCTGGCTTATTCTGCTGCAACAAAGCTGAAATGTAGCCCGGTGATTGCAACTGTCTTAGGCGGAATCCTCCTTCACCCGAGTTTTGCCCACCTGAAAAGCCTCGGCGATCCGGTCGAAATCTTTAATATTCCGGTCAGACTGGTTAACTATGGTTCATCCGTGGTGCCAATTCTACTGATCGTATGGTTGCAAAGCTATGTTGAGCGCTATCTGAACAAAATCGTACCCAACGCAGTCAAAATCATCTTTGTGCCAATGCTTACCATTTTCTCTGTCGGTATTGTCGGTCTGACACTGTTAGGGCCATTGGGCGGTTTCGTCGGTGATTACATTGCTGTTGGCTTTAATGTCATGCAGTCATTCGGTGGCTGGACGATCGTCTTCCTGATCGCAACCTTCTGGCCGATTCTGGTTATGTTCGGTATCCACTATAGCATCACACCGCTGTCAATCGCCCAGATCACAACCATGGGTGTGGAAAATATTATCGGCCCCGGAGCTATGCTGGCAAACGTAACTCAAGGTGTTGCAGCACTGATCGTCAGCCGCAGAACAACCGATTCATCAACCAAACAGATCGCAAACTCCAGTGGTATCACTGCATTAATGGGGATTACTGAACCTGCACTCTACGGTGTAAACATTCCGAAGAAGTATCCATTGGTTGCCGGTATGATTGGTTCTGCCTGTGGTGGTTTATATGCAGGTTTAGCTGATGTTTATCGCTATGCAACCGGCGCATCAGGTTTACCGGCAATTCCACTGTATATCGGGGAAAATATCTGGAACCTGTTCAATATCCTGATTGCTTTGGTCATTGCTGTTGTTGTAACTGGTGTTCTGACCTACGTCCTGAGCCTGAAATATGAGAAAAAATCTCAAGAGACAAAAGAGCAGAAAAATTTTGAAAAAATGACTGATGATGAAATCATCTTCAATCCGGTTAAAGGAAAAGTCATTCCTCTCTCTTCAGTCAGTGATGAAGCATTTGCCTCTGAAGCACTTGGCCCCGGTATTGCTATCGAGCCCGTAGAAGGAAAAGTCGTTGCTCCTTTTGACTGTACGGTTGTTTCACTGCTGCCATCAAAACATGCTGTCTGTCTGGAATCGGATAACGGAACAGAACTACTGATTCATGTCGGTATCGATACCGTATCCTTGCAAGGAAAGCATTTCGAAACTCATGTTGAAGAAGGTCAGAAAGTTAAATCCGGTCAGCTACTTATCAGCTTTGATATGGATGCCATTGCTAACGCCGGTTTCTCATTGCAGACGCCAATCATTGTGACTAACTTAGATGGACAATCGAAGCTGGGTTATCTGAGTTCCGATGAAAATCATCTGGAGATCAATGAAAAATTATTAGTACTCAGTCAGGCTTAACGAGAGAAATTACTATTTTATTCCACTGCAATTTTACACTGTACAGTGATTAGGTAAGGATAATTATGTTTTATAAACAGCTGAAGAAATTCCCCAAAAATTTCCTGTGGGGAGCATCAACATCAGCCTTTCAGGTTGAAGGTGGCTGGGATGCTGATGGAAAAGGCCCTTCAGTGCAGGATGCACTTGGGGCAAGACACGATGATATTACTGATTTCAAAGTCGCTAGCGATCACTATCACCGTTATCAGGAAGACGTACGATTATTTGCTGAGATGGGTCTGAAAAGTTATCGTTTTTCTGTAGCCTGGTCACGGGTCATTCCGGATGGTCAGGGCGGAGTCAACGAGAAAGGTATCGAATTCTATAACAACTTAATTGATGAATTATTACGTTATAATATCGAACCTATTCTGACGCTATATCATTTCGACTTACCTCAGGCGCTGGAAGAAAGAGGAGGCTGGAATAACCGGGAAACAATCGATGCATTCGTTGAATATTCCCGTTTGGTATTCGAACGCTTTGGTGACCGCGTTAAATATTTCCTGACTATTAATGAACAGAATGTCATGGTATTACACGGAAATGCACTTGGCGCACAATCAACGAAGAAAGAATCATACCAACAGGCACACCATATGTTTCTGGCTCAGGCATTAAGCATGAAACTTTGCCACGAACTATTGGATGACGCGAAAATCGGCCCGGCACCGAATATTATTTCTGTTTATCCTGAAACCTGTAGTCCGGAAGATGTTATTGCTGCCGATAACTGGATGGCAATTCGTTGCTGGCTATATCTGGATATGGCTTACCACGGTGAGTATAACAGTCTGGTCTGGGCTTACTTGTGTGACCGCGGTCTTGAACCGGAATTTCAGGAAGGCGATGCAGAAATACTGAAAGGCGCGAAACCTGATTTTATTTCAATCAACTACTACGCAACAATGACTGTATCTGCCAGCCGGAATGATGGCACTGACGTGACTCATCGTGAGGGTGATCAACAGATCATGTATGGTGAAGAAGGTGTTTATCGTGCAGCGGTCAATCCACATCTGGGCAAAACGCAATATAGCTGGCTGATTGACCCGGTTGGATTCAGAACAACACTACGTGCCGTATGGGATAAATATCGTTTACCAATCATGATCTCTGAAAACGGCTTAGGCCAGGGAGATGAACTGGTCGATGGACAAGTTGATGATCAATACCGAATTGATTATTTAACAATGCACATCGAGCAAATGCAATTAGCCCTCACTGATGGTGTCGAGATATTTGCATACTGTCCTTGGGCAGCGATGGATTTAGTCAGCACACACCAGGGTTATGGTAAACGTTACGGCTTTATTTATATTGACCGGGATGAATTTGATTTAAAAGAATTAAAGCGAATCCCTAAAAAAAGCTACTTTTGGTACAAAGAGTTTATTAATTCCAACAGCTAATCAATAGATATTAATCATATAAAAGAATAGTAGTTTTCTGGTGGGAGCCAGAAAACTACCGGGTAAACTCACTTTAAAATAATTTTTTTATTTACGTGATCAATTGGGTATATTATGAAAAATTATAGTAATAAAACACTGATTAAATTAATCGCAGGCGCTGTTTTTGCCGTGAGTCCATATATTCACGCAGAAGAAGCAAAAACCAGTAATTTAACACAGGAAGAGATTGATCAGATTGTTAAACAGGTCAAAGAAGAAGTCAAAAAAGATTACGGCTTCCGTTATTCCGGTTATTTTCGCGCTGGTTACGCAACGACAACCGATGGTGCTCCACAACACTATGCTCTGGGAAGTGTAGGACGTTTCGGTAATGAACATACCGGTTGGTATGATCTGAAATTTATTCAGAAAGTTTTTGATGAAGAGGGAAAAACCGTCACCGCAGCTGTAACTCTGGACGGTAATGTCAGCCTCTCTAAAGCAAGCGGCTGGTTCGATGCACCAAAAGCTGACGGCAGTTATTTACAATACTCAGATATGTATGTAACCACAACCGGCTTTATCCCTGCCCTGCCCGGTTCACGGCTCTGGGTTGGTAAACATAAACTGGCCAACCATGAGATTCAGATGCTGGACTGGAAATTCCATCGCGCCAAAGTTGCCGGAGCTGTCGGTCTGGAAAATATTGATATGGGAACAGGCTTTCTTGATATAGCCTTATTACGGGAAGATATCAATGTCAATGATAGCGCTGTAAATACAAACTTTGTTGACTTCCGTTATCGGGATATTCCTGTATTTGGTGACACAACACTCGAATTAGCTGGCAAATATCATTCGCCAAATAAGACCGATCAGCAGGCTGATATTAATTTTAAAGATGCCTGGATTGCCACTGGTATTTTAAAAACAAAATTTGAAGACGGTGGATTCAACGAATTAACTCTGCAAATCGGTAGCAACTCTATCGCCAGTAATATGGTAAAAATTAACGATGCAAACCCGGATTATATGTATATTGACGGTGGCGCAACGGGATACAGTTACCGTTTAATTAGTCAGGGTGAAAACTATCTGGGCTCAGATTTCATTGTTGCTCATGCGTTTGTTGCCGGATTCGGAGACGATATATACAGTGCAGACGACAAACGGGCTAATGCAGACACCAAGTTTGTCAGAACGGCAATTCGCCCGGCATATATCTGGGATCGCTTCAACCAGACCGGAGTTGAAGTCGGTTACTTTAACCAGTCGACCAAAGCGAACTCACAAACTTTGGATGAATCCGGATATAAACTCACAGCGTTCCACGCACTGAAAGTTAAAACCAGTATGTTGCGTTCTCGCCCTGAAATCCGTTTCTATACCACGTACCTGAAATCGATCGAAAATGAAATTTCCGAGTTCAAGTTCAACAGTGGTAAAGACGACCAGCTGACCTTCGGTGTTCAGGCCGAAGTATGGTGGTAATCTAATCTTATCCACTAATCCACTGCCCCCAATGCTCTGAGTAGAGTAAATGCGCTGTAATCCATATATGTGATAGATTACAGCGCTTTTTTTTATTGATTACGATATATTGTTCTTTTTAAACTTTTAGTGGTAGTGACACCGAACATGGATCTGAAAATTCTTCGCTATTTCTTAACTGTTGCAAACACGAAAAATATAACGAAGGCTGCCGATTTGTTGCACATCACTCAACCAACTCTCAGTCGGCAACTCATTGTTCTGGAAGAAAATCTGGGCGTCCACCTGTTTATAAAAGAAAAGCGTTCTATCGAGCTGACAGCTGAAGGTCGACTGCTGAAGAAAAGAGCTCGTGAAATACTGGATCTGGCCGATCAAACCAGTAAAGAGCTGGTCGATCCGAATTCTCTCATTTCAGGTAGCGTTGCAGTCGGTACAATTGAATCATCGGGTTCTGAAAAACTATATGAACTGATGGGACCTTTTTCACAGGAATATCCGAATGTTACGTTTAATCTGTATACAGGTTCTACCGACGATATTCTGGAAAAAATGGATCAGGGCATCATCGATATTTGTATGTTGCTTGATCCGGTCGATACTTCTAAATACAACGTAATCAGACTACCCAGCAATGAACAATGGGGAGTTTTGCTGCATGTTGATGATGAACTGGCCCAAAAAGAGGCGGTAACGATTCAGGATCTCTGTAAAGTTCCCGTGTTACTCCCTTCCCGTCCTGCGGTCAAAAGTGAAGTTGAAAACTGGTTCGGCAAAACCAAATACTATATCAAAACGTTTGGAACCTATAATCTGCTGCCAAGCGCGCTACTGTGTGTCGAAAAAGGGTTGGGATATCCGATTTGCCTGAACAACTCCTTAATTGAAAATCATCAGTCGATTTGCTTCCGCCCGATATCTCCGGCTAAAACCATCCAGAGTGTTATTCTGTGGAAGAAAAACCGTAACTTCAACTCAGTTACCGAACTCTTTGTAAAAACGGTTTACCGCCATTTTAATGCTTCGATTTATTAGGCCGCCAATTAGAATAATGTCTTGTTGAACAAAGGAGGGTAGCATTGTCAGATATTCACCCATTACTCCGTAGAGCAATATCTGTGCTCCCGACTTATATCCATCTCGGCATCAGGTAATATCCAAGAGGAATAGATGCGCAAGTATCGATTCGGCAAGAACCAGTAAAGACTTTGCGCATCACTGGCACAACCTATATTAATTTATGCCGGAATCAGACTCTTTTGCCCGAATGAACAGCTCACCGACCTGCAAACTGACAACTTCCACTAAAGTGCCTTTTGCCAAAGGTTCACTGGTAATCAGACGCCACTCAATCCCTGAAAAACGATAAGACGCAGGTTTGTCCGGTGCAGTATCCTCCGGAAGGAAGAAACTGTGTCCAATCAAATCACTTTGCACGGTTTTATGTTCTGGCGTTTTCTGGGCTCGCTTAAACACAGGCCACAATACAGCACCCGTTAGCAATGTATACAATGTGGTGGCAATCAGTGCCCATTGCCATGTGATGGGAATCCATCCGATATACATTGACAATGATGTAAGCAGTAAGCCGATTCCCATGAACAATAAGACGAAGGTACTCAGTCCCAGCACCCAGACTTCTATTGCTAACAACACCAACCCAAGTACAGCCAGTGCCTGAATCAGATGAGATATAATAAATTCCATTACCGACTCTTATTCAATTGACTAATGATGGATGTCGCCTGAGCAACGATAGAGCTTGCATCGGTTGCATTATCAGGCAGGATGACCATCGAAGACTCTTTCGCAATCGCCTGCTTGGCTTCGATAGCTTTCGTTGCCAGCTCAAGCTGGATAGCTTTTTGACCACTTTCAGTATTAGCTGATTCACCCACCGTCCGCAGCGCTTCTGCCTGTGCATTCGCAACAGCAATGATGGCTTTCGCTTCCCCTTCAGCCCGAAGTATCTTTTCTGCTTTATCCGCTTCAGCAGATAAAACGATAGACTGCTTCTCTCCCTCAGCTCGGTTAATCGCGGCCTGACGATCCCCTTCAGATTCCAAAATCTGAGCACGTTTAACCCGCTCGGCTTTCATTTGAGCTTCCATTGCTTCCATGACAGATTGTGGCGGAATAATATCTTTGATTTCATAGCGCAATACCTGAATACCCCAAGGTCCGGCCGCTTCATTGATCGCCGATACAATATTTGTATTGAGAGCATCTCGTTCTTCAAAGGTTTTATCTAATTCCATCTTACCTAACTCAGAACGCATTGTTGTTTGCGATAACTGAGTCACGGCAAAAATATAATCATCGACACCATATGTGGCCTTATATGGGTCAAGTACCCGGAAATACAGCACACCATCGACATGCAGAGAAATATTATCTTTGGTAATCGCCCCTTGTTGTGGTACGTCAACCGCCTGTTCCTTTAATGAACGAACAGCAGCAATTTTATCAATAAAAGGGAATAAAAAGTTTAACCCTGCTTCTTTGGTTGCAAGGTATTTACCAAACCGCTCAATCAAATAGGCCTGGTTCTGAGGTACAAAAATAATAGAAGACTTGAGAAAGATGAGAACAAAGATAAGCAGAGCGACAGGTACTGTGAAGACATTGTCGATCAGAATATTAACGATATTCATGGGTAAACCCGTTCCTTGATAAGAATATAAGCAAATTAAAGTTTACTGACCTCAAACAAGCAAGGAAAGAACTTCTTTGCATAAACGCCCGATAGTGCAACTTAAATCAATTTGTAGTGGTTTTGGTGTGCTCAATCTCCATCAATGGAAGCCCTCACTCCGAGTGCCAAGTGATCTCTGACGGCACCGGACTCACTGCCCGGACTTCCCTTAAAAGGAAAATGGCATGGGTTTATCCATATACACGAACAGGATTGACATATCTGAAAAATTTAATAACCTCCGTAGCTATGTAATTAATTGTATAATTATTATGAGATAATAAATCCGAGTTAGGTTGTATATGTTGGACCAAAAGAATAAAAACATTGTAATTGCATCTGATCAAGAAATTGCTCATCTGGATGAAATGTTAAGAAATATAGACTCTGATATTGCTATGGGTATGTCTTATGTGAAAAGAATACAAGGAATTACTTTTAATGAATTGAAAAAACGTTTTGGAGGACTTAGTGGAGAAACTTTGAAAAAATATATGCAACAAAGCTATTCATCAATGAGACCAATTCATTTTGTTGCTGCATATTCATGGGTCACTATGGTTCCTCCAACAAGTTTTTACTATGGATTAAAGGTAAAAGAACAATTCCGTGGTATGGATGATAATGCTATTAAAGTGTTAATGTGTATTGGTAGACTATCTTCCAAACAGTTTAACACTATTCTTGATATGATCGAAACGTTGCTTGATAACGATTCAAGACAGGGCTTTTCAATATTCAAGAGAAATACGCAGTCTAAATTTTACAGTAAAGATAAATATGACCAATTATTCCCACCTAGTGTTTTAGATTTACGTGCTTTTGCTATTGATTACTATCGTTCAGTGGCTATTACCATAAAGCGATTTAGAATAGAAAATAATATAACATCATATACGATGGCTAAAGTATTAGGATTATCAAAATATCAATATAGTGTGTTGGAAGACCAGAACAAAACAACTCCATTTTCAATTTCAATTGGTGCCAGGGTTCGCCTTGGATTTAATCTAAACTCTCATGCTGATTTTACAAGTGAAATGGAGCAGTTTACTGCTTTCCACCAACTGAGACGGTATCAGCATTATAGAGATATTCTAATCGTAGAAGCCTTCCGCCGACTCAACCCTCATCAAAAAAATGAAGTGGCTCAATTAGTATCACATCTATCAATAAAAGAGTAGAATTTTAAGTTGACTTGATATGAGATAAAAAACTAGAATCATGTAATATTCCTTGGTGAGAAATAGTGATTATACAAATTAATATTCTCATTACTTGGTTGTTAGATATATTTCATTATTACAGTCAGTAGAATTTAGCATACCATTTAATTTAACTGACAAATTTATTATATACTTATCAATTTATCCATTTTCATATAAATAACATTCACTATTCTCTTTACTTATAGTAAAAATATAATAATTCAGAAAACAATATTATTTATTCTGTGAACTAATAATTCTAATATTTATTAATGTTGGCAAGGTTTAAAATGAAACAAGATAATTTATCCCATTCTCTGACAGAAGCTGATCAGTCAGTTAAAGACTTTATTGCATCTCTTTATGAAACATTCAGTTTTCAGCTTAAGCAAAAGGACGAACCTCTGGTACAGCTTGAGTATTTTGGTGCAGTAATGGAAGTAAGACTTTTATCCTTTGATGGGGTTTATAAGTCACAGGTTAAGAAAGCAGAAAATTCTTAACTAAATACCAAATATGTTACAGTCAGATAGACACTACTTTTGTATCCAAAGCTTAACCAACAATATCAATTCTTTTTAAATCAAATAGTTATTTTATAACACAGCAAACAAACACACCCAAAATACAGCAATAGCTACCCGCTTTGCAGCAGTAACACGCGGATGACCATGTGGATTGCCAGTAAGCTCAGCAGTATTTTGATCACCCGGATGATGTATTCATTGTTGGCAGAAAGTCTCAACCGGGTGCCGACAAAAGAGCCAACGAGAAACTTAGGGAGAAAAGCCGGCAAAATCGCGATCAACAGCATTCCTCCGCCAAAACCGATCTCTCCCGGCAATGAGGAGTTGAGATTAGTGAAGTACACTCAGATTCAGCTCAACTGCATCACCCAGCCAGTAGGCATATTTGGTGTGATCTTCCAGATCATTCCCCGTATCTGCATGAATCAGGACACTTAAATCTCCCCGATGCTTGTCTAGCCAGGGAATCAGATGGTCGAAATCAGCATGGCCGAAACGAATCTGGCAGCTCCATTTCGTATGAGGACCAACGAGCCGTTGATGAACCCGGCCGACTTTCAGAGAAAACTTTTCACCGGCGGTATGACACAACTCAGTCGCAAACCCTAAGGTACTGCTATCGAAATAGACATGCGCATGATATGCGGCATGTCTGTTTTGAGGTCTTGGTGGATTTTTCATTTTTATTACACGTCTGTTTAAAATATTCAGGAACATCTGATACTGGTGGTCAGGCATCACCAAGAATAACGGCCTGTTCCCGGAAAATCTGCCATCCTTCTGAGGTTTCTTCAAGGAACAGGTTAAATATAATCTTTTTCGGCCCGGCACCAAGGTCTAAGATCCTTGTCACAGTAACAAACCCCGTTCCATTCTGAACTTCAGCCAGATTAAAGTCCGCCGTCGTATCTAATGGAGAAGCTCCGGAGTCTCGCAAAGAACGGAAAAAATCCAGATTCTGCTGATAATCAAAAGTGAGCAGAGATGAATCTTCCTGCAAGATATGTATAACAAGGTCCGGGGAATAAATAGTAGCCAACTCTTCAATACGATAGTGGCACCCGGCACTGCTGAGCTGTTCTACTTTCTGAATAAGCCTTTGATCCTTCATAAAAATCTCCTCGTTCTTTTATAATGTTATATGGCTAACTATCCCAGTTTTCAACTACCAGAGATAGTGTTACATAAAACGGGAGCATATTTCAGCTTTCATGTCGGCAGTTTGCCGACATTCAGGATCATGCAACATCGGATTATGCAGCAATTTGCTGCGCTAACTGACTGCGGGCAAAGGCTGTCAGAACACCTTGTAATACCGCTGCGGAGGTATCTTCACCAGTCGTCACACTACAATACCGGTGACCGGCGACATCTAAAGCAATGCATGCCTGAGCCTGAGCATCGGTCGTGGCGGAAAGAGCACTTTCATCCAAATGAGTTACCCGAATCTCAATACCGAACCGCTTTTCCAAAGCATTGACGAATGCTTCTACAATACCGTGACCTTCACCATATAACGCCGGCTTGATAGCCGGGATACGGAACTCTCCGGCAACCTTACTCTGCCCGGTGCGGACATCATATCCTTCCAGCATCCATTGCGGATTACAGGTAACGAAATACTGTTCGAAAATCGCTTTGATCTCCTGCGAGGTAATTTCTGCACCGCTACTTTCCGTAGCTTTCTGGACCACCTGACTCACCTCACTGTGCATCCACTTAGGCAAGCTAATATTGTGGTCACGCTCCAGAATCAGTGCGACACCGCCTTTACCACTCTGGCTGTTAATCCGGACCACGGCTTCATAATCTCTGCCGATATCACGCGGATCAATCGGCAGATAAGCCACTTGCCAGTGCGGTAACTGATGCTTTTCGTGATATTGCATCGACTTGCGGATCGCATCCTGATGACTGCCCGAAAAGGCGGTATACACCAATTCTCCGGCCCAGGGATGACGCGCCGATACCGGCAGCTCGGTGCAATATTCAACCACTTCGATGATTTCCTGAATATCAGAAAAATCGAGCTCAGGATCGATGCCCTGAGAATAGAGGTTCATTCCCATCGTCACAATATCCATATTGCCCGTACGCTCACCATTCCCCAGCAAAGTCCCTTCGATCCGATCAGCACCAGCCATGACACCGAGCTCCGCAGCCGCGACACCACAACCGCGGTCATTGTGAGTATGCAGACTGATCTCAACCTGATCGCGATGATTCACACTGCGGCAGAAGTACTCAATCTGGTCGGCATAAATATTGGGAGTCGACATCTCAACTGTCGCCGGCAAATTCAGAATAACACGACGCCCCGTCTCCGGTTGCCATTCCTGAATCACGGCATTGCACACTTCCACCGCATAATCCATTTCTGTACCGGTAAAACTTTCCGGGGAATATTGAAATGCCCATTCAGTCTCCGGATTCAGCTCCGCGTATTCACGCACCCAGCGAGCACCCTGAACGGCAATGGCTTTGATACCTTCACGGTCTTTCCCGAAGACTTGCTCACGCTGAACGGTCGAGGTTGAGTTGTAAACATGAACAACCGCTTTCTTCACACCTTTTAAAGCATCAAACGAGCGGGCGATTAACTCCTCACGAGCCTGAGTCAGAATTTGCACTGATACGTCATCGGGAATTAAATCATTGTCGATCAAAGCACGGACAAAATCGAAATCCGGCTGCGACGCGGCGGGAAAACCGACTTCAATCTCTTTAAAGCCAAGCTTCACCAACAGCTGGAACATACGGGTTTTCTTAGCAACATCCATTGGATTGATCAGTGCCTGATTTCCATCACGCAGATCAACGCTACACCAGCCCGGTGCTTGTGTAATCACCTGATCAGGCCAGGTACGATCGGTTAAACGAATCGGTTCGAAGGCTCGGTATTTACGAAAATCAAACATAATTATAATCCTTGAAAGTTATGTGGGTGTCGGCAGAAAATCCACGGCTCACAGGCAGCCGGATTCAGGAAGTTTCCATAGAATCCAGTTTAATCAAGGTGCAAAGAAATAGGGTTGCGTAAATTGGCTATTTTTCAACCCAAACGCAATTTAATATAAGTAATTATCCATTTATATTATATAGTATTGCTCACTATGATTTATGAGAAAAATAAAATGCAACTCGATCGTTATGATATAAAGATTCTGTATGAGTTACAGCAAGACGGTTCACTCTCCAATCAGGAGCTTGCTGATCGTATTGGTCTGACCGCAGCTCCCTGCTCACGCCGGGTTCGCCAGCTTCAGGAAAATGGCGTGATCGACCAGTATGTCGCCCGGGTAAACGAACGCCAGATTGGACTGAATCTGATTGCTCTGCTGCATATCAGTATGGATAAACATATCCCCGAGCGTTTTGCTGCCTTTGAGCAAGCGATCGCAGAAATCCCCGAGGTTATGGAATGCTATGTCATTACTGGCCACGATGCCGATTATCAGCTCAAAATTGCCGTAGCAGATATGGATAGTTATCACGATATACTGCTGGGTAAGATCACCCGTATACAGGGCGTATCGGGTGTGAAATCTTCATTCATACTGCGTAAGATTGTCGATTCAACTGCATTACCGCTCCATTATGTAAAACGCGAAAATCACAGTTAAGACATAGCTTTAAACCACCAGTAACATCAATGAATTGCACAGGTACAACAGACTACCACTGAAAAGCAAAATATGAGACTTTATGACTATTCTATCCCTATTCATATTTTGAGGAGTTCAATCATGAACCGACATTCCCTTCTGAAAGCCACGCTGTCCCTGATACTGGTGCAAGTATTGAGTTTCTTTATCACCGGCAGCGCACTAGCGGCAAACAAACCGCATAAGACCGATATCAAAACGCTAGTCATCGTTTCCCACCCTTACCCTGAGCGTTCTGTGATGACCAAAGGATTGCAACAGGCAGCCGAGAGTGTCGAAGGCGTAACCGTCAGGAATCTGGAAACTATTTATGGTTTTGACACCCGTGCTATCGATGGTGCGAAAGAGCGTGAGATCACTCGCCAGAATGATCGGATCGTATTTATGTTTCCAACCCACTGGTTCAATATCACACCAATGATGAAAGCTTATCTGAATGAGGTATGGGGCAGTGTTGGACCGGGATTATGGCGGGGCAAAGAGATGCTGCTGGTCACCACCGCGGCAGGTGGCAGTTCTACATATGGGGAATCAGGCAGAATAGGCGTCAAGCTGGAAGATGTGTTTACCCCAATGAAAGCCAGTGCTCTCCATGCCGGAATGACTTATTTAACCCCATTAGCATTTCAGGCAATTTCAGCATCAAAACTGCCTGAATATCAGCAACGGTTAATCGAACGACTGGAAAAATAACCCCTAAAAAGCAGAAAATTTTTAAGCTCCCCAGAGATGGGGATGCTGTTATCTTCTTATTTTAGAGGGACAACTAAAAGATCAACGGATGTCGCTTTCATCATGTGCTGAGCTGATGAAGAAATATTGTGCCATAAGTTATGATGGTGACCACAGATGACCAGATCAATATGTAATTCTTTAATCGCTTTCTGGATTTCTTCAGAGAAGCTCCCATTACCGATTAAAGTGCTTTTTATCGGGTATTCTGTGGTTTCAAGAATTTCCTTCAGATGTGCCTGAGCATCAGCCTGGCCACAAACCTTATTCTCAATGGCATATGATGGATCAATAATCATATGTGCGTCGTTGTCATGGTAGGTATAATCATCATAAAACAACGACAATTCCGAGCCAAAGCTACGGGCGAGACTCACCGCTTTCTCCAACAGGAGCCAGCTTTCTGCTGAAAGATCGACGGCAACCAGAATGTGTTTGTACATCACATTATCCAGACTTAAGTTTATTTAACTAAAACTTAAGTCAGTCACAATTATTGTGATTTGAGCCGTCTCCCATTTTCCTGATTCTTCTTACTCATAGCAGCGAATGAACCAAGATATTCCGATCACAGCCGGGAGATTGATATATTTACACACCTAAACTGAATATTCATATATCCCGCTGATAAATATCTTGTTTTACGGTTCCTCGGTCTTCTTTTATCGACATCGCAACAAAAAAGCTGATCATCGCAATAACAGCACCAATGATGAACACAATCTCAGATCCACTCATCCAAACAATACCCAGTAAAAACGGCAGAAAAACAGCAGCAATATGATTAATAGTGAATGAAATACTTGATGTCGCAGAGATTTCATCAGGTTTGATCGTTTTTTTGAAGTAGGTAGCCAATGCAAGAGTGAAGCTAAATAGAATGCTGTCAAGTACGTATAAAACACCCGCAACATAATGATTACTTACATATGCGTAGGATAGAAATAAAATCGCCAACGCTGCATATTCCAGAAGAAGTGCTCTTTTCTCACCAATCCTGTCTATAAATTCTCCGATAGCAGGTAATGTAATAGTTGTCGCTAAACTGGATAACATGAATAATGTAGCCATCATGGTAATTGAATAATCAAATTTCTGAACCATTAAAAGCCCGGCAAAAGCCACAAAAATCTGCCGTCTTGCTCCTCCTAAGAATGTCAGAAAGTAGTAAGTTGAATATTCCTTTCGGAGGATGATTTTATTTATCTGCTTTACACGACTATCGTCATATTTATGAAAAGAAAGTAAGTAGATTGATAATAGGGTACAGATCACGCCACATCCCAAAAATATGACTTTAGCCGACACATCAAATATCTGTACAGCCAAAATAATCCCGATAAACGTCGCTAAACCAAAAAATGCTGAAGCAGCATTTATTTGTCCCATTGACTCACCGAAGGTTTCGGCTTCAAGTACTTGGGTAGACAGGGAACGGTGAACAGCCTCCAGATAATGAAATCCCAGTGACATAAAAACCGTCGTAAAGTAGAACCCATAAACTGTAGGTAAATATCCTGTAATAGCAACACCTATTCCAAGTATACACAGTGAAAGTATTGCAACACGCTGCTCAGATAACGCCATTAATAAGAACATAACCGTAAATGCAAGCAGACCGGGAATCTCGCGGACACTCTGAAGAATACCGACATTTGCCCCGGTCATTCCTACTGTATCGACAGCAAAGTTATTCATCACTACCCGCCAGCCGGTATTCGCGATAATTGATGCTATCCCGATAATAATAAGCATTGCGACAGGCGAGCGTGATAAAAGGTGGTATCTCCAGGCAATCATACCAAGTCAGCCTCACGCATAAGCTCTTGCACATTATCTCTCATGAAACCTGCCATTGATGACAAATCTTCCCACGTCTCTTTATTTGTATGTGTGATGCACTCAATAAATGTATTCGACAGTTCAGGATCTTCATGTAGCCATTGACTAACATAGCTCGCTGTATAAGACACATGTCTCATTTCATCTTCAAGAATTCTCTGGATGGTTGGACGCATCTCTTCCATATATTCGGCATTACTTTCATCAATAATTTTCAGATGAAGTAACAGTAATCGCCATGAGCGAACTTCTATCGAATGAACTCGGAAAATAAATGTTTTAATATTATCATCGAAATCCAGAATCTTATCGATTTCTTCAGCAACACCATCATGATAAGGTTCAGCTTCAAATCCGGTTAAAGGAATAAGACTCGCAAACATTTTGGAATGATTCATTTCATCATAATAATGCCGCATCATTTTCTGTTTTAATTCTTCATCCGCATAACGGCCAGCAATCATACGGAGTCTTGCCGCCCCTTTAGCTTCATCTATCGAATTATGAAGCAGATAGTAAGCCATCATTTTCTTACTTTGAAAAATTGTCTTCGCCAACCCAGACATAAGATCTGATGTAAAAGACAGATCCGATGTTAAATATTTTTCGATGCATTTTTTGTATTCTTTGGATGGGGACACATCAAAAGAATTAAGCATTTCATAAAGTTCTTTTTTTATTGAATTCATTTTATTCACCTAGCTTAGACTGAAGAACAGAGAAACACCCACCAAGGGTGCTTCTCATTAAATAATAACTACTTTTTCTTCTTTGAATCCGGGTTAGAATCATTCGAATCAAAAGCGGCGTTAGAACGAACTAAGCGAGGGGGTTGTTCGTTAATGTTCAATCCCTTTAGTTTTACTGACATTGCGGCTTGTAACTTATCTTTCATTGTAGACCTCATTTTCTATGATAGTTGCCAATATAAAAATGTTAATTGATGGATAAGAATGAAACACATTTGTTAACATTCTGTAACAAATTTAGGCAACCTTTAGCGAATACTGCATAAGACTTTGGTCTAATGAAAACTAGTTACAAATATATTCTCAAGGATTATTGATGGTAATATTACTAATTTTTATTGATTAAAATGATTTTTATATATATTGCTTGTACTGTGATTTACTTATATTGATAAAATTAACACAGAAGAGTTTGTGATGTTACTTCCATATTTAATTCACTAAACAATCTCAGCAATCGACATTCAGCACCATCGGCACATCAATGATCCCATTTCGGTTACGGACACCTTCTTCAGTCCGGACAAAACCAAAGCTCCGGTAAACATGCTCGGCATTTAAAGCAGAATTCACCGTAAAGCGCGTTGGACGACGATTCTCTGGGACTTCAGCTCTGACTTTTTCCCAGAGCTTGCGTGACAGACCTTGTCCCTGATAACGTTCGCTGACGAACAAATGGTATAAATGCGAAGCATCACGTATCGCCGCAACACCGACAATTTCCCCCATATCATCGGTTGCAACCACATACAGATATCCCTCAGACAAATAACGCTCTATATTCTCGACCGACATCGATTGCAACAAAGTATCATGCATTGATTCATCGAATGTCGGACAAACGTACTTCCGGGTTAAAGGAACAATCAGCTCACTAATCGCCTGCGCATCTTTTCCTGCTGCTTTTCTGTATTTGATACTCATCATCTCTCCTATCTTAGATACGCAACCCATCTCTATTTCACGGGAAATTACCGGTCGTAAACAGACTATCTTTTCTCAATCGTTGCGGTATACAAACCCGCAAATATTAAACTGAGACCGCCTGTGACATTGAATCCTTTAGTAAATCTGACCGAACGGAATAGTTCGTTCGCTTTTGCGGCTAACAATGAGTAAAACGTTACGTTAATCAAAGCCAGACATAAGAACGTCATAGCCAGCAGCATAAACTGAAAACCAACATCATATCCCGGTGTGATAAATTGCGGCATAAATGCCGAATAAAATATAATACCTTTAGGGTTGAGTGCATTAACAAAGAAGACATCTCTGAATAATGTCTTTGGATGATAAAATGGTGCTTCAGTTACTTTCTGGTTATTTAAACCAGAATTTGCAACAAGCATTTTTAAACCGAGGTAAATTAAATAGGCTGCACCTATATATTTAATCACAGCTAATGCGGCAGAAAAGAGTGACAGCAACGTACTAATGCCAATAAAAGATAATATAATACAGATAGCATCACCTAAGATAACCCCTAGTGATAGAGGAATACTGACTTTCCGGCCATGTGTTAATGACTGGCCGACCACATAAATAATCGTTGGTCCTGGGATCACTAAGATCACTGACGCCGTTAATACAAATGCACACCAGATTTCTACCGACATTTATCTTTTCCTTCAGATCATCGTACTTTCTTTATTTCACTCATACTGTGTCCTTTGAATTTCGCTGTCAACCGTACTGTAACCAGCGACAACAATTTGATTGCAACATATTTCGTGATAACTGTTGTGACCAATAACGGTTATTCCGTAGCGTGTGCTTTCCAACGACAGGTTTCAAATCTGAAATGGGTAAATTCGGCGCGAAAATGAGAATCCGTCGGGCTACACGCATATAAACCAAAACGAACCGGAACACTCACTGGCATAGGCGGATTCATCCGGCCCATCTCTGCGGTTGTTTCGCCCAGCGCATGTAAGTGAAATATTCTCATCTGATGAAAAGTATCGCCGTCAAATGAAGACTCAATCAGAAAATCGGGACCACGCCGGCTTAAGCGATACCAGATAAACGGCGGAGTTATAATATCGTTACTTGCCCAGTCGGAATAACCCAAATTGGTTACCACGCTACTCAGTTTTGAAAAGTCAGGATTATCATATTCAATAGAGGCTTTGAACCAATTCTCGCTATCGATATAGAGAAGCAGACCACACTGGTCAAACAGATGTTTATATTCGAACTTCACTTTTGTCGTGAATGTGAAGTTTTCATCACTGGTAAATAAAAAGGCCGGGGCATTGTCATTTCTGAAACCGTAATAAGAGCGTTGCCAGAAATCGGTTCCCGGTTCCGTATCGATCACAACCGAGTCTTCACCAATCAGATAAGACTGAGGCTCATGCAGCCATATTCCTTGCTTTAATATCCGTTCCATATAAGTATTCCATCCTGTTGTTCAGACTGGAACCGGCAGATTGTGGGCTTTCAGAAAACTCAATTTGTCCCAGTATCCCCGCTGGAAAGTAATCAATCCGGCCTCACACTTAAAAAAGCCACATCCGCGTAATCCGAGTGGATCTTTCCACTCCAGAATAGCCCAGTTTCCATCCTGAAAAATATTCTCAACAATACAAACCATCTCAGCCGTTGCAAATTCACTGGCAAACATCGTTTTGATCGCATCCCTGCCGATCACCGGTTCATTTGCAACCTGATGATTGATCGCATCATCATGATAAAAACGAGCAAGTTTCTCAGCGTCTCCCTGATTGAAAACTTCGACCCACTTTTCAATGAGTTGCTTTGGTTCCATCCTTCACCCTCCCACTCTGAACTCAGCGTTCCACCGATGTTTTCCTGCTGACCCATTTACCCCACAATTTCATAGTGACGTTCGACATTCATAGTGATCTCTCCCCAGAGAGAGCGCTTCACCCGCTTTTGGTGCTGTTCGAACGCTGACTTATCGGTGAATTCTTCATACACATCGAATCGCTGTGGGTCATCAGCATTTTCCGTCACTTCAAATACAATACATCCCGGTTCTTCTAATGTTAACTTCCGATGCCGAACCAACGCTTGCTTTACCGCAGCAAGATCAGATTCAGGAACAATAATAAACCCTTTCAATATGACTTTTGACATGAGTCTCCTTAATAACCTCATTCTCTGCAAAATTTTAATGCTGCACGTAAATCAGGTTGTTTGTATCAAAACCACGCTCCGCTGACATACGGATAAATTTTTTGATCAGCTCTGGTGTGACTGACGGCGTTCTGGATAACAGCCATAGATATTTAGTGTTTGGCCCGGAGACAAACGCATATTGATAGTTATCATGATCTAATTCAAAAACAACATAAGAACCATAAAAAGGTCCGAAGAAAGAGACTTTCAAATATCCCTCTTGCTTCGTACCAACAAAATAAGCTTTCCCCTGAGCTTCTTTCCATTCATTCTCTACCGCAGAAAACCCCCGGTTTAACACCAAGACACCACCATCACCTGTTGCCCGATACTCCGCGGTCACCTGACTCAATCCCCTTTCAAAAGAGTGATCCAGACGAGCAATCTCGTACCATGTACCCAAATAATTGTTCAGCTCAAAATCTGATACAGGTTTTACCGATTCAGGCATACCTAAACATCCCCCGAGAATCAGAGAACTGATGAACACAAATAGCTTTTTCAACAAAACCTCCACAGACAAACCAGTCAGGGTGATGAAGAGAACAAACACCTTATGATTATGAGAACAGATATCTTATGATCTCAAGTATCGTTCACATCACAATCCTTTTATTCAAACAAATTTCTATTGCAAATATCACCATAAACTCACATAAACACATATGAAACAATGTAAATATATCTAGGGGCTGTTGACCTTTCGTGGTTGAATTTTGTTCAATCTGAACGGGTATTGGTCGCGGCGCGGGGCATGCCGCTTAGCATCCTAAGCAAATGACCCGCAACAAAGAGCAAGACACGTTCAGATGAACCCTCTGGGCAGCATTTGTCGTTCATTTATCCGGCGTTAGGTCATGGTTCATGTAGATCGCTACACTTCACATGACCTGCCTTGGCTAAATGAACGGCAAATTGCTGCAAAAAACATCACGAAAGGTCAACAGCCCCTAGGTAATCTGCTGTATCGATTGCTATTTATCTTTATTTGTAAGGTCAGTGGCATCGGCTTAAGCATGTTTCTTCTGACCGGCGTTTACTTTTGTGTCTCTAAGATTAAGACGAGGGTTTTATGAACAAAACATATTATTCACTATTGGTAGCGACGATGTTGGTTTGTGGACAGAGTGTCGCTGACGACTCGATTCACACAGGAGAAGGTACATTCTACGGTTATGGCGGTGGTGGAAACTGTAGCTTTCCGCTCCCGGATGACAGTATTTACACCGCAGCAATGAATGCGACAGACTATAATAATTCGGCTGCTTGTGGTGCTGTTATTGAGGTAACAAATACTAAAACCAATCAGACCGTCACCGTGCGCATCGATGATCAATGCCCCGAATGTGCCAAAGGCGATGTCGATCTGGATCAAGATGCCTTCGCGGAAATTTCACCACTCGAAGCCGGGCGGATTCCAATTTCCTGGAAATATGTAGCCAATGAGCAGGCCGGTAATATGAAGCTCTTTTTCAAAGAAGGTTCCAGCCAGTGGTGGACTGCAGTTCAGGCTCGGGATCACCGCTATCCAATCACCGCCATTGAATACCGTGTTTCCGGCTCCGGTAACAGTTACGCAAACTTAGAGCGTAAGCCATATAACTATTTTGTAAAAGCTGACGGATTCGGGGTTGGTCCTTATGATTTCCGTATCACCGATTTTTGGGGACAAACTGTAGAAGTGCTGTCAGTGCCTCTTATTCTGACAAATGAAATTGATACCGCGACTCAGTTCCCGGTTCATCAGGGTGACGGATCTTCTGGTGATACCGGAGGCTCAGGCGATGATGGCTCGACACCACCTGATGATAACAATACCCCAACCTCTGACAACATTGCGGTTTCTGAAGCAACGGACAGTTCATGGAACGATGGCTACTGTGAAACCGTTACTGTAACCAATAACAATGACCACGGAGTTGTCTGGGCAGTCACACTGGATATTACTGGTAGCGTATACAATCTGTGGGACGGACAATGGTCTCAGTCTGGTAAAACTTTATCTGTCACCGGAGCTTCATGGAATGACTCGCTGTCAGCCGGAGCAAGTACAACGTTCGGCTTCTGTGCTAATCGTTAACCAGTACTAAAAAACATTACACGTAGTTCACAGCAAAGAAACCCGGCAGCTTTCGCTCCGGGTTTCTTTATGATCACGAGCATGAACTGGCCATAAGTACGATCTGATACCGGTAGCGGTTTTCTTCCAGCAGAAACTCAGGATGAACACTCGGCGTCCAGGAATCATCACCACCGACTCCCATATGAAAACCATCAATATTGAGATAAACCACTTCATCGGCCACCAGCTCATGTGGATGTTTAGCTGCCTCAAGCGTCGCCTGTGAATAGTGACTGACACTGAAATGGAAATCACCTTTCACTGTGATTCCACTCAGCTTCAGCTCCCGGGTATCACAGCGTAATCCGTTGTCAGTGGGGAAAATATAATCCGTATGCATTTCACTAATCCGGGACTGATAACATCCCATGCGGGCAGACAGACAGCGGTCAGGATAATTTTCATGCGGCCCCCGGCCAAACCATGTCACAGAATCAGTGAGGGGAAGCGCGCATGTCAGGCCAACCCGTGCAAACGATGGCAATTCTGCCAGCTTGCATGCCTCGATATCGATGAGCATCGCTCCCTGAGGATTCAGGGTATAGCGCCATTTCGTGTGTAAAACCGCCTGTCCTTCGAATGCATATTCAAAGTCCGTCACCACCGTCACCCGGTCGCTTTCCCGCTCAAGCACAAAATCCGTACACTGCACCGCCAGTTGATCGAAACCGGCTTTCTTCCAGCGGGCCATCCAGCTATTCGGATCCGGCCGATCCACTTCGCTGATACCAATATCATTATCTAATGGTGCCCGGTAGAAATTATCTTTCAGCGGGCGGCACAATAAAGAATGATCATCATTTTTCCAGCCAATGAGATAACCACTGTGACGATCAAACGTCCATTGCTGGTTTGCCAGACTGATAGTGACCAGCGTTGCGCTTTCCGTTACGCGCAGCTCAGCCGAATTCTGAGAAAATCCTGTTTGCCGGGATGAACCAGCATGTCCGGACAAACCGGAAAAAATTGATGGATAGGCAGCTTTTAACTCGAACTGTGTCTGAGCAACAGGATGCCGGGCCGGAGCCCAGGACGCCGCCTCTGCGAGCATCAGATCAATATTCAGGTGGTATGCTTTATCAGACTGATACTGACAATCGAAAACAGGCAATACCAGATGTTGCTCTGACTCAGGTTTGATCGTGATCGTCTGCTCCCCGGCTAAAATCTCAATGCCATTTTCCAGCACTGTCCAGCGGCAAATCAAGACTTCAGCAGCAAACAACTGTTCACTGGTCAATGTCAGTAATTGCTGACCGTCAAAAGCAATCTGGTAGAACTGCTGTGCCTGTTTGGCTTCCTGTAATGTCGGATGCGGCGTGCGATCCGGCCAGATCAGGCCATTGATACAGAACTGACGATCATTGATTTCATCGCCGAAATCTCCGCCATATCCCCAGTAATGCCGTCCCTGTTCATCCCGCTTTGAAATCCCCTGATCGACCCAGTCCCAGATGAACCCGCCCTGAAGACGTGGATACTGACGGAATGCCTGCCAGTATTTGGCAAAACTGCCCAGACTATTCCCCATCGCATGCGCATATTCACATAAAATTAAAGGCCGCTGCTCTCCCGGCCGGCCAATCCAGTCTTTGATTGCATATTTCGGGTTGATTCCGCCCAGATGCCGGTCAACCCGGGCATACATCGGGCAGATAATATCGGTTGCGTCGGTATCAGCACCGCCGCCTTCATACTGTACCGGACGTGACGGATCACGCTGTTTGGTCCACTGATACATTGCATGATGGTTCAGACCGATTCCGGATTCGTTGCCCAGAGACCAGAGAATCACAGACGGGTGATTCTTATCCCGTTCGACCATGCCGATCATGCGCTGCATGTAGGCATGATTCCATTGCGGGTCATCCGATAAACGACACATCGGGAACTGACCATGCGTTTCGATATTGGCTTCATCAACCACATACAGGCCATACTGATCACACAGTTCATACCAACGCGGATGATTGGGATAGTGGGATGTGCGCACCGCATTAAAGTTATGCTGCTTCATGAGCAGAATGTCTCTGACCATTGTGTTTTCATCAACATAATGGCCGGTTTCAGGATGGTGTTCATGGCGGTTGACTCCCCGGATCAACAAAGCTTTGCCATTGACTTTGAGTAACCCGTTTTCGATCGCAACATTGCGAAATCCGAGAGAGAAAGCTTCACACTCAATGACCTGGCTCTGTTCATCCAGCAACGCCACAACACAGCGATACAGATAAGGCGTCTGTTCGTTCCAGTGATGCGGATGAGATATTGTCAGCAGGTGTTCCACCTGATCACCCCAGCCACCTTTCTCATCGACATCCGCCTGACCAGTTGCACAGATCGTTTCTCCCTGCATTGGAACAGAATGACCATCGGCATCAAATAACATCACCTGCACACGATGCCGTGTTGTCTGCCGGTTCAGCTTCGTAGTCACATGCAACTGTCCATTCTGGTATAAGGCATCCAGTTCAGGACGTAAAAACACATCGCTGATCGCCACTTCAGGTTTATGGCAGAGATAAACATCACGGAAAATTCCGCTCAGCCACCACATATCCTGATCTTCAAGATAAGAACCATCAGACCAGCGCATGACCATGACGACCAGACGATTGTTACCCGGCTGGATGCAGGCAGATAAATCAAATTCTGCCGGCAGACGACTGTCCTGAGAGTAGCCGATCCACTGCCCGTTACACCACAGATGAAAAGCAGAGTTCACCCCTTCAAACAGGAGCCGGGTTTGTTCTCCGGGCGGTGTTTCAACCACAAAATCACAGATATAACAGCCGGTCGGATTTTGCTCCGGAACATAAGGAGCCCGATCGGGAAACGGGTATTTCACATTGGTATAAATAGGGTGATCAAAACCTTGCAGCTGCCAGTTTCCGGGCACATCAATCGGTGTCCACTGTGATATGTCATACTCCGGCGATATTATCGCCGCATCCACAGCTTCGGGAGCAGGATAGAGTCTGAATGCCCATTTTCCATTCAGATAATGGCGGCGGCTTTCTGTCCCGTGACAGGCATGCTCAATGCTGCGGTAGCTCTGTAACGGCACATGGGCAGGCAAAGTGTGCAATTTGACTACACCAGGATTCTGCCAGTCCCGGCTGGCAATAATATCTTGAAAAGTTCGCATGAAAGTTCAACAGCCCCTAATTATGCAGTTGTTTCTTTTGCAGTTTCTAACGGATAAAGATCGGAAGCAGGCTGATGAAAGCCTTCATGAAGTTTGTAATACCGTTTGTAAATCACAGCACTAAAAAGCATCAGCAGAATCGGAATACCAATCATCAAGGCTTGCAGGCCAAAGATAGTCTCCGCCGATTGTTCGGCATTAGGCACATATCCAATCACAGCCAGCCCAACTCCGACGATAAACGCCCCGGCAGCACCGGCAAATTTGACCAGCATGGTCTGAACGGAAAAGATGACACTTTCACTGCGCCGCCCTGAGATATATTCTCCGTAATCCACAACATCAGCCAGCATCACCGTTTGTAATCCGTTAATAATCCCGACACCGAACTTAATTGCCGCTCCGGACAGGCCGATTAAGAACACATTTCCCGGTGCAGCAATAAACATAACGACTAACAGCAGACATGACAGGATGGGAAAGCCGCAGGCAATCACCCACAGATTTTTACGCGGCAGTAGTGCTGCCAGACGGGGAAACAGGAAAATTCCGGCGACTTCAGCACCACCGGCAAACATCATATAGATAGGAAACAGCTCTTTATTCCCCAGAGCATAAGTAAAATAGTAAATGGCGAAACCACCAACCAGCATGTTACCAATCTGGAAAGCCAGCAGCGTCACAATTAATACTTTCAACTGATCATTACCGCCGATGATCGTCAGAGCATCTTTGAGCCCAAACTTTTCGGTTGTCCGTTCTGTTGCAACGACTTTCTCTTTAACATTCTTAAAGGTAATCAAAGCACTGATGATAAATAAAACGGCAATGAGCACCGAAAACAGAAAGAATCCTCGCCCCTGTTCGCCCTGCCCCAGCTTCGTAACAATCAACAGGCCGTAACTCCCGACAACAAACCAGGCCAGACTGGCAAACAGCCTCGGCCACACGACCAGTTTTTCCCGTTCCCGGCGGGAATCGGAAATTGCAGGAATCATCGACCAGAATGGAATATCCATAATGGTGTAAGTCAGTCCCCACAGGATGTAAATCACCGCGGCATAAACATAAGCGGCCGTACCCTCAAACATATGGGTGCAGAACAGAGCAACCAGCACAAACGCATTGACTGCCGAACCAATCAGAATCCAGGGCCGGAATTTACCATAGCGGGAACGGGTATTATCCACGACAATCCCCATCATCGGATCCGTCAGAGCGTCAATAATCCGGGCAGCAAGGAACACCGTCCCGACATACGCCGCAGAGAGTTCAACAACATCGGTAAAGTAGAACATCAGAAATATATAGATAGGCGCACAGGCAAAGTCTTTACCCAGTGCGCCCAAGCCGTAAGATAGCTTCGTTTTCAGCTCAATATGTGTCTCGTTCTGTGTCTTGTTCATGGCAGCGCTTTATCATCTATTATTTGACATGACAAATACTATATTGAGTGCATATCAGGAAAACTGTGATCATCGCGTCGTTTAGTGGAAACGTTTCCACAGATATCAAAGTATCAGAAAAAGATCACACTCCATACTAAAATCACCAGGGAAGTTCACTGCCATTTGAGTGCCAGAATGTTCCGCTATTGGACATATTCAGCTCATCAATCCGGGTACACAAACGCTGTGCAGCCTCGGCTGGTGCAATATCTCCCCGGCCACCGACCATTTCGGTCTGCACGTAACCGGGATGAAGAATTGCTACAGAAATATCACGATGGGCAACATCATGGGCAACGGAAGTTGCGGCGGCATTCAGGGCTGCCTTGGACATACGATAGCCATAGCGCCCGCCTGACGTATTATCAGCCATTGACCCCATCCGGCTGGTGATAAAAGCGATTTTACCGCCATCCCGGATATGACTGAGTAATGTTTCAGTCACGCGCAACGGGCCAAGAGTATTCACCTGCCATTGCTCCTGTACTGATGCATAATCAATCTGTCCGAGAACTTCATCCCTTAAAATACCTGCGTTGTTAATCAGTATGTCTAGTACAGGAACCTGATCTCTGAGCGATTCAATACAACCCGGACTGGTCACATCAATCCCCTCAATAATATGAGCCTGAGTCGCAGATAGTGCTTCACTGGTATGGCGACACACGGCATAAACATCAGCGCCAGATTTTAAATACTGTTTCACCAGTTCAAAACCAATTCCCCGGTTCGCACCTGTAATTAAAACGGTTTTCATCATGTTCTCCCTTGATTAGTTTCTGCTGAATGAATGATTACCCGACCGGCAGAGAAGCATATGGTTTAATCTCTTTCAGAACGAACATACTCTGCATCTCTTTGATCCCGGGTAAACGCCGGATCACCGACATGGCGAATTCAGCATAAGCATCTAAATCACCAGATACAACCTGCATAAGAAAATCAGCATCCCCGCCAATACTGTAACAGGCAACCACGTTCTCAAGCGCTGCGACTTCCTGCTCAAAATTTCTTGCTTCCGCCTCACTGTGACTATCAATACTGACTCGCACGAAAACCATCACACCCAGCCCGATTTTCTTACGATCCAGTACGGCACGATAACCTTGAATGATTTCATCTTCCTCTAGTTTGCGCACTTTGCGCCAGCATGGAGAAGACGACATTCCAATTTGGTCTGCCAGCTCCTGATTGGTCATCCGTGCATCTTGTTGTAAGAGTGCCAGAATTTGGGTATCTGTCTTTGTTAAGGTCATAAATGAAAAATCCTTCCATATTTAACTTATATGAGGGTTATTTTTACCCAAATTATAATTGATTCAGTATAAAATAGGTAACATATTTCTACTAATTTCATTCACAATAGTTGCATATTTAATCGGAACTCAATAAGAAGAGCTCATGCTGGAACCCACACAAATACTCGCTTACATTGCTGCATTAGGGCTTGCTGCCGCCATACCGGGGCCGGGAATGACCGCTCTGGTTGCCCGGAGTGTCAGTGGTGGTGCCATGACCGGATATACAATGCTGGCAGGGTTAATTCTGGGAGATTTAATTTATCTTTCATTTGCAGTGTTCGGACTGGCCGTGATCGCCCATAGTTTCAGTGCGTTATTCACACTGATCAGTTGGGCTTCTTCACTTTATCTGGCCTGGCTGGCATGGCAGTTCATCACCAGTACCCCGGAAGCGATCCAAATTGATCAGAAAGCCTCCCGGCGGGAGCTGACTTCAGCATGGCTTTCCGGTTTTACGATTACGTTGGGCAATCCCAAAACCATTGCATTTTATCTGGCAATTTTGCCACTGGTCATAACCTTAGATACCATCTCAGTACAAACATGGGGATTATTACTGGTTCCGGTGACAATTACGGTTTTAATTGCCGTCGGCTCCATCTTCATTCTGGGCGCCCTGAAAGTGAGAAAGTTCCTTGCCAGCCAGAATGCCCAGATGCTGCTCTTCCGCAGCGCCGGAATCATGATGCTTGCGGCAGCAGGCAGTATGGTATCCAAGACGCTTTAGTTTCTGAAAACATATTAGTTTCCGAAAACATATTAGTTTCCGAAAACATTTGGGTAGCGGCTCATCCCCGGCCACAGTTAAGAGCGAAGTAATTTAAGAGCGAAGTAATTTCGAGCGTTCTTCCCGGGGAGTAATTTGATAATAGGCCTTGTAGGCACTGGAAAAATGCGGGCCGCTGGAAAAACCACACAACAGACCAATTTGCACAATCGAAGTATGGGTCGTCAGCAAAAGCTGGCGCGCCTTTTTCAGCCGGAGCTGAAGATAGTAACGGGCGGGCATGGTGTCCAGATAACGTTTGAACAGACGTTCAAGCTGCCGGCGGGAAATGTGCACCAGTTCAGCAATTTCATCCGTCGACAGAGGTTCTTCCAGATTGTTTTCCATCAGCTCAATCGCCATAGTCAACCGTGGCTGAACATCACCCCCGAATTGTTTGTACGGTAACCGCTGCCGTTCCTGAGCCGGACGAATCCGGTCCATGCAGAGCTGATCAGAAACTGCATAGGCGAGATCTTTTCCTTCAGTATCTTCAAGAAAGTCAACCAGACAATCCAGAATTGCAGCCTGCCCTGCGGTTGTAATCAAGCGATCGTGGCGTTCATACAAGTGATCAGACAACGAAATGTCATCATAACGTTCACTGAAGCTATCCATCAAAGACCAGTGAACCACCGCCGTCCGGTCTTGTAATAATCCGCTGTCAGCCAGCCAGAAAACACCAGCATAGCAGGTAAGTATCGTCTTACCCTGCTGATAAAGACTCTGTAGTTTCCTCTTTTCAGCCTGCGACAACGCACCATCTGGTATCGTTTCACAGACAATCACCAGTAAGTCACAATCAAATTCATCGGTCAGTGCGACACAGGCCGGAAATCCGGGCAGGCCGGAAAGACGAGGCTCCGGGACCACATAGACAAACCGGAATTTCTCTTCCGCGAGAATGTCATTGGCGACCCGGAAAGGTGTTTCTACCGACCCGATGGTATACAGAGAATAACTATCGGGCAGATAGATGGCGACCTGATAAACCGATGAGGCAGATTTCATGATTCAACAGTATTTATTCAGCAAAACGATGAGATATCATACTGTTATTTTAGAGCACCGGAGAGAAACTGTTGTAAACGTTCACTCTTTGGCTGCCCGAAGACTTCCTCCGGATGTCCTTCTTCTTCTATCTTACCCTGATGAAGAAAGATGACATGATTCGAGACATGGCGGGCAAACCCCATTTCGTGAGTCACCACCACCATGGTTTTACCTTCTTCAGCCAGTTGCTGCATGATTTTCAACACCTCGCCGACCAGTTCCGGATCCAATGCTGAAGTCGGTTCGTCAAACAACAGAACTTCCGGCTCCATCGCCAAAGCCCGGGCAATAGAAACCCGTTGTTGTTGTCCGCCGGACAGATGTGTCGGATAGCGTTGTTGAGCACGTTCATCAATACCGACTTTATTGAGATAAGCGATGGCTCTTTCCCGCGCTTCCTGTTTACTAATCCCCAACACCTGTATAGGAGCAACCATGACATTTTCCAGCACCGTCATATGACTCCACAGATTAAAGTGCTGGAATACCATGGTTAATTTGGTCCGGAGCAGTTGCAACTGCTTATGGTCGATTACCTTCAGTTGCCCGTCTGAGTCACGGTTCATCAGGATCTCCTGACCATTGATATAAATCGCACCTTCCGAGGGCTTCTCAAGAAAATTCAGACACCGTAAAAATGTGCTTTTTCCGGAACCGGATGAACCGATGATACTGATCACATCGCCGGCATTTGCCTGTAAAGAGACTCCTTTGATCACTTCATGCTGACCATACTTTTTATGGAGGTCTCTGACGGCAAGTTTTGTATTTTGCATAATGCTTGTCCTTAAAAATAAGAATCCTGAACAGCAAAGCTCTTTAAACGTAAGCTTTCACCGGAAACTTAAAAATCGGCTAATGTTTTACCGGAATCGGATGTAAGTGGCGTAACCATTTTCTTTCTGCCCGCCGGAACAGTGCCACCAGCACAAAGGAGATCACCAGATAAATAATGGCAGCCAGACCAAAGGCATGAAATGATTTATACGTTGCCGCATTCACATCGCGGGCTATTTTGAGAATATCAGGAACCGTTGCCGTAAACGCCAGAGATGTAGAATGAAGCATCAGAATCACTTCATTACTGTACGCAGGAATAGAGCGACGCAACGCGGAAGGAATCACAATACACCAGTAAAGCTTCCAGCGGGGAAAACCATAAGCTTTTGCGGCTTCAATTTCACCCTGATTCGTTTCCCGGATCGCTCCGGCAAAAATCTCGGTCGTATAAGCACAGGTATTGAGAAACAGCGCAAAAATAGTGCAGTTATAACCACTACGGAAAAACCAGTTCAAAAAGTCCGTCGAACGAACAAAATCCAGCGTATACACGCCGGTATAGAACACCAGTAACTGTACATACAATGGGGTTCCGCGGAAAAGATATGAGAACAGCCAGACAGGGAATGAGAACCAGCGATTTCCTGATACTCTGGCTAAAGCCAGCGGGATAGAAACAATGAATCCCAGCGATACGGAAATGACCAGCAGCCACAACGTCACAGCAACACCGGTAAAATGGTAACCATCCGACCACAAAAATGCCTTGCCGTAGCGTTCAAGTATTTCAATCATGACAAGCGACTCCCGTGACCGTATGCATAGCGACGCTCCAGCCAGTAAAATGCCAGATTTGATAATGTAGTGAAAACCAGATAAACCGCTGCTGCAACAATCGTGAAGTAGAAGAACTGATAAGTCCCTTTACCAGCCATCTGAGTTGCTTTGACCACATCAGCTAAACCGATAATTGAAACCAGAGCGGTTGACTTTAGGATCACCAGCCAGTTATTAGACAGACCGGGTAATGCATGGCGCATCATCTGCGGGAAAAGAATCACACGAAATACCTGCCATGGTGTAAAACCATAGGAAGTTCCTGCTTCAATCTGTCCTTTAGGTACTGCCAGAAAAGCCCCGCGAAATGTTTCTGTCAGGTAAGCGCCATAAATAAAACCAATCGTCAGAACTCCCGCAGTAAACGGATCAATATTGATCTGCTGCCACCCCAGAGATTCAGTGATGCTATTCAGCCCAAGCTGTAATCCATAGAAAATCAGCATCATCAGAACCAGATCAGGAACACCACGAATCAATGTCGTGTAAAAATGGGCCAGTACAATCACCGGACGATTGCCAAACAGTTTGGCACAAGCCCCAATCAACCCCAGAATGATTGAGAAAATCACGGAAAGAACGGCCAGTTCAATCGTCATGATTGCACCATCGAAAATGATGCCACCATATCCATAAAGCATAATGCCTTCCTAAACGAATACTGCTCTCCTTAGATCCGAAGAGCAGTACAGAGTGAAGAGTTACTTACCGTAGATATCGAAATTAAAGTATTTTTTCGCAATCGCATCATAGGTGCCGTCTTTCAGCATTTCGGCTAATGCGGCATTCATCTTATTTTTGAGTGCCTGATCGGTTTTGCGTACTCCGATACCGGCTCCGACACCAAAGTATTTCTCATCGTTCACTTCCGGTCCGCTGAATGCAAAATGCTCCCCGACCGGACGATTCAGAAAACCATCACTCGCGGCGACAGCATCCTGAAATGCAGCATCAAGACGTCCGTTCACCAAATCAGCATAAACCAGATCCTGATTCTGGTAGGTGACAACATCAACGCCATGCGCTGCCCATTGCTCTTTTGCATAAGTCTCAGCTGTCGTGCCCTGGAAAACACCAACGCGTTTACCACCCAATGATGCCGTTGTCGGCTGCAAAGCAGCACCTTTTTCTGCGACTAAACGAGCAGGCGTCCCGTAAAGTTTATCGGTAAAATCAATTTCCTGCTGACGCTGTGGCGTAATCGACATTGAAGAGAGAATTGCATCGATTTTTTTCGCTTTCAGAGATGGAATCAATCCGTCAAAATCACTTTCAACCCATTCACAGTGAGCTTCAATCCGCTTACATATCTCTTTGCCGAGATCAATATCAAACCCGGTCAGCGAACCATCCGGATTTTTCATTTCAAAAGGCGCATATCCAGGTTCAACGCCCAACCGGACCAGCGGCTGCTCAGATGCCTGAACAAACGGTGCAGAAAGAGCAAGCAGGAACAAACTCAGATTTGTTATTCTTTTCATAGTGATATCTCATATATATGATAAAAATTATAAAAACAGCACAATTCATGCCATTTGACATCTATTCTTTCCAGCCTCAGCAAAAGGAAATATATTTAAACACCAAAAATGCATGAATACTTAAATAGACACCTCAAAATGGGGATTTTACTGCATATAAATATAAACTTCTCCTGAAATTTCAAATTTTATTGATATTTTACATATGCACTATTTTTATACACACACCGCACTACATTAATACATATTAACAAATATTTCACCATTAGGGTGCAATATATTAACAAATACGAAATAAACAAAAAAATGTCGCACCAGATTGATTCACTTAAAATATTAAGAATTCAATCAAATATGCGACATATTTTTATATATTTACAACTTCAGTTCGAAGTTAATATTTACCCGGAATAACACCAATCATTATTTTTTATAGGTTGTCCTGCTTATTTTATCAACACAACATTCGTTAAAAATAATTTAATGACTGACAGATAGCCGATTATAAAACAGCCTGTCATATAAAACTATTTTCATTATTCCTGACAAGGTTCTCCGGCTTCATCGGCAGCAACAATTTCAGTTTCCTGAAGTGCAGCATCAATCCATTGCTGCAACACCGGGCATGATAAAACATGATCCACATATTTTTGTGCCATTTCTCCCAGCCTGATTTGATAAGTTCTCAGCCGCATCACTACAGGTGCAAACATTGCATCAGCAATTGAATATTGACCAAAAAGCCATCCACCATGATCAGCAAACTGCATCATCTGCTCCGTAAAGATCGCTTCAATCCGCTTGAGATCCTGCTGAGCAGCATCAGACAAAGTCACCATCCGGGCCGCCCGGATATTCATCGGAGCCTCACTGCGTAATGCCGAAAATCCTGAATGCATTTCTGCGGCCAGTGAGCGGGCCTTCGCTTTCTCTTGCGGATCTTCTGGCCATGCCTGCCCTGAAAGATAAGTATCATTGATATATTCACAGATCGCGAGAGAATCCCATACGGTCAACTCACCATCTGTCAGACAAGGAACTTTCCGGGTTGGCGTAACGGATTCCAAAGCTGTATAAAACTGAGGCGTATCTAGCGGCAGCTTAATTTCATCAAATGAAATATCTGATTTTGCTAATAAAATCCATGGTCTGAGTGACCAGGTTGAATAATTTTTATTGCCAATATATAGCTTCATCATAGTGCTCCTGCTGATGATGTCTGTTGAGGTTTTCACTACATTACGTGAATGACTTGTAAAGCACTATCGTATAATATTCATACTTAACATCAGAATTATTGATAGGTTGGTCTATGGATATTGAAGCCTTAAGGAGTTTTCTCGCCTTTGTTGAAACCGGTAGTTTTACCCGGACTGCGAAGCAGGTTCACCGTACACAGTCCGCTATCAGCATGCAGATGAGGAAGCTGGAAGAACAGGTTGGGCGACCTTTATTTACCAAGCGTGGGCGAAACCTGACACTGTCTTATGATGGACAGCGGCTGGCTCCTTATGCGAAACACTTACTGGCACTACATGATAATGCTCTGGCTCAGCTACGTTCAGATGCCCCGACAACCATTATCCGTATCGGTTGTCCGGACGACTATGCTGAGTCCATTCTGCCTCGGTTTGTTCCTCTGCTACACCAGCAGTGGCACGCTTTGGATCTACAAATCACGACAGCTCCCAGCAATCGGATTCGAATCATGCTCGACAGCGGTCATTTAGATGCCGGACTGGTGACTCGTGCTCCCATTTCTGAAGAAGGTTATCTGCTCCAGACAGATCAGGGAGTCTGGGCCTGTAACCCGCACTACAACCTATTAGCAGAAGATCCGCTGCCGGTTGCCCTGTTCCAGAATGATTGCAAATTCCGCCAGTCGGCAATCGACGGTCTGTTAAAGCAAAACCGAAATTTTAAAGTCATTGCCAGTTCAAGCAGTGCATCTGCACAACGGGGATTGATCGCCAGCGGGCTGGCAATTGGTGCAATGGCCCGCTCCAGTCTGAACCACACGACCGTTCAGGAGATCCCAGACAAAACGCTCCCGCAACTCCCGGCGATTGAAGTAGTTCTGGTGCTATCCGGACGGGCGGAGAGCCCTATCAGCGAGACCATTGCCAAACAGCTCTGTACACAATATCAGTCGGAGATACAGAACCAAACGAACAGACAAAACGTTTCTGAAACATCTGACCGACAGAAATCCTCTGACAAAACAAGAGCAGAAAAACAGCCGGCCTGATACTTAAGAGTTTCAGGCCGGATAATCAGTGATGAGAGACTTTCAGTTAGTTTTCGATTTTAAACTGACTGACAATATCCAGTAATTGCTGATTGGTTGAAATCAATCGGCGTGTCGTTGCAACCGTATTATCACCATTGTCATTGATGGTATGCATAACTTCGCGAATCGCCACCATGCTCCGGTTAATATCTTCGGTCACACTACTCTGTTCTTCGGCGGAAGTTGCAATCTGAATCGACAAATCATTAATTTCATTGACCGATTGTGTCATCTTATCCAGTGAAGACATAACGACTGTCGTAGATTCTTCCGTATCCCGACAACTGTTCCGGGTTGACTCCATACTGGAAACAACCGTCGCAGTTCCGGCTTTCAGACGATCCAACATCTGAACAATATCTTCCGTACTCCGGTGAGTTCTGGAAGCCAGTGCACGAACCTCATCAGCAACAACAGCAAAACCCCGTCCCTGCTCTCCCGCTCTGGCCGCTTCGATTGCCGCATTCAGAGCCAGTAAGTTGGTCTGTTCTGCAATACCGCCGATTTCACCCAACAGGTTACCGATTTCCTCAGTATGAGAGTTCATGTCAGCAATAAAGCGGGCAGTTTCTTCTACCTCTTCTGCCAATGCACCAACCTGAGCAACTGCCAGCTGCACAACCTCTTTTGACTGCTCCGCTTCACTGTTGGTTGTTTCCGTCTGACTGGCCGTTGTCGCTGCATTTTCAGCAACGACCATCGCCGTTGAACTCATCTCATTGATCGCCGTTACAGCCATCTCAATTTCCTGACTGTGTGACTGCAACAACTGACTATTCGAACCTGTTTGCTGCTCAAGCTGCGCGATCTCCTGACTAATCGTATTGGTTGATTCTCTGACCTGCCGCATCATGGTCTGGAGATTCTCAATAAACTGATTAATTCCCGTGGCAATCATGCCCAGCTCATCTTTTGAATCGACCGTCAGACGGTGTGTCAAATCACCATTACCATTCGCCAGATCAGCAATCAGATTTTTCAACGAAAGAATAGGTTTAAATACCCAGTTGATTAGCAAGATCGCAATCGGGATCAGGATAATTGCGGCAATGACCAGCGCGATCGTAATACTACCGTTCAGCGTGTCGGTATCATTCTGAATGTAGTCATTGTCAATATATCCGGTCAGTGTCCATTGTTTCCCGGCGACATCGATCTTGGCAGTCAACGGCGTCAGATGATGGCCGTCCACTTTATTGGAAAAAACAGCGTTCTGTTTATCATCTACCAGTTCAAGGTAGCTACCGTCGATAGACATTGTACTAAGCAGTTCTCCAAGTGGAGAGAGATCGATATAGAAGATATTCCCGGAATCTTTGTTCTCCGGAACGGTAATAGTAACCGTTGGCTTCCCATCATCAAAAAATACGTCGCTAACCGTCACCTGCCCGTTGGCCTGACTGAAGATATCCATATACGGCTGGGCTTTTTCCGGATCCTTAATCGCACCATCCCGGTTGATCGTCATACCGAAAGCAACCTTAATGGCATCTTTAAATCCAGTTTTCTCTATTGCCTGCTTGACTTCGTAAAAACTGAATTTAGTCGACTGGGCAAGAACGAGGTTGTCTTTGAGCTTACCTTCCACAACAGTGCGGATCGTATCGATTTGTGTCCGGATCACTTTGTCATCAGTCTGATGGATATAGCGGCTGATATAAAAATTAGCACTAAAATAGGCAGTGAAAATCGTCACACAGACAATCGCAACAACAATGGCAAGCAACTTAGCTTTAAATGATATTGTTTTCATATTCTGTTCATGATCCTTTCTCAAAATTGTAGCCAACAACGATTCCGATATTCCGTCATGTGGAATCTGCACAATCAACATTCCATTAACACTCTAACAGATAGAAATATCAAAAAACATGTCATCTACGGCATTTTCAGAGTTCGTTTATTATTCCAACTAAGAATAAAATGCCAGCACCTGATGACCTGAGAGTGAGCAGTTCAATTCTCTTAGGTAACAATCAGTTATCCATCATATTTCAACGTCTGAAACCGTCTCTCTGATAACATGCATATCCGTGGCAAGATAAAGTAAAACTCACTTTGTATGTAACAATGTCAGAAACCGTTTCAAACTATTGAACCAGACATCCCGGCACTGACTGCAACATAACCAATAACATACCATATACTGTTATACCCAAATGACTTCAGGTATGACACATTTATATCGACAATGGGGACATTTTCTGTAATTAAATGAAACGTTTCAGCGGAAAAGTCATAACATCGGTGAAAACTACGTGATCTCCCGTGAATTATTTTCAGCCAAAACACCATTTCAAAAATTTTGGTCACATTTTTGGTAATTTGAAGCTAAAAGTGAATAAAAATTTGCGGAAAGTCCCCGTATTTGGGATCTCTCTCATTATTTTCAAATTCCATTCACTCTTCTGTCACGATTCATTTCATATAGACCCAAGCCACTTCAGGATGCCGGATTCAGCGTGTCTTGAGTAAAAATATTCAGGGGAGAGTGAAAACACTCTCCCCTGAATCAATCGTCTGATGTTTTGTCTTTTTACAGGTATTATCCTAACTCGTGATTACACCTTAAATTTACTCACCAAGTTAGAAAGACTTTGGGAAATGTCAGCAACAACATTACCGGTATCTGCAACTGACTGATGCACTCCGGTCGCCTCATCGGACAGGTCTTTCAGTTCGGAGATTCCCTGATTAACATCGACAATCACAGAACTCTGCTCCTCTGTGGCAGCAGCAATCTGAATATTCATTTCCTGAACCGTTGAAATCAGTTCACGGATATCCTGGAAAGCATGCCGCATTTCATCCGCCATACTCACCGATTCCGCAACCGCGTCTTCTCCGCTCTGGATGGCTGTTTGTGTCTCACTGACTCCTTTGATCAGGTTAGAAATCATCTCCTGAATATCTTCTGTCGAAGCCTGAGTACGCTGTGCCAGTGTCCGAACTTCGTCGGCAACAACCGCAAATCCCCGTCCCTGTTCACCAGCCCGGGCTGCTTCAATTGCTGCGTTCAATGCCAGTAAGTTGGTTTGATCGGCAATACCCCGAATAACATCCAGAACAGAGGTGATACTGTCTGAATCCGCCGCAAGTGATGACATCTTCTGACTCGCTTCTTTAAAGCTCACAGAAAGCTTATCATTCAGCATAGTATTCTTATCGACCAGATCCATCCCGTTAACTGCTGCCTGATTCGCATCTTCACTTTTAGAAGAAGTATCCTGTGCATTAGCTGTAATCTCATGAACCGCCAGATTAATCTGCTCAAATGCCTGAAATAATAGTGCCAGCCGCTGCTGCTGATTCTGACCAATAATCTCGGTCTTGCTCACAACATCCTGAAGATGGCTGGTATCTGCACCCAGTTTCTGCACTCCGTTGATCACATCTTTCACCAGTTGCTGCAGCTGTTCCAGCAAGCTGTTGACACTTCCCGACAGATCACCCAGTTCAGTTTTCCCGTTAACCGCCAGACGGCTGACCAAGTCACCATCTCCCTGAGTCAGATCATCAATTTTATCTTTCACTGAGTAGATCGCAGATGTGATTGCCTTCGGAATGAAGATCATCAATGCCAGACCGATAATCACCGAGACAATAGAAATCGTAATGTTCCAGAAAACCCGTTGCCCGACAACCTCACTTGATTGAGCATGGAGTTCATTACCAAGCTTATCAACCAGTTCTCCGGCTTTATCATATTCGTTACGTAGCGTTCCAAAATATTTCTCGGAATCGAGAAACTGCTTATAGGCTTTGTCTTTGTCCCCTTTCTCGACCAGAGAGAAAACCTGATCGGCCCGGTTTTGCCAGTCTTTAAAAACACGGTCGAAGTTACGGAACTGAGCAGTTACCTGAGGATGATCGGCCATATATTTCAGATAATTCTGCATTCTGTCATAGGCCTGCTGGACGTTTTCCTGATAATCATCTTTTGAACTCTTCAAAATCTTATCATCATTCGTCAAGAGCGCATCTTGCTGGCCTTTGAGCGCCTGATACAGATCCCTGTCTGCATTCAGGACATCCCGCTGGGCTTTTCTCAGAGGTTCAGCGAAAAGTTGGATATTCCGATCCAACAGGTTGAGGGAACTCCGGTTCTGTAATCCGGAGAAGACAATGATTGCAGTTAAAAAGGCCAGAGACAGACCTATCTGCATACGGACAGTAAAATTACTAAACATCATGACATCCTAAATCTATAGCATTAGCTTCTGATACTATTCTTATGATTAGAGTTATAGAGTAGTATCATTGCAACTACATGAATTTTACCAACATGACGTCTAATTTCTTTCATCTGGTTATAACTGTTTACGACTAAAGTCTAGCATCGAAATAACGGTGACAGGCACACAACATCACAAAATGTGAAAAAAAACCACTCAATGTAAACAAAAACGCTCTATCGATTCATAAAATTTTATGCAACCAAGATATGGTTCGAAGAATAACTCCGATCCATATCACTTTATCTGTATTTTCATAGAGTTATCACTCTAATCCTGCAACCACCGGATCGCTTCGTCATAATTGTCAAAGTAACGGATGTCTCCTGAGATAAACCAACTCCCTACTTTCGCCGCCAGAGCCTGCCACTCCTGATGGCCATACAGAGCAACTTTATTAAAATCCGCACCATGTTGCAGACCCAGTTTAAAGTCATCCCACGCCGCCCGCAGCTCCCAGCCATCCAGCTCTGAAGCATCAAACAATACGTCGACAGTCGGTGTATTTACTTTGACCAGAGCGGCATCCAGAAGTGGTGTGATAATTTCATAATCCTGATGTGTTAGTGTCCCGACCGCTTTAATCAGTACAAAGAACTCGTGATCAACCCGTTCCAGTCCAATGGAGAGGCCATGCCTTTTATACGTCATCCGAACCTCCAAAATATCTGAGACAAAACCACAGGTAAAACCATAGAAAATCATATGATCAGTTAAGCCTAAGTCATTCTGTAACAGTTCACTTGGATCCATCCCACAAATTCAGCGCAAAGTGTACGAAAAATAACCAACTCATGACTTACCTTTCCCACTATCGATTCATGGTTGTTATCCATTTTACTTTGGTGATAATTTATTGTTTCCTATTCACCAATATTCAAATCACCTCACAGGATTTACAATACCTTGAGGTCATTTGTGTAGTATCACAGTAAAGACAGCACTTTATGACAAGTATCAAAACCCGCTGCCCTTCATGCCACGCCATGAATCGCATTCCAGCCGAACGTGTCTCGGAGTCCCCGGTGTGTGGTAAATGTAAGCACGCCTTACTGGATGGCTTGCCAATCGAAGGCACTGCAGATAATTTTCAGACACTTCTTAACAGCGATGTTGCGGTTGTCGTAGACTTCTGGGCACCATGGTGCAATCCATGTGTCGGTTTTGCTCCGGTTTTTGAGCAAACAGCACAAGAGCGTGCCAGGTCGGTACGATTTGTCAAAATCGACACTGAAGCACAACAGACACTGGCTGCTCAGTTTCAGATTCGCAGTATTCCAACGGTAATGGTTTTTCATCAGGGACAGCGAATCAACATGATTAATGGCGCCCTGCCATATTCACAGTTTAATGCGTGGCTGGATGAATCACTGCAAGCTGTAGGAGAGTAACAGAACTTGCGGGACAAGCTCTTGGTGAACTGACAGAAGTGTCTGTCCATGCAGGGACAGACACTTTAAACATTGTCTATACAGGGGCATTGGCTGAAATCAGTAACGATTACCGACAACTTCAATATTGGCCATCGCCGTATCAAGTGCCAGTAAATCCTCTGCACTCAGATTTAAATCTGCTGCGGCCATATTTTCAGACAGACGCGCAATATTGCGCGAACCCGGAATTGGTACAATCCATGGTTTTTGAGCCAGCAACCAGGCTAGAGCCACTTGTGCTGAAGTTGCTTCATACTGCCGACCAATCCGCCGTAGTAAATCGATAACGACCTGATTCGCATCAATTGCTTCTGGCGTAAAACGCGGATTATGGCTACGCAGATCACTCTTGTCATAAGTGGTTTCTTTGGTAATCGTCCCGGTCAAAAAACCACGCCCCAGCGGACTGTAAGGCACCAGACCGATCCCCAGTTTTTCACAGGTCGGTAAAATTTCGGCTTCAATCTCACGCCACCAGATAGAATATTCACTCTGTAATGCTGTAACCGGCTGAACCGCATGAGCCCGACGAATTGTTTCGGCATTCGCTTCAGAAAGACCAAAATGCTTTACTTTCCCTTCCTGAATCAAATCTTTCACCGCACCAGCAACATCTTCAATAGGCACATTAGGATCGACACGATGCTGGTAGAAAAGGTCAATACACTCGACTCCCAGCCGTTTCAGAGATGCTTCAGCGACACGTTTAATTTGCTCAGGGCGACTATCAAATCCGACTGACGGTGATGGACCGAACCCCGGCCGATGTTTAAAGCCGAATTTAGTTGCAATCACCAGTTTTGATTTGTCTACTGCTGAAAATGCTTCACCCAGTAATTCTTCGTTGGTAAATGGTCCGTAGACTTCCGCCGTATCAAAAAACGTAACTCCCATATCCAAAGACTGATGCAGAAACTGAATCATTTCCTGCTTGTCGGTCGGCTTATCCGAAAAACTCATTCGCATACACCCCAGACCAAGAGCCGTCACTTCAAGGCCACTGGCACCTAAAATTCTTTTCTTCATTGGACAAATCCTGTTTCACCCTAAAAGGAGACTCAGTGTAAACACTCAGATTATTTATGATAATAAATGAATATTTGATGCACCTATAAATCACATTCATAAGTGCAAAAACTTACAGGGACAGACGCTTTTAGATATGGAGCCCAAGCTTACGGGGGACAGATACTTTTAGATACAGAGAAAAGAAACTTGTGAAGCAGGAAACTTACAGAACCTACAGGGACAGACACTATAAAGTGCCTGTCCTCAGAAGAAACGGACGATAAAGTGTAATCGCAGGGAGCTCAGACAAGAACCAGTTCAACCCGGATATTTCCGCGTGTTGCATTTGAATACGGACACACCTGATGGGCTTTTTCAATCAGCGCCTGAGCAACACTGCGTTCGAGTTCAGGGAGAGCAATATGCAGTTCAACATCGATGGCAAAACCGGCACCTGCCGTATTTTGTCCGATTCCAACTTTTGCGGTAACACTTGTTTCCGGTGACAGTTTAATTTTGTCTTGCATAGCGACAAACTTCATCGCACCAATAAAACAGGCCGAATATCCGGCAGCAAATAGCTGTTCCGGGTTGGTTCCTTCACCACCAGCACCACCAAGTTCTTTTGGCGTACTGAGATTCACCTGTAATTTATGATCGTCAGCAACAGACTTGCCATCTCGTCCGCCAGTAGAAGTCACCTGTGTAGAATATAGAATGTTCATAATTTATTCCTCTATTTGTTATTGCGATAACTATTTAGTTTAAAAAGAGCAGAAGCATTCTCTTGTTGAAAAGAATGCTATCGCAATAACTATTATTGTGCAACTATTTTTTTTGATTCGCGAGAAGAATATCTCTCAGAGCGATGATCTTGTCTTTCATCGCCATCAGCTCTCCGCCCGGGACACCACAGGTCTCAATCAAACATTGATTAATTTTCATCGCTTCGGCTTTCAGTTGCTGACCTCTGGCTGTCAAACGGACACTGAGGGAGCGTTCATCATGTGGCAGACGGGTGCGATCAACCAAACCTTCCTGCTCCATTCGTTTGATCACAGGAGTTAAAGCACCAGATTTCTGCCCTAACCGTTCACCAATATCTTTCAGTCCGATACCATCCTGTTCCCAAAGAATCAGTAAAACGAGATATTGTGGATACGTCAGCCCCAGCGGTTCAAGTAATGGCTTATATATCTGCGTCATTGCCAGAGACGTGGAATAAAGGGCAAAACATAGCTGGTTATCAAGCAATAAGACGTTACTATCGGACATCATCTTTACTTCTTATCATGCGTTCACTGCATCACTGTCAGTTCAAACGGGCTGGGGTTGATGAATCAGTGAGTGTGTCCTCACAACACCAGAAAACGGCCCTGTCGGCTGTGATCATTATATTTCAGGATAAACATCCCGGATCACAGCCATAAAGCAAGAGCCTGACACACCACTTACGAATTTAAATATGGGACTGACTTTACTCATCAGCCGTTGCGTTATGAATCGCCTTCTTTGTGGAGTGATAAACATCACTCGACTTTTCTTTCGTCGCATCCCATATCTCAGAGGAATCTTTTTTCACACCGCTCCAGGTTGAAGAACAAGCACTCAAAAACAAAACCAATATGGCGATAAGTCCATACTTCATTGACACTCTCCTCTCAGGTATTCTCATTTTCCCAAACGTCTATGACGGAAGAATAGCACGATAACGTACAGCGCTTCCGATAACTTCCATTAAAATTATAACGGATTACAGTTACGGGAAAGCACATATGATGTAATAACATGGTGCCGCTTGCGTAAAGCGAATGTCAAAATTGTTACCGATAACGCGACGAATATCTCATAATTTCATTTTTAATGAAACAGAGCGAATAGTGTGTGCACTCATCCACTGTTTTCAGCGTTTGGAAAGGGAAGCAATGCTGACACAACCCCCAATAAACAAAAGTCAGGATGGAATGATTTATCAACTAACAGCGATAAATTCTGCCGAATCGTACACGGCTCAGAAGCATGGACAATTGTCAGACCATCAAATTGCTTCTTCTGCAATTAACGGTTCATTAGTATTCAGAGAACGAGAACCAGGACTCAGCCAGTGTGCCAGCACTGACTGAAGCTCTGAACGGTGAAATGGTTTACTGAGTTGATCATCCATAATTTCTTTGATCAACGCAGTTTCCCGTTTTCCCGATTCTCCGGAAAAAGCAATCACCGGAACTGAAGCTCGAAGCGCCTTCATTTCCCTGGTTGCATCAAATCCATTCATCACTGGCATCTGGACATCCATGATGACCAGTTCAACAGGATGGGACTGGAACAGTACTAACGCCTCCCGCCCATTCCCGGCTTCAATCACCCGATATCCCAGTTGTTTTAAGTAAGTCACTAAAAGCACCCGCTGAGAGATCATATCGTCCACAACCAGAATCAAATGATCCGGGGATACAGGTTGCATTTCTGCTTCAGGAGCCATTTCCGGCTCGGAAACTGTGATTTGATCAGTCAACACCGATAGTTCACTGGCTGTAGGAGATACCTTCGGAAAGTGCAGTCTGAACTCCGTAAATTTACCATATTCCGAATTGCACTGAATCGAACCACCAAAGGCCCGCATCACCCGCTGGCAATAGCTGAGCCCCAGGCCACTGCCATTCGGCTTATCGTAACTGTAAAACTCCTCAAAAATTCGGGTACGGACGTCATCAGGGATTCCCGGTCCGGTATCTCTGAAAATGATACAGTTACTTTTCTGACCGGATTCGGTTCTGATTTCAACCTGACTTTCAGCATAAGAGCTGAAGTAATAAAGCGCATTTCTCAACAAATTAAAAATGACAAAGTTAAATAGCGTCTCATTAACTTTAAGAGGAAACCCATCATCAGCCGCAATATGAATCCTCTGCCGGTATGACTCATCATCAAAACCAAATTGTTCCACAGACTGACGGATGAGCTGATCGGTATGCAATGTTGACACCGAAGCCTGCAAAGATGAGTCACCGATTTCACGCAGGATAATATCAATCAGTTGGTTGCCGCGTTGAATTGCGTCGCTTGCCTTATCAAAACCATGCAATATTGTCTGGGTATCCATGTTTTGCAGTACATAAAGTTTTAACAGGTCCAGATGGGACTGAACCTGTGACAACGGATTACGAACTTCATGGGCAATCGAGTATGCCAGCGCCGAATATTTCTGAACTTTGACATGAGAATTAATGTAAAACTGGGCCTCATGAATAATACGTTGCAGTGTCTTGACTTCTTCATTTGAAAAGAGTCTGCCACTACTTTTATGCGTTGAGACAAACAGATGAGAAATAGCGTTGTGACTATCAAAAATAGGAATAATGAGCGCGGCATCACTCTGGTTCATTCGCTCATGAAGTTCACTGAGTGTCTTGAGCCCTCTTTTAGCAAATTCCAGCTTTTCCTGTACTTCATCCAATATCAATACATCTGAACTCTGTGAAAAATAATGCCGGTAAAATTCAAGCTCTGCATCATTTTTGATGATCTTCATCTGATCATCCGGTACATCTAACATCCGGGAGATTTTATGAATAGCATCTAAAGGATCTCTTTTAAAATCATCAATATATGAATTCAACCGTTCAATAGGATGAACATCTGCATGATAGATTACCCGGGTGACCCATTTTTTTACAAAGAGAAAAACCCATCTCCAGGTTAGTCCTACAATTGGAATATAGGAATAAATAAATGAATATGATGGCCCAATAAATATATTTACAGCGATTAATGGTACTATATAGATAATAGAAGTAGTAACTATCGTGGTCATCAAATGCATCATATAACGAACACTATAAAACCGTGATGTCATTAATGCATATCCTGTGAATATCATTTCACTAACTGATAATATTGGAGGTGCCCATGTAAAAGAAAAATTACTAAAAAATAGAGCAACAACACCATGTATTACAATATTAGACAACATAAATATTACAATACCAAAGATCATATAATAAGCTTTGGTTTTGCCTAATTGACTACGAACATTTAGTCTCAAGGATATAATATTAATAAATGTAATAACAATAATAAGAAATGCAAATAAAAAGAATAATGATGTATACTCTCCAAAGTTTATTACAAAATTACTTACAGAGAAAACCTTAACCTCTAATATAGTTAAGTTTGGAATGACATTTAAAATCAGCCCACATGAAGATAGTAAAGCAATGACAACATATATATATGAAGGAACCTTTATATGAAAATATCCCTGTTTTAACTCACAAGAAAATAAACATGCAAAAACAACAGCAAATAATGCAAATACATTTGCAAGAATAGCCACGTCTTTGGCTACAGCTTCGGAATAAAAGGTAAGCAGTTCGGTATGAAAATAGAGATTAGACAAAATCCATAAAAAAACAAATACTGAGTATACAATATAAAATCTATAGTAACTATTCACTAATTTTACATTTTTAGACTTCAATTTATAGACAAAATAAAACACCCAACCAATTACAACAATTGATACCAGCAATAATCCGAAAGCCTTAGGATATATCATCAAATCATTATATATAATATCCATTTATAATCTCCTTAGGATATTGCTTCACTATCTTTCTGTGAAAAACACTTTTTCTTATAATCTGAATAAGTTAGCTTACTAAACTGTATGTCTAATTTTTTAATGATAGATATCCCTTTATAAGTAATATTACCTGTATCCTTTAGGTCACACTGTCCAACAAGAAGGAATATATCTTTCCCCAAACTTTGGTAAAATGATACTTCCATAGCCTGCTCTGTAATAATAAAAGCAACAGACATGTTTCTCCTAGCCAGTAACTGAGTCAATTTTTTTTGAGCCAAATATAGTATAAACAATTGCTTATGTGATGCCCCACATGTTGTTAGTCGAATTACTTCACAAATCTCTCTCTTATCAAGAATCATGTTGTTCAAACTATTTTCAAAAGAAATGAGACTTTCATAATTTGGTTTAATATCTTTATGAACTTTTATAGATTTATTGAGATATTTCTTAAAACCTTTATGAGCTCTCAAATCCCATCGTTCCGACTGAAAAAACGGTGCATAATAAAGCCATTGTTCTTTCTCATGCCAAAATTGTATCCGAGCTGTCGACACAATCATCTCCAGCCCTTTTTTTTTACCGGGACAGACATGATAAAATGCGTTCCCCGAGTGGACAACTCTAGTGCATACAGCATCTCATACCATTTTTTCCCTTTTACAAATGCATGTAGATTCGACAAAAGAACTGCATCCGCCAGCCGGACCGGGAATGTTTCATACATTGTCAGATAAACTCGATTTATCTGTTGAATATTATCAATCAGTTGACTGTGATAATCATTCTCATTGTATGTTAATTGAAAGTCATCAAAATAATAATAATAATTCTTATATTGGTTCTTAATTTGATATATTTCATATTCACACCAAAAATCAGCATAATTACTAAATATCGACAATGCCAATGATTCGATATATAAATCTTCAGCTGATAACTGCATTGGATTGTTTTTTATAATCGTTTTATATTTTTCACAACTGATTTTACCTGCCATATTCAAATGGCTATATTCTGGATACTCAGTCTCCAGTTGGTGAATTCTGGTCTTCAGTGTATTTCCTATTCTACTCCTTGCACATCCTGAATATACATTGTCAACCATACCAAATAAGTCTTCTTTGTTTGAGACAAAAGTATTGTTATAAGCGTTAACCTTCATTTACCACTCCACATCTATCATATACATTATATTTCTGAGAATAATGTCAATATGACGACGATTCGTGGCTTTTCTGACAAGCCGAAATCAAAAATACGCGGTTAATACGCTGGTAATTACTTAGGGGTTAAGGATATATGCAACAAATATGAAGTGCAACCGGTTAGCAGATCATATCTTCTATTAATAGTGAGGTTATTTTGCAAGTAACTTACAGGGACACACACCGTAATCATTGAAAGCGTGTGTCCTTATAATAATGCCGCCGTAAAGCAATTACTCCGACCAGGTTTCGTAATGGACCACCTGACTGAGCGGGGTTCGATCCAGCCAGCCTGCGCTTTCCAGTTCAGGCTGTGGCTGGAAGTGGGTGACATGTCCGATGCACATGTAACCGAGAATATCGAGGTGTTCCGGAATGGATAAGGCAGCACGCAAGACAGAATCGTGCAGGATGCTAACCCAGCCGAATCCGAGGTTTTCAGCCCGTGCGGCCAGCCACATATTCTGGACGGCACACACGGCGCTGTAGCGATCCATTTCCGGCTTGATAGTCCTGCCAATCACAACCGGACCATTACGGCTCCGGTCACAGGTGACACAGATACCAACCGGAGCTTCAACAATACCTTCCAGTTTAAAGCGCCGGTAAGTATCTTGTTTGTCTTCAGCGAACATCAGGGCCGATTCATGATGTGCCTGTTCGAAACCGGCTTTGATTGCCTGACGGGTTTGCAGGCTGCGCACTACGATAAAATCCCACGGCTGCATAAAACCGACACTGGGAGCATGGTGTGCGGCATTGAGAATCCGTTCCAGCACCGCATCATCAATTGGTTCGGAAGTAAACTGGCTTCTGACATCTCTGCGGGAGAACAGAATGTTGTAAAATGTTTCTCTGTCTTGGGGAGTAAATTCCATAACGATATCAACCGGAAAAAACTCTCTAGATAACATAAATGGGCTGAAAATCACATCAGCAATATACAGGGCGAAGAAAAACTGATCGTTTTCTCTTCGCCCCACACATACCTCAGCCAAATTTTCTCTTACGAGATCGATTCAGATAAACTACGGCTGAAATTAATTTTCAGCCGGATTTTCGATTAAAGTCACGTTCTGTAAGCCTTCAACTTCATCTTCAAATGCTTTCAGACGTTTATAAATGGAAAGTAACTCAACGATTGTTGTCCATGAATTCACCAAATACTGGAAAGAACTCTCAACCTGACTGAAAGCGTTCAGGATCCGTTGCATCACACCCAGAGTAAAAACACCGGCGACAATCGAAGGAGCCAGTGCAATCAGCGGAACAAAAGCCCCCACCTGTAAATAGCCATAACGCACAACATTGAAATAAACATAATGCATATAAAGGCGGAAGTAGTTCTGACGCACATGACCGAATAATTCTTTCAAGGTTTGAGGTTCGGCCCGGTGTTCATTGTCTTCACCATAAACCAACTCTTTTCGGTAAGCCGCCTCGACACGCTGATTTTTAAACTCTAGTCCCGGCAGTTTTACACCAGCCACAGCCAGTAATACGGTTCCGATCACTGACCAGATAATGGCAACAAACACCAGCCCCTGAGAAACCTCACCGATCAGTGGCAGCTCTTTCACATAACCGGATAAACTCCACAAAATCGGCAAAAATGCAATCAGTGTCATAACAGCATTCAGAAGACTGACACCTAAACTTTCAACAATCGATGCAAAACGCATTGTATCTTCCTGAATCCGCTGCGATGCCCCTTCAATATGACGTACATGTTGCCAGCGGGCAGTATAATAGTCCGTCATAGCTGTTCGCCACCGGAAGACATAGTGACTAACAAAGAAGTTGTTACACACCGCGACCATAATCGCAATCATCAAAATAACAGCTACCGTTGCCAGTTCACCGTAAAAGTCACTCAGGGTAATACTGTTAGGATTCGACAAAGCTTGTTGAATCAAATTGTAAAAATTACCATACCATTCATTCAGCATGACGCTGACTTCGACCTGAAACCAGGTAATAAAAACAATCAACGCCGAACCGGCTACTGACCAGCGGGCCCATTTCTGCCCGCCGTATTTCAGCCAGACCGCCATAAAGAGTGCATAACAGACAAACATATACTGATACAGCCAGGCATTGGTTGCGCTCTCCTGTGCCTGCTGAAAAGCCGCCTGCGCCGCCGGAGCGGCATCGACAAGGAGTGGCTGCGGGAATTCAATCCCGACCAGATAAGCCAGACTAAGATCAGAACCGAGATCCCGGAGGCCGGTATACCAGCTAATCACACAAAGCAGTGCCCAGATAACGAAGCTGAGAAAAAACAATTTTGGTTTCGGAAAGAAAGAATCAAACACTATATCAATCTCTTCTTATTTCACTGATGGTTATCGTGCCTAATAAGCGATCTCATGAAGCACGGTAAAAAATGAATCACAGAGACAATATTCACTATCCTTTGATGACATGCAATATCTCTATACCCAGATAACCTCAAGATGCCGGATTCAGAGCACCTCTTGAGATCATTTGAATATAGGACAAATGAAAATCATTAAAATTCCCCTGTCTATCATTCAGTCCTCAAAGTGACTTTATGTTCGCAGAAAAATCATCGGGATAGCAGGCCGTACAAACATGCTTGTCGGCATTCAGAATATGGATTACAAAGGCAGATTCGGAAGATAAATGAAGGTGGGAGGGACGAAAACAGATGCTAATGGTTTATCCGGTGGAAGCATCCTACACCACCGAAGACGGGAAATGCTCTCTCTGACATCGTTTCATAATGAAAATCAGAAATTTACCCAGGATAAAGCAAGAAAGAAAGTAATCACGGAAGTAACGGCAAACATGGCAAAAATGCCAGCAAGCTCTTTAACCGCAGTGATCACAGATGCACCGATTTTTGCCTGAGGAACAGTGGCAGTAACTTGTGAAGAAAGAATTGAACTCATGACTTTACTCCTGTCTGTTATTTTGTTTCACAACCGTACGAGATACAGCTCAAATTATCGACAATTATGTGACTCAAGTCAACATTTACAGTAATTAAATTACATAAATCTGTAAATATTCACTTCATTGGCAGAATAATCACAAACCAAATCAAGGAGAAAAAAACAAGTCAGGTATCAATGAGAGAAAATTGAATATAAGCCACAGCGTACAAACTGTGGCTTGTGCGAGATTCGTTCGGAATCAACCGATCAGGCGTTCACTGTTCACCATATGTTCATTAAACACGATCGTCTGTGCCCGTTTGAAGAAGTTAAAATCAGTCGCCGTTGCACTGGTATATGCGCCCATCATACAGCCGACAACTAAATCACCATTCTCCAGTCTGGGTAACATGATGTCTTCAGCAATGACGTCAATACTGTCGCAGGTCGGCCCGGCCAGGACACTCGGGAAAAGCTCATCATCCTGTTTCAGAGTCACCAACGGATATTGCGCATCATCAAACATCAGGCCACTGAAAGATCCGTAAATACCATCATCAAGGTAATACCACATCTGGCCTTCCCGCTCAGCCTGTCCCATCACTGAAGCCACACTCATCATCGCCTGTGCCACGATAAAACGTCCGGGTTCAGCCAGTACCTGCACGGTTTCCGGCAACTCATTCAGTGCTTCGTTGATCGGCACACAAAACTGCTCAATCGGCATCACCTGTCTGGTATAAGTGACCGGAAAGCCACCACCGATATCCAGCGTACTCAGGGCAGGTAGTCCCCGTTCCACAACCTGTTCCATCACTTCTTTACAAGTCCGGATCGCATCAACATATTTTTGTGGATGGATCGTCTGTGACCCGACATGAAATGACAGACCTTTAATATGAATATTCCACGCCTGAGCCGTTTCAATAATGGTCAGCGCCTGTTCCGGAGAACAGCCGAATTTTTTCGACAAATCAGCAAATGCTTCAGCATTGCGGAAACTCAGACGCACCAGCAGTTCCACCTCATCCCGATACGGTTTGAATTTCGCCAGCTCGTTCAGGTTATCGACCACAAATACGCGACAGCCATAAGCCAGAGCATCACGGATATCCGCATCCCGTTTAATCGGATGAGTATGAATCGTCCGTTCAGCCGGAACACCTTCCTGTGCCGCCAGCTCAACTTCACCACTGGTTGCCAGATCGAAATTCGCACCTTCTTCGAGCAAGGTTCTGACCACCACCGGATGCGGCAGAGGTTTCAGTGCGAAATGCAGTGTCACATTCGGTAATGCATCATTCAGAGCATGATACTGGCGACGGATGCTATCACAGTCCAGCATCAGTAACGGTGCACCGAATTGTGCGACAGATGATTCGATCAACTGAATCTCGTCCGCAGAAAGAGTTTGAGTAGTAAAAGACTGAAAACTTAATACAGAATGGGAATGAGCCATCACAAACCTCCGGGGTCAGTCACTTTTCACCGGAGTCATGATGAAAAGTGGAGCGTCAATAAAAGCGTCGGTACGCTGTCAAAGTCACTCTTGGATAGTTGCTCTATCGCCTTGCCACAAAGCTGTGATGTACTCGGATTGGCTATCATCAAGAAGCCCGAAGATAGTAAGGTCATGTGGGGACAGGCGCAATAAAAAACAGCCCCGGAAAGGCAAAATTTTTTTATGGTCAGGATAATATTGATTGATGGAATGAACGTCAGTCATCCTCCTGACTAAATTAAATCAGGACAACCTAATATTGATCAAATCGCGTACCCATAAGATGGCATATTATCTCCGGTATGATTTTTTCCACAAAACATCATACGCCTTAACCATCACCTGCTGTGGGAGTTGTAACATTGAATCATATCGCGTCTGGTTGTCTGCGATTCTTGCTGTTGAGCTGCATGATACTGACATCCGCGATTGCCGGTGCGCAATCGCTCTCTTTTGCCTGGCCGCTGAATGTCGGGCCATTGAATCCCCATCTCTATTCACCGAATCAGATGTTCGCCCAGAGCATGGTTTATGAACCTTTAGTCAAATACCAAACCGACGGAAGTGTCACTCCCTGGCTCGCCACTCACTGGGACATTTCACCCGATGGGAAAACCTACACCTTCACATTACGCCAGCATGTCACTTTTTCAAACGGTGAGCCGTTTAATGCTCAGGCTGTCGCTGCGAATTTTAAAGCCATCATGGAGAACAAGGCACGTCACTCATGGCTTGAACTGGTCAATCAAATCGACACTTATCAGGCTGTCGACAACAACACATTTGTCCTGACCTTAAAGCACGCCTACTATCCGGTACTTCAGGAACTGGCTCTGCCGCGCCCGTTCCGTTTTATTGCACCATCCCAGTTTATTCAAGGCGGAACCCAAAACGGCATTCAAAAACCGATTGGAACCGGCCCGTGGATGCTGACCCGCTCGCGTCTGAATCAGGATGATGAATTTCAGGCCAATCCACATTACTGGGGTAAAAAACCAGCACTGGATGCGATTACGGTCAAAGTCATTCCCGATCCGAACAGCCGGGCACTGGCTTTTGAAACCGGCGACGTTGATCTGCTCTACGGCGTTGACAGCAGTGTTTCTCCGGACACTTTTGAACGTTTCAAACAGTCAGGTCAGTACACCACCGACCTCTCCGCCCCCATTGAAACCATTGTATTAGCCATCAACACCCGGCTTGCTCCGACCAATGACATTGCCGTACGCCGGGCAATCAATCATGCCGTCAACAAAAAAGCGATGATTCAGTCGGTTCTGTACAACACGCAGCAGGAAGCCAGCTCACTGTTTGCTCCGGAAGTTCCTTATGCCGACATCGGCCTGAAGCCCTATCAATATGATCCGGAGCTGGCGAAACAACTGCTGGAGCAGGCCGGCTGGAAACTCCGTCAGGGTGAAATGGTTCGTCATAAAGGGACACAGACACTCAGTATCGATCTTGCTTATATCGGCACCAATCCGAATCAGAAATCGATGGCAGAAATCATTCAGGGAGAACTGCGTAAGATCGGAATCCAAATCAACCTGATTGGCGAAGAAGAAAGCTCGGTACTAAGCCGCCAGCGAACCGGCAAGTTCGGACTGATTTTCAACCACACCTGGGGAGCGCCTTATGATCCGCACGCTTTTATCAGTTCGATGCGTGTCCCAGCTCACGCAGATTTTCAGGCCCAGTCAGGACTCAAAGATAAACCGGTGATTGATCAGGAGATTGGCCAGGTGCTGCTAACGACCGATAAACAACAGCGTCAGGTGCTCTACCGCGATATTTTAACCCGACTCCATGAGGAAGCTGTTTATCTGCCACTCACCTGGGTTCGCTTATACGTTGTCGCCAATCCAAAGCTCGGGCAGATCCCATTTGATGCGATTCCCAGTCAGATCCCATTTGACCAGATTGTCCCGGCGGTGAACTGAGATGTGGCATTTTATTTATCGTCGTCTGCTGTTGTTGATCCCGATACTGCTCATCGCATCGGCCATCATCTTTTTCATTCTGAGGCTGGGACCAAGCGATCCGGCACTGGATTATCTGCGATTGTCGGGGCTGCCTCCGACCACCGAACTCCTTCAGAGTACCCGGGAAATGTTAGGGCTGAACAAACCGCTACTGACTCAATATCTCATCTGGTTACAGCAGGCCGTTCAGTTGGATTTCGGCACATCTTACGCCACTCAGCGGCCGGTCTTTCCCGAGCTGATCAGTTTTGTGCCGGCCACACTATTATTAGCCGGAACCGCTCTGGTCATGATTCTGGTATTTTCCGTCCCGATGGGAGTCATTGCCGCCAGATACCGTAACCGAATCCCCGATCATCTGATCCGGATAGTGCTTTTTATGGGAGTCAGTATGCCGAATTTCTGGCTGGCTTTTCTGCTGGTCATTCTGTTTGCCGTACACTTACACTGGTTGCCGGCCCTTGGCTATGGCGGCTTCAGCCATCTGATAATGCCGGCGTTTTCTATCGCTTTGATGTCCCTGTCGATGAACGCCCGTCTGATTCGAACCAATATGCTGGAGGTTGCCGGTCAACGTCATGTTATCTGGGCACGTTTACGCGGTGTCAGTGAGCGCAAAATCGAAATCTCTCATATTCTGCGCAACGCCATGCTACCGGTGATTACGGCTCTGGGCATGCATATCGGTGAGCTGATCGGCGGAACATTAGTGATCGAAAGTATCTTCGGCTGGCCCGGTGTCGGACGCTATGCGGTCACCGCCGTATTTAACCGCGATTACCCGGTCATCCAGTGCTTTACCCTATTTATGGTGATCATCTATGTGGTATGCAATCTCATCGTTGACATTCTTTATGCAGCTTTAGATCCCCGGATACGTAAAACCACCGATGAGGTGCCGGTATGACGCAGTTCTTCCGCCATAGAACCAACATTCTGGCATGTGTCGTGGTTATGCTGTTGATCATGACCGCACTGCTGGGGCCGTCACTGGTGCACTGGGATCCGGACCATATCGATTTAATCCAGCGATTGCAGCCGGCGTCACCGACACACTGGCTGGGCACCGATCATCTGGGCAGAGATATCTTCGCCCGTCTGATTACCGGCAGCCGCGTCTCACTAAGTGCCGTCGCAACAGCCATTGCCATCGTTCTGGTGCTGGGTATCACTATCGGTTCGCTTGCAGGGCTGAGCGGTGGCCGCATCGATGCTTTACTGATGCGGGTCACCGATATTTTTCTGACCTTTCCGACGCTGGTTCTTTCTCTGTTTATGATTGCAGTTCTGGGCACCGGAATTACCAATGTCATCCTTGCTATCGCCCTGTCACACTGGGCGTGGTACGCCCGCATGGTGCGCAGCATTGTGATCACACTGAGAAACCGGGATTTTATCTTAGCCGCACGTATGTCCGGCAATCGTGGTTTTCATCTGTTTAAAGAACATCTGTTCACCCCGATTGTTGCTCAGCTGGTCATACTGGCGACGATGGATATCGGTCATATGATGCTCCATGTCGCCGGGATGTCTTTTCTGGGGCTGGGTGTCAAAGCGCCAACACCGGAATGGGGAGTGATGATCAGCGACGCCCGCCAGTTTATCTGGACACAACCCTTGCTGATTCTCTGGCCCGGTCTGGCCTTACTGGTCAGCGTGATTGCCTTTAACTGGCTGGGAGATGCACTACGTGATCATCTTGATCCCTATCTGCAACAGGAGCACTGTCACTGATGGCCAAACAACTTACGCTGGAACATATAACCGTACTTGCCGGAACGCAGCCTTTAGTCCGCGATGTCTCGCTGTCCGTCCGGAGCGGAGAAATCGTGGCACTTATCGGCGCAAGCGGCTCCGGGAAATCGCTCACCTGTTCGGCAGCCCTTGGTGTGCTGTCCCACGGTCTCCAAATGACACAGGGACGGATATTACTCGATCATCAGGCGATGCAGCCCGATGAACTGCGCGGACATGTGGTTTCAACCATCATGCAGAATCCCCGCAGTGCGTTTAATCCGGTACACACCATGCTGCAACATGGTATCGAAACCCTGAGAATCACCACAAGTGCCCGCCAGACCACAGCGCAAGACACCATTGTTCAGGCCATGCGGGAAGCTGGGCTTGAGAATCCGGAAACACTGCTGAAGCTGTACCCGCATGAGATGAGCGGTGGCATGTTGCAGCGCATGATGATTGCACTGACCATGCTGAGCCATGCGCCATTTCTGTTTGCTGATGAACCCACCACCGATTTGGATCTGGTGATGCAAGCCAGAATCCTTGAGTTACTACATTCTCTGATACAACAGCAGAAACTCGGCATGCTGCTGGTCACTCACGATATGGGCGTCGTCGCCAGACTGGCACATCGTGTGATGGTTATGTCTCACGGAGAAATCATTGAACACGCCAGTGTCGAAGAGATATTTACCAATCCACAGCATGCGGTCACCCGCGAACTGGTCAACGCGCACTTGTCTCTCTATGACATGGAGTTAACCAATGATATGGAGTTCGCCTGATCATGTTACTTTCAGCACACAATATTTCTCATGGTTACCACCGCTTTTCTCTGCTGGGACGCACTTCTCACCGGGATGTTCTTCACGATATTCATCTTGATATCGGCACGGGCGAATCCGTCGCATTACTCGGTCAGAGCGGTTGTGGTAAAAGCACGCTGGTGCGACTGCTCAGTGGGCTGGAACAGCCTCAATCCGGTGTTGTGACCTTTCAGGGTGTGAGCACCCGGAAAATGCACAAGCATCAGCAAAATCAGATGCGACGACATATCCAGATGGTTTTTCAGGACTCGGTCAGTGCTGTTGATCCACGGCAAACCGTCGAACAGATTATTTCCGAACCTCTGCGCTATCTGACAAACCAGTCTGTTGCAGAACAACGCCAGCGTGTGATCACATTACTCAATCAGGTCGGACTCAACGAAGCAGACCGCCATAAACGTCCGCCACAAATGAGCGGTGGTCAGCTCCAGCGAGTCTGTATTGCGCGGGCATTGGCGCCTGAACCGCAACTTGTGATTCTTGATGAAGCCCTGTCCAACTTAGATTTAGTGCTGCAAATCCAGATGATGGATATGTTGCAACAGATTCAGCAACAGAGCGGCATCTCATGGCTGCTTGTCACCCACGATTTGAGAGTAGCAAAACGCTTCTGCCAGCGGGTTGTGGTGATGGATAAGGGACATATTGTTGAGTCATGCGCAATCAGCAAACAAATGCAGTTCCGCCACGCGGCCGCCATAGAATTACAAAATGCCATCCTGCCTGCTCTACCGGCAGCATTTATGAACCAAGGAAAGCCAACATGCAAAGAATCACGATTACCATCGATGACGATCTGATTGAACATTTAGACCAGATGATTGAACAACGCGGCTATACCAGCCGCTCGGAAGGCTTACGTGATCTGGTCCGGGATTCTCTGCTCCGCGACCAGCAGGAGGATGATAATCAGCCATGTCTGGGCGTGTTATCTTATCTCTACGAGCACAATACCAGAGAATTGGCCCGGCGCCTGACCGCCACACACCATGAACATCATGATCTGTCCGTATCGACTTTACATATGCACGTCAATCATGACGACTGTCTGGAAGTCAACATTCTCAAAGGGCCACGGCAGAAGCTCCAGCACTTTGCCGACAGTGTGATATCACAACGCGGTGTAAATCATGGCAGCTTAAGAGTTATCCCGGTGCCGGATGAGGAAAAGCATACGCATCATAGTTAGAAACTATCTGCCCACGGCGAACGAGTCACCAGCAATAACATTCTGCCAACAACCCGCCGCCGTTTTGCATTTTTACACCCCAAAGTTTAACTTTAGAGTGTAAAAACAGAGACTATTGAATATTAGAACCTACCCCTTCAAGAATGCCGGAGTTCTCTTTATTTTTTCTGAAATCATAGCTTTCAGGAGCAACCATATAGGATTTAATTGCTTCAGAAGGATATATCGTATAATCCTCAGTAACTTTCTTTAAATTCAGATAATTAGCCTGATCATCCCATATTAGCCATTTTAGGATTGGCTCAACTGTATAGATGTCATTTTCAATCTTTAATTTACTATATTCTAGCTGTTGTAATGAAAGCGGCATATCTTTATACATATCATTGTCTGGATTTACATCTCCATAAAGATATTCACCAGTGAACATCTTGGTATATTTAGGATTTCCTTGATTATCAGTTTTCCCTACTCTATTCGTTAACCAAGAGTGATAAACACGTGATAAATAGTGGGGGATTTCCACATCTAAAATAACATTATTAGCAACATATCCATCCCACCCCATTTTATATTCAATACCTTTTTTAGGACCAACTATAGTATTGTTTGTGACTTTCATACCAACACCAGCCACTAAATTTCCTAAAATACTTCTAGGATTGTATTGAGACCCATAGTCAATACCTGTTTCCATCCATTTATCTTTATAGATAATATTATTTCTAACTACTGTACCACTTAAAGTTGCTTTTAGCCCAGTGGGTGCAGAGTGAATAATGTTTGAAAGAAAGTAGTAAGGGCCATCAGCAGAGTTTTTAGAAGCCAAACCATATGGATAGCAGTTATCAACAGCATTATTGTACAGATAAACATGTGAGCTAGCGGGTAACATAAACTTAGATTTTATTTCATCCCATGATAAGTCTCGCCATTTATCATAGAGATGACCGGTATTCGATTCATCTACATATGCATATCCGGCAGCTAAAACTTTATCTTCTACTTTATAGTATTGTACTTCTTCAGAATAAAAGCATCCCCCATTCGAATATCTATCATATCTTCCTACATCAGATGGTGCTATTAATTCCTTATTATCTTCATCTAAATGTCCAAAATGGTGAAGATGGTTTTTCATTATTAGATTATAACTTCCTCCCATACGTGTTTTTGACATGACTAATGCCAGATTATTACCTGATATCAGTTTTCCATGGTGAATATTATTATTCCGAATAAGATTATACCTGCCTGATATAGCAATACCTATCCCATTCATATTTCTAATTTCTAGGTTTTCAATGACCCAATGACTTACATATAGACCTATCGCACGGTCACTTTTATTTTTAAAATTAAAATCAATTTGGGCTATTTTATCATTTTCAGGATCAAATAGGTTTGGATCAGTTGTTACTACTATTTTATCCTTTAATGTACCATTAATGTTACTTAATGAAATTTTAGGTAACTGTGGATTTTCTTGATCCATGTGATAAACACCAGGTGCTAAATAGAAATGATCACCAGGCTGTGCATTTATAAGTACAGATTTTAAATTTCTTTTTGGATCATCTTGCGAATTTCCCGTTCCGCTCTCACTGTTATCATCAGTCATAGGAGCAACATAAATGATACGCTTAGGTTCATTAATAACAAAATATTTGCTCATTAATTCATCTATTAGCGCTTGATCTTCAGGAGCACCGTTGAAATCTACAAAATCAGAACGACTAGGGTTAGAACTAGCAGCGATTTCAAAATCATCGATTAAAAATTCGGTCTGTGTTTCAAAACCAGTATTCATCCAGCCACCAAATAACTTCCCTTTATTTATGTAGTTACCTCTTGATGAATATTGAATTAGCTCTGCTCCACCTGGTACATCACTATATGCTTTCGTTAAACTATCAGAATGTGTACTTGTAATTAACTCTCCATTCTTATAAATATCCATTCTGCCATAATCAGAAGCATTTTTTGCAAGTTCAATATAAACCTGCATGTCTACCCATCTGCCTTCAGAGTTTTCAAACATAAACTCATGATTAGAGTTCATATTATGGCCATAATTAACTCCATCAATTCCAACATTGATCGATGGTATTACACCTAAATTAGAACCGGGGAAATAGTTTACACTCCAAAGCGAGCTTGACAAGGTGATATTTGATTGTTTTGTACCAGCAGGACCAGACCATAAAGTAAAAAACTTCTGGTTATTTCTAAGATAGTTTTTCGGAATATATTGCTTCCAACTAAGTGAAATTTTAGTTGCATTAATAGGTAATTCAAAAGAATATCCAGAGCCGGGTTTATCATCCCTATTTTCTAAATATTTAAATTTTAAAACTTTATTCCCCGGATTCGTCGGGTCTTCAGCGCCATACTCTACATTGTTATCAAACCCTGTCCAGAACTGTGTGTTTTTGCTTTCTTCAAAGTCATCATTGAATGACCAGTCTGGATTGGGAATCTGTATCTTATCTATATTCAGGCTATCAGATGTAATATAACTATCACTTGCATATACATTTGAAAGACCAACCGACACTCCTAGCACTGAGTACCAAATTATTTTATTGTACATATTCATTCCTTTACCATATATTATTTTAAATTTATCAACTAAAAAATCAGCAGTTTCATCAAAGAACCGCTAGCTCAAATAAATTTTTATAAACTATTTTCCATTTATTATTTGAGTTTCAGAATCTACTCTTATTGAATACTCCTTATTTATTCGTATGTTTATTTTCTTAATAATCCTTCATTGAAATATAGGTTTTTTATATATTATAACTAAAATCATATCACCCAACACTGCAACTCCACAGTAATGGCACCAAGATCTAATTATCTTATTTAATAAAACAATTATATTTCAATTTTAAATGATACCTGCCAAAAAATTTCATTAATAGAATACGCTCAAAATAACCGCCTCCTTCTTACCTCCGGTTTGCCTACAGCGATTTCACTGAATACTATGCGTATTTCACCCGATACTTGCCGCGTTTCCACCGAGGCCGGGGACAGATCTCCTGATATATTGCCAAACACCTCGTTGAACATTCTGTGCAACCTTAAATATACAGGGGACATCCAATGAGAAACGCTGACATATTAACGAACTTCAGAACTCAGATTCGAACTGTGAATCCCCGTTTTACCCAAAAACGCAGCAGCTTAGATACCATGCTGAAGGCATTAGACAAAAGAATTCAGGATGGCACAGATGACGAAGATGCAGCCTTGGATGACATCCGTACTGCGATTCAAAAAAATGATCAACGCATCCAGAAATACAAACCTTATCTGTACCGGTTGCTGAACAGCTGGGGCAATAACAGCCTGAGTTATTTAGATGAAGGGGATAAACGTAATTTTTCGATGCTCGCGGCACTGGATCCACACCTCTGTTATATAAAACGCAAAGAAGCATCAGCGGTCAGGACTCAGAGTTATATCAAACGCTTCGCTTTTGAAAGAGCCAGAGAGCCCCGGAAAATGCTGTCGCAAATCGATCGGGGGAACATCTTAGATATTGGTTTGCTCAACCTGTCAAAACTCATGTGGCCCGGCCCTGCGAATGGATTTTGTAGCCAGTCTCCGATCCGAAAATTAGTCCGGGATCTGGCTGCACTCAATAACGATGATATTTCCCAATGGTTACCATTTTTAGGATTTATCGTGTTCAATGCCAGCTTAATTGATTTCCAGCGTAATCCGCCACAACCGCTCGAAGAAGATGATGAACCGACCAAATTAGAAAAACGACAACGTATTGATGACTTAGAGATATTCTCTCTATTTTTCAAACCCAGTGTCACCCAGGGAAATATCTACGATGATATTGGTTTCAATACCTGTCACGATACCGCAAAAGGATTACTAAAACTGTTTACGACCAATACCGTCGATCATTGTCAGTTGGATAAAGGGAACCATGCGGGAAATATCGACAACGCAATCGCCGGACTCAATAACCTACTCACCGATGACAATTTCATTGGTAAAGTCATACATATCGACATTCATGATCATTCATTTAGTTTGTGGCCTCATGCCATTGTCGATGAAGGAGATACGGATTACGAACGGGTTGAAAGCTGGGCCGGGCAGCGTTGGGCTCAGGGGATTGATGCTCAGTTTGTTCCGTCACTTTCTCTGATGGACTGTCTTGCCCGTGATGATAACAACCGAAAATGTACTCAGGCTCAGGTAAAAACGCTACTCCAGGCGCTCGTCAGTGGGTTACAGAGGATTAAAACCGGACTAGGGAACCGGGAGATGATCCAGTTTAGTAACTACTCCTACTTTATGGGAAACGGGCAAGAAGCAGCAGACAGAGCCATCTTATCTCATAACTTTTATTTACAGTCGGCAACCCCGAAAACTCACGATCAAATGCTTGAAACACTCCAGACTTGTATCGGTCATGCTAACTATATTATCAGCCACTAGGTCAGCAGACAGGCATAAGAATGAAAGGCGAGCCAGAAATCAAATGTATTACAATAATTGCTGAAAACTATCGACAACCTCACCATCGACTAGTTTAACCGCTCCAATTACTTATAGGCATCGCCCGTTTTTTAGAAGCATCCTGAATCGCCAGATAAATAACTTTTCCTGCCGATATTATAAAATATTAATTAGCATAATATAGTGAAAGATATTCCTAGTTATACCATTAGCTAATAGTTAATTCTAGTTGCTTTCTACTTTTTAATCTAATACTTACATTAACTAATTGTTTGAATTCGTCTGGTAAGTTTGGAAATAAGCCATCTGCAATATTTTCAAAAATTGCCAGTGAACCTGGATATAATAAAACATTGTGTCCTAAGCTAATCATATAACAGGTTTCAGCCAGCTCTTCTAGTACATATAAAGATGAAAGGAATACATCCATATCACTAATAGCCTCTTCATCACTTGATCTTGAAATAAATATTCTTGAAAATTTATTGACTGCTGTTCTAAATTCCACATCAGAATCATATTCTGATTTTATTTTTTGAAAGTATATCTTAAATTTTTCATTATCATGTATTTCCGAACCTCTAATGAAATTCACATGAAGGTTATTTATGTATTCGTTTAGAATATACTCATTTTGTTGAATATACTTATCACCCATAGCTAAAGCAATTTTGAGAGCATCTTCTTCAGATAAGCCATCCCTAATTTGCAAGGTCAACCTATGAATGTAGTCACCTAATAAAAAAGTACATTCATTATGTCTGTTTGCGACAAAATCAATAAGTCCTGTGAATTTAGAATCTAAAAAATTAGGGTTATTAAGACTTATTCCAATAAAACATTTCGGTTTCTCTTTTAGGTACTCTTTTTTTGATTTTGGTGATACTCGCTGTATCTCACCTTTGTATTTTTTTATATGGCTCATTGAACTACCTTAATTAAATGATATCTTCCTTTATACAACTCATTGTCCATATGACATTGTTTTCTGAGACTGGTTTTAGTATTCCTTCGAACCAGATTAATTTATTATCATATTGGTCTTGAACTTTATTTAAGTAAGACTTATTTAGTACTCGCTTAGACATTATTGATATATTCTTTTCAGAAAAAATCTCTTTATCATTAATTACAATGGAGTTAATCTAATATTGTGAGGGCATAGTTATTCAACACAATGACATTCCCATTAATAATATACATATTAATATAACTAATTTATTTTTATCAATCAAATGTTTGCTTGCCCGAATTTTAATAGTTTTTACAATTACAGACTTACTGGAAAATTTGGTAAACATATTGAATTGATTACTGTGCCTAAAATTTAACCACATTATTTTAGATCTGAACTGGAAATCAATTTTTCTTGCCTTAGAAAGTATAAAAAAATCCCACATGACGACCGTGGATTGAGATATGCGGTTAATGATAATTTCTGATTTACTTTCTTAGATACGTTATCTGAAGAAAGGCCGTTAGTGTGGCTTTATCTCGCAAGATGGCGGATTTATACAATATCCCAAAGCCATACTCTTGTAATAATGATTCCAATAATTAAACAGGAAGCTCTATTATGTCTACCATTTTCAAAGCTGCTTTTATTTTCGTCGCCCCCGCAGCCGATCCTTCCCGCGATTGCTCTTGGGTACGTACCGAAGAAGTACACGTAAAAACCATTGCCGTTTCAAATTATAAACAAGCTTGCGAACTAATTGACTCATTAGTTGAAGAAGGCGTTAAAGCCGTTGAACTCTGTGGTGGGTTTGGTCATCAAGGGGTCGCAGATGTAGTAAAAGCAGCCAATGCGCGGTTGCATGTGGGTGTTGTGCGCTTTGATAAACATCCTTGTTTAGACTTTGCCAGCGGTGATGAGTTATTCTGATCCCCTATAAAACAGCAACGGTACCACCTCTAATACTGACATTATGATTGCAAGAGGTGGTCGGTAACATAGCAATCATGTATACGCGACAAATCAAACCAGCCCATCAATTGAGCCAATATATCGCCCACTTTTGGCTTTGGGAGCAAAACCATTCCTTAGCACTCCCTGATATGTTACCCGGGACAGGGGCTGAGATGCTGTTCAACTTTGGAGATGCATTAATAATACAAACCAATCAACAATCGCAACTTCGCTTTGGTGACGCTGTGGTGATCTGCCCGCGTAAATCACGTGTTCAGATCCAGCCAACGGGCGTAACAAAAACACTCTCAATACGTTTTCGCTCAGCTGGATTTTTCACCCTCTTTGGATTGCCCTTAACTGAATTATCAGATCAAATAATTCCGGCATGTCAATTATTACCCGATAATTTACTCACACACCTTGTCGAATCAAAAAGTGATATTGCGAAGGTTACCTTGTTAGAACAATGGTTACTACAACAAATGGTTAAGATCAAACGTCAAGACTCAGCACTACAATGGGCCATCGATAAGATTTACTACCAGTATCACAATGACAGCATTAGTGAAGTCAAAAACCAGTTAAAATGTAGTGAGAGAACATTTCAACGAAAATTCAAAATATTTACGGGAGTAGATGCAAAGTACTTTGAGAGAACCGCACGATTTCAATCGGCACTAAAAACGTTGTTAGCGGCTCATTCAAACCAATATATAACAGTTGCACTCGATCATGGTTACTATGATCAAGCACACTTTATTAAAGACTTTAAGGCGACACCAAGCGAATATCTGACTGAAAGGAATTTTTCTTTAAACTACTACACAACAACGTGAGTACTAGAATTCAATACTAAAGCCATAAAGTCTGTAACCCTCCCAGTTTTAATGGCACGATAAGTTAGAGTTTTTCCTGCTGCCGTGTCTTTATAGCTGGTTAATTTTTTACATTAATAATTACGCGACGATAGCTAGTGAGTGCTGGAGTACCATTGTCGGTAACAGCTAAAATTACGTGTGCAGTACCGCCGTTTTCACATTTTGGCGTCCATTCAGGCACCCACATATCACGACAATCTTTATTAATTTTAATGATTGCTTTGGCTTTATCACCATTCAATACAGCAATGTCGGCTAATCCTGGTTTGGTTAATTCACCTGTAAATCCTGCTTCTTTATAGTGGAACCAATTGTAACTGAGCTGGTTTTTATCTGGATCTGTACTTGCCGATGCATCCAATGTGATTTCTTGCCCTGGTTTTCCATCGATGTAGATAACATCTTTTCCACCTTTACCATTCACTATTAGTTCTGGGTGGTGGTTCGCGTCTGTATAAGTTTTAATCGTCCAGTCCATGCGGGCAGCAAAGTCATTCTGGAATTGGGTACGCCAGCGCCAGATGGTCGCATGATCGGAAACATGTTCGTCACCATCCACACCGATAACTGTGTCGGCAGAGTTCACCCGAGGGAACCAGTCACCTCCCTGACTCCATATCTTATGGGTTTCACCGTAAGGTTGACGGTATACATAGCGACCGCCCCAACCACCCCAGCTAGGGCTACGGAAACTGTTTAAGCCGTTATTTGTCAGACCTAAGTAGGCAGGAGTGTCACCTTCCATAATAAATGCGTATTTTAGGTAGTGTTTACCAAGTGGCCCTTTACTACGGATATTCTTGTCGAGCCATTCATTGGTTACGGTTGTAAAATCAGCGCCATCACCGTTTTTATAGTATTTATCACCAGCGATCCCAGTCCATGTTGCTGAGGCGTATTCATCGCCGTTTGGTGACGATGGTTTCACAATGTAGAATACATCCGGAAATTCTTTACGGATCCAAGGGCCAGCATCATCCTGGTCAGAAATGGAGTAAACACGAATCTTCTCTTCAAATTTTTTCAGTTCTTCTGCGCTACGAGTGGCGCGCACGTCATAAAGCGCCTGAGCCAGGGTATTGGCGCCCCCCCAGACAGTAACCCATAATGGGCGTTCATCATTTTTATCTACTGCAGCAATAAGTGCTTTCGACCCAGGTGATGATTTACCCTTACCAACGTCTGCCATACCATAATTGGGTTGACCGACACTGACTAAGCTTTCTAAATATTCAGCGCTAGGCCAGTTAGAAGCATGCTTTGCTAAATTTGGCTGAACTTCACCATAAGATTCAATAATACCTTTGATAGTTTCGGTTTCACGTTTTGATTTTTGCCAGGTTGATGTGGTAGCAATCAGTCCTTCAATATCTAATTCATTTGAATAGGTTAATAAGCGCACCATAGACATTTGATCATCAGGTTCATTACCCATATCGGTAAAAACGAAAACACGAGGGTGTCCTTGGTAATCATCAATATGTTGTGGGGAAAGAGCAGCAGTTGTTGAGAAACTGGCAGCAAATAGCCCTATACCTAAATATAAACTAAGGGATTTTTTGTTAAACTTTATATTATCAGACATTTAGAGCATCTCATTTTATTGGTTGCCAAATTTTCGTTCACCCTGGATTAATTAATTCATTTGGTGAATTAATTGAGTGTACTAATATTTTTTCCAATTACCGTGGAATGGCTCACATTGATAGTACCGGTTACAATTATTGCAAATATCTTAATTTAACAACGAGTTAGTTCACATTTTTATGAGTGGTTAATAAAGAAGTGAGTCGATATCAAGCTCTGACTTTGCCAACTCTTTCATACATTTCACCATGTAATCGTAGAGTATTAGCCCGTTAGCTTTTGCTGTCTCGATAATGCTGTATTGTAATGCACTGGCATCAGCACCATTGGGATTATTGGCGAAGAGCCAGTTCTTTCTGCCAATGACCAGCGATTTGATTGTACGTTCGGCTTGGTTGTTGTCGATAGATAAACGTCCATCTTCAACTGAATTTGGTACCGCCTGAGAAAGCTATCACCTATTGCCATTAACATATTACGTGCAGCTTTTTATCTGTTTAATCAGCCATTGGATGCTTTCTTGACTGTCGTAAAGTTGATGAGTGAACATACTTAACGAAAGTTCTGGTGTACCTGTCGGTAACTCGACAATTTTTAGTGGCAGCATTTGCTCCAGCTCTTCTGCAATCCGTAACGGTACGCACATCAAATTGGTGGTTTGAGCCGTCACCATTCCCCCTACAGCAAAGCTTTGTACAATCATTGATATTTGACGGGCCTGATGATGCTGCTGTAACCAGCGGTCAATTGGGTCTGCGCCGCTATTGATAAATGGCAAGTGCACCTGTGGGGTGGATACAAATGTTTTTAATGTCAGCTTATCTGGTACTGGTGCGTCTTTAGAAGCAATCCCCACATAACGGTCAGTTAACCAGTGATAACGATTGTAATATCGAGGCATTACCTGCAGCTCATCTACCGCCAGGATCAAGTCGATATGCCCTTGCTCTACCCGCTCCATCTGCATGTTTTCAGAAAGAATGTCGATCGCAACCCGAACATTAGGTGCGGTTAATTCCAGCCTTTTACCTAACTTTGGCAATGCGTAAAACTCGAAATAATCGATAGCACCGATATAAAAGGTTTTGGCATCGACTTTAGGATCAAAGGGCTTCATCCTATCAAAAGCCATATCAATGTGATTTAACCCTTTCTGTATGTCTGGCAGCAGCGCATGTACTAAAGGCGTTGGCTCCATACCCGTTTTTGTTTTGATGAAAAGCGGGTTGTCAAAACGCGTCCGAAGCTTAGACAAAACATGGCTTGCAGCGGACTGACTCATAAACAGTTTGCTTGCTGCTTTAGATAGGTTCCTTTCGCTCTCCAGTACAACTAAAAGCCGGAGTTGATTGATGTCCATATCCATAGGTTATCGAAATCCTTCATATAAGAATAAAAATATCGCATTTCCATCATAACAAAAAACTCAGTAAAGATAGGGACAAAGGTTAAAACATATATAGGGAATGTAATGAAAAAAGTAACCGTAGCTGCGACACAGATGGCTTGCTCCTGGAACGTCAGTGAAAATATTGATAAAGCAGAACAATTAGTGCGTGAAGCCGCCGCAAAAGGTGCGCAAATCATTCTGCTCCAAGAGCTATTTGAAACACCATATTTTTGTATTGAGATCGAAGAGTCATACCACAAGCTGGCTTCCGTACTTGAAGAAAACGAAGCCTTTCAGCGCATGACAGAACTGGCAAAAGAGTTAGAGGTCGTTTTGCCCTTCAGCTGGTTTGAAAATGCTGGAACAGTAAAGTTTAACTCTCTGGCGATGATCGATGCGGACGGTTCGTTACTCGGTGTATATCGTAAAACCCATATTCCTGACAGCGATGGTTACCTAGAGAAATATTACTTCAGCCCTGGTGATACCGGCTTTAAAGTCTGGAACACTCGTTACGCAAAAATCGGCGTGGGTATTTGCTGGGATCAATGGTTCCCGGAGACAGCGCGGAGTATGGCACTACAAGGTGCAGAGCTTCTCTTTTTCCCGACCGCCATCGGCAGCGAACCAAGTCAACCGGAGCTGGATTCCCAACCTCACTGGCAATGTGTCATGCAAGGACACGCAGCTGCCAACCAGATTCCTGTTATCGCTTCTAACCGAATCGGCACTGAACAAGCGCAGTTCCGGGATCTGGAACTCACCTTCTTTGGTTCTTCTTTCATTGCCGATTACACCGGTGAGATTCTCGCCAGAGCAGATAGAACAACGCAAGGCGTTCTGATTCATGAATTTGATCTCGATGAAATTGCATTCCAGCGCAGTGCCTGGGGTCTGTTCAGAGACAGACGGCCAGAGCACTACAAACATTTACTCACATTGGACGGTCAATTAAAGGATTAATGTTATGGCTGATGTAAAAATGGGAATTATACCGCTAGCTTTATTTAGTTTGTGCGCTGTTCTGGTTGTCGATACCTTAACCGCTTCAGCCGCAATTGGAGTCAGCTCACTAGGATGGTGGGCGCTGATTCTGGTTATCTTTGTCTTGCCGTATGGGCTTATCACTTCAGAGTTGAGTTCTGCCTACCCCGGTGAAGGCGGTATTTACGATTGGGTCAAAAAAGCGTTTGGTTCAAACTGGGCCATTCGTACCACCTGGTTCTATTGGATCAATGTCGGGCTGTGGATGCCGGCCGTCTACATCATGTTTGCGGGCATGTTTTCAGAGCTATTTTTCCCCGATCTATCAATCACAACTCAGGTATTGATTTGTATTGTGCTCACTTGGGGCACCGTTTGGGTGTGCAACGTTTCGACCGATATTGGTGTATTAATCACAAACTTCTGTGCCGTTCTCAAAGTTATCATCATTTCCGTGTTGGGCATCGGTGGCTTTATCTATGCAGCAAAGAATGGCGTGGCTAACGAATTTAGTTTGTCGTCTATGATGCCGTCGTTTGACTCTGGTGTTGCTTTTCTTCCGGCTCTTGTTTTTAACCTGATGGGTTTTGAACTGGTTGCAACCATGACCCGCGAGATGAAAGATGTCAAACAGATGCCTAAAGTCGTGTTTCTTGCTATCAGCGTTACTGCCCTTCTCTATATTGTTGGAACCGTGGGCATTCTGATGGCACTGCCAGTTGAGGAAGTTGGATTGGTCGCCGGCATTATCGATACACTCAAAGTGCTGTTTGGTGACGGTGCGATTGGTCGCTTTATGACATACGCACTAGGTATCGTGACGCTGATTACATTTGTCGGCAATATGGTCAGCTGGACGATGGGCTCAAGCCGTGCTGCTGCTGAATCTGCCCGTGAAGGAGAACTCCCTGCACTGGTTGGTAAAACCTCACGCAAATATTCAACGCCAGTCGGCGCGAACGTGATCACTGGTTTAGTCTCTACTTCGGTAATTCTTACCTACGCCATGTTTGCGAATAGTAACGATGAGCTGTTCTGGTCTATGTTCGCGTTTTCAAGCTGTGTATTTTTGATGCCTTATCTGCTGATGTTCCCCGCTTATCTTAAGCTAAGAATCGCAGACATCGAGACACCTCGCCCATTCAAAGTACCAGGTGGCCTTGGCGTTCAAAAAATCATAACAGCAATTTGTTTCATCATTATCCTTCAGGCTGTCGTGTTGTTCATTTTCCCTGACATCATTTTCGGTAGCGTTGACTGGCAATACACTTTGCCAATTCTTGTTGGCGTCATGATTACGCTTTGTATCGGTGAGGTTCTGCTATTACGTACAAAACACGCCACAAACCGTATCGTTAAGGGAGAATTAGCGTGAGCAAAACCATTGATAGACTTCCGCAAGACGACAATTTTCGCATGCCCGGAGAGCATGAGCCGCAAAGCGAAGTATGGATGGCATGGCCAACCCGAAGTGATAACTGGCGATACAGTGGTAAACCTGCTCAGAAAGCCTTTGTTGATGTAGCTGTTGCCATTGCAAAAAAAACGCCTGTGGTAATGCTGGTCAACGATGCTCAGTTCGCTAATGCGCGAGCACAGCTTCCGGCTGAGATCAAAGTCGTCGAAATGTCTTATAACGACTGTTGGATGAGAGACATCGGTGCTACATACGTCATCAACGAAAATGGTGACCGAAGAGGCATCAGCTGGCAGTTCAATGCTTGGGGAGGGCTGATTGACGGGCTTTACTTTCCTTGGGATTTAGATGATGTCGTTGCAAATAAGATGCTCGAACTCACTCAAGATGATATTTACCAAGCACCACTTGTTTTAGAGGGTGGCTCGATTCACACCGATGGTGAAGGCACACTTTATACAACCGAAGAGTGCCTGCTTCATCCAAGTCGCAATCCGGAGATGAGTAAAGGTGAGATAGAGCAACACCTGAAAAATTTCCTTGGAATTGATAAAGTTATCTGGCTACCAAGAGGACTTTATAACGATGAGACCAATGGACACGTAGACAACATTCTGCACGTGGTCAGACCCGGCGAGGTCGCGCTGACATGGTGTGATGATCAAAATGATCCACAATATCAGATCAGTCGTGACGCTTTTGATATCCTGAATACAGAAAAAGATGCGAAAGGGCGTGCAATAACCGTCCATAAACTTCCGATGCCGGGGCCTCTCTATATGACGGAAGAAGAAGCCGCAGGAATTGACCACAGCGAAGGAATGGAACGCGAGGCTGGAGAGAGGCTCGCTGCATCATATGCGAACTTTTTGATCAGCAATGGGCAGGTAGTTTATCCATTATTGGATAAAGACCGCGACGCTGAAGCAAGAGCGGTACTGGAAGCCGCCTTCCCTGAACATGATCTCCTTGGCGTAAACGCCCGGGAAATCCTATTGGGTGGTGGGAATATTCACTGTATTACGCAACAAGTCCCCGTTAGGTAATATCTTGAATTAACTCGTACAAAGATCAACATGGATAAATGAACAGAACATTTATCCATGTTTTTTGCTCCTTCAACCCCCACTCGAACCTTGTACTTCTAATGCCTTAAACGCAGAGAAAAGCCCTGAACAGATATACCGGAGCAAATGGTCATCTTGTTGATCGCAAGTTAAGTCCAGATGCAGTCTGGTTGGAGGCTGTGACCTGCTCCCCGAAATATCATACTTTTTTCATACTTTTCCTTTCCCTCAATCGGGTAACCTGATTCCTGCACTGGCAAAATCCGGTGCCGGGCGTAGGAACCCGCATATGAGACTCCAAGCATTATAGGTTGCTAACTTTTCGTTGGTTTTTTACTATATACGGCCTCAGCACATCTGAATTATGGTGAGCTGGGCAAGGCAGCTTTGGCTGACCGTGTCTTGGAGAGCGGTATTCCTACACCTTGTTCCAGTTCACCGCCTGAGCGTAGGAACTCCCGTGGTGAATTTATTTTCATCATTCTCCAAGGAATTTACTATGTACGAAACCATCCATTACGACCCCGAATTTGCCCAAAAAGCCCGCGAATATCTGCGCCAGTTAGAAGAAATGTTTGAAGCCGAACAGCAGCAAAACTGTCAGGAACTACGGAATGTGCTTCTGTATCTGAATAATCTGATTACTACGCATTGTGTGCGATATCATGAAGTGGTTGATGGGGAGAATTTGGTGTGATTATTTGATTTATTTGGTTTTCGAGCCGCAAATGCGGCTCAGTTCTATCTTTAAGTTCTATTTATGATGAGTTAATCACCCACCAATTTAATTACCCATATTCCCCTTTATTAAGGAATAAGTATTAAAGCAGTCTATTGTTTGTTTTTCAGCATCAATTCGAATCGTATCTGGGATATCAAAAACAGACAAAAGCTGTTCAAAATCAATTTCGTTTTTTAAATGACAAAAAAATACCCCGTCCTATTATTACCCCATAAAAATGAGTTACAAGACTCATTACCATTTTTCAACAAATAATCGACTATGGGTTGTAAGTGATGGTAATTAGGCATCCCATCTGGTGCATACTCTTCAATTTTGATCATCATTTATTCCTTAGCTTTTCTAACCTATTAGAAATAGCAGGAGCCTTAGTATCTTTCATTACTTCTAAAGAGCTTTTAACAGGCATCAGTTTTGTTTAGTGTTCATCCAGAATAAAGTATTAATCATGAGTCTGTGTTTACCCCAGATATCAGTTGATGTGAATAAAAACAGCCGGAACTTTTAGTCCGTCGGCTGTTTTTTGAAGGTATCTGTTCCTGTTAATTTACTTGATACAAATGTTATAAAGCTCACTGCGAAGTTCGCTGAATCGTAAATTATCTTTTAAATTTGGTACACCATTCTGATGCAAAACGATATCATTTAATGATCCCATTCCCCCATACATCGAAACAATTCTGCTTTTCGCTTCTGTAGGTGAATCACTCATATATGATACATTCGATTTCAATGCTTTTGCCCAATCAAAGTATCCATAGGTTTCTAGCAATTCGATCATTTCTGAAACAATAGAACTAATATTTTTCATTTAAATATCCATAACTTACTTCAGTGCTTTTGAACCCATAACTTCAACGCCTTCTAAAGCCCATGGCTGCAAAACAACAATTTGTTCTGTTCCACCAATAAATGCTTTACTCTGTGAGCCTACTTCACCCACATAAACTTTCGTACCCGCAGGTATTTTTAATTCAAATGCAGTATCTATTGGGGATTTTCCTCCGCCGGGCCACACAGGTAATACAGCCTTGTCTATTCGAGTTTGAATCTCGCTAATTGGTGGTTCAACACTAAAGAATTGTCCATATGGATTACTCTCAGTACCAGCGCGATAAAGTATTGTATCTTCTTTCAACGAAACTACTTTGTAGCGCCCACCTGAAAATGTACCGGCAATTCCATCATCTAAAGGCCCAGGGTTTATTGCTGAATATTCACCTTCTATTGTACCTAATTTGCTGGCGTTATCAGTATATTTTGGAGATTTACCCGGGCAATCTCCCGGAACACTCATTAACCCCAGCGGATCAATCCAACCGGTCGGGTTCTTCACATACTGATAATTGTTCAGCCCGCCCGCTAAACCTATCGGGTCAACGGTGATAAAACGTCCGGTGTTCGGGCTATAGTAACGGTGCCGGTTGTAATGTAAACCCGTTTCTTCATCATAATACTGCCCCTGAAAACGTAGCGGGCTGACAATCTCGGCTTTGCGCTGGTAGGCAACATTGCCGTAACTGTGATAATCCACCGACCATGCCACTTGCCCGGTTGCATCGGTGATTTCCAGCGGCGTCCCAATCTGGTCAAGGTGATAGAAGTATGGTGTTGCATTAGCTGCACCTTCGCCGGTAATCAGTGCCAGCGGTTTAAAACTGCCGTACTCGTACAGATAAGTCTGGTAATGACTGTCGCCTGATTCGGCCAGCAGTTTATCGCCCTGCCACAGGAATTCGGTGGTTTTCTGATGTCCGGTTTTATCCGTGACCGCTTTTTGAATCCGTCTGCCAAACGCATCGTATTGGTATTCCGCAATGGTGCCGTCGTGCTTTTCAACCCGGGTCAGGCGGTGCTGACCATCGTATTCGTAGGTTGTGACTAATGACTGGTTTGTCCCTCGGGCTTCCTGAATGAGATTACCGAACTCATCATACTGATAGTGACAGTCACCCTGAAACAGCAATCGGTTGCCTTCCACATTACTCAGTTGGTCCTGTATCAGGTTGCCTGCCGGGTCATGGGCGAACGTCTCGCTGACACTGCCGCGCACCGACGTCAGACGGTCCAGCGGGTCATACTGATATTGAGTCAGGCCGCGCAGGTTATCTTCGACCTGTGTCAGGTTGCCCGAACGGTTGTACTGATAACGGCGGAACAAGGTCTGTTGCTGCGCCTGACTGACCCGGTGCTCGCTCAGGCGGCCCATGTCGTCATACTGGAAGTGACTGGTCAGCGCGCCCTGTGTCCGGCTGCTTTCCAGACCACTCACCTGATACTGGTGTTGGGTCAGGCAATGTCCGTTCAGGCTGACCTGATGCAGACGACCGTGCTGAAACTCATAATCAATCTGCTGGCCGTCCGGCAACAGGTGCGCTGTCAGATGCCCCATCGCATCGTAGCGGTAACCGGCACTCGCCCAGCCCTGATGTTCAACCGTCAGCCGGCCCAGCACATCATATTCATACGCCAGCGGCCACTGGCCGTCATTAACACCGGTCAGATGGCCCAGTAAGTCATAGCTGTAACTGATAGTTGATTCATCCGGCAGGATTTTCTCTATCAGTTTGCCCTGCTCGTTATATGCATAGCGGGTAATCAGCTCAGTGCCTTCACTGCCGATTTCAGTCTTCGCAGTCAGTTGGGTATGGCTGTCATACTCATACACGAACTGACGACCATCAAACGTCACTTCCCGCTGCACATGACCGGTCGGCATGTAATCAATCTGATAGCGTTCGCCACGCTCGTTGATAATCTCGCTGACAAAATGGAACGGGTTGTCGTAGCGGTACTGAACCGTACTGCCGTCCGGGTTGGTTTTCTTCGTCACCAGATGCAGCGGGAACTCATAGTCATAGGTCGTGACTCTGCCCTGCTCATCGGTAAACTTAGTCACCTTGTTGTAAGCGTTGTATTCATAGAAACGGGTCTGCCCGCCGGGAAGCACCTGTTTGGTCAGCCGTCCGCTGCGGTCATAAGACAGTTCGGTAACTCCCTGACTGTCATGGCGCAGGCGCAGTCGTCCCAGAATATCGTAGCGGTAGCGGATGACTTCACCCGGCGGTGTGGTTTCATCCACCAGATGACCGTTGCGGTTCCAGGTCAGTTTGTGCTCACCACCGTCCGGATAGATGATTTTCTCAATCAGGCCGTGGTCATTGTAGTCATAATTTGTGGTGTGACCGAGCGGGTCGGTCTGCTCAGTAATATGGCCCAGATGGTCGTGTCGGTACTGCCATATCGCTTTGTCCTGCTGCACTTTGCTCAGCAGGCCATTGCGGTAAGAGAAATGGGTGGTTAAGCCATTGGGCTCGATTTTAGCAACCAGCTCTCCGGCATCGTTATACACCGATTCAGTGACATTACCGAGTGCATCGGTTTCTTTGGTCAGTCGGCCTTTATCATCGTATTCCTTAAGGTATTCACCGCCGCTGCCGTCGACTTCTTTCACCAGCCGGGCGTTTTCATCATGCTGGTACACCTGCTGCGAGCCGTCGCTGTTGGTCAGCGTCACCGTTCCGGCATCTTCATCCCATTCATAACGGGTATCCACCTGAGTCAGGTTACTGTACTGGCGGATTGCCCGAACCTGCTTGCCTTCGCCCTGCCATTCCCAGCGGAATACTGCGCCACCGGCCAGCTCACGCGACTGAATCACATGCTGTGCATCGTAGGTATACTGCTCGGTCTCACCACTGGCATTGGTTGCGCTAATCAGTTGTGACAGACCGTTATAGCCATAACTCACCTGCGTTTGAACAAACTGCCATTCGTCCTGCTCAGCCAGATAGGCATACAAATCCACCCGGGCAATCAGGTCATGTTCATAAACCAGCTCAAACTTCAGGTTGGTTTCGGTGGCAACCCGGACCGGACGATGCTGACGGTCATAAGCGATACTCAGCGTATGGTCGTAGACATCCTTGATGGTGGTCAGTCTGCCGCTGTCACCGCTCATTTTAAAGAAATAAAAATGCCCCCCGGCAGCAATCACAATCTGCTCGTCACTGCCAAGAAAAGCCGCCGAGCCTGCCATCCGGTTGGTAATGGCCGGAAGCTGCTTTGTCGGTCTGGGGAAACGGGTCAGTTTACCTTCGCCGTCCCGCCAGATGATTTCATCCCCATCAAGGGTCAGTTGATGAGAAAGCGTGTGCGACCAGCCGTAACCTAGCCCGACATTGGTCTCGACTGAGCCAGTCCGGTAAAGCCGTTGCCACTCAAACGGCAGCAGACCAATCAGATGACCATCGGTCAGCGTTAGCAGCTCCTCACCGGTCGCCATTGAGATAGGGTCATTATCACAAACGGTTTTCTTACTGTCCTGTGTTGGGCGGTCAGCACCATTAGTAGACGAAGTACTTTTATCCGGCAACCCATCGTTATCAGTATGCAGAACACTGTTCGGCCGGTTATTCGCTTCATATTCAAGCTTGCCATTGCGATATACACCTTTGCCGCCCTTGTTCATGGCGATACGCTTGAATTTCTCACAGGCCTTGTTAATCAGTTTCTTGGCAAAGGCAAAGATTTCCTCAATCACTTTCAGCAGCGGTTCGATGACCTTTTTAATCGCCACTCCGGCAGTTTTCACCGCCCGGTAAACCGCATAAGCCACGCCAGAAGCCGGTGTGGCAATAAAGGTAACAATTACGCCACCAAGCAGCCCCAGCAGCACACCAGCCAGTGCATTACCCCCCATTTCAGCCAGCTTATTCAGCATTCCCGTCAGCGGCACCATCGAGATATAAGCCATCATCGCCCGTACAAACAGGTACAGTGCCGCTTCATCTGAGGCGAACAATAATGCTTTTTCCAGCATTCCCGGTGCACTGCTGGCAGCATCTTTTATCGTATTGATAATATCTGCCACACCTTCACCCAGATCTTTCAGCGCTTTGACCGGATCCTTGAGCATGTTATATATCTCTTCGAGACCGTCCCACAGATCTTTTAATCCGCTCCAGATCCCATCAGCAAAATTGGCAATCACCGTTAATACAGACTGAGCTGCCGAGTTAGTAAAATAACTCTCCCACTGCGGCTGAAACCCTTGCCATTTGCCGTTCAGCCAGTTCATCAAATCACTGCTCAGTTCATCATAATGAGAAAACAGGCTGTCCATCTCCGCCGGAGTCGGCTTATGGTCGATAAATACCTCGTAGTACTTACCCGGCGTCAAACCGGTCACAGAAGCTTTCCCCTCAGCATCAAGCATCACTTCCCGGGTATCGCTGCCATCTTCTGATTTCACGATCGCCTGAATCTTTCCCAGCGGTACATGGTAGATAGACTGGAACACACTTTCGATTTCCAGATTGCCACTGAGAGGACACTGCACGGTTGTTTTGTAGTTTTCATCATCCTTGCCGACGGTTGTCGTTTGATCATTAACCTTGAGTTGCTTATCCATCGAAAAAAAGGAAGGGCGATCCAATGCTTCCGTTGCTGAATCAGCAAGCTGGAAGTACCACTTCTTTGTGGTTTTCTGATATTCACCCAGCATCTCAGGAAAGGCTTCCAACTGTTGATTGATATAGTTATAAAATTCCTGTTTTTCGCTCATGAAAGCATCCCCAACCGTTGTTGTTCTTGTTCTATATATTCAATGAAAGCCGCAAGATAACCGTCTTTTTCACCCTGATACCGGGCCACAAAACGCTCCGTTTTCTGCCGCAACACCGGCTCAGGATAAGCGTCATACAGTGCCTGTTGATATTCACTCAATCCCTGAAGCAGATTATTGGTCAGCACACTCGGATCTTCACTCAGTGCCGCCAACACCGCCTCCGGCACGGTCCACCACGGGAAAGCGCGTTCCTGAAAATCGGCGGTTGCTGTCGGGGTCGGGTTATCGACCCGTGTCAGTTCTTGCTGTGATGAAGACAGGCTCAGCCAGCACTGCGTCGGCCCCATCAGGGCAGTGCGCGCTTCATCTTCGCAGAAGGTTGCGACATCCAGCCCGAAGCGGGGGTCGTAGAAACGGAAAAACACATGCTCGCCCGAGGGCAGCCACACATGCGTCAGACTGCGAAAATGGGCCTGAACGGTGGCAAAGTCAGCCTCACTGCCGACGATAATGCCCCAGTCATCGCAAGATTCGGTTGCAATCCAGTCAAGAAACGGATGCTCCGGCGAGATCTGAGCGATGTTCGGCATCACTTCGCGCCACTCGGCATACGGTGTGCCGAGCCAGATGCCCTGAGCATTCTCGCCACTGTTCATATAAAACCAGCGCTGCGGATTGCCGTCACTGGTCTGGTTTAAAATGACATACCAGTTTAAATCCGGGGTCAGTTGCTCTTTTAGATGGCACATACACCGTCCTTACACTTCTCACACTCTTCACAGAACGGGGCGGCTGATTTCATGGTTGCAATCTGAGCCGGTGTCAGGATCGGGGCCGGGTTTTCCGGTTTGGTGGTGATTTCATCCGGCAATAGCGCCGCCTGACCACCATAAGCCGTGGCACTGCCGGCACTACCGCCGGCGTTGAGGTTAATCGCCGGACCGGATAGATTGACACTACCGCTGTCGATGCTGATAAAGCTGCCACCGGCAGACAGGGTCAGACCAGAGCCTGCTTCGGCAACGATTTTTGCACCGCTTTTCAGGGTAATGGCACTACCGGTTTCGACTGCGGTCAAGCTGCCGATCTGCTGTTGCAGCGAGCCGCCGATTTCATGCGTCTGGTCTTTGGTAATTTTGATGCGCTGCTCACCGTCAATGGTCAGGTGATCATTCATCTTGATATGTTCATAACGGTCATTCTCGACGGTCAGGTGACTGTCGTGACGGATCAGCGTAGTGGCGTCGTTTTCAATCAGGGATTCAGTGTCTTTCTGCGCATGCAGATAAATCTTTTCACTGCCGGACTGGTCTTCAAAACTCAGCTCGTTAAATCCCTGCCCCTGATGGGTTTCAGTGCGGATGACTGTTTTGGTTTTATTATCCGGCAATGGATAAGGCGGCACATTGCTGGCATTGAAGGTTCGCCCGGTAATAATCGGCTGATCCGGATCGCCGTCAAGGAAATCAACAATCACTTCATGACCGATCCGTGGCACCGCAACCATGCCGTACTGAGCGCCGGCCCAGCCCTGAGAAACCCGCACCCAGCAGGAACTCAGCTCGTCACCGTTGCTTTCCCGGTCCCACGGGAAATGAAGTTTCACCCGGCCATGTTCATCACAGTAAATCTCTTCACCTGCCGGGCCGACCACTGTGGCGACCATCGCGCCGTCAACCCGGGGTTTATTGGCGATAGGTGCAAGCCATAAATTATCAGCAGGGATCACGCTAAACTGGTTGGCATAGGTAGTCGCGCCGCTGCCAGCGGATTCTTCCAGCGCCTGTGGCTGACTGCCTGATGAGCAATACCAACCACCAGCCAGTTGCGGTTCATAGCTTTGTCCAGATGTTCGCTCAGTTCAAAGCGCACCCCGGCCTGAAGCATGGCCTGATTACTTTTACCCTTCGCGGTATGGGCATTTTTGCGCAGCGAGTCGAGCCTGATCTGGCTGAATGCTTTGCCGGTCGCGTCATCTTTATAACGTCCCGGCGCATCATAATGTTCGTAAGTTGGCAGCTGATAGTCCAGTTCACTGCCTTCTGCGGTCTGTTTAAAACTGTAATCGGGCTTTTTAAAGCTGTAATCCTGCATCCACACCGAACTGACCTGCGATTGCTTCTGCTCGGTCATCGACTGCACGTAAGGCGTTTCAGAAATACCACCGGAAAGGACGTTGTAAGGCACGGTTCCGCCCATCGTGGTAAAGCCTTCCGGATTATCGGTCACCACCAGCGTGTGTTTTTCCGCTTCATGGGTAAAGTAGTACATCAGCCCTTCTTCGGCGGCCAGCCGGTGGAAAAACGCTAAATCCGTTTCCCGGTACTGCACACAGAACTCCCGCGGCAGACATTCCCGCTGGGTGGAAAAGGCATAATCGGTGATGTTCATTTCAGAAAGGAGGACGGAAAGAATCTCCGGGACACTTTTCTGCTGGAAGATACGGCTGTTGTGGCGCAGGCGAGGAGTGATAATTTAGGAGCCTAGGGCAGATTTGAAAGGTAACAAGTTTTTGCCCCATTCCGCATTTGCGCAATAAAACCGCGAATAATGTAATCTGAGAATTGCCTAACTTTTCCTAATGGTTGTAGTATCTATTGATTCGCAACAACAGTGGAATCAAGGCAGTGAGAGCACCATTTCAGGTTCTGATATTTCCATATAAATTTAAAATTTCTGAACCTATCTTCTTGATTGCTTGCCGAACAGACAATGGTGAATGGCAGGCAATTTCTGGTGGTGGAGAAGACCAAGAGTCTTTGTTCGATGCCGCAAAAAGAGAATTGTATGAAGAGACGTCGTTAACAGGTAGTGACTGGGTTCAACTTGATGCTATGTGCATGTTACCTAGAGTGTTTTATTCTGGTCATGAAAAATGGAGCGATCACCCTTATGTGATACCAGAATACTCATTCTCAGTGCAGGTTTCGGGGGAGCCACAGTTATCTTCGGAACACACTGAATTCCGTTGGTGTAACGCAACTGAGGCGAGCGAACTTCTCAAGTATGATTCAAATCGAATAGCTTTATGGGAGTTAAGCGAACGACTTAAAGCCCATCAAATGAAGAATTAAAATCGAATCTGCCCCAAAGTTTGTTACGCCTTTAAACACGAAATCAGATAATCGGTCCATTTAGACATACAAAAAGTAATGCTTGTCAAAAGATACGACCTGATCCCATTTACGCATATGAATCTAGCCAAATCAATTGGTCGCTAATTAACCGACTAGTGACAACTACCTTGAAAGACATCGTAATGAATGGATGTTTTTTTTAAGGTACTGTGTCAAACTATAACGGTTAAGTGTTATATCAATTTTATTTAAAAGAAGACTTCTTATGGCTAGTTCAGAGCAATTAAAAGCATTGTTGCAGTCGCATCTCGAAAAGGATGACGACCGATTCATGTCTATTGCTTTACAAGTCGCTGCGCATGAAGCCCGTAGTGGTCATGGGAAACTTGCGCAAGAGCTGCGTGATTTGGTAACTGTAGCTAAAAAGAAAGTTTCAGCTGATAAGCATGCTCCAATTTCAATTGCAAAAGGAATTCAAGATACTAGTGGACTTCTTTTTGCGTCTCAACCTAAAAACAGACTTGTTGATTTGATTGCAAAAGACGATTTGAAAGTTCGGCTTGAGCGATTAATCAGAGAACAAAAATTCATGACAAAATTAAAAACTCATGGATTGTCTCCTCGTCGAAAAGTGCTATTGGTTGGACCTCCAGGAACAGGTAAGACATTTACTGCATCAATCTTGGCTGGAGAATTGGATTATCCTCTGTTTCAAGTAAAGCTTGATGCGTTGATAACTAAATTTATGGGAGAATCTTCTGCTAAATTAAGGCAGGTATTTGATGCAATTAGCAATGTTCGAGGTGTGTATTTTTTTGATGAATTCGACGCGCTAGGTTCACAACGGAATTCTCAAAATGATGTGGGTGAAGCTCGCAGAATATTAAATAGCTTTCTTCAAATGATCGAACAGGATGAGTCTAATAGTTTAATCGTGTGCGCTACTAACCATATTGAAATCTTGGATAATGCGTTATTTAGACGGTTTGACGATGTTATTCGGTACGAATTGCCAGAAGATGACGAAATCATAATTTTGTTTAAAAACAGACTTAAGCCATATGTAGCAAAGAGCTTTCCATGGAAAAAATTGCCAGAGATAGCTAAAGAATTGAGTAGTGCAGAGATCACTCGAGCTGCGGATGAATCAATCAAAGATATGCTGATTCATGGAACGGAGCGAATCACGTTGACCACTGTTAAAGACGCTATCTTAGATCGAAAAAACATGAGAAAGGACCTGTTTTAAATTTTGTATTAATGGATAGGAATAATGGAAGGAAAAAAACATTTATTTGTAGGAAAGAGCGGGAAAGCACAGAAATATACCTATCCAAGAAGAGTCGTAATAACGCCTACCATACCAAAGAGAGACCGAGCTGCTCACGGTGCTAATCTTTCATCTCAGTTAACATTAGCGAAAGTTGCCGAAGAAGCTATCAGTGAAGAAATTGATAGTATTGAACTAGATACTCCTGTGGGAGTTCAACTCTCATTTGAAAGTTTCCCTGGTATTGAAATCACGTTTGAAAAATTAGCGGATGTTCGAAGTGGAATAGAGTTGTTGAGCGTAGTTCAAAAGGAAGATATCTATGTGGCAAACGTGTTGGTACCGCTGGGGAAATTTGGAGTTTTAGAGAAAAAAATTTCAGAATATTTAAACCCAAGTAAAGACAATAAATCAGGTCCTAAGCATGCGGTTCTTTTGAACGCTATTTCCACTATTCGTAATACTGTTATAGAAAGCCTTTGGACGGATAATCCAGAGCTATTTCCTACTTCCAATCAGGAAGTTGATTGGTTTGAAATATGGTTACCTGTGGGTGATGATCGGGTCGCCGTAATTAATGATTTTAAAAAGCTTTGTGGTATTCATGAAATAACCGTATCAGATAGTACACTTGAATTTCCGGAAAGAACTGTATTACTAGTTAGGACATCTCTAGATCAGCTAGCTAGATCAGCTAGCTAGTTCAGCTGTACTTTTAAGTAAGATTTCTGAAATACGCAAATCGAAAACAACAGCTGAATTTTTTGATTCTCTGGGTATAGAAGATCAGCATCAATGGGCAGAGGAATTAACCGAAAGAGTTGAATATAATTTTGATGATGATGACACCCCCCCTTATATTTCTATTTTAGATACTGGTATAAATGTTGGTCATCCTCTTTTATCTGCCTTTGCTAATACTAATGATATGTTTGTTGTTGATCCTACCTGGGATGAAGCTGATGCTAATGGTCATGGAACTTCAATGGCGGGGCTTTCTATCTGGGGAGATTTGATATCTGCTCTTGAAACGTCTGACCGAATAAGTATCAATCACAAATTAGAATCCATTAAGCTTTTACGTTATCCTGGGGATAACAGAGATAAACACCTTGGGCAAGTGACTGCGTCTGGTATTTCTTTATCTGAGATCGAAAATTTTGATAGAAAACGAATTTATACGCTTGCTTTATCAGCAAAAGATTCAAAAGATAGAGGGAAACCATCAGCATGGTCCTCAGAATTAGATGCATTATCTGTTGATTATAGCGGAGAGAATTTATATCCACGGCTTTTTGTTGTTTGTGCTGGCAATACTGAAGAAAATTTAACCCAATTAAAAGAATATCCCCAATACAATGAGCTACAAGATATTCATGACCCTGGTCAGTCATGGAATGTTTTGACTGTTGGAGCATACACTAATAAAACACAGATAACTGATGATGGTGGGGAAAATTATACTCCGCTTGCTCCCAATGGTGGGTTGAGCCCATATAGTACTACCTCTGTGACTTGGATGAACTCAATGCCTATTAAACCAGAGGTCGTTTTTGAAGGCGGAAATATGGGAGTTGATGATTATTCAGCGGCTTCTATGTCAAGTCTGCAGCTTTTGACTACTCATCATGACTTCCATACACGACTATTCTCAACATTTAATGCAACTAGTGCAGCAACAGCGTTAGCTGCAAAATTTGCCGCAGAGATAAGTGCATCGTACCCTAATCTATGGCCAGAAACGGTAAGAGCTTTAATTGTTCATTCAGCGAACTGGACTGAAAGCATGCTCAGTCAATTCTCCTATCCAGGGAAAACAGCGCGGCAACGAGCACAACATTTAGCTAGATGTGTTGGTTACGGCGTTCCAAATCTCAGCAAAGCGTTGTGGAGTGCAAATAACTCGTTAGTAATGATTGTGGAGGATGAGCTGCAGCCGTTTGAAAAAATAAAAGGTAAAGCTCCATCGACTAAGGATATGCATGTCCATGATATCCCTTGGCCAAAAGAACAACTTTTGGAATTAGGTGATGTTCCTGTAAAAATGACAATTACTTTGTCGTACTTTATTGAACCTAATCCATCTAGCCGCAATATATCAAGTAAATATCGTTACCCGAGCCATCAACTGCGTTTTGATGTGAAACGTCCAACTGAGTCCAAAGCTCAATTTTTGCAACGATTAAGTCGAGCCGCTAGAGCTGAAGAAGAAGGTTCGTCAACGCCTCCACCAGATCCTAATTGGCTATTAGGTGATTTTCGTAATAAAGGATCTATTCATAAAGATGTTTGGGAAGGCACTGCGGCTGATTTAGCTGAACGCGGTTTATTGGCTGTTTATCCGGCTATGGGCTGGTGGCGAACCCGCAAAAAGTTGGAACGATATAATAAACAAGCTCGTTATTCATTGATTGTGTCAATTGAAACGCCATCAACGGAGGTAGATTTATACACGCCAGTAGAAACTGAGATCAGGAATAGGACTGTTATTGAAAATGTGGTAACTATAGAAATTAGTTAACGCCAAATATGGTCAATAAATACTGACCATTATTTTCGCCGTTTCCAATACATTTTCTCATCTGAAATGAGTTTAATTAAGCCATGTTTCTAGCTCATTTCTGTCCAAATTCGTGCTAACCCTGCTCTATTCCAATATTTCCCCATAACCATGATCAATGCCCAAAATCTCATACTTTTTCCATACTTTTCCTTTCCCACAATCAGATAACCTAACTCCCGCACTGGCAAAATCCGGTGCCGGGCGTAGGAACCCGCATCCCCACCACAAGGCATAATAAATGTCAGTTTATACTGGTATTTTTCTATGTTACGCTTTAGCTCGCCTGAATTATGGTGGGCTGGGCAAGGCAGCTTCGGCTGACTGCTAACCTTGTGGAGCGGTATTCCTACACCTTGTTCCAGTTCACCACCCGAAGCGTAGGAACTTCGTGTGGTGTGTATTCTCAATGACCACAAGGAATTCACTATGTACGAAACCATCCCTTACGATCCCGAATTTGCCCAAAAAGCCCGCGAATATCTGCGCCAGTTAGAAGAAATATTTGAAGCCGAGCAGCAGCAAAACTGTCAGGAACTGCGCAATGTGCTGCTGTATCTGAATAATCTGATTACTACGCATTGTGTGCGATACCATGAAGTGGTTGATGGAGAGAATTTGGTGTAATAGATTGATTTATTTGATTTTCGAGCCGCAATTGCGGCTCGATTTCATGAGATAAGGTATATAAACTACCCGATTAAATTTATTCCTCCCATAAATTACACAGAATAATCAAAATACCTCAACGTTCTTTGTATATTTCAATAAAATCTTTTAACTCCACAGATAACCTGCCTCCCGCTCTATCTACCGTAATATTTTGGCACGAGCATTCAGCAAAATGTTGCGGAAATGACGGGACATAATCCCCACATTTTGTACATTTATAGTAGATTTTTTTCCCTGCTGGATAGCCTTCTGAAGCAACAAAATCTATTTTAACTAATTTTTCACTATTCATTATTTACTCTATTGGCTTTATTTTCTTTGACTTAAGTAAACCTTCGACTCCACCTTCTAGTTTTGGCACTAGGTATTGTCTAGCTCCTCCGGGTTCACCAAACCAAGGAGCTATAGGTCCAGCTTCAACATCAAACGGTTCCACAACTTCATATCTACGATAAGGTGAAAGTTTCGTTTCTGGTGGCAATGCTCTATTTTCAAAAGGCACTCCCATATCTGAAAAATAACTACCTTTATCCCTAAATTTTCCATTCTCATACCAACCACCAAAACGATCTATCTTATCCCCAGGTTGTAAAGTCACTCGATCTCGTAAAACTTCGCCATATCTCGTTGCAAAACCATCGTTAGGAGGCCAACTTTGTGAAACAAACCTACCTTGCTTATCATGCCAACGGCCATTTGCATCTTTTGAAAAAGGAGCATTAGCTGGTTGTTTATCTATATCTGTATCAATGTTAAAAGAACAATTCGTAGCATTATTCGCCAACCCCAACGGGTCAATCCATCCCGTAGGATTCGGCACATACTGGTAGTTATTCAGACCACCGGCAAGCCCTATCGGGTCAGCGGTGATGAAGCGTCCGGTGCTGGGGCTATAGTAACGATGGCGGTTGTAATGTAAACCCGTTTCTTCATCATAATACTGCCCCTGAAAACGCAGCGGGCTTTGGATTTCTTCGACACTTTGAGTCAGCACACTGCCGTAGGCGCGGTACTGCACTGCCCACACGCTCTGCCCTTCCACATCGGTGATTTCTGTCGGTGTACCGATTTGGTCAAGGTGATAATAGTACGGCGTCGCGTCTTTACCTTCACCTTTGAGCAGTGCCAGCGGCTTGAACGTGCCCGGCTCGTAGATATAGCTCTGGTAGTTTGTGTCTGTGGTTTCCCCAATCAGGTTATCACCCTGCCACAGATATTCGGTGGTGGTTACCTTACCTGTCTTGTCCGTGACGGTTTTGTGTGTCCGTCGGCCAAAGGCATCATATTTGTAGTCGGCTATCGTGCCATCCGGCAGACTGGCTTTAATGAGCCGGTGCTGGCAGTCGTACTCGTAGCGGGTGACAAGGCTCTGGCCTTTGCCCCGTTTCTCGGTAATCAGCCGCCCGAATTCATCATATTCATAGTGACTGTCACCATGAAAAGCCAGCTGGTTGCCCTGCGCATGACCGAGTCTGTCCCGGGTGATGTCGTCATGACGGCCGAGGATTTGCGACAGCACATTGCCCGTCGCATCATGCACAAACCGCTCTTCGATATTTCCCCGCACTGCCTTCAGGCGTGACAGCGGGTCATAGTCAAAGTGAATGTCACCGTCTTTACTGTCACTGATATGGGTCAGGTTGCCCCGCGCATCATAGCTGTAATCCCGTTTACGGGTTATCTGACGGTTGAGGCTGCGCTGCTGGTAGGTCAGTCTGCCCTGCTCGTCATGGGCAAAGCTGCTGATGACCGCCCCCTGATGACGCTCTTTTTCTAAACCGTTCTGGTACAGGTGTTGGGTCAGCACCGAGTCATTGAGGTCAATCTGCTTCAGCGCACCGCCTCTGCCACGCTGGTATTTCAGCACATTGGCATCAGGAAGCTGCCAGCTTTCAACCTGTCCCAGCGCATCATAGCTGAAATAGTTCGAGGCCCAGTCCTGATGCTCTTCGGTCACCCGGCCCATCAGGTCATAACGCCACACCAGCGGACGTTCACCGTCATCCACCTCGGTCAGGTTGCCGTATTCATCGTAGCGATAGTCAATGCTGCTGCCGTCGGCCAGTGTCTTTTTCACCAGACGGCCCATGACATCGCGCTCGAACTCAGTCGTCAACTCTGTGCCTTCGGTGCCGGTTTCGGTCTTCTTGGTCAGTTGTCCCAACAGGTCATATTCATAGCTGAACGTCCGGCCATCGAAAGTGTTTTCCGTCTGTACCAGACCATTCGGATAATAACCGATGCTGTGGGTTTCGCCCCGCTCATTGGTAATCTCACTGACAAAGTTTTTTACATTGTCATAGCGGTAGCTCAGGCTGGTGCCGTCCGGGTTGACCACCCGGCTCACTAAATGGCTGTTCTCGCCATATTCATAGTTGGTCTTCAGCCCACTTTCATCGGTGACCTGTGTAACCTTGCCGTAGCCGTTATATTCAAAGCGCTTGATTTTGCCGCCCGAAATCATCGCCACCAGACGGTCTGCGCCGTCCCACTGGTATTCCGTCACACCACCAATTGATGACTTCTCGTAAATCACCCGGCCACTGATATCGTGGCGGTAAACCACTTCACTGCCGTCCGGGTAGGTTTCACCAATCAGCATTCCCAGACGGTTCCAGCGCAACTGGTGTTCACTGCCATCCGGATATTCTATTTTCGACAGACGACCGATGTCGTTGTAGTGGTAGAAAGTGGTGTTGCCCAGCGGGTCGCGTTTCTCGGTTAAATCTCCTTCCATATTGTGGAAGTAGCGCCAGACCGCCTCACCCTGAATGACCTTGAAGATTTTACCCCGCAGATACTGGAACTCGGTGACGGTGCCGTCCGGGGCAATCGTCGCTTCCCGGTCACCGCTGTTGTTGTACGTATGGCGGGTTTCATTGCCCAGTGCATCGATAGTACTGACCAGATGACCACTTTCATCGTAACCATTGGTTGTGACCGCGCCGTCTGGGTCAGTGGTGCTGATAAGCTTGGCGTTTTCGTCGTGCTGGTAAATCTCTTGCGAGCCATCACTGTTGACGACGGTCACCGTATGGGCCTCGTCATCCCAGACATACTCTGCCAGATAACCGGTATTACTCCAGTGCTTGATACAGCGGACAGCCTTACCTTCGCCTTCCCATTCCCAGCCAAAGGCAATACCACCCGCCATTTTCCGCTCGGTGATGACATGCTGCGCATCATAGGTATAACTTTCACCCAGACCGCCTTCATTACTTTCGGCAATCAGTTGTTGGCGGTCATTATAGGTGTACTGATGAAGAAAACGGTGTGTCGTCCACTCTTTCCCTTCCGTAGTATCACGGAAGCTCTTCAGCTCAACTTGAGTAATCAGGTCATTTTCATAGGTCAGCCACAGAGCAATACCATGCGGGCTAACCACCGCCTGCGGGCGCTTCTGACGGTCGTAGCTGATACTCAGCGTGTTGTTGTAATTGTCCGACAAGCGAACCAAACGGGCACTGTCGCCCTGACGTTCAAAGTGGTAGAACGGCTTGCCCGGCGCAGCCAGTACATATTCGTTCGCCTGACCGCCAAGAAAGACGGCTGCACCGGCAAGATTGTTAAAGATTTCCGGGCGGCTTTCTGTTGGTTCCGGCAGTGGGATAATCCGGTTTTCTTCATTGTGCCACAGCACTTCACCGTCCTTGAATTCAAGACGATGAGCCAGCGAGTGACCCCAGCCATAACCCAGCCCGGCATTGATTTCACAGCCACTGGTCCGGTAAGTCCGGCTGAAAGTAAATGGCAATGCACCCGGCAAAGTCACATCTTCCACAGAAAGCAACTCTTCACCGGTCACCATCGAGACCGGACATCCGTTGGTACAGGTATTTTCAACTTTATCTGCCGGCTTTTTATTCGGAGTCGTGCCGGGTTTATCGACATTATCAATGTTCTCGTCTGCAACCAGTTTAGACTGCTGCTTCGCTTTACGGGCCTGACCGGTTGCCCCATCCAGCGTATCGCCTTCAACCAGTTGCTTCTTTTTCAGCCCTTTATTGAAATCGCCCTTCCCGTGTTGCGATAGTTTTTTCAGAGCCGCCAAACCTTCATCGACATCTTCCTGAACCAGTTTCACCAACTTTTCGATTTTGCCGATGATATCTACATACTTTGCTTTACGCGCCATCTTTTATGCACCTAATCTTTATTATTCTTTAATCGCTGTCTTAGTTGACCAACGACGCATAACTTGCCACATCACGCACCCGGTTGACATTTTTCAACACCGCACCGCCGGGAATAATCAACATCAGAATAACTTCCACCAGAATTGCTGCCAGACTGGTACCGATGAAATTAAGGATCTGCGTTGGGCTGAGCATCCGTATCCAGCTATACACGGCCTTGATACACAAGAAACAACGCGCTTCATCTTTCAGCAGCATCAGCATCTTGGCCGCTTCATCTTTCGCATCCTGAAGCATCTTGGCAATCAACTCCGGGTTTTCCATATACTTGCTCAGCATTTTCGCCAGTTTGGTCGGATGGGCCAACAAATCGAACAGATCTGCAATTTCATCCCACGCTTTAATCAGCTCATTAACCATGCTGTGGAGGAATTTTTTCACTTCATCCCACACGTCAATCGGATTATCCAGAAATTCCTGCCATGCTTTTTTCTGGGCTTCCCATTCCTTTTCCAGCCACTTGGTTAGTTTTTCCAGCGTGGCATCATAGGAATCCAGTAATGTTTTGACATCATCTTTGGTCACATCCGGATAGAAAGTGATTTGCAGTTGCTTGCCACCGTAGGTTGCTGCATCTAATTCAACCAGTATCGAACCTGACGCCCCAATCGTGCCTTTATAAGCCGGGCCATCATGGTTATATCCATAATATTTCCCAGGTTTGACCGGTTGAATTTCAAAAGGTGTATCGCCCAGCGGAACAAAGGTTTCGGCCTCAAAGCAGTGCACCAGCGTCAGCTTGCCGTCCAGCGGGCAAGTAATAATATCGGCCCGGATTTCGTCATCATCGATATCCGCTGACATTTCACTGCCGTTCACCGCAATTTTCTGCTCCATCTCCAAAGCCCAGCCATACAGCATATTCTCTGAATGTTTGCGGTATTCATCGATAGAACCCTGAAAATCGGCTTTGATATCAGAGAACATCTGATCTAAATCGGTTGTTGCAGTGCTCATCGGTAAACCTCCTGATGCAGGGCTTGATGTAAATACTGGTTGAGAGTGACCGGAGTCTGCTCGTTATAACGGTTGACCAGACGGGTCACCTTGGCGTTGAGCACCGGTTCGGGGAAATAGAAATAGAGATCCGCGTGCTGCTCTTTGATCCACTTGAGACTGTTGGTAATCAGGGTTGATTTATCTTTCTCACCAAACGCTGCCAACACCGCCTCCGGCACGGTCCACCACGGGAAAGCGCGTTCCTGAAAATCGGCGGTTGCTGTCGGGGTCGGGTTATCGACCTGTGTCAGTTCTTGCTGTGATGAAGACAGGCTCAGCCAGCACTGCGTCGGCCCCATCAGGGCAGTGCGCGCTTCATCTTCGCAGAAGGTTGCGACATCCAGCCCGAAGCGGGGGTCGTAGAAACGGAAAAACACATGCTCGCCCGAGGGCAGCCACACATGCGTCAGACTGCGGAAATGGGCCTGAACGGTGGCAAAGTCAGCTTCACTGCCGACCACAATGCCCCAGTCATCGCAAGATTCGGTTGCAATCCAGTCAAGAAACGGATGCTCCGGCGAGATCTGAGCGATATTCGGCATCACTTCACGCCACTCGGCATACGGTGTGCCGAGCCAGATGCCCTGAGCATTCTCGCCGCCGTTCATATAAAACCAGCGCTGCGGATTGCCGTCACTGGTCTGGTTTAAAATGACGTACCAGTTTAAATCCGGGGTCAGCTGCTCTTTTAGATGGCACATACACCGTCCTTACACTTCTCACACTCTTCACAGAACGGGGCGGCTGATTTCATGGTTGCAATCTGAGCCGGTGTCAGGATCGGGGCCGGGTTTTCCGGTTTGGTGGTGATTTCATCCGGCAATAGTGCCGCCTGACCACCATAAGCTGTGGCACTACCGGCACTGCCGCCGGCGTTGAGGTTAATCGCCGGGCCGGATAGATTGACACTACCGCTGTCGATGCTGATAAAGCTGCCGCCGGCAGACAGGGTCAGGCCGGAGCCGGCTTCGGCGACGATTTTCGCACCGCTTTTGAGGGTAATGGCACTGCCAGTCTCGACTGCGGTCAGGCTGCCGATCTGCTGTTGCAGCGAGCCGCCGATTTCATGTGTCTGGTCTTTGGTAATTTTGAGGCGCTGCTCACCGTCAATGGTCAGGTGATCATTCATCTTGATATGTTCATAACGGTCATTTTCGACCGTCAGGTGACTGTCGTGACGGATCAGCGTAGTGGCGTCGTTTTCAATCAGGGATTCAGTGTCTTTCTGCGCATGCAGATAAATCTTTTCACTGCCGGACTGGTCTTCAAAACTCAGCTCGTTAAATCCCTGCCCCTGATGGGTTTCAGTGCGGATGACTGTTTTGGTTTTATTGTCCGGCAATGGATAAGGCGGCACATTGCTGGCATTGAAGGTTCGCCCGGTAACAATCGGCTGATCCGGATCGCCGTCAAGGAAATCAACAATCACTTCATGACCGATCCGTGGCACCGCAACCATGCCGTACTGAGCGCCGGCCCAGCCCTGAGAAACCCGCACCCAGCAGGAACTCAGCTCGTCACCGTTGCTTTCCCGGTCCCACGGGAAATGAAGTTTCACCCGGCCATGTTCATCACAATAAATCTCTTCACCTGCCGGGCCGACCACTGTGGCGACCATCGCGCCGTCAACCCGGGGTTTATTGGCGATAGGTGCAAGCCATAAATTATCAGCAGGGATCACGGTAAACTGGTTGGCATAGGTGGTCGCGCCGCTGCCAGCGGATTCTTCCAGCGCTTGTGGCTGACTGCCCTGATGAGCAATGCCGACCACCAGCCAGTTGCGGTTCATAGCTTTGTCCAGATGTTCGCTCAGTTCAAAGCGTACGCCGGCCTGAAGCATGGCCTGATTACTTTTACCCTTCGCGGTATGGGCATTTTTGCGCAGCGAGTCGAGCCTGATATGGCTGAATGCCTTGCCGCTGGCATCATCTTTGTAACGCCCCGGCGCATCATAATGTTCGTAAGTTGGCAGCTGATAGTCCAGTTCACTGCCTTCTGCGGTCTGTTTAAAACTGTAATCCGGCTTTTTAAAGCTGTAGTCCTGCATCCACACCGAACTGACCTGCGACTGCTTCTGCTCGGTCATCGACTGCACGTAAGGTGTTTCAGAAATACCACCGGAAAGGACGTTGTAAGGCACGGTTCCGCCCATCGTGGTAAACCCTTCCGGATTATCAGTCACCACCAGCGTGTGTTTTTCCGCTTCATGGGTAAAGTAGTACATCAGCCCTTCTTCGGCGGCCAGCCGGTGGAAAAACGCTAAATCCGTTTCCCGGTACTGCACGCAGAACTCCCGCGGCAGACATTCCCGCTGGGTGGAAAAAGCATAATCGGTGATGTTCATTTCAGAAAGGAGGACAGAAAGAATCTCCGGGACACTTTTCTGCTGGAAGATACGGCTGTTATGACGCAGGGAAAGTCGTTCGAGAGAAGGCACCAGCGTCAGGGAATAAAAGGTATGGTGATGGCCGGTATCGCCACGGCTGAAGTTACGGATGATGCCATGAACTTTCTGCACCACCTGACCGTTACGGAAAACCTCTAACAGAGCCGTGGTATCGACCATCTGTTCAAAGGTCAGATCACTGTTACGGCTGGCGAGTTCGACCTGATAACGGTAGCCGTACACCGGGCGGCCACCACTGTCAGATGATGCTGACACCGATTCAAATCCCTGATAGTCACGCACCACCAATGACTCGTCGTCGACCCCATCGACACTGAGCCTGAAACCTAACGTTGCCATGAAGAAACCTTTTATGTTTATTTTAATCAATGCAGAAGCTGTCTGTTTCACCAAGAACGGGAAGCAGCAGACCGACAATCTGAGCTTTACTCAGCAGCTTACCATTGTATGCAATTTATTTTACTGAGTTCAGCCCTTATCGATAAAAATTCATTACTAAGAGAGTTTTATTGAATGAATATCTCAGTTTTCTGACGTTTTGCTCTATATATGTTTCTGATGTCACCACAGAAATATAAGTCACCATAAAAGAAGTAGAAATGAAGCCACCGGATGGATGTGATTGCCACAAAACGGAACCGTCTTTATAGTGTCAGGCCATATTCATAAACCGGATAGAAATGTAGGGAAGTGCGATGAAATCTCCGTGTATGGCAAACTGTAAAAATGAGGAAGGCCTGTGTTCGGGATGCTACCGGACCATGGAAGAGATCCGGCAGTGGCGTCATTACACTGACCATCAGAGAGAGCAGATCATGCAGCGTCTGAGCGGCGCAGATGCTTCGCATCACTGCCCGCAATGTGGCGATGCCACTTACTGTGGTTTACAGGCCGGAGAATCAGACTGTTGGTGCTTCAGTGTCGAGACTCGGGAAAAAGCAGAATCCGGACACTGCCTGTGCCGTCGATGTCTCTCCCGCCAGCCTCTGGCATAATCTGCAATCAAAGTCAGTCTCAAATCAAAAGCGGCGGATGATCATCATTTCGCCTGTAATGCTTCCCCTTCAAACTGAATGCCTTCCCATCCGGTACGGATAAAATTGCGGATGTTCTGATGATCCTGATTCTCAGGATGTGCCAGAACATCCTGACGATAAAAGTCGCCGAAGCAGGCTAACGTTTCATCCGGGTTTAGCTGATGTATCCCGGCGAATGAAAAGATCTTGCACGACCCCTGATTTTCATGCGCTTCACTTACCAGTTCACCGTTAGTAAACCGGGTGGGTGTAAAATCATAGTGGGTATCAATTACATTGATCACCTCAAAAAAATCGACCTTCTCTGGCGAGTGCCGGATCACTTCCAGCAATTCATTTAATGTCATGCAAATCTTCTCTACTTTACTCAAACAATATTTATTAATTCAAATTCCCCTGGAAACAAGATTTCGGGGGAAACCAGAGTCTAACAAAAATAGTTCTGATTGATATACATCTCTAACGCAGTCTCTGGGTTCAGTGATTCTCGCTGAAACTGCATCTTGAAGTCATTTGGGTATAGTCTTCATCAGGGCCAGCTGACTTTTCCTCCGGTTATCGCAGGAAAAATATGTTTCTCAGTCGGCACTTCTGTGAGTCTTCTCAACAGAATCAGGATTTTTTTGTTAACTATTAGGCAGAAAAACTTAATGTCATCAATAATTAACTCAGGTGGGGTTGCCCTGCCGATACTGCGTCTGCTTTTATGCAGGCACCATCGGCAGAAATAACGACTGGAATTTTGTATCTTTGATTCACCAGGGCAGGTATTGCAGAATATGACAACAGAGACTGAAAGTCCGATACCAGAGACAGATGCAGAAACAGAAGAAGCACAATCGATCCATCCGCTGCGAAGCCGCTTAGGGAGACGAATTGTTTTTATTCTGGTATTAATCAGCGGAACGATCACCTTTCTTGCCACGCTGACCCAGCTCTATTTCGATTACAGCCAACAGTTCAACAATGTGGATAAACGCCATCTGGAAATCCGGAATATCCACACTCACCTGCTGGCTTCATCGCTATGGAATTTTGATCTGACGATTCTGCAACAGAGAATGAACGGGCTGATCAACCTGCCCTACATCGATTATCTGGAAATTAAATCCGATGATTATAAAATCAGTGCCGGCAAGCCTGTAACCGGGAGAAAAACCAGCAACGTTTACCCGCTGACATTTCAGGATCCGATCACCGGAAAATCCGAGAAAATCGGAACGATCCTCGTCGAGTCGAATGTCCAGCAAATCTATGACTCATTGCTCAACGACTTTCTGGTCACATTGGCAATCAATGCGGCGAAAACCACACTGGTCTGTTATCTGATCCTGATTGTCTTTCACCACAGTATCAATCAGCGTATTTTTTCGATTGTCCGCTACCTGAGACAATATAATCCCAGACACAGAACTCATCCGCTCAAAGTACGCAACTATCCGATCATCACCCAGAAAAATGATGAATTATCGTTACTGTGTAATGAAACGAACAAGCTGACCAAAAATCTGGCCATCCTATATCAGAACATCCGCTTCGAGCAGGCGCGTCTGGCGGACTTCGCCCATGTATCATCCGACTGGCTGTGGGAAACCGACGCATCGCTGAAACTGATTTATTGTTCCGAAGGGATGCTGGAAGCTCTGCATCTGGAAGAAAGCCACCACCTGACCTTCAATCAGATTGAGCAATTCCACGCAGCAGTCCAGCTACAGCAGTTTCTGAACGAAAAACAGAACTTTCAACACTGTGAAGTCGCCCTGACATTGAACGGACATCAACGATGGCTCATGTTTCAGGCTCAGGCCCGTTATAACAATGATGATCATGAATTTCTCGGGTTCCGGGGAACTGCACTGAATATTACCGAACTCAAATCAGTGCAATCCGAGCTGGAAACATTAAATCAGAGTCTGGAAAACACCGTTCAGGAACGAACTCAGGATCTGGCCCAGAGTCTGAAACGACTGAAGCAGGCACAGGCACAGTTGATTCAGTCGGAAAAACTGGCAGCACTTGGCGGACTGGTGGCTGGTGTTGCCCATGAAGTAAATACACCACTGGGCATTGCCGTCACGGCAACCTCGATTATTGAAGAAGTCACCGAGGAGTTTGAAAGTGCTTTTCGCAATCAGACACTCACAACGGATCAGTTCGTCGATCTGACGGGCAGACTGAAGTCGGGATCTGAGTTGCTACAGAGTAATCTCGGCCGGGCATCTAAATTGATCCGGGACTTTAAACAGACGGCAGTCGATCAGGTTTCAGAAAGCCGGAGTAAGTTTAATATCCATCAGGTCATCATGGCATTAATCGCCAGTATGCATCCGGAAACCAGGAAAATCCCGGTGACCCCGCAGCTTGAGGGAGATGAAAACCTGATGATGAATAGCCTGCCGGGGATATTAACTCAAATTGTCTCCAACCTGATTATGAACAGTATTGTTCATGCATTTGAGGGGGAACATCCGTCTCCGATAATTCATATCAAATTCTATGCAGAAGCCCAAAATATTATTCTGGAATATCAGGATAACGGTATCGGTGTTCCGCATGAGCTACACGAAAAGATTTTTGAGCCTTTCTATACCAGTAAAAGAGGCTATGGTGGCTCAGGGCTCGGGCTGAATCTGGTTTTCAATCTGGTTACCCAGAAACTCAAAGGCACATTACAATTCACATCCGAGCCCGGTCAGGGTGTCCACTATCGAATTCAACTCCCTAAGACATTGGATTGATCAGGCAGACATCTCCGTACCATGACGGGGATACTTGCCTGCCATCTGATTGAAAAAAACATATAGCACGTAGTGTAAATATAGTGAAAACTGGAGGTATAGTGGCAATGCTATTCTTTGTCACTTATGAAAAACATCAGGTTGATGTAGGTATTGATCAATATGAGAGCAGGCAGGTACAGAACAGAATCCATTTCCCCTTTGCGCAGTCATCTGGGGCGACGTATCATTTTGATTCTGGTTCTGATCAGCGGCATAGTCACATTCTTTTCTACAGTTGCCCAACTTTACTTTAACTACAGTCAGCAGATGGGACATGTTGAAAAACGCCATCAGGAAATCCGCGATATTCACGCTCATCTGCTGGCTGCATCCCTCTGGGATTTCAATCTGGCAACGCTACAACAGCGGATGAATGATCTGGTTCTTCTGTCCGATCTCGATTATCTGGAGATCCGATCCGGAACCTATAAGGTGACCGCAGGAAAGCCAATCACCGGACGTACAGCCCAGAACATCTATCCACTGATGTTTCGCGAACCGGTGAGCGGTGAGTCGGAACAGATAGGTACAATACTTGTCGCGTCCAATCTTCAGTCTATCTACAATTCACTGATCCGCGATTTTCTGACGACATTAGTTATTAATACCCTGAAAACTGCCGTTGTGTGTTATCTGATCCTGATTATTTTCCACAAAAGTATCAATCAACGTATTTTTTCGATTGTTCACTATCTGCAACAATACAACCCGATGAAGCCGGGAGCCAGGACAACTCAGCTTAACGTCTATCAGGCGCCGTTGATTACCCAGAAAAATGATGAATTATCTCTATTGGTTAAAGAAACGAATAAACTGACCCGGAATCTTGCCGTTCTTTATCAGAACAGCCGCGCAGAACACACACGTTTAACTCATTTTGCCCATATTTCATCTGACTGGCTGTGGGAAACCGATGCATCGCTCAACCTGATTTATGCATCAAAAGGAATGCTAAAAACCTTACATCTCGAAGAGGATCAGCACATTCCTTTCCATCAGATTGAATTATTCCAGTCAGCACAAAACCTGCAACAGCTTCTGAATGAAAAGCAGACTTTCCACCAGTGTGAAGTTGCAATTACATTGTATGGAACACAGCAGTGGCTCATGTTTCAGGCCAAAGCCCGCTATAGTGATACAGAAAAGTTCCTCGGTTTTCGGGGAACGACACTGAATATATCAGAACTCAAATCTGTACAGTTTGCACTGGAGCAGCTCAATCAGGATCTGGAACATAAAGTTCAGGAGCGAACTCACGAGCTGGGGCAGAGTCTGAACCAGCTGAAACAGACTCAGGCGCAATTAATCCAGTCAGAGAAACTCACTGCACTGGGAGGACTGGTTGCCGGTGTCGCGCACGAAGTCAATACACCGCTGGGCATAGCCATCACAGCCACCTCAGTTATTGAGGATATTAGAAAAACACTTGAAGAAGCATTCCATCACCAGACACTGACAACCAGTCAGTTTGCCGACCTGACACAGCGGCTGAATTCAAGCGTCGGGTTATTGCACAGTAATCTCGATCGCGCATCCCGGTTGATCCGGGATTTTAAACAGACGGCAGTCGATCAGGTTTCGGAGAATCAGAGTCAGTTCAATATTCATCAGGTCCTCACGGCATTAATCACCAGTATGTCCCCGGAAACCAGAAAAATCCCCGTAGAACCGAGACTGGATGGTGATCAAACCCTGATGATGAATAGTCTGCCGGGTGTTCTGACACAGATTGTCGCTAATCTCATCATGAACAGTACGATACACGCGTTCGGCAATTCAGCGGACACTCCCCAGATTTCTATCCGGTTTCGGGCCGAGGGAGAATTCATCGTTTTTGAATATCGGGACAACGGCATCGGCATTCCCACCGATTTGCACGATAAGATATTTGAACCGTTCTACACCACAAAAAGAGGCCACGGAGGGTCAGGACTCGGGCTGAGTCTGGTGTTTAATCTGGTCACCCAGAAACTTAAAGGGACACTGCAATTCTCATCCGAGCCGGGACAAGGCGTACACTACTCAATCAAACTTCCCAAAGGCTGTTGATATCAATGAACCGGGAACAAATCACACCGCCTGAAAGATGACCGCGGCTCAGGCGGTGTGTGAGAAAAATATTATCGGTTATCGAACCATGAATCAGTCGGGTAAACTATCTCGGATTTCAATAAAATCATCCCAGTGTTCCAGAAACAGATCTACAAGCCGGGGGTCAAACTGTTTTCCCCGTTGTGCCTGAATCTCCTGCCTGATCTCATCATCCGGCCAGATTTCTTTATAACAACGTTTCGCGCCCAGTGCGTCAAAAACATCTGCAAGTGCCGCAATCCTGCCACAAACGGGAATATTTTCTCCGGCCAGACCATAAGGATAACCAGATCCATCCCACCGCTCATGGTGATATCCCGCAATTTCTTTCGCCATCACCATCAGAGGACGAGAGGACTTACTCAGGATCTCCACACCATATTCCACATGTTTCTGCATGGTCGCCCACTCTTCGGCATCGAGCTTTCCTTCTTTATGCAGAATCCGGTCAGGAACAGCGACCTTACCAACATCATGCAAAGGTGAAGCATGCTTAATCATTTTCACTGTCTGATCAGGAAGACCGTAAAGCTGGGCCAGTCGTTCACAGAACAGCGACATCCGCTGTACATGGGCACCGGTTTCCTTGCTTCTTGCTTCGACAGCATTCGACAGGTTATAGACCAGTTCGACCGAGGTTTCCTGCAAATCGACAAACAGGTTGATGTTGTCGAATGTCATACAGATATTCTGCATGTATATTTCCAGCAACTGTTTATCCAGTTCCGACAGTTCTCCATTCAGATTCACATAGAGCAGATTGGTTACTCCCCGCTCATCACTGGTATGGAAAACATACGCATCGCCATAATTGTGGGATTCGTGTTGCTTCAATACTTCCTGACAACGCTGGGCAACAAGATCCGGCAAGACACTAAAGCTGCATTCTTTATAAAATGAAACATATTTTCCGGTTGCAGCCAGAGTCAGAGCCCGTCCACCTTCTTCATGATCACGCGGATACACGATGCAGTAAAAAGCAGAAGCTTCCAGCCCCAGCAAAGAAGTCAGTTGTTTCAACACCGTTGTCGCATAAGTCTGTAGTGTTCTGGTATTCTGAACCTTTGCTGAAGCTTCAATGACCCGGCTCAATCCCTCCTTTTGTTCTTCGATCAGACACAAGTCCCGATATGCTCTCAGCATTGAGTAAAGTAAGGTACGCAGCTTTTGCGTTGTCAGCTCGGTTTTTTCTTTATAATCATCAATCTCGTAATCCTGAATTACTTTCTCTTCAGGAGCCTGCCCTGCCTGACCGGTACGTAAAACCAGCCGGATAACGCGGTTATGGCATGTTTCCCGGATGAATTTGACCAGATCCAGCCCGGCATGTTCTGTTTCCATCACGACATCGACCAGGGCCAGAGCAATATCATCTTCCTGTTTAAATATCTCTTGTGCTTCACTGCCTGAATAGGCAGAGATTAATTTCAATGGTCGTTTCTGAAAAACAAAATTACTCAGTGCCAGCTTTGTAATCTGGTGCATTTGTGCATCATCATCAACCAGTAACACTTTCCAGGGCTCTAATGCTTTGATATTTGTCGATGAAGTATTATCATTTTCTTCATTATCCGGAGAGCCTGAACGCATATCTGCAAATAGTTCCATAAATACCTCTTTTTTCACCGACCTAATATAGTTTTAGCACACTCCCCTCAACTCTTGCTTTTTTATTCTGGTACATAGGGCACAACCTCAAAAAGAATTGTTCAGTAACACCGGCTTCCGGTAACTTCAGCGAAACGGATATATAAGGTTATCCGGACATATCAATCAGATAATTGATGAAGATTGTCTATACTGACAAAGATGTGCATATTGAAACGGTTGCGGTTTTTTCGTAACACGAACTAATTCTGGGCTGATTGGACCAGGGAAATATACATATGACTTTTATAAAAATATCTGCACAATGATAAAAAATGATAACAATAAAAACTGAAGACCTGAGGGCTGGGTATATGGAGAAACTATTAAGTCGGTATCCTTTATATATACTTGTGAGTATATTGGCGGGAATACCTCTGGTTATTGCACTCATTTTTGCGATCTCAAATATTCTTGAGATGTCAAAGCAAGTTGACCTGACGAAACAGGATAAAGAAACGGTCCGGTTCATTCTGCTTTTCGACAATCTGGCCCACAACCTTGCCGTCGAGCGAGGCCTGACAGCCGGGGTTCTCGGCAGCAAGGGGAAAGGCGCTCAGGTCGAAGCATTGCAAAAACAGCGACTCGTCGTTAACCAGCAGATTAATAACCTACGCCAGTTTACCCCACAGTTTCTGCCCGGACATCTGGCTGAAAAACTCAGATCCGATGTTAACGAACAACTCAATCAACTACGCAATGTCCGTCAGCAGGTCGACAGTCTGAAACCAACCCTTTCCCCTTTTGACTACTATTCACATATCAACCAGATTGCGATTGATAACGGCCAGATGCTACTGGAATCAATCAATAGCCCGGAGATTGCCAATATCGGCGGAGCGCTGATTGCGATCGTGACAATGAAAGAACGGGCTGGACAAGTCCGGGGGGCGTTGAACGGAGCATTCGCCAGAAAATCTTCTTCACCGGCACAGTATGCCGCAATCAATCAATATATCCGTTCAGGTACTTATGCGGATCGTAGTGCCATGATTATGATGCCGCCAGAAGCGAGTCAGGCACTGGAGAAAGTCAAACAGTCATCCGCCTGGAAAGAGGTCGAAACCATCCAGCAGAAATATCTTGCGCAACAAGATCACCTTGAACAGCTAGATGGCCCACAACCATCAGAGTGGTTCAGTCTGGCCACCAGCCGAATCAAGCTGCTCAATCAAATCCGCAACCAGCTCCAGGAAACAATTCAGGCGAATACGAGTCATCATGAACAACAGATGTTGTCGTATAAGAGAGTATTACTGGTCGCAACACTTGTTATCGGTTCAATCATGTTGCTGTTACTCGGAATGTGTATCCACAGTCTGAAATCCCGTGTCGGTCAGCTTACCCGCCAGTTAGAACAGATGTCCTCAAATCAGGACCTGACGATAGAACTGACACAGGAAGGAAATGATGAAGTCGCACAGGTTGCCCGCAGTACCCAGACCATGGCTCAGCAGGTTAAAGCACTGCTTAAAGACGTCCAGCAAATGAATTTACAAAGTACGGAAAAGCTAATGCGTGTGGTCGACAGTTCCATCGATCTTGAAAAAAGCAGTCTGGAAACCATCAAAAAATGTGAAGTTATTGCGACTGCCGCCACCGAGTTATCTCAGTCCAGTGTAGAAATCGCCACTTCATCGGAACGTGCACTGGATGAAACCAGTCATATGACAAATCAGCTCACGTTGTGCAGAGAACAGAGTCAGACTTCTTTTTCCACTGTTGAAAATTTGGTTCAGCAGATTGAGCAGACCCAAATCTGTATGCAGGATCTGGAGAAAGATTCGCAAAGTATCAGCCAGATTGTTGAAGCTATTACTGCAATCTCAGAGCAGACCAATTTACTAGCCTTAAATGCAGCGATTGAAGCAGCAAGAGCAGGCGAACACGGACGGGGATTCGCCGTAGTTTCAACAGAAGTCAGAGATCTGGCTCAGCGCAGTAAAGAAGCAACGGAACAGATCAGCCAGCTCCTCGGAAATATGGGGCAAAATACGGCTCAGGCCGTCAACAACATGAACCAGAGTCAGGTAGCAACGAAAGAAACGTTTGAATCGGTCTCTGCCGTGAACCACAGTGTTGCAGAATTGGGGTCAGTGATTACCTCGGTCAATGAACATATAATGACGATAACCAATTCGACACTGGAACAGTCCAAGGCCAGTGAAAGTGTCAATCTTGATATCAACCTGCTGGCAGAAATTGCCCAGAAAACCGGCTCTCTGGCACAAAATATGGAAGATATCGCTTCCCACTATAAATCTGATGTTGAGCAGGTGACTCTTAAACTAAATACCTTCCGGGTATAATGGTGAATGCACAGGCAACATTCATTGCCTGTGCGGCAAATCTAGCGATACAAAGAGAGTGAATTGATTAACTGACTCACAGCCGGAGTCGTCAAAGCATCGATTGCCTTACCCTGTCGAATGCACTGGCGGATGTCAGTGCTGCGTACCGGAACCTTTTCCGGACAGCCCATCACATTAAATCGCTGTAAGATATCTTTGGCCCGGTAGAAACGGGCAAACTGAAACAGATTATCCGGCCCCATCACAAATGTCAGTTCATCCTGCGGGTAGATCTTCTGCAACGCAGTCAATACCGCATAAGTCGTAACATGTTTTCCCGGTACATACAGCTGTTCTTCAATATCAGAACGTTTAATTTTATCACTCCCCAAATCGAGTATCAGCGCATCAACCAGCCGGCACCGCATATCATAAGGAAGCATGGTTTTTCCCCATGCATGTGCAATACTCGGAACAAGCAGAACCTGATCAAAGTGGTTTAATGAATCGATAACACTTTTGTGACCCAGACTGGGTGGGTTAAAAGCGCTGCCAAATACAGCGATTTTCAGCATATCCTTCCTTTCAGGCAATGATACCAATCGCAGGAATTATCTGAGCATTTAATTACTTTGATTGGTATTATCCGGTTTTCTAATTCAACGAAAACGGTATGATACTAAGAAGCGGTATGATACTAAAAAATTGCTATATACCCAAGTTACCTCAAAACCCAGAGTTCAGCGTATCCGGAGGTAACTTGGGTATATAATGCGGTAAATTTATTCTTGTACGAAAAGGAATCTCAAATGGAACAGCTTATTCGCGAGGAAATGCGCGTCCAACCCACCATCAATCCTGAGTATGAAATCCAGCGTCGGGTTGACTTTATTAAACGCAAATTGATTGAATCCGGCTGTAAGTCTCTCATTCTCGGTATCAGTGGTGGTATTGATTCAGCGACCTGTGGTCGTCTGGCTCAGTTGGCCGTCAATCAGCTCAATGAAGAAAATCAGGCGGATCTGTATCAGTTTATCGCTGTCAGACTTCCGTATGGCGAACAGAAAGACGAAGACGAAGCTCAGCTTTCCATCTCCTTTATTCAGCCGACTCACGCTGTCTCTGTAAATATTAAAGCAGGCGTTGACGGATTACATGCGGCTTCCCATCAGGCACTAGCCGGAACACACCTGCTTCCTTCAGATCATGCTCATCTCGATTTTGTCAAAGGCAACGTCAAAGCCCGTGCCCGTATGATTGCACAATACGAAATTGCCGGTTACGTCGGTGGACTGGTACTCGGTACCGATCACTCAGCGGAAAACATTACCGGCTTTTATACTAAATTCGGTGATGGCGCATGTGATATGGCACCGTTATTCGGCCTGAGTAAGCGTCAGGTTCGTCAACTGGCAGCCACAATGGGTGCTCCGGATGTTCTGGTCAATAAAATCCCGACAGCTGATTTGGAAGAACTGGCTCCACAGAAAGCCGATGAGGATGCTCTGAATCTGACATACGATCAGATTGATGATTTTCTGGAAGGTAAACCTGTATCTCAGACCGTGATTGATAAATTAGTCGCTATTTATCAGGCCACCCAGCATAAACGCCAGCCAATTCCTACGATTTACGATTAATTTCACTCTTGTTTAACTTTGTGAAAAGTCAATTATTCGTTGACTTTTCACACTTTTGCAACATTTAAAACAAACCGATGACACAGATACTTTTCATCGCAGTTACGTTTTCATTTAATAACGTGAGTTCTCTCCGATAGCTTAACAATTCCCAGAAAACGATTGATGAATGTGATTAATCGTCAATCTTTTTTTTACCGCATCAATAATTATATAAGTAACGAATTGTTATAGGAGTTTACAATATGTTGTATATGGAATTTTTGTTCCTGTTATTGATGCTTTATATTGGTTCCCGGTACGGCGGTATTGGGTTAGGCGTTGTCTCCGGTATTGGTCTGGTTATCGAGGTATTTGTTTTCAAAATGCCTCCGACATCACCACCGATCACGGTCATGCTGATTATTCTGGCAGTGGTTACCTGTGCATCGATTCTTGAAGCTGCCGGCGGATTGAAATATATGTTGCAGGTCGCTGAACGGCTGTTACGGAAAAATCCGAAACGAGTCACCCTAATCGCACCATTCGTCACTTATACCATGACCTTTATGTTGGGTACCGGCCATGCCGTTTACTCAATCATGCCGATCATTGGTGATGTGGCACTGAAAAACGGAATCCGTCCGGAACGTCCGATGGCCGCAGCTTCCGTTGCTTCACAAGTTGGTATTACGGCTTCTCCTATTTCTGCAGCAGTTGTCTACTATCTGGCACAGTTGGTTAATGTTCAGTCTGATATCACACTCCTTTCAATTCTGATGGTTACTGTCCCGGCAACGCTCTGCGGAACGCTGGCAATGTCTCTGTACAGCCTGAGAAGAGGGAAAGAACTGAAAGATGATCCTGAATATCAGGAACGCCTGAAAGATCCTGTCTGGCAGGAAGAAATCCGGACAACAACGGCAACAACGCTGGATGAAGAACTTCCGGCCAAAGCCAGAAACGCTGTTCTGTTATTTATCGCATCGATTCTCTGTATCGTAGTGATTGCTATGGTTCCAGAAATCAGAACCATCAGTGAAGGCTCAAAACCAATCAGTATGTCGGTTGTCATCCAGATGATGATGCTCTGCTTCGGTGGGATTATTCTTCTGGCAACGAAAACCAGCCCGAGAAACGTACCTGACGGTGTAGTCTTTAAATCAGGGATGGTTGCAGCAATTGCGATCTTCGGGATTGCCTGGATGTCGGACACTTATTTCAAATTTGCGATGCCGCAGTTTAAGTCCGGTATTGTTGAAATGGTTGAGTTGTATCCCTGGACATTCGCACTGGCACTATTCATCGTTTCTGTTGTGGTCAACTCTCAGGCAGCAACCGCCCGGATGATGCTTCCGGTAGGTCTTGCACTCGGCCTGAGTCCGGCCCTGTTAATCGGTTTGATGCCGGCAGTTTATGGCTACTTCTTTATCCCGAATTATCCGTCTGATATTGCTACTGTGAACTTCGATGTCACCGGAACAACAAAAATAGGAAAATGGTACTTCAACCACTCCTTCATGTCCGTGGGTCTGATTGCCGTAGTCACCGGCTGTGTCGTCGGTTACCTTCTGGCTCAGGTCGTTATCGGATAACTGTCATTAACGACAAAACACACGACCAAACGACACAAGCCCCTGTTTAACAGGGGCTTGTTTATTAGAAAGAAAGCTAGGGGCTGTTGACCTTTCGTGGTTGAATTTTGTTCAATCTGAACGGGGATTGATCGCGGCGCGGGGCATGCCGCTTAGCATCCTAAGCAAATGACCCGCAACAAAGAGCAAGACACGTTCAGATGAACCCTCTGGGCAGCATTTGTCGCCCATTTATCCGGTGTTAGGTCATGGTTCATGTAGGTCGTACACTTCACATGACCTGCCTTGGCTAAATGAACGACAAATTGCTGCAAAAAACATCACGAAAGGTCAACAGCCCCTAGGGACAGATATTACATTTCATCAAGTACAGTGCGGGCATTCTGCATCTGAACCGGACGATTATTGTATCCCATCGCAGAGACCAGCGTGCTTTCCTGTTCAGCAGAGAGTGTCTTCGGCTGTTTCATCACAAACCAACGCACACCTTCACTACACGGTGGTGTCGTTAACGAACCATTAAAACGGTAATAGTTTTGCGTGGCCGGTAGTAAATTTTTAACCGGGAAGACCTGGGCAATAGAGACGGAATCACCTTTCCCCGGCAGTGTATGCGTGAGTTTAGCCAGCTCATCATCTGCAGCACCGGTTTCAAACATGACCGCAATGACAGCCAGATTCCCTTCACTATCCTGATGAACAAAGTGCGCTTCCAGCGGATACTGACGACTTTTAATCAGGTTCTCTGATGGCGTATGGAAGTGGAATTGCTTCAGCTCAAAGCGCTTCCCGTCGACCGTCAGGACATTATCTCCGGTCACAGTAGCCTGTAGTGTATGACCATTATTCGTCAGTGCAGTAACTTGCCCCTGATACTGGATTGCCAAAGGTTTCACATCTGACTTTATTGTGTTCGTCACATTGATCGGGCTCTGATTTTTTCCGGTTTCACAAATCTTAGCAACATGTCCCCAATGCTCCGGACCATTCTCGCCTTCGTATCCCCACTCAGAAGCCTGAGCCATTCCGGAAAATAAAGCACCAACCGATACTGCCAATATGATTTTTTTCATTGTATCTCCCTGTAATAAAACAGATAACTTCAAACATTTTTGTTTTTGTTGAGCATCAATACAAGGCTGAAAATGTTTCAATTTATTTAATTGATCAATTTAATATTTTTTTACATTTTCTGTATGAATTAATCTGAACTTTTTACCCATTAAATAAGTAGTTTCTGGCCCCTTCACTATGGCAATGATCCAGAATATTGCAGGGGCCAGAAGCCGCTCATTATATGCAATCAACGCTGCTTCGCTCAGATCAATTCAGGAATCATATTTCTCAAATTACCTCACCAGACTCCGGTATTCGATTACGACTTGGTTTCCATCAATATGAACCGATTCAATATCACCATCAATGATGACCTTGTTGACCAGTTTGACGTGTTGCTGACCTTCCCGCTGCTGCCTGAGCAGGCTCGGCATAAAAAGATATGGGTCGACATGCAGGTGCCGACAGAACGACTGGACGAATTGTAGTGTCAGGGGTTCACGACCCCGAAGAATATTTGACAGCTCGACCTGACTCAACCCCAGTCGCTTGGCCGCTTCCATCTGTGTCAGATGCATCCTCGCTTTTTGTGACATCCAGACATGATAAAGCGCCTGAAGGTCATCCGGTGTAAACTCCATGAAGGGTTCTCCTGTAAAGAGCGGGCTATTACACATGTAATAGCCCGCTCTCTGATTCAATGAATCCCCACAACATGACAGATAAATATTATAAATATGTCAACCCGTCGTCATGATTTCCATACGTTTTTCCCACATCGGTTTCCCCCGGCCAGTGAACAGGAGAAATGTATCGGTCACACCACGTATAGCCTGACTCTCAGCAGATTTATTCCTGCGGCGGAGTCGTCAGTAAGTCATCAAATGTTTTATGTCCGTGCAGACCTTCAAAATCCGATTCTTCGGCGATGGAGTCACGTATAGAAGGACTGAGATCCACGGCCAGACGCAAGTCGATAATGGCCTGTTCTTCAGCTCCCAGACGGGCATAAGCACAAGCTCGCTGATATAACGCCGGCCCATTAGTTTCGTCCAGCTCCAGAACCCGGTTACATAAGCTCATTGCCCAGTGATATTCTTTCATCTCCATCACGGCATCCGCTTTATAAGTCAGCGCTTCTAGATCTCCCGGACGAATTTTCAGAATCTCGTCATACACCTGCACCCGCTGTTCCGGCGTCTGAACACTTTGAGCTCTGAGCCACAGGTTGTGGATCTCATTGATAATTTCAATTTCACGATTATTGTCAGTAATGATCCGGGTTTTTCGCTTCAGATCCCGCTCTAAAGCCAGAAATTTTTTCTCATAATCCTGAGCGATTTTATTTAATCGCTTATCGGCCAGCTCCCGGGTATTATTTTTGACCTCTTTCAGCGAATGCCAGCCAAATAAAGCAATCAGTGAAGCTGCAGCGGCAATGATGTAAAAGAAATAAGTCACCGTCACATTGGCATAGTTCATCGATTTATCGGCGACGCTCAGTTCCCGATCCGTAATCTGTATCGTCAGACGACGCTCCAGATCCTGTTGATCCTGTCTGAGTGACTTCAGCTCATCAAGAATATAACGCTCAACCAGTGGGCGATCCAAAATATCGGTTTGTGAGTATTTCTGCTCTGATTCCGCGACAGCAGTTCCCAGAAAAAGAGACAGTATCACTCCAACCATCAGCATAAGTTTTAACACGGCAACCCCGTCATTTTTAACATGATAAGTGCAATTTCCATTCTCTAATGAAATACGACATGAAACAATCCATCGTCAAAGTTTAATTATTTTGTACACAAAACAAAGTGATAATAAACACAAAATATACAACCATTAAAAATCAATAACTTATCAACAGAACAAAAACATCCCCTGACTGAACTGCTTGATTTTTATCCATTTAATGCTTAGAGTTCATTATATACAACCTCTAACTTTTACAATAATTCAGGTCGTGATGCATGGAAGCCATCTTAGAAGTCAAGCAGCTCTATAAAATTTTCGGAGAAGCAACTGACGAAGCATTTCCGTTACTGGAACAAGGACTGGACAAAGATCAGATTTTTGAAAAAACAGGGCTAACTGTTGGGGTCAAAGATGTTTCCCTGTCGATTCAGGAAGGCGAAATTTTTGTCATTATGGGACTTTCCGGTTCAGGAAAATCAACGTTAGTCCGCTTATTAAACCGCCTGATAGAACCAACGCGAGGCAGTGTGTTATTAAGAGGGCGGGATATTGCACGTATTTCAGCCCAGGCACTGCGCGAAGTCCGGCGTAAACAGATCTCAATGGTCTTTCAGAATTTTGCGCTGATGCCGCATATGACGGTGATCGAAAACACCGCATTTGGGTTGGAACTCGCCGGGATAGATAAACCAACCCGATATCAGCGGGCAAGAGAAGCGCTGTCGCGGGTCGGGCTGGAAGCTTACGGTGACTCTTATCCGGATGAACTCTCCGGCGGAATGAAACAGCGTGTCGGACTGGCCCGGGCACTGACGAATGATCCGGACATACTGCTTATGGATGAGGCATTTTCAGCGCTTGATCCCTTGATCAGGACGGAAATGCAAGATGAGCTGATCCGCTTACAGAACGATGATAAACGAACCATTGTTTTTATCTCCCACGATTTGGATGAAGCCATGCGTATCGGCGATCGAATTGCCATTATGCAAGACGGCGTGGTCGTCCAGATCGGAACACCAGACGACATTCTCCATAATCCGGCAAACGATTATGTCAGCTCCTTTTTCCGTGGGGTTAATGTAGCAAATATTCTGACGGCAAAAGATATTGCCCGAAGAAAAAACGCAACAGTCCTGAAGAAACATGACAATGACGGACCGGCTGCAGCGCTGCAACTCCTGCTCGATCATGATACCGAATATGGCATTGTTGTTGACCGGGGAAATTACTATGCCGGAATCGTCTCTCTCGACTCCCTCAAAGAAGCCCGGTACGAACGCCGTTCACTCAATAGTGCTCTTCTGCATGAAACGGTTCACGTGCATGCCGATACATCGATCAGTGAGTTAATTGGTCAGGTTGCACAAACCCCTTACGCTATCCCGGTCGTCGATGACAACAACCGTTATCTGGGAGTTATCACCAAATCCCGCTTACTTCAGACTTTAGACAGAGAATAATTCATGGCAACAGAACCGACACAAAATGCTGATCCCTGGGCCTCAAGTGCTGCTCAGACAAGTGATCCCTGGGCAGCCCACACTGCGACCGGTGGTGACTGGTTAAATGCCAGCACACCCCCGGATACTTTTCACTGGCTGCACCCGTTTAAAGATGCACTCATCCCATTCGACCACTGGGTTGAAACAGCACTGAACTGGCTGGTCGAGCACGGACGTCCGGTTTTTCAGGCGATCCGTATTCCAATCGATCTCATTCTCAGTTCATTTCAGACTGCACTGGTCGCCACTCCGGCCCCGGTGATGCTGGTGATTTTATTTCTGATCGCCTGGCAACTGGCAGGCTTGCGCATGGGCATCATTTCCCTGTGCTCACTCATTGTGGTCGGACTAGTCGGCGCCTGGAATGATGCCATGATTACTCTGGCTCTGGTCATGACTTCCGTTTTTTTCTGTTTACTGATGGGACTGCCTCTCGGTATATGGCTGGCCCGCAATCAAACGGCAGCCAGAGTGATTCGTCCGGTACTTGATGCGATGCAGACTACACCTGCGTTTGTGTATCTCGTACCGATAGTTATGCTGTTTGGTATCGGGAACGTACCGGGAGTTGTCGTCACGATCATTTTTGCACTTCCGCCGATCGTCCGGCTGACAATCCTCGGGATTCAGCAGGTTCCGGAAGAACTGATCGAAGCCGGACACGCTTTCGGTGCCAGCCCGAAACAAATGCTGTATCGAATCCAGTTACCGCTCGCAATGCCGTCAATCATGGCCGGAGTCAACCAGACGTTGATGCTGTCTCTTTCCATGGTCGTGATTGCTTCTATGATTGCCGTCGGTGGTCTGGGACAGACCGTACTACGCGGCATCGGCAGACTGGACATGGGCATGGCAGCCGTAGGTGGATTAGGCATTGTGATTCTTGCTATCCTGCTGGACCGGATCACCCAAACTATTGGTATTGCATCCCGGGATAACAAGGTTCGCTGGTATCACACCGGTCCCGTTAGTTTTATCTGGCGCCTGACCGGGAAGTAACATGGTCAGAAATAAGCAGATTTTTCTTATTCGCCTACAATATAAGAGAGCCTTAAAAAGAGGCTCTTTTCCTTGAATTGACGGCCTGAAGACACTCTGAATCCTGATTTTGAGGTCACTTGGGTATTTTTTATAAGTTCACCTGTACATAAGGAAATCACACATGAAATATACACGGAGAATGTTGATAGCCACCGGCATTGTACTATCAGCTTGCCAGGCAACACTGGCTTTCGCCGAAAAATTACCCGGAGAAGGGATCACGGTTCAACCCGTTCAATCGACTGTTGCTGAAGAGACATTCCAGACTCTGATCGTGAATAAAGCAATGGAGGCTTTAGGCTACAACGTATTACCGACCAAAGAAGTCGACTACAACGTTGCTTACACATCAATTGCCAAAGGGGATGCAACTTACCTTGCTGTAGGCTGGTTCCCCCTGCATATCAACAAATATGAAAAAGCCGGAGGTGATGATGCCTTCTATGTTGCCGGTGACTATATTTCCGGCGCAGCACAGGGTTACCTTATTGACAAGAAAACAGCTCAACAGTATAGCATCACCAATATTGAGCAGTTTAAAGATCCCAAAATCGCCAAGCTCTTTGATACCAATGGTGACGGAAAAGCTGATCTGACCGGATGTAACCCCGGCTGGGGATGTGAAAGTGTCATCGAACATCAACTGGATGCTTACGGTTTACGTCAGACCGTCACTCACAATCAGGGAAAATATTCAGCGATCATTGCTGATACCATTGCCCGCTACAAAAAAGGCCAGCCCATTTTCTACTACACCTGGACACCTTACTGGGTCAGTGGTGCGTTGGTTCCGGGAAAAGATGTTGTCTGGCTTGAAGTGCCATTCTCTTCTCTTCCCGGAGAAAGGAAGGATATCGATACCAGCCTGCCAAATGGTAAGAACTATGGTTTCGAAATGAATTCCATGAAAATCGTTGCCAACAAAAAATTCGCTCAGGATAACCCGGCAGCCGCTAAACTATTCTCACTCATCAAACTCAGCATCAATGATGTCAGTGCTGAAAATATGATGATGAGCCGGGGTAAAAATAGTCCGGCAGATATCGAAGCCCATGCAAACGGCTGGATTAAAGCCCACCAGAAACTATTCGATTCCTGGATAGATCAGGCTAAAGCCGCTGCAAACTAAGCGCTCTGAAGCCACCCGCCGGTTCGGCCCCGATATCCGGCGGGTGGCTTTTTCAGATTGGTGATACTCACTCACAGAATCATCAGTATTTTCTGTTAATTTTTGTTCCTGCCATTTTTATTCTTGAGTATGATATATACCCAGTAACCTCGCCCTGCTGGAGTGGAGAAGTTGAGCGATCACAAAGATTTATCCCTGTTTATTGAATCACTGACACAAGCAGACGAAATTCAGCAGACAAAGCAACTGACGGCATACCTGAATGACGGCATGGAGTCAGATACCATTGCCCGTTTACTGGAAGCATTGCAGGTGGAGCAACGGGTCAGGCTTTGGCGGGCTTTACCCCTTGAGTTCCATATAGCTGTTCTGACGGATATGCGCGCCGAAGCGCGGATTTCAGTCATTCAGAGCCTGACAGCAACAGAGCTGAAACTGATTCTGGCAAAACTGGATAACCTATCCCTGCTGGAATGGGAAGATTCTCTGCCTGATGAGATTATCAGTGAAGCCCTGCGTTTAATCAGCCGGGATGAACTGGAACTTTATGATCAGGCAAATCAGTACGATGACAACCAGCTCGGTCACTGGGCAAACCGCAAGGTTTTTACCCTGCCGTTTAATATCCGGGTCAGCCGCGCTAAAGTATTACTGGATAAATATCAGGAGAGTTCAACACCTTATATTTACCTCATCAACAGAGATAAAAAATTCCGCGGTCTGATCAGCTACGCCGATGTTCTTACCGCAGAGCCATCGGCACCGATTAGTACACTGAATAAAACGAATCTCACCCTGCTCAGGGCAACCCAGCCACTGTCAGAAGCCGTCAGCGCACTGGAACATTCAGAATATCCGACCCTGCCGGTCCTGAGTGATCATGGCATCTTAATCGGGGAAATTGACTGGCAGTTTTCACTCAGTGTCCAGCGGGAAATTTATGAAGCCCGTCTGATGGCAGGAACCGGTATCCACGAAGGAGATGATCTGTTCGCACCGGTTTTCAAAGGGGTTCAGAAGCGAGGTTTATGGCTTGGGATCAATCTGATGACAGCCATTCTGGCCTCAATTACCATCGGACTGTTTGAAAATGTTATTGCTCAGGTTGTTGCTCTGGCTGTATTGATGCCAATTGTTGCCTCGATGGGAGGTATTGCGGGAAGTCAGACACTCACTCTGATGGTCCGGGCCATGGCTTTAAATCAGATCACTGCGGGTAACCGGTGGGTGTTTCTGAAAAACGAGCTTGGAATCGGGGCATTCAATGGGATTGTCTGGGCATTGATCATTGGTGCGATGGCCGGTCTGTGGTATCAGTCTCCTCAACTGGGGATGACCATCGCGTTTGCCATTGTCGTCAACATTGCAACAGCAGCGTTGTTTGGTGTTCTCATTCCGGTGCTGCTGGATAAATTTAAACTGGATCCGGCGCTTGCCGGTTCCGTGATTCTGACAACAGTCACTGATGTAGTTGGGTTCTTTGCATTTCTGGGCACCGCCGGAGCAATTTTACTCTAAGCTATTTTTCAAAGTTATTTTCAGCTTCAGTGCTTCCGGAAGACTCAATCAAAGTATGCTTTGCCATTAGCTGCTGTTCGACTCCTTTCAGTTTCACCTCATCCATAATGAGGTTGACCATATTAAGCAGACGCTGCTGCCCAACGGGCAGCAGATAACTGAACTGGTTTTGCGCCGTCAGCGTCTGTTCCCGAATCACCTTCAACTGTTTCTCGGTTGTCTGATAAAACAGCGCCAGCGGCATTTCCGTCATCATCGCGTCAATCTGGCCGGAACGAACGGCCAGCGGGATATTCAGATGATTCTCAAAAGGAACGATGGTCGCCTCAGGAAAATACTGTCCGGCCAGTTTTTCATATACTTCCCCGATTGCGACTCCGACTTTAACACCGGGTAGGTTGACCTTCTCAAAACTATGAAACCGTTCCTGATTTTCAGCCGTTACCAATAAAGCATGACTAAAAGTCATATATCCCCGGGTCTGTTCAACTTCAAACTGGCGGGACACCGTCCGGGGAATACCTCCCATTGCAATATCAAATTTTCCCAGGTACAGGCCTGAAACCAGTTCCGGCCTCTCTGTCAGCACAAAATCGACATCAACACCCAGTTGCTCAGCCAGATATGAAGCCATATCGATGTCGTAACCAACAAACTTCTGGCCGTCAAAATACGACAACGCGTGGTAATCTCCCGGCGTTCCTATCCGCAAGACCCCTCGTTTCCGAATAATTTCTAATAGATCTGTCTGAGTTATAAAACGCAAACAACCGGCAATCAATATCATGAACTGAACCACTTATTCATCTTATACCCACCGTAGAAAACTACGACGCAATTGCTGCCTTGTTGATGATCCTTACTAAAGCGCATCTCAGGGCGTGTTGATCTTTTTATCCTAACAAAAGGAAAACCCTCACGTCATCAAAATCAGCACCAGTCTTCTCATACCACGGTGCTTCGCACCATATTTTGCTGAGGCGTAAGATAGACCTGCTGAAAATATCCCCGAATCGCATGCATCGCCTGTGTAAAAGTTTTTCCGCGTTTCCAGGCTAAACCAACACTCATCGGATAAACAACATCATCCAGAGAACGGGTTTCAATTCTTCGTCCTTCCAGTGACCAGGGCCGGTAAACCAGATCAGAAAGAATTGCAACACCTAACCCATTTGCAACCATGCTCCGGACCGACTCGACTGAGCTGGTTCTGAGAATCACATTGGGTTGCAGTGATTTGAGACTCCAGTAACGCATGGCACTCACATCAGCTTCATCAACGGTAAGCATGATAAAAGGCTCTTTTTCCACATCTTCCAAAGCCAGTGTTTTCTTCTGACTCAGATGATGATGGCTGGGCATCCAGAGTCGGCGTTCCGAGCTGAACAGTTTTTCAGATACAATTTCTGATTCAATCAGGTTATCAGTCAGAACAATTGCCATATCGATCGAGCCGTCTAATAACTTATCTTCAATTTCGGTCCGTTCAAACTCATACAAATCAATTGAAATGTTGGGATACCACTGTCTCAGTCGCTGTAGATGATAAGGCAGCAAATATCCCTGAGCCGTATACGTTGCAGCCAGCCGGACAGAACCCATCGCATCTTCATCCGTATGCGGAATATTCAGTGCTTCATCGACACTTCTCAGTACCTGATAGGCATGATTCAGAAAATGGCGTCCCCGATCAGTCAACGTGACACCCTGAGTACTGCGAACAAACAAATTCACCCCAAGTAATGTTTCCAGTTCACGAATCGCTGTTGTGACTGCTGACTGAGAGATACTTAAGTGAATCGCTGCCTGAGAAACCTGTCCCAGCTCAGCCGCCGCAACAAAGTATTTAAGTTGTCGGATGGTCATGGACATATGCTTACCTCTCGATATATCTGATTTTCAGATACTACAGTATCTAAAAATAAATCTTTTTCACATCCCCCCAAAGCTTATATATTGAAATTGTTGCATAAAATTAGAAATATAAATAAGGTGTATGAAAAGAGACTATGTTATCCGTTGATTTAAATTCAGATATCGGAGAAGGATTCGGAGCCTGGCATATCGGCGACAATACAGACGAACAGATTATGCCACTAATCAGTTCAGCCAATGTCGCAACAGGGTTTCATGCCGGAGATCCATCAACCATGTATACAACTGTTGAACTTGCCGGAAAACATGGTGTTTCTGTCGGGGCACACCCCGGTTATCGTGACTTGCTCGGCTTCGGTCGCCGTCATATCCATACCTCAGCTCATGAGCTGGTTCACGATATCATTTATCAGGTTGGTGCCCTGCGGGAGATAGCACACGCTCACGGCCTGACCTTGCAACATGTCAAACCGCATGGCGCCTTATACATGCATCTGGCAAACGATCAGGATGCCGCCGGATTATTTATAAATCATCTCCACCAACTGGCACCGGAACTGATGTTATACGTGATGCATGGGACACGGCTCCATAAGCTTGCGTTAGAAAAATGCCATCCTGTGATCTGCGAGTTTTATGCAGACAGAGATTATGATCAGAGTGGTTCAATCGTCTTCACCCGGAAGACCGGAGCACTCGATCCGGAACAGGTTGCAAAAAAAGTTCTCAGGGCGTGTCGCGAAAATCAGGTGACAACCGTTGATCATCAGGAGATTTCTGTACAATTTGACTCAATCTGTATTCATAGTGACACGCCGGGAGCGCTGAAATTAGTCCGGGTTGTCAGACAAACACTGGAACAGGCCGGCATTGCCATTCAGGCTCCTAACCCTATGAATATTCAATAAATAAATGAAAAAGATTGAGGTAACTTAATGACCAGAAAACATGATGTCGTTTCTCCGCTTCCCGGTATTTTCTACCGGCGTCCGGCTCCTGATGCACCGGAATTTGTTGTTGAAGGAAGTGAAGTCCACACCGGAGAGATTATCGGATTAATTGAAGTGATGAAGCAGTTTTCAGAAGTGACAGCCGATATCGATGGTAAGCTGACATCGTTTTATATCCAGAATGAAGATTTTATTGAGCCAGGTCAGGTGATTGCCTGCATCGAAACCCCGGAGTAGATCGATATGCGATGCTCCGATCACATCAACCGACGAGAGGGAACAGGACATGCCTGAACAATCAATCCGCTACTCTTTCGGGGGTGATGAACACTTGTTTGCCGAAGTCTCCGAATCCATGTCACTGCCTGCATTTTTCCGGGGGCTGGAGATGACGAATGCGCTCAAAGCGATGAAGTTACCGGGAGTCCTGGATGTTTGTCTCGCCAACGCTTCATTTCAGATTCGCTTTAATCCGGATCGCATTTCCCCACAAACGTTGTTACACAAAGTAAAATCGCTTGAAAACCAACGTGGAACGGCACACTATCTCGACACTCGTATTATTGAAATACCGGTTTATTACAATGATCCATGGACACATGAAACCCTGATGCGTTTTCGGGATCGGCATCAGTCCCCAGAACAGACCGATTTAGAATATGCCGCCAGTTTAAACGGGTACGGCAACATTGAAGACTTCATTCTTGCACATAGCCACTCCCCCTGGTTTGTCTCGATGGTTGGATTTGTTGCCGGCCTTCCTTTCATGTTCCAGATGGTCGAACAGGAACAGCAAATCGAAGTCCCCAAATATCTGACTCCCAGAACCGATACCCCGAAACAAACGGTCGGTCACGGGGGCTGCTTCGGCTGTATTTATTCAGTTAAAGGTGCCGGTGGATATCAAATGTTCGGGACAACTCCCGTACCAATTTATGATCCCCAGCAATCGATGCCTCACCTGAAAGATTCGATTGTTTTCTTCCGCGCAGGCGACATTGTGAAGTTCCGCCCGATTGACCGGACTGAATACGGACAAATCACTCAGGCAGTAGCAGCCGGAGAATATGTGCTTCACACCCGGTCATTCAGGTTTGATTTACAGGAATATCTGGCAGATCCGGAAAGCTACAAAGCTCGTATTATGGAGGCCCTTTATGTCAATTAAAGTCATTAAACCCGGTCTCAGCACAACCGTGCAGGATTGTGGGCGCGAAGGGTATTATCATCTGGGTATTCCACCATCAGGCGCATTAGATCAATACTCGATGAAGGCGGCTAATCTGCTGGTTGGCAATGTTGCCGGTGAAGCCGTTCTGGAATGTACGCTTCTGGGGCCGGAACTTGAATTTCTCAGCCCGATGCTGATCGCCGTTTGTGGTGCAGAAATGCCGCCAATGCTAGACGGTGAAGTGATGCCGATGAATACGACATTAAAAGTGCAAGCCGGGCAAAAACTCAGCTTTGGCTATCCCTTAAAAGGCTCCCGGATTTATCTGGCCGTAGCCGGTGGCTTTAATCTGAAACCAACGTTAGGCAGCCGTTCAACATATGTACTGGGCAGCCTCGGTGGAATGAAAGGACGAACAATACAGAAAGACGACCTGCTGACGATCGGTTCCCCCACCGTTAACGTCAGCAAAGGTCGCACTATCCCGAAACGGTTTCTGCGCCCGATACATAAAGAAGCAACCATTCGGGTCGTTCAGGGACTTTACGCCCACCGGCTCACACAGGGAAGCCTCGCACGTTTTTATCAGGATGAATGGTTAGTCGGCAGTGAAGCGGATCGTATCGGTTATCGCTTTAAAGGTGGGCATTCACTCGACTTTAAACCAAGAGTCCAGCCATTCGGGGCTGGTTCAGATCCCTCAAATATTGTGGATGCCTGCTATCCAATCGGCTCAATTCAGGTACCGGCAGGTAAAGAACCGATCGTCTTGCTCCGCGATGCAGTATCCGGTGGCGGTTACGCAACAATTGGGACGGTCATCAGCCCTGATCTTGATCTGATCGGCCAAATGCAGCCCAACTACAAAGCTCAGTTTGAAGCGGTCACTGTCGAAACAGCACTCAAAATCAGGGAAGAAACCAATCTGCGTTTACAAATGCTACACGAGCACCTGATGCTGTGATATGAATAAAACGAATAAAGACCATGCATGTGGCATCACAGGCAATGGTCTTTTTATTCTGACGTTGTGTTTTTGTGTCTCGTAAACCTTACCGGTTAATACGGCTCATCTGTTAATACGGCTTATCTGTTTATACGAAAATAAAGTGTTAACACGACTCCGGTGCATAACATCACTAATCCAACTTCGATAACCATCCTGCTTTCTCCATTCGATGTTCGATAAAACCACCACAGCATTAACAGCAGCTATGAGCATAGATGAACATGGTTTTATTATAAGTGTAATAGTATAGATTCATCTAAAATGATTAATTCATTTTATAAGACCCAATGTATCTGTTGTCAAAACGAATGGATTAGTTCCTGAGAGGAAATCACACCCGTCTCATTTGTGAGATTCATTACACTCACATCTATCAAAAGGGCAATATCCGAATAAGTCACCGATTGCTGGGCAACTACCTTTATCTTCCCTGGAGATTCTTCTATTCGATTAAGGACGTTGAAAGCCCGCTTTAACCTGTGCCACCTTTTCCCGAATCACACAGCCCTTCTCGTGATCGTTGACCAATCCCATCGCCTGTAAAAATGCATACACTGTCGTTGGACCGACAAATTTCCAGCCCATTTTTTTCAACTGTTTCGACAAAGCAACAGATTCCGGTGATGTAGACACTGACTGAGGTTCCGGTAATGAAGCAGGATCCGGTTCATAGCGCCAGAAAAAAGCTGCTAGAGAGCCTTCCTGAGCCACCAGCTCCTGCGCCCGTTTTGCATTATTGATCACCGCTTCTATCTTTCCCCGGTGCCGGATAATGCCTGCGTCCTGTAGCAGACGCGCCACATCGTTTTCAGTAAATTGTGCGACCTGATTAAAATCAAAATTCACAAAGGCCCGGCGGAAATTTTCCCGTTTTGCCAGAATCGTCCGCCAACTGAGTCCGGACTGAAAACTCTCCAGACATATTTTTTCAAACAAAGTCCGATCGTCATTAACCGGAAATCCCCACTCCTGATCGTGATAATCAAGGAAATCGGGGGTTGCTCCACACCATTGACATCTTTTTTGACCATCCGGGCCAATATATTCTTTATTCATATCCATTCCCTATATCAACTGACTCATACTATCCGATAACTAATGCTATTCGAATTCATTGAAGTCTATGTATTATGTAAAACAAGCGTAAATATATTCAAGTACATAAAATAGACTTTTAAACAATATGCAAGTTACAATCCATTAACAGACTTAAATATGAGTGCAGCAGTAGGCTCAAGATGATGTTGTCTTTTTTTGATATAAAATGCCGTAGAAGATATCAGGGAGTATCCCGTGTTACCGGCCTGTTTGCCTCAATTCTGAGTTTGCTTCCCCTCACCGGGCATGCTAACACTGACGAAGCACTCTCTTTTTCAGGGTTTGGCCGGATCACCGCAGGCTATCTGGACACATCTCAGGCAAAATACATGGGATACGCCGATCGGTTATCTCTGAAACCCGAAACATTACTCGGTCTGCAAACTTCATACGATCTCAGTTCTACTTTCAGTGCCACGATTCAGGGCGTTTTGCGTACGCAGCGCTCAGCAGACGATGAACTGATTAACTGGGCTTATCTGTCCTGGCAGCCGGGCGATAATCTTCTACTGAAGGGCGGGCGACTACAGACTCCCTTCTTCGTTTTGAGCGATGTTCTGGATGTCGGTTATGCCTATCCCTGGATTTCTGCACCTCAGCAGGTCTACAACAGTTGGCTATTCCCGACTTATAATGGTGTCGACCTTTCCTGGGGACACTCTACAGACACTTTCGATTCTTCTCTCGAAACCTATATAGGGCAGTATTCTGGTACTCATGAAACCAACTACGGTTCCACTGAATACGATGTCAGAATCTTTGGTGGACTCATTGCCCGTGTTGACATAAATAACCTGACCTTACGTCTTTCCCACCACCGGGGAAAAGTTCAGCTGGACAAACAAGAACTAACCCAGTTACAAACTTCTCTGGAAACCGCCGGTTATACGCAAACAGCGAGAACCCTGAACCAGACTCACTGGATCAATGTTGAAGAAGCAGCGGTCAGCTACGAAACACTGGATTATTTTCTCCGGACGGAGTGGGTCATGATTAATCCTCAGCAAACGTATCTGATTGCAAATATTCAAAACTATTATGTTTCTGCTGGCTATAACATGAATCCGCTGACGTTTTATGCGACATTTGCTCAAAGCCGGGTCAAATATCAATCTTATCCGAATGAAGTTCCGGTATCAGCCGGTGCATTGTATGATGCAGTCGCAGCACTGAAATCCAGAAGTCAGGACAATTTAATCTCATGGACCTTCGGCACCCGTTGGGATATTCGCCCTAAAATCGCATTCAAAGCGGAAGTCACCCTTTTAGATGGCAAACCCGGAGAAAACGCCTTTTTCAGCTCGATTCAGGATGGCTTCAACAGGAATGCAAATCTCTATAAAATCAGTCTGGAATGGGTATTCTGATGAGAAGAGATGCTCAACCGAATCACTTCTGTCGTATACTACGTTTCTGGGTAGGAATAAGCTCGCTGATATTATGTCTGTTCGTCAGTGCCAAGCCGCATCCGGAAATACTAGTCGTCGCAAATGCAGCATCACAGCTGACAGAATTGACGCATAATGAGATCAGACAAATCTATATGGGTGGTACACTCAGCCGTAAATATCACGCCGTTGCTTTAAAAGTTGGTTCGCCGACCCGGATCCAGTTCAACACAAAAGTTATTGGCTTAACGGAGAACCGGATTCAGTCGTACTGGGCGCAGCTGTTATTTACGGGACGCAGTCAGCCTCCACCGGAGCTGGCTTCAACACAGGAAGTGTTGCACTATGTAACAACCGTCAGTAATGCTATTGGCTATTTACCGGCAGGGCTGGAGATACCACCCAATGTCATTGTAGTCTATAAAAAATAGCCATTGGCGAAACACAACCAAGTACAGGATCTGCTTCATGTCATCAGGGATTCATGAAAAGCTGGGTATCCGGGGAAAATTTCTCCTCATCAGTACGTTATCGATAGCGCTGTGTGCACTATCGGTATTCATGGTGTCCCTGAAAGAACATGAAGCCATCTATATTAAATCCGTCGAAAACAATCTTGAAGCTTTGACAACTAATGTCGCTGACGATCTGCTTTTTACCTTTTCTGAAGATCCGGACAATTTTGTCCTGAAAAACAAACTGCTCACATTCGAAAGATATGATCATATCCTGTATGCCTATGTATACGATGCAAACTGGAACCTTATCGAACGCTATATCAAGCCATCAGCCAGACCGACTCGTATTGTTCATGATCCCCGCTATCAGTCGCTGATTGCACATAAAAAACCATTTCCCGTCACACACATCAATGATTTTCTGGTCTGTATGGAGCCAATAGGTAATCCGGAATTTCCGGTCGGATATCTTGAAGTCATCCATGATTTCAAACAGCCAATCGCCGACAGCCGTCACGATCTGCTCATTACAGCCATCCCTTTGGTTCTGCTGATTCTGTTAATTTCTTCAATTATCTCCTGGTATATGTTCAGAAGAATTCTCACACCGTTGATCCGCCTCTCAGCGTTTACCCGACAGGTCAAACACACCAGAGACTATACGCTACAGCATTCCCCGGAGGGCGTGAATGAGGTCTTGCACCTGAGCCAGGATATCAACTCGATGCTGGAAACGATCAATCAGGAGAATCAGCTGAATCAGGAACAGAATAAAAAGCTCCGTCAGCAACAAGCCTCAATGTTCCGCCTTGCCAATTATGATCACCTGACAGGCCTGCCCAACCGAAGGTATGTGATGGAAACATTGGAACAACAGCTAAGCAGCGCCCAAAAACGCCATACCGACATGGCAATTTTCTTCTTCAATATCGACAGTTTTAAGGACATTAACGATCTCATGGGTCACGCAACCGGAGATCAGCTTCTACATCATCTGAGCCGTATTATCTCAGGTTGCCTGCGAAGAGATGACATTCTGGCCCGACTCGGAGGAGATGATTTTCTGGTGGTTCTTCCCGACCTGCCGGACCCAGACATTGCCAAACAAATCGCCCAAACCATTCTTGAGCAGTTGAAAGCACCGATAGCGATTGAACAATGGGAAATCCATACCAGTGTCAGTATCGGTATTGCGATGGCGAAAGCTTCCGGCTTCGACATTGATACACTGATTTCCAATGCCGACATTGCCATGTCTTACTCAAAAGCAGCAGGTAAAGGCTCATATCGCCTGTTCAAACCCAAAATGCTGAGCCTCAAACGGCGAACGTTACAGATTATGAACCTGATACCGATGGCACTGGAAAATAACGAGTTCTTTCTGGTTTATCAGCCCAAAGTATCCCGGCAGGGTGGTGTTATTGGCTTTGAAGCCTTAATTCGCTGGAACAATCCGGAACTGGGGTTCATTCCTCCTTCAGAATTTATTCCCATTGCTGAAAACGGTGGAAAAATCGGAGAGATAACATCCTGGATGCTCTGTCGGGCAATCCAGGATTTAGAACAGATCCAGGCAATCTGTTCCTATCCGGTGGTAGTCTCGGTCAATATTTCATCCAAAGACCTGATGACACCTCAACTGGAAAATGTGCTTCAGAGTGCTTTGGAAGAGCATCACCAGGATATTACCCGGCTTCAGTTTGAAATTACTGAGTCCAGCTATCTGGAAAAATTTGATGTCGCCAATCAGTTTTTTTCCCGGATCAAAGCCCTTGGCAGTTCAATTGCACTGGATGACTTCGGGACCGGCTATTCGTCTTTAAGCTATCTGAACCGGATTGATATTGATACATTAAAAATTGACCGCCAGTTTGTGGTGAACTCATTCAACAGCGACAAAGACGCCTCAGTACTCAATGCTATTCTGGATCTGACCAAACAATTAGGGTTACACAGTTGCTGTGAGGGAGTTGAAACGGAAGAGCACGCCCGTTATCTGATCGAACGAGGCTGCGATAGCCTGCAAGGATACTATTTCTCTCAGCCGGTACCACTGGCTGATCTGGCTCAGGCAATTCGCTCATCCGTTCAACAGTATCACCGTCTGTTCGATCAGGTCCGTCTGCCCGATCACGCCTGACGCTCCAGCGGCCATAACCATGCAGCTCCGCGTACACCACTGGAATCACCATGCACAGCCTGTCGTATCGGTGTCTGGCATTCCCGGCCGAAAATAAAATCCGGTAACAGTCGCGGCACATTTTGATAAAGACGCTGGATGTTGCTCACACCACCTGCCAGAACAACCACATCCGGGTCGAGAATATTCATATACGCAGCCAGAGATTTCGCTAAACGACGCTCGTAGTCGCTCAAAACCTGCTGTGCCAGTTCATCTCCCTGCGCCGCCAGCGCATCGATCTGATCCCCAGTTAAAGCTACTCCGCTCCGACTCTGATAGTCTTCACACAAGCCCGTTCCCGATACATACTGCTCGATACAACCGTGCCGTCCACAGTAACATGCTTTCCGGACTGCAAACCGGCGTTCCGCTTCATCAGGCCAAGGCAGCGCATTGTGTCCCCATTCACCACCAATACCGTTTCCGCCGATATGTGGTTTGCCGTCAATCGTGATTCCAGAGCCACAACCGGTCCCTAAAATCAGAGCCAGCACAATATGCTGACCGGCTCCGGCACCATCAACAGCTTCTGAAACCGCCATGCAGTTCGCATCATTAGCAATCCGGACTTCCCGGTGTAACAATCCGACCAGATCCTGATGCAAAAGCTGATCGTTCAACCAGACAGAATTGGCGTTCTTCACCCGGCCGGTGTATGGAGAAATCGTGCCTGGAATCCCCATCCCGAATGTTCCGGTCATCCCTGTTTCTGCTTCTACGGTATGCACCAGATCAACAATAGCCTGTAGTGTCTGAGAGTATGAACCACGAGGTGTCGGCACCCGTTGCCGAAATAAAGTATCACCGTTGTCTGCCAATGCTATCGCTTCAATTTTCGTCCCACCTAAATCAACTCCGATACGCATGATTTCTCCTCTGATGTCATCAATTTTAAGTTATTGAGTAAATCTTAAGTAAATCTTAAGTAAATCTTAAGTAATGCTACCTACGATATCTATATGTTTCACCTGCATGTCAGATTTTTTACGACCTGATTCATATGAGGATGTAATGAAAGCAAGTCACCAAGGGCTAAAGCGCGTCTGTTTTGCCACGGTCTACTCCATGAAAGGCCTTCGTTCTGCCTGGATCCATGAGGCCGCCTTTCGTCAGGAGGTTGTAGTCTCAGTTCCACTCATTTTTCTGACCTTCTGGCTCAATGTTACACCATACGAACAAATGCTCATGATTGCATGTCTGGTGTTGGTTCTGATTGCCGAGTTATTCAATTCTGCCGTTGAAGCAGTCGTCGACCGGATTAGCGATGACTTCCATGAATTAAGCGGAAGAGCCAAAGATATCGGCTCTGCGGCTGTGTTTATCACCATCCTTCTTACAACATTTATCTGGGCGTGGGTTTTAATATGAAAATAAATCGTACTATGAGTTTCTACCCGTTTTCATATACGGTCATCACGCTGATTCTTTCGGCCTACTTTGCTCTATTTCTCAATCTGCCGATCTACTCGGCACTGAAAACGATTTTCAGTAAACTTGAGGCAGTCGATACCGGTTTCGTTATTTCTATCCCGATCTTTTTCTTCTGTGCCTTCAACGTTATCTTTTCACTGTTTACCTGGCCGAAGATCACCAAAGTATTCTTTTCTGTACTTATCATTGTCTCAAGCATCGTCTGTTATGCGAGTTATAACTACGGTGTGATTTTTGACATCGACATGATCCGGAATATCGTCGAGACAAACACTGGCGAAGCGACTTCATATCTGAGTATGAACTCCGTACTGTGGATCGTTATTTTAGGGATTATTCCAACTATTTCTCTGTGGCTGTCTCCAATTCGTCCGGAGCCTAAACCAATCCGCTTTATCGGTAAAAAACTCCTGACTATCGTACTTTCCCTGTTGGGAATCATTGTGATTGCCATGTTCTATTATCAGGATTATGCCTCTGTCGGCAGAAACAACAGCTACCTGCGTAAACTGATTATTCCGACTTATTATGTACACAGTATCAACCGCTTCGTGAAAGAAAACTATCTGACAGCGCCGATCAACTACAAACAAATTGGTCAGGATGCATATCAGCCGGTTTCTGAAGCGACTAACGGTAAACCGACACTGTTTGTATTCGTTCTGGGTGAAACAGCCAGAAGTCAGAACTATCAGCTCAATGGTTATCCAAGAGAAACCAACCCGTATACCAGTCAGTCCGATGTAATTGCTTTTCAGAATGTTTCTTCGTGCGGAACTGCAACAGCGGTGTCTGTCCCTTGTATGTTCTCGCGGCTGAATAAATCAGACTATGATGAAAGAGTTGCGATCAATCAGGACAACGTACTGGATATCCTGAATCGTGCCGGTGTCGATATACTCTGGCGGGAAAACGATGGTGCAGACAAACATGTACCAGCTCGTCTCCGGGAAGAAATTCTTTCCCGCAGCGATACCAATTCTCTGTGTAACGGAACCAGTTGTCTGGACATGAAGTTGCTGGAAGATTTTCAGGGAAAAGTCGCATCAATGAAAGGTAACCGGATGATCGTACTGCACCTGATGGGAAGCCATGGGCCGACTTATTATCAACGCTATCCGAAAGATATGGCTGTATTCCAGCCGGACTGTCCGAGAGCTGATATTGAAAACTGTACTCATGAACAGTTAGTCAACTCCTATGACAATACGATCCATTACACCGATTACGTGGTCGGTCAGGCAATAGATCAGCTGAAATCTCTGGAAGACAAATACAATACTGCATTGATCTATATGTCCGACCACGGTGAATCATTAGGAGAAGATGGTGTCTATCTGCATGGCTTGCCTTACAGTCTCGCCCCGAAATATCAGACACATGTTCCACTCTTGCTATGGATGTCTCCGGGATTCAGACAGGCGAAGTCCGTCGATGAGTCTTGTCTGAAAACTGAAGCTCAACAAGCTCAGATATCTCATGACTATCTCTTTGATACGCTGTTGGGAGCAATGGATGTGACAACCAGCGCCTATCGCCCGAATCAGGATGTGTTTGCCAAATGCCGCCAGTCCAACCCGGCACTAGCCATTGCACAGGCATCAGTAAAATAAATCGATATATCCACAGCCATTAAAAAGAGCAGCGATGATGCTGCTCTTTTTATTTACGAATTTACAATGACAAGTATCGTTTATTGTAAATGAATCTGATGTTCGGCAATCAGCATACTCAACTGTTCATCAGCCCGCTGCTGTGCCGTCGAAAATGCTTCTCCCTGCACAATTTCAGTTGCCAGTTCGTAATAGCACTTCAGTTTAGGCTCCGTTCCGGACGGACGGACGATGACTCTGGCATTACCTTCCAACTGATAAATCAGTACATCACTCACCGGTAAATCGATCGATTCTATACGTCCATCAGCCAGCATACGTTGTGATGTCTTATAATCTTCCGTTACAACCACCTGACGACCGGCAATCACCTGAGGTGGTTCCGCTCTCAATGCATCACCGACTGGCGGTGTATCAGGTGCCAGCGCAATACTTTTCTGGGCTGTCACATAAAGACCATGCTGACGATAAATCGATTCCAGCTGATCCCAGACTGTTTTTCCATTACGCTTCAGCGCCGTACTCATCTGGACAAAAGCAAGTAATGTTGACAGTCCGTCTTTATCCCAGACCTGAGTTCCGATGGTGTAACCCAGCGCTTCCTCATAAGCAAATAAGAATGGTCTGTCTTCGCGTTGCTGCTGCATTGCGACATTGGTTAACCATTTAAACCCAGTCAGTGTTTTGAAATAAGCTGCGCCGTAATGCTGCGCTATCTTTTCCAGCAGGCTGGAAGAAACGATCGTATTACCGACCAGTGCCTGTCCGGTGTTCTCTCCGTGAGAGAAACCATTTAACAGATAATCACCCAGCAAAGTCCCGACTTGGTCACCGGTCAGCATATGAAATTCACCCGCCGCATTACGGGCTGCGACAGCAAAACGATCCGCATCCGGGTCATTGGCACAGGCCAAATCGGCACTAGTCTGTTCAGCCAGAGCAATCACCCGATCCATTGCACCCGGCTCTTCAGGGTTCGGGAACTGGACCGTCGGGAAACGACCGTCGGGTTCCCGCTGCTCAGCAACACTGTGAACATGCGAGAATCCGGCCTCACGTAGCAACGCCTCAGCGTAAGGTGCGCCCACACCATGCATTGCTGTATAGGCAATGGTGATATCAGTACCACTCTCATCCGACCGTAACAACGGATGCTGATGAACGGCCTGACGGTAAGCCGCATAGTAATCATCACTCAGCCATTGCAAACGCTGCTCTTCCTCGGCTTCGGTCAGAGATATTGTCCGGAGCGGCTCCTGTGCCGCCTGCTCTATTGCCTGCGCAATCCCCTGATCATGAGGCGGAATAATTTGTGCACCATTTTCCCAGTAAACCTTAAATCCATTATATTCCGGCGGATTATGACTCGCAGTAACCACCACACCGGCAGCCGTATTCAGTTGACGAATACCATAAGCAACAACCGGAGTTGGCGCGACCTGATCGGTTAAATAGACTTTAATGCCCAGCGCAGTCAGCACTGCTGCCGTATCAAAAGCAAAATCTCTCGAATCCAGACGTCCGTCATAGCCAATAATCACACCCCGTTCACGGGCCTGCTTAACCTGCTGAATCAAATAGCGTCCTAACCCGGTCGCCGTTTCCTGAATAACCAGACGATTCATCCGGTTTGGTCCGCATCCGACTTTTCCACGCAGCCCTGCCGTACCAAAAGCCAGACGGCACTTAAACCTGTCTTGCAGTTCTTCCTGATTACCGGCATCGATCAGAGCTTGCAATTCATCTTTGGTTGTCCCATCCGGATCTCTTTCCAGCCAACGGGATAATTGTTCATTCATTGGAGATACCTTTCCACTTTTTTCTTATCCACAGTGTATGATAGATCACTTACTATTTGTGAGTACGCAATCGATAAATGATAGAAATTCTTAACTTCATTTCAAGCAAAATGCGAAGTAGTGAACAGTTGAGCCTTTTCAGGAGAATGCTTCAGAGAATTCTGTACATTATTCTTTACAAATGCCTTTTGGTGTAAAGATTGCTTTAATATTGCATTTTTATAAAAAAAATGATTGCAACATCATATTGAACCCGATACCTTACGTGAGTTAAATCACCTGAGCAGCTCTGCTGCCCTATCAGGTGTATCGTATTGAGAGAGGAAGAAGAACAGAATGTTTCAGACTGATGATGTAAAAATAAAACGAATTAAAGAACTACTCCCGCCGGTTGCGATTCTTGAAAAATACCCGGCAACTGACGTTGCTTCTTCAACAACATTTAATGCCCGCAAAGCCATCCATAATATTCTGAATGATAAAGACGACCGTTTACTGGTGATTATCGGTCCTTGCTCTATTCATGATCCGGAAGCGGCAATCGAATATGGTAAGCGCCTGAAAACCATGCGTGACGAGTTGAGTGGCAATCTGGAAATCGTCATGCGCGTTTACTTTGAAAAGCCTCGGACAACTGTTGGCTGGAAAGGTCTGATCAACGACCCGTACATGAACGATACCTATAAAATCAATGATGGTTTGCGAATCGGACGTAAGCTGCTGCTGGATCTGACCAATCTGGGTATGCCGACTGCCAGTGAGTTTCTGGATATGATCACACCACAATATGTTGCCGATCTGATCAGTTGGGGCGCAATCGGTGCGAGAACAACCGAATCTCAGGTACACCGTGAGCTGGCATCCGGTCTGTCATGCCCGGTTGGGTTCAAAAACGGCACCGATGGCAATATCAAGATTGCTGCCGATGCGATTCGTTCAGCCCGGGCATCTCACCACTTCCTGTCCGTCACCAAGTACGGTCATTCTGCAATTGTTGAAACCGCCGGAAACCCGGACTGCCACATCATTCTGCGTGGCGGAAAAGAGCCAAACTACGATGCCAAACATGTGCAGGATGTGAAAGATAAACTGGCTGAGACCGATCTGCCACAAAAAGTCATGGTTGATTTCAGCCACGCAAACAGCAGCAAACAGTATCAGCGTCAGATGGTTGTTGCCGAAGACGTTGCAGCCCAGCTTGCTGCCGGTGAAGAGCAGATTTTTGGTGTGATGATTGAATCTCATCTGGTAGAAGGCCGCCAGGATCTGGTTGATGGTCAGGCAACAACTTACGGCCAGTCAATTACCGACGCCTGTATTGGCTGGGATGACACAGAAAAAGTTCTGCGTCAGTTATCTGCCGCAGTAGAAGCACGCCGCAAAGCAAAATAAATCTGGCTTGCTGACTCAATTGAAAACCCCGCCAGAAACAGCGGGGTTTTTCTTTTCATTCTTAATTGGCGACAAGCTGTTGCTCAATCTGCCGTATGGTTTTCCGGTAGATTATCCAGGCACACAGACCCGCAAGTATGTTACCGGTCATCGCCCCCAAATAGATTCCCCGCAATTCGGCAACCTGAGCCCCAACCCACAGACAGGGGAGGAAAAAAACGAATAATCGCAAAGCGGAAATAACCAATGCGGTATATGATTTCGCCAGCGCATTCTGGATCGAGACCATTAACATGCAGATCCCCAGAGGACCAAGGCTAATCGGAACAAAGATCAGATGCCATCGCAGTAATTGCTGAATCATCGGTGCCTCAGCCATCCAGACCACAATATAACCGGCTAAGAAAAAGGCGAGAACTGCCAGCACCGTCTGAAAAATCAGTACGAATCTTACCGCAATACCAACCAGATAGCGGATCTCGACAATCTTTTTCTCGCCCAGCATTCTGGCAACCATCGGCGGCATCGCCATTGTCAGAGCCAGCACTGCAACCAGTGAGAAAAACTCAAACCGGGAACCTACGGCCCATGCAGCAACCGGCTCATTACCGAATGAAGCCAGAATATGTGTAGCCATCATCGAGGAAAGCGGCGGCAGTAACTGACTGACCGTGGCTGGTCCCATCACCTGCAAAATCGACTGTACACTGGCCCGGATATCCAGACCTTCCCACTGGAAGGACATCCAGTGGCGGGAAATCACTTTCACCGCAACCACAGCAATCCCGAAGCCGAATGCACAAATAGTTGCCAGTGCCGCACCTTGTATCCCTAAATCAAATGAGAAGATAAAAATCGGGTCCAGAATCAGGTTCACCAGACTGGTTACCATCATCATTGTGCCGGGCAGCATCGTATTCCCGTTAGCACGGCAGATACTATACAGAAAGTAAAGTGTTGCACCGGTCCAGGCACTGATCAGCCAGACAATCCAGTATTGATCGATGATCGGAAAAACTTCCGGTGTCGCTCCCAGCAGATTCAGAATCGGATGGCGAATCAGATAAATCAGCACCGTCAGCAATGCTACACTGACACTTCCGATACTCAGAATCAGGCCGCCCAGCTGTTTAGCGTCTTGCTGCTTTCCCATTCCCAGCACACGGGCAATTACCGACGTAGTCGCAATACCCAGCCCGACCTGTAGCCCGATAATAACCATCTGCATCGGTAGCGTGAATCCCTGAGCTGCCAGAGGCAGAACGCCCAGTTGAGCAATAAAAATACTGTCGACCAACTGAAATCCCATCAGTGAAAGCACGCCGAATACCATCGGCCAGGTCATTTTCAGAAGCTGACGGCCCAGCGGCTGCGGGACATTTACTGTTTGCTGCATAAAAATAAAGGCTCTTTAACAGTCAGATAAAACTTAAACATTATCTGTCCGGATAATCCTGAATGCTATTACTACAAGGCTCACCAGGTTACCCGATATGGCTCAGACATCTGCTCAGTCATATAAAAAGGAAGGGTAGTCTACTGACTCTGTTGGTATTAGCAAAGTAATCTTTACCAAATGATAATTATTTAATTATCCCGTACATTTAACCTTAAACTGATGTTTATTTGCGCAGTCAGGTACGAATCAGCGCTAAGTCACTAAAAATGCAAACAATTACATCTACACTGAATACAGCAAAGGAAAAGGCGTGAGGGAATCATGGCAATCGAACGACTACAGACACAACAACTCTATCATGTAGCCAGGCTGGAAAAGCTTTCCAGCAAATCCACAAAAGATTTAGCGCCGATTGATGAGATCGTCGGGCAGGAACGGGCACAGAAAGCCGTTGAATTCGCCATGTCGATCAAAGAGAAAGGATACAATATTTACGCCATCGGCAGAAACGGACTGGGCAAACGGACTATGGTTCTGCGCTATCTGAACCGCCATCAGCACGAACCGGATGCGTTATTTGACTGGTGTTACGTTGCAAATTTTTCAGAAAGCCGGACCCCAAAAGTTCTGAAACTTCCCCGAGGCGTCGGCAGCAGCCTGCGGCAGGATATTGAAAAACTGGTCGAAAAACTGGTAGGTGCCGTTCCTCTGGCATTTGATAACGAGCTATATATCAGCCGGGCGGAACAGCTCAAAAATCAGTTGGCCGCCAAGCAGCAGACCGAGTTGGAGCAGATCACTAAAGATGCCAAAGCCAAAGGTGTCAGTCTGACAATTACTTCTCAGGGAGAATATCAGTTCATCGCCATGAATGGCGATGAAATGCATACTGAAACAACCTTTGAAGCATTAACAAAAGAAGAACAGGCCTATTTCGGAGAAGCCATCGACGAGCTGGAAGTAAAACTACGCAATATGGTCCGGCAACTCTCAGAATGGGAAGAAAGTTACAACGAAAAAATCAAGAAACTCAATGATGAAGTGACCAGCGAAGTTCTGAATCATTTTATCAAACAGCTCAAAAAAGATTACTCCAGCTATCCGGAAATCAAAAATTATCTGGATGAACTACGCAAAGATATCATCGACAATGTTGATATTTTTCTGGAAGAAAGCAGTGAACAGGGAGAACTGGCCACCGCAGCGCTGGACAAAAAACTTCCGCGCCGCTACAAGGTCAATGTACTGGTCAGCCACCCGGAAGACCACTTTCCTATCGTGGTGGAAGAAAACCCCAACTATCACTCTCTGTTCGGTTACATTGAGACAGCAACCTACAAAGGCACCGTATTTACCGATTTCTCGCTGATTCGCTCCGGAAGCCTGCACCGGGCCAACGGCGGTGTGTTGCTGATGGACGCGATTAAAGTTCTGGAACGCCCTTACGTATGGGACGGTCTGAAACGCGCCTTACGCTCACGCCAGATCAGCATGACGTCACTGGAAAGAGAAGTCACCTTAAGTGGCGCAATCTCACTGGATCCGGAACCGATTCCGCTGAATGTCAAAATCATCCTGTTCGGAGACTATCGCACCTATCAACTGCTGACTCACTATGATCCGGAGTTCAGCGAGCTATTCAGAGTCACGGCTGATTTTGAAGATGAGATGCCCAGAACCGCAGACTCCGAACTGCAATATGCCCGGTTTATTTCCAGTTTTGTTCACGACAACAACCTGCTTCACTGTGATCGCAAAGCCATCGGCAGAATTATCGAACACAGCTCCAGGATTGCCGGTGATCAGAATAAACTTTCGTTACATTCAGCTCATATTGCCAATCTGCTACGCGAGTCAAACTACGTCGCCAAGCAGGCCAATTCCAACATGATTCGTCAGGGCCATGTTGATGCAGCACTGCATAATCAGGAACTGCGGGTCAACCGAATCCAGCACAATGTGATGGAAAGTTTCATCAATGGCACCACTCTGATGCAGACTGATGGTACGGCGGTCGGTCAGATCAATGCGTTGTCCGTTCTGAGCACAACCGATCATATGTTTGGCGTACCGAATCGGATCACAGCCACCACCTGTTACGGTGAAGGCGATATTATCGATATTGAACGCAGTGTCGATCTTGGTGGAAGTATCCATTCCAAAGGTGTGATGATTCTCACCGCCTATCTGCATTCCGTTTTGGGTAAGAATGCCAAAGTTCCTCTGACAACCACCATTACGTTCGAGCAGAGCTATGGCGGTGTAGATGGTGACAGTGCCAGTATGGCTGAATTCTGTGCGATCGTCTCTGCATTCTCACATCAGGCCAACCGTCAGGATATTGCTATCACAGGCTCAATGAACCAGTTCGGCGAAGCCCAGCCGATCGGCGGCCTGAATGAGAAGATCGAAGGCTTTTTTGATGTCTGTACCATCAAAGGCCGTCATCCGGGACAAGGCGTTATCATTCCCCGCTCAAACGTACATAACCTGATGCTGCGTAATGACATCGTCAAAGCAATTGAAAAAGAGGAGTTCCACATCTGGGCAATTGATCATGTCACTGAGGCAATTGAAATCTTCACCGGTAAACCAGCCGGCATCGCTACTGATGACGGCAGCTACCCAATCAACTCTATATTCGGTATTGCTCAGGCGAAGCTGAATGCGATGAGGAAATAAGAACAATGTAATCTGTCTGGCGCGCGCAGGGTTTTCATTCTGGTAACTCAGACCTGCGCCTCAGGTCAATACCCTAGGAAAAATCACTATCTGCCCTTTCTGGATTAGCCGATAAAATCAGCAATCTCTTGTGCCACTGTCAGTGGATTCTCCCACATCATCGAATGTCCGGCTTGCGGAATCACCGCAACATGGACACCGGCCTGAGGCAGTCTTTGCAAATCTTCATCCGGTAATGAATATTCACCAAACAGTACAAGTTTCGGCATCAGAAACTGAATCAACAACTCCCGCCACGATGGTACAGAGCCGGTAACCAGTGATTGAGACAACTGGTGAACAGCAACAGGAGCCGCAACCTGCATCGTTCCGGCCCATATATGATTCCCCGTTAAAGTCGCCTCCTGAATCTTGCGCTGATAGCCTTTCTCACAGAAATCAGAAAGAGACTGACAGGCAATCGTCTGGCTGAAGAAACCACCACCCGGATCCAGATTAGGTTCGGCCAGAACAATCGATGCAACCCGCTCCTGACATAGAGATGCCAGTTCTATTGCTATCGCACCTCCGGCACTATGACCAAAAATCACAAGCCGGGGAAGCTGCATCGCATCGATAAGTTCCATCAGAACCTGAGCATGGTCACGAACGGAATAACTGAACGTTTCCGGAGCATCACTAAAACCGGCACCAAATAAGTCCACCAGAATACAACGGTGCCCGCTCAATAACGAACTGGCAGCAACCGCAGGATAATCACTTGATGATGAGCATCCCAGGCCATGAATAAAGACAATCGGGAGTTTATCACCTGCAATATCGTGATATCTTAAAACAGCTTGATACTTTTCAATATAATGAGTTTTCATCATGCTCAGACAGCACCTACTGATCGATCTAAAAGCTCTCGATTATATCGTGTAGTTGCATCGATACCAGATGATTATGTATAAAGACTGTACCGGCTTTAAATGCCAGATGTCAGTATCTTCTGACAGGAATTGAAATGAATTGATCATTGTATGAATGGTGCAATATCCAATTAAATAAGACACTAACTAAAGTCAGAAAGGGAAAATATGATCATAAGAAAAGCAGAAGCAACAGATGTGGATGGATTGTTAACCCTGAATTATCAAATCGGAAAGCTCCATTTTGAAAATGTACCTCAAGCTTTTGTTGAACCTTCTGATGCTGATAGAAACTTTTTGCTTGAGGCACTACGGGATGAAACCCGGTTATTTTTATTAGCTGAAATCGAAGATAAAGTTGTCGGTTTCATCACAGCGATCATCACTAAAAATGAGACGGTCCCATTTCTGGTCACCTGCCCAATCTGCCGTATTGGTACGATTGTCGTTGACGAGAATTGTCGTGCTTCAGGTATTGGTTCTGAACTAATGTCTGTATGCACGGACTGGGCTAAAACCCAGGGTGCTGAACAAATGAGACTTGAGGTGATGTCCTTTAATGAAACGGCCCAGAGATTTTATGACAAATTGGGCTTTGAGAATCAGTCACTCATCATGTTCAAAGCTATAGATACTCACGAATAATGATGAATTTAAGAAGCATTTAACTGTAGCTTCAGGGATAGCTCAAAACTAAAATATTTACACTGTAAAACGAAAAAAGCTCCTGCAATCAGGAGCTTTTCATCATAGACAAAGTAACAGTTTAGTTCCCGAGCGTCTGCAACAACCACCAGTATACTGCACCGCCGGCAATACCACCGCCCAGCAGAAACATCACCATCAACTTCCACCAGCTGGTTCCCGGTTGAGTGACCTGAACCACCGCGGCCGGACGACCATTTTCCGTAAACTCCCGGCGTTTCAGAGCCACCTGATAGCAGGTTTCCAGCCGATCAATCTGTTCAAAAATGATATAACCGATCGATTCGAAATCAGCTTTAATACCCGGCCTTTCAGATTGAAGCAGGTAGCTGATGCGGTCACAGAACTGCTCGCACCGATAGAGCTCACGTAACATCTCATAGCTTGCCCGCAGGTTTTGCAGTTCAATAAGCGCTTGAGCGTTCGCCCAATGGAACAAACGCTCAATATACTTATCGCTCTCTTTGATTTCCTCTTTCAGGCTTACCAGACAGCCATACATCAGTTCCAGCCCGTTGGTGTAACCCCGTAATCCATCCAGCTTCAGACTGGCAATGCTGTAATACACGCACATTGCCAGATCGAGTCCGGTTGCCTGCGCCAGCTGTTCACAGTTCTGTTTAACCAGTTCCCAATCCGTTCCACCGGCAAAGGGAGAACGCTCCCGGTAGATCTCTTTCTTGACGGCCTGATACAGCGAATGATTGTGTAAATCGTCCTGCTCGGCAGTCAGGATAAATGGTGTGTTCTCAATAAATAATCGTGGGGACATCGAATTAAATTGCCCTAATCAATGATGGGAGCGCCCGAAGGCGCTCCGTGATTTTTGAAGATTAATATAAGTTACCTGAGAGTTTAAACGATTTAAACAAACGCTGGGTAAATGGATTCACATCAGCTTCGGAGTTAATCCGATAAACCATGTCGCCACCATCAACCGTAAACTTATAGTCTACCGACGTTGTACTTGCCGCTAACACATCACCGGAATCTAACAGGCGGAAGAATGCCCATGGTCCCTGAATAATGATACTCCGCGGTGACAGGTTCGACTTGGTCGGAATCAGCGTAATTTTAGAAATCGCAGAATCCCGTAGCGTGTTCGGCCAAATCAGTTCAACATTCTCTCTTGAGCCATGGCTGTATGACAGGAACTGTCCGTCAACATTCAGCACACTGCGTCGTTTGTTTCCTGTCAGGCGTAGTGGTTCAATTGAGAAGCTGACATCCAGAACACCTTTACGGTTGAAGAAAGCATCCTGAATATGCCGGGCTCGTTCAATCTGCTCCAGAACTTCCGCTTTCACAACGCTCTGACCACTGTCTGCATCAGACAAGCCAACTTTCTCATCAATGAAGATCTTCAACTGATTCTGATAGAAACTATCCAGAATACCGTTTGGCGCGAAGAATTCTTCAAAGTCAGTCAGTGAAGCATCTTTGCTTGACTCCGGATTGAACGGATAGCGATCCGCCAGTTTTTCCCGGAAGACACGATAAACGTCATCATGCCAGCGTACTTCGAGATATTTAACCGCTTCCTGCTTGATCACATACCAGCTTTCATCCGCCAGTTTGGTCAGAATTCTGTCCAGTGGTGCAGGTAGTCCGGATGCAACCCGTCTCAGCGTATAAATCGGATCACCATTCACCAGCTTCATCCGGGCTTTGGTTGCATTCAGCGCCGCCATCCCCATATCAGGAGAAGCCTGAATACCTTTCAGATATAACTTCAGTTCATCGATTGAAGCCAGTACTTCACTGATGTAAGCGGGTTTGTCTCCGACCGCAGTCAGCATTCCGTTCAGATCAGCAAATGGCGTATCGATCATCGCAGCCACACGATACTTCGGCGATTTCAGCAGTTCACTCTGTGCTGAAGAATCATCCGGAATACCGGCAATCATTTTCGTGTTAGCTTCCAGAGTTCTCAACAGACGCTGAATCGGCTCAACGCTACTGGTGATATTATCCAGTACGGTGACAGCATCATTGATATCGTTGAAATATTTAATGTCGACTTCTGCCAGTGCAGCCCGCCAGGTCTTGGTATAATCGGCAACATAAAGTCCCCGGATTTTATCCCGCAGATCCTGTTTATCCGCTTCACTGAACTCAGCCGAGCGATTCTGTCCCAGAACCCATCCGTCAATCAGCGCCAGTTTAGAAACCGATTCGACCTGTGGAATGAAATAGTCCTCAAATCCTCTTTTGGTCAGCATCTGCGGAATATATAAACCATCGCCGTTCATCACCCGCTCATCAAATACCAGATCAAACACCGGACCAACCAGATTACGCAGGTTCAGTGACGGACCAAGAACAGTCGGAGCATTCAGTTTCAGGTTGCGATAAACACGCTGCTTGTTCGGCATCGCATTCAGCTCAGTCTGAACTTTGGCAATCGTCTGATCGTATGCACCCATAATCTGTTCAGCATTCTGATCGCCGTTTTTCCGGGCCGTGGTTAAGTCGGTATGGTCCATGGCATAGTCCAGGTGTCCCATCAACTCTTCCTGAACGGCACGCCGGGCCGGAAACTCTTTCTGCCAGTATTTACCGAAGTAATCAAGAACGATGTCCTTATAACGTCCTTCTTTATCTGTCATCATGCGGTAAACCCGCAACGCATCCAGCTTTTCAACTTCGGTTTTCGCATCATTCATTTTCACGATAACGTCCGAAAGCAGAATCGGCAGAAAACGGGTTTCCAGCAGGTTCAGATAGGTCTTCTCAACCATTGGACCGATAGTATGACCCTGATAAAGTCCCATATCGGAAAGATACTTCGACTTGTTCCGGAAGAAACCGAACTCCAGAGTTGCCTGACGGATTTTGTTCAGAGAATCGAGCATGTCACGCTGAGATGCCTGATAGATATTTTTCGGCAGCTCATTCTTAAACTCGTTTACTTTGGTCAGTACGGCATCCGCATGTTCAACGTTTACCGCATAATAACGTTGCCAGGCTCCGAACAGCAGTAATGAAGCGATCGTACAGGTTGCTCCTGAAAGCAACATCAGACGCCGTTTTCGTTTGGCAACCCTACGGTTATCCGAAGCCAGTCCCGACTCGGCATAAATAATGTTGCTAAATAACTGCGAAGTGAAATAGACCGTCGAGTTTTTCGCAATTTGTGCCCGGTTGACCGCATGTTCCAGTCCGTAGCGACGAGATGCTGCATCATCAAAGGCATTAGTTGGTACGCCTTGCTGGTAAACGGACGTAAAATAAGCCCCCCGGACCACGGCGGAAAGAGAGTACTGATCATTCCCCAGCGTTTCGCGGAAGAACTGGGTCAGAATATCTTTCAGTCCGGAGATCTGACGGCTGAAACTATAGACACCATTCCGTTCTTCCGCTTCCATAGGGACGGAAACGGCTTTCGGTAACATGTCATTAATGGTGGTCATAAACTGAAGATAATCGTCTTCAAATTCTTTTAACCAGGCATCCTGATCATCATTCGGATTCAGCTGGAAGGTAAAACCTAACGCTTCTTCCCGTTCTGCTTTGGAGTAATGTCTGAAAAACGGTTCGAAACCATACAGCAGATCCAGTTTAGTCAGAGCGATGTAGACCGGTAACTGGATCGACATTGTTTCCATCAGTTCCCGGAGCCGGGCCCGCAGAATACTGGCGTATGCTTTCCGCTCAGATGCTTTGGAGGTTGCCAGATGGGAAACATCCAGAGCCAGCACAATACCGTTCAGAGGACGGCGGCTACGAGTCCGCTCCAGCCACTCAACAAAGTGCTTCCACAAACGACGTTCCATTTCTCCGTCATTGTCTTCATCACGGTTACCCTGAGTCAGCAGTTCACCATCCGGATCAATCACAACCGCTTTGTCGCCAATCCACCAGTCAAATGAATATGGATTTTCACTCCGCTGGCCGGATGCCCGCATCACGGAAGACAAAGTAAAGTTCTGTCCGGAACGGTTGATCAGGCTGGTCTTACCCGCATTTTCCAGACCCAGAACCAGATACCAGGGAGAAGAATACAAGAAGTCCCGCTTATTCTTCAGGCTCTTACGCATGTTGGTAATCACCTGATTCAGCTCAACTTCCTGACGCTCTTCCATCAGTTTGACCGGATCCTGGCGAAAGACTTCTTCTTTCTGCTGTTCTGCCTGATAGCTTTGTAATTTTCTCCACTGCCAGAACCCCCACACGGCGGCAGCCAGTAAGAAAACCAAGAGGCTGGCAAAAACCCGGGAAGTGACACTCGCCAGTGGTTTTGTGTCATAAATAGTGAGCCATGGACCTGCCCACCAAATTGCAATATTTATTAAAATAAAGCTGACTAACAGCAGTACCGGCACCAGTGCTACCATGCTCGGTATTAATTTTTTTAGCAGCCCGAAAATCTTTTTCAACATGGACGATATCCTTCGCTTACTCTGACGTTGAATATTTTTCTAATCGTTGCATGAGTGAGGGTTCCCACTCAGAAACACTTGCTGAACCCGCCTGACGGTACAATGTCTGATACTGTTCCCCGGCCATCGCCGCGAAACCGTGCTCGTTGAGCAAATCAGCAGACATCATCCGCCAGTAAAATTTATCCCGGGGTTCGACCGCCTTTTCAAGGCCGCCATTAATCATGGAGAGAGCGACAGCAATTCCGGCCTCTTTCGCCAAAGTAAATGCTTCCTTACGTTTCTCCTGCCAGCTTCCGACAACAGCTGTAGATGTCGTCCCCTGTTCCTGCTCTCCCAGCCATGCATCCACTTCTTCTGAAACAAACGGCTGTCCGCCTTTAAATTTCAGCTCTCTTAACTTGGGCAAACGCTCAAGAAAATAGGTTGCTTCTTCCCGGATTCCCCTGCACCACTCTTTTTTATCCAGTGCCTGTGCAATCTGGTAGCTCATCATCTGCCCTTCAAACCAGTAAGGAGCCATCGTCAGGCTTTGTTCAATTTTGCGCCATAACGATAAATCCGGACTACGCATCAGATCCTGATAATCTTTGACCCGATCCTGCTGCATCGGACGAAGCATGGTTTCCCCGTCTGAGTTATGATCAGGTTCAGACACAATCCCCGACCAGACCGCATGACGACGCAGACGAATGGCTAACGCAATACCCTGTTCCTGTTCGGCCAGAAACTCGGAAACTTTCAGCAACGTCTGTCTGGCCGCTTTCTCACTGGAGCTGTCAACTGAAAGCGTACTCGTGGTTGTCGTGCTTTCCTGATGTTGCTGTGCTTTGGGTTTCTGCGCCTGTTGCTCAGCCCGCTGACGCTCTTCCGCCAGCCGCATTTTGGAACGTAAGGTATTCAGCAGCGAAGTAAAATCTTCGGTCGTCAGTTCCTTGGCTTCTACTGCTTTATTCAGGGCATCCAGTGCATTTTCCAGATCACTCATCAACTCGCCGGAAAAGCGGTTGAAATCCTGCTTATCTGCAGCAATTCCAAAACGCTGAACGACTTGTCCAAAGAATTTACGTCGCGGTAATTTTCCTCTCGGCCCCGGAGCCGGATAACTTTCTTCCCAGAAAAGTGAGACAAAATCTGCCCAGAGAAACAGAGACAGATTAAACCGGGCTGGTGTCGCCTGATGATGCAAACACTGCAATAGATAAACCAATAGCTTGATATCTTTTGATTTTTCTTTCAGTAGTTTCAGAACGCTATGTTCGACCTCATCCCATTGCACACTGGCATGAGAAAGAGAGCCGACTTTCATCATCTGATCTTCAACAAAATCAAACAACGGTTCGTCAATCAAACGTTCACCGACCGGATTTTCTCCCTCAATCGGTGTGGTAATACACGGGCGATATTCAGATAGTTCCATAGTTTAAGCTACCAATCACAACGTTTTCTTAACGGTTGCAACGCCTGACTCAAAGCATTTGTGTCGAAAGCTAAACCATCGACAACCTTTGAATTAGAACGCAGCACTGTTTTTTCCTGCCCGGCCATAATTTTCATCAGACTAATGGCCGGCATTCCCCGGCCTGATGAAAGTAATAACCCAGCGTCATCACTTCTCCAGTACTGTGTTGCCCGCTGAATGCTAACTTTCACCCTCGCATCAGGAATCTCACTCGGCAGAGCCAGTTCAACCCGGCTGATACGGTGAATACAGCTCATCATCAGCAATGGCTTTTGGTCATCGGCAAATCGTGATGCCGAATTTGATGCAATCAGAATCAACCATGCATCATCACCTTGCTCGGTCAGATGCATCGTTTCACCTTCACCTACTTTCGCCAGTGAATCCATGGCGTGAAGCCATGACTCCGATGCCCCGACCTGCTGCTCTTTTCTTGGATTCAGATGCAACGGTGTTGCAAAAACCCGGTCAAAACAGCGTAGTCTTTCCAGACGCTCCGAAACTTCCCGGCACTGGTTTGCCTGCTGGACCAACTGCTCCGGCTGCGATAACGCTTCCGGCTTCGGCATTTCGGGTTCTGTTGCGGCAAAAGCCGCATGAAGAGGGGATAACAACAGTGTCATCAGGCTCACGACAGAGCAAGACATCCTTAATTTCATGGCGCTTTAATCTCCAATTTCTGACACTTGTAAGCCAGTGTACGCTTCGGAATACCCAGACTTTCTGCCGCTTTAGCGCGATCACCGGAAAACAACCGCAGACGTTCTCTGATGATTTTCGACTCAAAATCCTGAATCGCCTGCTTCAGATCTTTGATAACAGTGCGCGACTCCGGCTCTTCAACCTGAAACAGATTGACTTCCTCCCGGGGAAGAATCCGGTGAACGAAACTATTTACCTGCACTTCGTGTCCGTCCTGTGTCTGCGCACATCCAAATTCGATCAAATGTTTCAGCTCACGCACATTGCCATGAAAGCTATGCTGTTTCAGGCAATCAATCGCCTTATAATTCAGACCACGGATCTGGGTACTATGCGAGTCGTTAAACAGGTCAACAAAGTGCTGGCTCAACTGCTCGATATCTTCGATCCGATCCGTCAGGCATGGCACGGTAATCGGGTACTGAAACAGCCGGTAATACAGATCCTGCCGGAACGCTTTCTGGCGGACCTGTCCCAACAGATTGACGTGCGTTGCAGAAACCAGACGAAAATCAGAAGCAAGCTCTTCTTTACCACCAACCGGACGGAAAGTTCTCGTTTCCAGCACCCGCAATAATTTCGCCTGAAGGACCAGCGGCATATCACCGATTTCATCCAGAAACAGAGTGCCACCGTTAGCCTGAGCAATCAGCCCTTGCTTATCCGCTTCAGCTCCGGAAAAGGCACCTTTGCAGTAACCGAACAATTCACTTTCCAGTAAGTTTTCCGGTATTGCGGCACAGTTAATCGCAATGAATGGCTGATCTGCCCGTTCTGACATCTCATGAACCGCCTGAGCAACCAATTCTTTCCCTGTTCCGGTATCACCCTGAATCATGACCGATAACTGCGATCCGGCAGCACTGACAATCTGCTCTCTCAGTTTCTGCATCGACGCACTTTGCCCGACTAACGTTTTGGACAACGTCGAAACCAGACGCTGCTGCTCCCGATCCCGCTCAACGTCGGACAGTGATTCCCGCAAGTCCCGCTGGTTCTTCTCTTCGCGCTCAATATCGCTCAGTAAAGCCCATTGCTGACTGAATACATCCACATAACGACAAAAATCATCATGAGTGAATATCTGCCGCAGATGGTCAGTTTCACCAATCAGGAACAGCAGCGTTTTCACTACGTCCTGATTCAGCGGAAGCGGTACGATCCGGACAGAGTCAAAAAGGCCGACAGACTCAGTCAGCCGGGTAAATGTACGATCAGACTGCCAGAAGACCAGACTGTCCAGTAACAATTCCATAGGTTTTGACGACTGGAGCACATGGGCAAACGGGCAATCAAAATCAGTCACCGACCAGACCATCTCCAGGTCGGTCCGATGGGGCACTAATGTACGCCCATCGGCGCTGGGAACAAGCAGCAAACAAGTATCAAGTTCCAACTCACGCGAAACCGTATCAATGAAAAGCGTCGCCAACTGCTGCGGTTTTCTGATACCTACCAAATCGGTCGCGTAAGTCAACCAGCGGCTCATCGTTACTCAACCTCACCGATGAACTCACCATCAACCGCAGCCAGATAAACCCGGTTGATCGGTTCCCGCTCAGCCAGTTTATTGAGCAGGGCAAGAGAAACCGGCGGGAGTAACTGACCTTCAATGATGGCTTCCAGCATCCGCGCACCATTCTCAGAACGGGTCGCCCGGTTGAGGATCTCCTCAATCAGGGATTCAGCAATGTCAACGACTGCGGAGTAACGTTCCTGGAAGAGTTTTTCCAGCCGTGCCAGTTTCGCCTGTACGATTTCAGCCAGAACTTCTTTCTTCAGCGGTAAGTAAGGAATCACTTCCATCCTGGCCAGTAATGCCGGTTTAAAGAAGTCCGCCAGTTCAGGATACAATCGGTCAGCAATGACTTTCGGCTCATCCGCATAATCAACGATCGTTTGATAGCCCAGATTCGACGTCAGGAAGAACACTACATTCTTACAGTCAATCACCCGGCCTTCTCCGTCGGCAAGCTCGCCTTTGTCAAAGGCCTGATAGAAAATGTTCAGAACTTCAGGATGCGCTTTTTCGACTTCGTCCAGCAGCACAACCGAATATGGCATTTTCCGGATGGCTTCTGTCAGCACGCCACCTTCACCGTAACCGACATATCCCGGTGGTGAACCGATCAGGCGTGAAACCGTATGTTTCTCCTGATATTCAGACATGTTGATTGTGGTCAGGAACTGTTGCCCGCCGTATAGTTGCTCTGCCAGTTGGATAACGGTTTCAGTTTTACCGACACCACTTGGTCCCACCAGCAGGAAAGCACCTTTCGGACGTCCGGGACGGCGCAGGTCAGCACGGGCAGTCAGCAAGTGACGGTGAACCCGTTCAATTGCCGTGTCCTGACCTTTAATGGTTTCGCCTAAAATTGAAGTCAGATGCGTAATCTTATGTAGCTCATCTGTATTCATCTGATCGACAGGAACACCAGTCCAGTCTGCGATAACTTCAGCAATCTGATCAGAATCAACTTGTGGGTAAATCAGGCGCTCACGATGTGGAATCGCATCCAGAGCCGCATATTTTTCTTTCAGTTCACTTTTCAGAGCTTCAAGAACTTCTTCCGGCGACTGTCCTTCTAACGCCTGTCCTTCCACTAACTCATCTAAAACATCAAATGATTCAGTCTCGTCGTCAGTCTGCTCCGCTTCCTGAGCCTGCTGCTGAGCAAGTTCCATCACTTGAGAACGCAATTCAATAATGGACTCGACCAACTCTTTCTGGTCTTCCCAGCTTTCAATCAGCGCTGCTTTTTCAGCTTCGTCTTCAACTTCCTGAGCACGCAGCTCATCAAGACGTTTCACATCATTTTCACTGCCGAGGAACTGTGCTCTTTCCAGCATGTCAATTTCCAGCTGGCGTTGATAACAGTTGGTTTCCAGTTGCGACAAACGCTTCGGTGGCGTAGTCAGGTGAATCGCAATTCTTGCACAGGCTGTATCCAAAACATCGATAGCCTTGTCAGGGAGCTGACGTCCGGAGATATAACGGGCCGACAATTCCGCAGCAGCTTTCAGTGCTTCATCGGTAATCAGAACATGGTGAGCTTTTTCATAAACACCGTTCAAACCACGCAGAATATCTACGGCCTGACCGATACTTGGCTCATCAAGTTTCACCAGTTGGAAACGACGGGTCAGCGCCGGATCTTTTTCAAAATATTTCTTATATTCTTTCCAGGTCGTCGCAGCAACGGTGCTCAGTTCACCCCGGGCAAGTGCAGGTTTCAGCAGGTTAGCAGCATCGGCGCCACCTTCCTGATTCCCGGCACCAATCAGCGTATGCGCTTCGTCAATGAAAAGAATGATTGGATTCGGTGAAGCTTTGATCGCATCGATCACACCTTTCAGGCGTTTTTCGAATTCGCCCTTCACAGAAGCACCAGCCTGAAGCAGACCTAAGTCCAGCGACATGACATCAACGTTTTTCAGTTGATCCGGCACATTTCCGGCAGCAATGCGTAACGCCAGACCTTCAATCATGGCACTTTTACCAACCCCGGCATCACCGACAACAATCGGGTTGTTCTTACGGCGGCGGCACAGAATATCAATCATCAGATTGATTTCGTCTTCACGACACAAAACCGGATCCAGTTCATCACGGCGCGCCTGCTCACTGATATTGGAACAGTATTTCTGTAGTGGTGAGCTGGCTTCAGTCAACGGTGATTTTGCCCCTGCTTTTCCGGTCGTTTTCTCGACTTCGGTTTCAGAAGAATCGGCAACCACAGCAGCAAAGTTTTTCTTCAGTGTTTCCCGGTTGATCGTTTCGAACAGAGAGATCAGCCGAACCGGCAGATAACGATCGGCCCGGGTCAGTGCCGCCAGGAAGATAGCGCCGGAACGCAGTTCACGCTGGTCCAGTTCTGTCGTAGACAGCAGCCAGGCTTCCTGCAGCAGTTCAACCAACAGTGGAGAGAAAGCCGGATAAGTGTCCAGCACATGTTCACGTGTATACGAACTGGCAATCGCCTGTTTTACACTTTCAAATTCGATATTTGCCTGCTTCAGGATGACACGAAGATCAGAAAGCGGATTTTCCAGAAGAACATCAAGATAGTGCTCGAGTGTGACTTCCGGATGTTGGCGTTCAATACATAGAGAAGCAGCCTGCTCAAGCGCCAGCTTGCTCTGTTGGTTTAACTTTGAAATAAGAGTGGGTAATTCAATTCGGATCACAGCGATCACCTAGCCTAAAAATTAATTAAGAAGTTGACTTAACTGGTTCACAACGTCAGCAGATTTCTCATGCAATAACCATGTGTAACCCAGAAAGATCCCGCTCCATAGCAGGAAGAATCCAAGGAAAACCGACCAAACCGGCAACTGACGGTTCAGACGGTATTTAGCATCGACAATATGTTGGTTGGCCTGATTCAAAGGCTTGATCTTTTTCTCATCAAGCGCGGCGAGCATATCGTATAAATTACTGATCACTTTTTCCCGTTCGTTGTGACCATTCTCCATCACACGATATTTACCTTCAAAGCCGAGAACCAGACAGTGATAGATAAACTCCAGCAAGAGCTGATAACGTTTTGGTTCACCTTCCAGACGGGCAAGGATGGTATAAACCTTTTCTCCGCCCCAGGTTTCATTGTGAAAACGGGAAAGCATAGAGTGAGATGCCCAGATGCTGGATGAACCCCATTCGGTTCCCATCACAGCCTCATCCAGATAGGTACATAAGATGTATCGGTAAGCCATCAGAACTGCGTTATCAAAACCTTGCTCGGTCAGCTCGATTTCGATCGCTTTGATCTCTTCAATCGTCTGATGATAGATCTGCTCAATATTCGGACAGCTGGTCATTCCCCGAACCCGGAGAGATAAACCAAACAGCGGTGTCGCAGCATCAATCAGGACATTGGGATTGTCGCCACGCAACTGGAACCAGTAGTCCTGGTCCCGGTTGATATTTTCCACATTATCAAACAGTAAATTGTCAATGTGTTCACCAGTATTCTGCACCACAATTAACTCCTTATTGCCCAGAATTGTAAATCAAGGTCATCAAATGCAGCTGCAACATGGAAAGCGAATCCACTGGCTTGTTTGATCATTGACCAGGCAGCACTGGATTTATCAAGCTGATAATAGGTATAACCGGCATGATAAGGCAGCTGACGAGGTGCAACCGGTAGCGGCGTTAGCGGAATACCCGGCAACTGGAGGGAAATCAGCTCTCTGATCTTCTCAACCGAAGCAACTTTCGTTTGCTGAACAAACACACGACGGAGTTCATCCAGTGGCATTCTCGCTTTCACAGCAATAATAAAGTCTGCATCTTCCATCAGGTTGGTGTCATGGATCGGTGCCACCATGAGGCCATATTTCCGTTTATCCAGCTGGATAGACACAGCACGTGGTTCAAGTACCACACTCAGGCTTTGTCTCATATGACGAATCAGCGTCATAAAGCAGTCTGTCGGCATATCATGGTTATAAACCGGGATGGTTGGCGGCAGACGGCTCTCGTCGGTAAATGTCGCCAGTTCGCCACAAATAGAAGCCAGACATTCAAACAACCGTTCCGGGTGTAATGTCCGTAGCTTAGATAAATGTTCAATCAGCGGCTGTAACCGGTTCAATGCCTGCAACAGCATAAAGTCGGATACATCGGCAACAGCGCCCTGACCGGGAGAACTGATGCGCTCGGCAATACTTTTCGCCCGTTCATTCATTAAGCCCGCAATCTCAGTCACAACCCGGTGCAGGGTTACATTGACCGATGAATTGAGGTGACATGGGATAAATTCAGGATCCAGCACCAGACTGCCATCCGGACGCTTTTCCAGAATCCGGGCAATCGCAAATGAGGCATAAGAACTACGGTCTTCTTTTTCCAGCATCAGGTGCATCCGTACCGGCGAGACATCGATCGTTGTCGTATCGCCTTTCATACTCTGCACATCCCGGACATCCATCCGGCGGCTTTCATAACGCCCGGTTCCTCTTTCTTCAGGCCAGCTGACCTCCAGCAGAGATTCTGTCCGTAATGGCAAAGCCAGATAGATCAACTGTCCGGCCAGCGAAGCATCTTCGATTTCCAGAGGTTCCGGCAGTGAATCTTCCTGTGGGATATTGAAAACAGTGCCATCGGGCATTACGCCTGATAAACGTTCAATTGCAATCCGACCAAATGCCAGATATTCCGGATTTAATGCCAGCTCAGAGATGCCGTACAGATAGCCACTGACAGAATTCATCCGTGCGTCAACATAGTATTCTGTATATCGTTGTTGTTGCTGGAAATGCTGAGGTTTGATAAACAGCCCTTCGTTCCAGATAACACGGTTACGTGCAAACATCTCGATTATTCCACTTTTTCTAATTTAACATCGTAGTCTTTGAACAGCATAAGCAGGTGGTATTCCCGGCCTTTGTTCAGCACTTTGACTGCCTTTTTCCACTCACTCAGCTCTGGTTCGGCAAAATGAGCCATCACACCGATATAATGGGTGTCCGGAGAGATTTTGAATGAATTCACAAACTTAAACTGTCCGGGCATCAGCATATAATCGTAATCTCTGACAAAGTTGCTGCGGAGTGCTTTCTTGTAGCTGGCTTTGATCGCGTCATAGTCAGCCGACATAAACATGGAGTCGTCCTCCAGTTCAAAGACCTGTACTTCAACCGGCGATGCTTCCCCCCAGATATTCGGGTTCACACCCGCATCCGTCACCATACTGAACGTTACTGTTGTCGGAGCTTCTGCCGGGTTATATTCATCCGCCGGAGAGCTACTGCTACTACTGCTGCATGCAGAGAGCAATAACAAAGCGAATAAAACACAAGCAAACTTTTTCACAATCAGAACTCCAGTTGCTTCTCACGGATTTTCTTGTCGTAAGCCTGTTCGAAAATTTCCCAGAACAACTTCTCAAATCCTTTTTGACGGTTAGAAGTCAGTTCCTGATAGTAGCTGCTGTACATATTCCAGGCCCAGGCTTCTTCTGACTCGCTACGCTGGTCGTTCGGACGCTTGTAGTTGTTAAAACGGCGCAGCAGAACCTGAGGTGAAAATGCAGCAAGAATCTGTGTCAAAGCTTCAGTCGTTGCATACTGAACAGCATCGTTGTGATCCTGAATGCTTTTCAGGCTTTCAGAAATTGCAGACGGGGCAGACAAATGAACCAGACTCTTTTGCGAGTCATACATGGTCTTCATTGTCTCTTCGTAGGACAAACCAAGTCTGAGCGGGTTATCTTCAATTGGCTGAAGATTGCGGTTCATCATATCAAAACGACCATGATTCACCTGCTTATGCAGCTCAAGTAATCCTTTCACACACGCCTGAAGAGACAGTCCCAGCTCTTCAGAAAGAAAATGCATTTTTTCCATATCATGGCTATCGGTCAGATCAACACCCAGCCCATCCAGCATTGGGCCGGTCAGCAGATGTTTTCCATGATGATTTTTTTCAACAGACTGTTCTGATGTTGATGACATGCTTTTTGCGACTTCTTCTTCGAGTAGATCGAGTACGTTCTCATCCATCCCATAGCCCTCTGATTCGTTGTTCACTGATTGATAATCGACTGATCCATGACTTACAGATCGGTTGTGCACAGATTGATTGTCTGTCGTATTTGTTTCGTCATTCTTCGTACCGGCATGAGCAGGCTCACGCTGTACTTCCGTTTTGGGTTTTCTGCCCAGCTTCAATGCGCCGAATCTGAAGATTTTTTTCAGACTAATCGACGCAGTCATATCGTATTCACCATTTTCCTGCTGCGTTTCCTGAAGCGGTGGCTGATAGTATTCCTCAGCAGCAAGTAATGGCTCTTCATGCGGTTCATCTTCTGACGATTCTTCATCATCATCCCCGTCAATCAAGGTATAACTGTCATCTTTTTTCTGGGGAGCCAGTTCATCCAGCGCCATCAGAGGATCAATCACTGTATGAGTTTGATCTTCCGTATGGTGTAAGGTTTCGGCTTCTCCTTCATCATCAGCCAGTAAGCTGTGACGATCATCTTCAAATAACTGCTCCAGCACATTATTCGAAGCGATATCTTCTTCACCATGACTTCCCAAATGAACCCGGAGCTGATATGGACCAATTTGAATCTCATCCTTGTTCTCCAGTCTTGCTAACTTATTTCTTCCCAGAGCCATGGATGAACCATTCACATAGGTCTCACCGCAGTTATCCCGAACACAGAAAGCCCCATCAATGACCACAATTTCACAATGATTGGGATAAATCGCCCCGTTCTTATCGGTCAGATGCCAGAAGCTGTCTGTCGCTGTTCCAATCGTACCGCCGGCAGATGTCCATGATGTCCGTGAAACCAAACCGGATTCCAGTACCTGCACATTGGTCACAATCATGTTGAGGGAAGGCTGTTTACTCTGAACCATGACTTATTGCCTCACCTGAATTAACACGTTTTTCTCCCGCTCACCTGAGCCAAGAAATGAATACCAACCTAAAGCCACGCCTTCCTGAGAGTCCAGACGAAGCACCGGAACTTCTTTCTCATCCATCGAGAGCTCCAGGTCATAAGCCATCTGCTCCCGTAATACAAACTCCACCAGCTTACACAAGGGTTGAAACTCTTTACCGATTGGCAGGAAATCTGCGAACCGCTGGCGTGACAACCCTTTAATACAGATCACAAACTTTCCGTTACAATCCATCACCGACTCGCCAATCACCGTATTCATTCCCAGATTGCCGTTTTGCTGGCCAAGGCAAAATTGCTGAGACGGATCAATCATGACTTTTCGTCTTTCCCACTGACGGATACTGACATCCTCTAAATCAAAACAGTGAGCGATTATCCCGGCGACAACCTGTGGAGAGCGGCTTCGTCCGGCCAGTACTCCGGCATAAGCCAGCATTTTGCACCAGTTGATAGGCGTATCTCCCCGCAAATCGGGGTCTGCCAGTCCAACCAGGGCGAATAATTGTTGTGAGAACAGATCCTGCGCATCATCCTGAAAACGCACGTAATAGCGATATTTACGCCAGATGCGATACACCAGATTGATTAGCCGGTTATTGAAAAAGTCCAGAAAGGGACGTTTGAATCCGCCCGGCTCTTCAGCAACCAGTTGTTCGAGGATGAATCCCGGTAATGGAGACTGAGCTCCGGTCAAACCAAAAAAGTTGGTCTGTAAAATCAAATGTTCTTCATCAAATCGGGTTAAATCCGTCACGTCGGCAGGTGAAAATCCCAAGCTGGGATTCGCACTAAATACCAGGCGACAGACTCTTTCCCAATCTTCATCTTCCGGATTCGAAAGCTGAAGTTTTTGTAACAATTCCACCAGTTGGAAGAAATTGTACGACCTCACCTTATCCGGTATTGGCATGAGCCCTTCCTCTTTTTGAGCCGCATCTATATCAGCGGCTGCATCCCTGTCCGGGTTCCCCATGTGTATTTCTCGTTGTTACTGACGTTGACCAAAACCAGTTCATGGAATGAATTGATGTTGGCATACAAAGCAAAAAAGTGACTCAGCACCCGGCCAAATAAATAGAGATCACCTTCTGAGCCAAAGCAGCTCTGATCAATGTGGATCTCTGATTGCAGACCACGTACCGGCAGCCCTCTTAATAATTTATCTATGGGCTTCGATTCTATTTTGATAATGCCTTCCAGACGCTTTTTCGCCACCCGTTCAGCCTGACGATCGACGAGAGCCCGGAAGTCATAGGTTCTTAACACACTGCTTAATGCATCTTTAGAGAGCAGTGACAGATAGTTCAGTGATAAATTTGAAATCAGCCCCCACAGCAGACTCCCGTCCAATACCGGACGCAGTGGCTGAGTCGGAGCGATAATATTCTTAAATGTGACATAATCAGGAGAAGTATCTGTCGACTGACAGATATCCCCGACACCCAGTTCAATAGGCAACAACCGATTCGTACAGGTCAGTTGAATAGAGATGGCTTCATCAACATTGATCGAAACGGTTTCATCACCGCGGATAAATGAAATAAAAGTGTCGAAACCATCATTACGCTGACTATCTTTAACCCGTGCACGATAGTAAAGCACTTCACGCTGTCTGGCCCGCTCCACCTGATGCTGGAAACTTTCAAATGGGTGATAAACGCGTTTTTCGCCGCGGATACGCTGACTATCCTGAGTTTTGTCCTGCCAGCCAAAAACGCCATCAATACTGAAAACTTCATAATGTGACGGATAGCGGCTTGAGGGAATGACCCGATATTCAGACTGCTTTCCGGTCAATGCAATCGGATCGGCATCATGTTCGAACAGGTTGATAATCGGAACACAATAAAGCTGAAAACTATCCTGATTAATCCGGACATCCGTTGGCAGTGTTTTTGAAAAGTGGATACGAAGCGTCATTTTTCCCCGTACCGATTTCGGGATAACCTTATCCAGAGCTTCGATATCAAAGAATTGGAAAGCCTCGGGAAATGACAGATATTCTTGCAGAATCCGATACCCTTCATAAACGTTTTTCGGGTAAGGGAGTAGTGAGTCTTCACCGGCAAAACCAACCGATTGAAGCGCGTCACGAGGAATGCTGAATTCGGTACCGTTCACATCCACCACCATTTTATCCAAATGGTGATGCAGCCACAGATACAGCATCTGGGCACTGTACTTCTCTCCACCCAGATAAAAACGCAGACTGTCGACCAATGCTTCCCCGACGGACATTTCACCTTTCATCGCCAGATTGATATCGACGATACTGGATTCCCGTGTATGGTGAGAAGTGATGTCTTCAATTACCAGCGGATAAACAGCTACATCACGGCATGTCCGGAAATGACAAACCGTGCCCAATACTTTTTCTGAGCTGTCGAGTTGGATTCCGGCCCGGATAATCTGTTTCTCACTGACTTTCGACTCCGGCTGGAACGCAACAATACTCATGCTGGGAACTGGCCGAAGATAATTCGGCCACAGCATATTAATGATCGAATGCGTCAACTCGGGAAATTCATCTTCAACTTTTTCACGCAAGCGTGCGGTCAGGAATGCGAAACCTTCCAGCAGACGTTCAACATCCGGGTCGGTCACCTGACCATGAAGAAAACGAGAAAGCTGGGGATGAATATCGGTGAAACGTTTCCCCTGCTCTTTCAAAAATGAAAGTTCTTCCCGAAAGTATTTATCTTGTGCCATGCATCAATACACTCGATATTGACGATTCTGATCCAATAACAGATTCAGCTTCACCGTGTCATGAACTGCACTGCTGTTCACTTCCGCGGTAATCCGGAATCTCAGTGATAATGGATTCAAATCGTCTCTCTCTGACGTCACCACAATATCTTTCAATCGTGGCTCATATTTTCTCAAACAGTCCTTAATTGCCATGCGGATTCTGACTGCCAGATCAAGTGTTTCCAAAGTCGCATCGTTAAAGTCAACGAGCCCCAACTCGGGAGCGCTCTGAGCTTCTCCCATGCGGGTATTCAGAACGTTGGAAACATTCCGCTTGATCGAATTAAGCACGTCATTTGCATCTGGTCCCTGTGTCAAAGACCGGGGTCTTTCGCCGGCTTCTAAGCGCTCAAAGAAGCCGACGCCAAATGCAACCTCTTCAGGTGCAATATAAGACATATTACTGATCTAAACGGCCAACCAGTGACAGTTCGAAGTTCGCACCCATGTACTTGAAGTGTGGGCGAACTGCCAGTGATACCTGATACCAGCCAGGGTTACCTTCCACATCAGACACTTCAATGCGAGCTGCACGAAGTGGACGACGGCTACGGACATCTGCCGGTGGGTTTTCCTGATCAGCAACGTACTGTTTGATCCAACCATTCAGTTCACGCTCAAGATCTTGTCTTTCCTTCCATGAACCAATCTGTTCACGTTGCAATACTTTGATGTAATGCGCCAGACGGTTGATGATCATCATGTAAGGTAACTGAGTTCCCAGCTTATAGTTGGTTTCCGCTTCTTTACCTTCTTTCGTATTCGGGAAGATTTTTGGCTTCTGAATCGAGTTTGCAGAGAAGAACGCCGCGTTGTCGCTACCTTTACGCATTGTCAGCGCAATGAAACCTTCTTCAGCAAGTTCAAATTCTTTACGGTCAGTAATCAGAACTTCCGTTGGAATCTTCGCCTGCAGAGCACCCATTGTTTCAAAAACGTGTACAGGTAAATCTTCAACAGCACCACCACTTTGCGGACCGATAATGTTCGGACACCATCTGTATTTTGCAAAGCTATCAGTCAGACGGGTTGCGAATGCAAATGCAGTGTTACCCCATAGATAATGCTCGTGAGATTCACGGACATTTTCCTGATAGTTAAAGGTTTTGATTGGGTTTTCAATTGGATCGTAAGGCACACGTAGCAAGAAGCGTGGTGCTGTCAGACCCAGATAACGTGCATCTTCAGATTCACGAAGTGAACGCCATTTAGTGTATTTAGGACTTTCGAAGATAGACTTCACATCTTTGATATTAGGAAGTTCTTCAAAAGAGTCGATACCAAAGAATTCAGGACCAACACTAGAAATAAATGGTGCGTGAGACATCGCTCCCAGTGCGCCCATGTATTGCAGTAGTTTCATGTCCGGTGTAGACGGAGTGAAAGCATAGTTTCCGATCATTGCGCCTGTTGGTTCACCACCAAACTGACCATAACCAGATGAGTAAACTTGCTTATACAAACCTGACTGAGAAATTTCTGGTGCAAATTCAAAATCTTCCAGAAGCTCTTCTTTTGTTACATGGATGATATCGATTTTATTGTTTTCTCTGAAATCGGTACGATCAACGAAAAGCTTAAGTCCACGCCATGAAGATTCCATTTGCTGGAATTTTTCATGGTGAAGGATTTCATCCATTTGTGCACTGATTTTCTTATCCAGTTCGACCAGCATCTGGTCAACCAGAGATTTATTGACCGGCTCTGATTCCTGGCTTGAACCAATCAGGTTTTCAATAAACGCGGCAACACCTTTCTTCGCGATATCATAACCTTCTTCATTCGGAGCAAGGCGTGTTTGAGCCATAATCTCATCTAACAGGCTGACTTCACCAGCCTGGGGTCTTTCTAGTACCGTTTCTTCTGTAGCAGACATTAATCAAGTTCCTATGACATATAAGTTAAAAAACACCAAAAGTATCGCGTCTATAATTACTCTTGAGGTTCTTCTTCCGATCCGCTGACGATATCCAGCTCAGCAAGAAGCTTTTCCCGAGATTCTTCAGATGCAATCAGCGCTTGTAAGCGGTCTCTGAACGCAGGGATATTCCCCAAAGGACCTTTTAAAGCAACCAATGCTTCACGCAGTTCGATCAGCTTATTCAATTCCGGAACCTGAGCCGCAACTGAATCCGGTGCAAAATCTTGCAACGACTTAAAGCTCAGTTCGACAGGCAACTCAGCATCAGGGTCATCACTTAATTTATTTTTCACAGTCGCACTGATTTGGAGATTACTCTCGCGCATCACTGATTCGAAGTTGTTTTTGTCAACTGAAACAGACTGACGATCTTCAACCGGAGTTTCTTCCGTATGGCCTTTAAAATCACCTATCACTAATGTTTTGAGAGGTAATTCAATCTCAGCCTGTTGATCTCCTGTCGCAGGAACATATTTGATATTAATGCGCTCTTTAGGAGCGACACTACCTTCTTTAGACATATCAAGTCTCCAATACCTATGCCAATAGTCGTTGCTTGCGTATATTCATTTCACCAGCAAAATGGTATCTGAACAGAAATATAATTCTGACTCAGATATGAGAACACGAATAAGATTCGTATCAGTTAAATAAACGAAGAGGTTCGCTTATTTAATAATATTTTTAAGTCTACAATGTTACATATTAATTAAATAAACCAATTGTGACATTCTCCCCATTTTATAAATGGAGATGATGAAAACATTACAGTGTATAATTTATAAATCCCAATAAGTATCGTGATTATAAAAGGTTACTTTTTCTTTATAACTGTCTGTGATGTTCTGGGCATTTTCAATGTCCGGAGGTGTCATCTCATTGGTGATATCAACAAAAAACTGTTCCATCGACTTATGTAAACTCGTCAGCCGATCATTCCCGGCATAATCTAAATAAAGTTCAGAATACGCACGGGCTTTAATTAAATCTTCTTCAACAAAACTGTAGGATGAAGCCTCTCCCGCATATATTTTTGCGACGACGGCCAATGATGTCAGATCCCCTGCATCCAAAGCTTTCTGACGCCATTCGAAAGCCTTCTTAAAATCGCCTCTTCCTTCATACAGCTCGACACATGCTTTAATCGCCGGAATAAAATTTTCCTCCGCAGCATGACGGTAGTTGGTATAAATGCCCGTGGAAAAGCGAGTTTCAGTATATAACTGATTTATATCATCTAATGTTCTTCTGGACTTATCCATCCATGCCAGCGGATAACCATAATCCAGTGCCCGCTGTAAATAATATTCGGACTGATCCGGGTCTGTCTTCTCATAATAAAGGGACAGATAATACGAAGCTTTGGCCGGCTTTGTATCAGCAAGTCTTACCAGGCCATCATGGTACTGCTTTTCCCACGACTGACGGATTGGTGTCCGCAACCAGCTTCCGTGCTGATACAGATAACTCATTGCATGCAGATTACCCAGTTTTGCCGACTGTTCAATATAATCTCTGACTTTCTGCGGCGTTCTGATTGTTGCATTATATTCAGACAGCTCTATCGCATATAAATAGGCAGCATCAGCATTGCCTTTATCCGCAGCATATTTCAGATAAGGACGTGCTTCTTCATTTTTAAACTGGGCACGAAGTAAACGTCCTTTCTCATAAGCCTGAAGCGGAGTCAGAAAGTTAATATCATAGTCATAGTTTTGCTGTTCTCCCGGCACCTGAATCATTACCGGATTCAGGTCTTTTTCTTCGGAAACAACAGGAGAAGGCTCATCTGCCATTACAATATGACTATAACCCACGACAAGAACACCGAATAACAGCGCTCTGTTTTTAGCCGATATTAACACTGCTACCACCTTGTAAAGCACCACCACAACTAATGGGATCACCAGCACGGGCTGCCGGTTTACCATCAACCATAACAGTCCCGGAGCCACCAGAGATAGAGCGGCCATGAGGTGGATTATTCGGTTTAGCGTGAAGAACAAGAGGATCGCCCTTCCGTGCGGCAGGAATACCATCATATTTAACGGTTCCTGAACCTGCGATTACAGGTGTAGGAGGAAAGCCATCATGATCAGAACCCGTGTTACCAACGACGATTCCGTTTCCCATATTGTGCCTCTGCTGTTGTTAGTCGATCAAAATTGTTCGTTAATTCAAAATCGGTTTTCAAAGAGAACCAGATTTAACGGCAAATGCTTAGAATATATCTATTTTATTTATTCATGCCGGTTATTTTTTATCCAATCGGGCAATATATTGCTTGGTCTAGGCAATATATTGCCCGATTAGTGAAATAATTTTCTCTTATATTGACAAAATAATCTAGTGCTGAATACCTAAAAATATTTTTATTAATAATAAATTTTTTTTTACCGCAGAGGATCACAAAATCACTATACCTCATGTATAAATTTGATATCACTTCTGATAAACCCCAACAAATAACATAGAAATAACATTAAAATGTTTCTTTTCTGACAATGTACGTATACAATGATCTGTTCTTTATTATTAGCATTCCCTAAATTTCTATATAAAGTGAAACTCCGAAAGTATTTCCGGAAGAAATGGAATAATAAAAATATGACTTTGATTCCACATTTGTATACCTTTTAATTACGCAGGTGCTTTACTTCATCCAGTAAATTATACAAACGTGGTTATTTCCTGATAAATCTTCTGAACAATTAATAACCAATATACAGCCAAGAATTACATCCTATTCATCACACCAATCATTAGGTGCCTCAACAAAACACAGATAAACCGATTCATAGTTGATCAGAAAAAATTATAGTCCGCATGGTTGGATTTTATACAACTGAAATGAAATAGAATCACGGCACGGAGCATGCCGCGGACTTAAGTCAGAATTCCTGATTAATTTGCATAAGAACAGAGGCCAGAACTGACTTAGCCTCTGTATCCAGATTTTTGGTCAGCTCTTCTGTAAGAGAGAGGTGTAACTGATTATGCTGGCGGAATATCTGGATGCCACTGTCAGTCAGATCAACAAGAATAGAACGACGATCTTCTTCATAGAAATGGCGGGCAACCAGACCAAGCCTGACAAGTTTATCAATCTGCACCGTCAGCGTTCCGGTTGTTATTCCCAGCCGATTCGCCAGATCTTTCATTTTCATCGCTCCATGACTGCCCAAAACCTCCAGAGTATGAATTTGTGCCAGTGAATAACCGGTTTCTTTAACAACGGATAATTCCCAGGATGACATCTTGTCATAGAACTCAGTTAAAAGATTATTCAGTTCAATCAGCGATGACATCGTCAACCTCTATTTATGATTCACTTCGATAGTCAGATGGTGGATTCTATCAAATTCTTGCAACTGACGCCTAAAAAACTCCGGACTTTTCTCCTCCTGAGTCTCCAGACATATTGATGCAGAGAAATGATCTGCACTCACCCGCCAGATATGAATATCCGTTACATTTGCTCCCAACCCTTCAAGCTTGTGCAGAATTTTGGCTTCATAAGTATGATCAATATTCTCATCCAATAAAACCGGTGCCGTTTGTTTCATCAAGCCAATTGCCCATTTGGTAATTACAACTGCTCCGACAATTCCCATTACGGGATCCAGCCAAACCCATCCCAGATATTTACCAATCAACAACGCTACAATCGCAAGCACTGAAGTCAACGCATCCGCCAGAACATGCATATATGCGGCGTTTAAATTATGGTCGTGATGGTCGTGATGGTCGTGATGGTCGTGATGGTCGTGATGGTCGTGATGGTCGTGATGGTCGTGATGGTCGTGCAACAAAAATACACTGGCTACATTCACAAGCAACCCAACAAAAGCAACAACCATGGCTTCTGTAAAATGGATCTGAACCGGCTCAATAAAACGATATAACGATTCAAATAACATCACGACAGCAACCAATCCTAAACCGACCGCGCTGGTAAACCCGCCCAGAACACTCACTTTCCCGGTACCATAACTGTACTGACGACTGTCTTTATGATTACGGGCATAACGATAGGTAAACAGCGTAATACAAAAAGCGGCAGCATGGGTTCCCATATGCCATCCATCAGCCAGTAGCGCCATGGAACCATAGACACTTCCTGCAGTAATCTCAGCCAGCATCGTCACAACCGTGAGCAGCAAAACATAGAAAGTTTTCTGCTCATTTTTAGGGTTAAAGCGAGAAAATACATCAACATGGGAACACTGTGGCGCACTATGCATACAAATTACCTTGATTATCAAAATTTATTTTATTAATAATATTTGATAATCAAACTAATTTCCAAGACTATTTCTCAAGTGCTCTTACCTCATCGAAATCAATAATAATGTGCTTGTTTTCACAGCAACATTTTATCCATACTATTTATACTGGTTTCTGTTCATACTATTTATGCTGTTTTTACTCACCATAAGAATAAATTAATCTGGATCCAGGTGTTATTGAAACACTTTATACTTTCTTGCAGGAAAACTAACAGGCGGAGTGGCTCTTATGTTCAATCTATCTTGGCGAAATGCCCCAAAAAAACAATCTTTGCATGACGAACCACCTGTGAAGGTTAAGGCAATAAAAAGTCATGATATCAGTGTCAGTCAATTAAAGGAGATGAGCTTTAATTCCGGTGCGACAACACTGGTTCTGGCTTATGTGTCACCTCACCTGCCTTTTGAGGAAATTTCCAGAAAATTAAAAGAGGCGATGCCTTTTGCAAAGCATATTGTCTCACTGATGAGTGCCGGAGAACTGGGTGGCCGGGGAAATAGCGGGCTCTATCATACAACTCCGGAAACCTGGGACAACATCGTCATCCAGAGCTTCAGCGAACATGTCTTTCAGGATATTTCCATCGCTCAGGTTGAACTCCATTGTGAAGATATTAAAAATGGTCAGGTAAAACTCAGCCGTAACAATCGGATTGCCCGTATTCAGGACGAAATCCAGAAAGTTAAACTTGATTTTTCTGTCAGTTATCTCGATACCATCGCGCTGACTTTCTTTGATGGTTTATCTTCCTCAGAAAACTTCTTTGTACAGGCACTCTATCAGTCTGACCGTTTCCCTTGTTACTTCATCGGCAGCTCCGCGGGCGGAAAACTGGACTTCACCAAAGCCGATGTTGCCTTAGACGGAAAAACGCTCGCGAACAAAGTCTGTCTGGTTTTTGTCAAACTGGCCCCGACAATCCGATACGGTATTTTAAAAACGCATAACTTTGAACCTACACCAACCTATTTTACGATTGCTGAAACAAATGCTGCGACCCGGACAGTCAAATCGCTGCTTGATGAAAGCAGCATGACACTACAATCTCCGGTTTCTATGCTGTGCCGACATTTTGGCTGTACACCGTCAGAGCTGGAATCAATATTGAGTCAGTACAGCTTCGGGGTCAAAATCGGCCACGAAACCTATATCCGCTCGATTGCCAGCATTAACTATGAAGATGAGACCCTGAAATTCTTCTGTGATTTCTCATTCGGCGACAAACTGTATCTGATGAAAGCCAAAAATTTCTCCGAATCGATTCAGCGGGACTACGCAGCGTTTCAGCGGGGCAAACCCAGAGAACCTCTGGCAATGCTTGCCAACGACTGTATCCTGCGCCGTCTACATAACAGCCAGTCTCTCTCCTCTGTGCATAACTTTGATCATATTCCGGCAGTTGCCGGGGTCAGCACATTCGGTGAATTTTTAGGTCTTCATCAAAATGAAACGCTCACCGCCCTTTATCTGTATCAGGTCCGTGCCGGGGAATCCTTTCACGATGAATATGCAGACAACTTCCCCATTCACTACAGTCATTTCAAAGCCTACTTCTTACAAAATGAACTGCACAGTCTCCAAAAAGTGGTTTTTCTTCAGCAAACCACGATTCGGGACTTATTCCGCTATAAGGAGCTACTAGGGCGAATGCTTCAGAGCCTGCAGAATGTTGCGTCCTATGCCAGTGACACATCTGATGTCCTGCAAAAGGTTCAGACTCAGTTTGCCGGGTTGTCCGGAGAAGTACAGAGACAAACCGAGCACAGCCAGGAACTCCAGCAATATGTGGAAACATTAAAAACTAACTCGAATAAAATTCAGGACATTCTAGATGTCATCGATGGTATTGCTGAGCGAACCAACTTACTCGCACTCAATGCTGCGATTGAAGCCGCCCGAGCCGGAGAACAGGGACGGGGTTTTGCTGTGGTTGCAGATGAAGTTCGGAATCTGTCCAAAAATACTCAGGAAAGCCTGAGTACAACTGGAGAAACCGTCAATAATCTTTATTCATCGATCGATGCAATTAAAGACGTGATAGAAACAACAGTTGCACTCATGGAACACGTCAGCAACTCCTCACTCGGCCTGCACGAAGAAATGGGCAAGATGTTAACACTGTCCAGTGAAGCTTCTTTCAGCATTCAGGAAAGTATCAGTGACATCAATGAAGTTCAGTCGGAACTGGAACAAATTGATCAGAATGTTCTGACGATTACCCGGTTGACCGAATCACAAGCTCAGTAGCCCATTTCCTGTCGATATCATTTCTCCTGACGGAGAAATGATATCTGTTCCCACAGATGAAAATTAGGTAAAATCGCGCTTTGTGCCTGAAATGTATCAACTGAGGGAATACATGGCGACAATCAATGATGTCTGTAAAGCTGCCGGCGTATCCAAAGCAACCGTATCCCGTGTGATCAACGGAAGTCCCCAAGTCAGAGAAAAAACCCGGATACGTGTCCTTGAGACCATGAAATCACTGGGATACCAGCCCAACGTTCTGGCACAGGCACTGGCAACCAATACCTCCAATACCATTGGTTTGATTCTGCCCCACTTTGATAGTCACTATTTCGGTTCAATACTGAAACAGACAGCCCAGACACTACAAAAGTCCAAAAAGAAATTGTTTGTCATGGAAAGCCACAACAGTGAAGACGGAGAAATTGAAGCCATCAATACACTGACTACCCAGCGTTGTGATGCCATTATCATCTATAGCCGTTACCTGAGTGAAGAACAGTTGATTCATTATCAACATCAGATACAAAGACCACTGGTCATTCTGAACCGCTTTTTATCGGCACAACAGTTGGTTAGTTTCAGCTTTGACCAGTACCAGTTGGGAACTCTTGCTGTAGAACATCTGCTGGAACTCGGTCACCGACAAATCGCCTGCCTGACAACTCCACTGGACAATCAAACCGGTCTCCTCCGGCTTCAGGCCTATCGTGACAGCCTCACCAAAAGAGAAATTCCTGTAGATGAAGCACTGATTATCGAAGGGAAAAGTACCCATTTCTGGGGTTATGCTGCTGTGATGCAGCTGTTGGATCAGGGAAGAGAATTCAGTGCGATTTTCTCTTGTAACGATGACATGGCACTGGGTGCAATCCGGGCATTACATGAACGGGGACTTTCGGTTCCCAAGGATGTCTCTGTGATTGGTATTGATAATGAACCAGCCGCATTTTATTCAATTCCCAGCCTGTCCACGGTTTCTCTTCCGATCGAACAGCTTACGATCGATGCAACTAATCTGGCGATCAAACTGACCAATAAAATCCCATGCTCACCACATCATTTTGAATATTACGGCTCTCTGGAATATAGAGAATCAACACGTCCTTTGGAATCCTAGCCTTTTGTGACTCAGTTATCGAACATCACCTTGACCACGTTGAAAAAAACGTCTCTCTTCACATTTAACAACAAAAAATGAAACCGGTTACTTTGCCCGGTTTTATTTTCGCTTATGATATCCAAGTATAAGAGATGTAAGTCTCAGACAATAAAAACAATTTAACTGACACAAGGGGAAACATAATGATCAGAATCTTACTCTGCTGTGCTGCCGGTATGTCAACCAGTATGGTTGTCAATAAAATGAAGCAGGCAGCCGCTGCAAAGTCTATCGATGTGGACATCAATGCTGTCAGTATTGATGAATTCGAATCTTGTTATTCAGAATATGACTGTTATCTGCTCGGTCCGCAGATTAAATATAAACTGGCGGATTTCAAAGTGAAAGCTGATGCCTTAGGCAAACCGATCAGTGTCATCGATCCAATGGACTACGGCATGATGAAAGGAGACAAAATCCTTGCTGATGCTCTTGCCATGATTCAATAACATAATTGGAGGCTCATATGGATCGTCTTTTTCAATTTTTAGAGGGAACGCTGACGCCGATTGCCGGTAGGTTAGCGACCCAGCGTCATGTTTGTGCTATTCGGGACGGCTTTATCGGAGCGATGCCTTTTATGATCGTCGGCTCCTTTCTGCTGGTGATCGCTTTTCCCCCTTTCTCTGCGGAAACAACATTCACATTCGGTCAGTGGTGGCTTCATATCGCGCATGATTATTTCAATGAAATCATGACACCTTTCAACATGAGTATGGGGATCATGTCTTGTTACATCTGTACATGTATCGCCTATAACCTGGCTCAAAGCTATAAATTGGATGCGCTTCCGACAGCCATGCTGTCGCTGATGACATTTCTGATGATCGCCGCGCCGATGGAAGATGGCAAACTTTCTGCCAGTTATCTGGGAGGTACAGGGATCTTCAGCACCATTATTGTTGCAATTTACGTCACTGAACTAACCCGTTTTCTCAAAGAACACAATATCGGTATCAAGATGCCGGAGCAGGTTCCGGATAAAATACGTCAGTCATTCAACTTACTGGTTCCGGCTGTGTTTGTTATATTGACTATCTACCCGGCTAACCTGATCCTGCAAAGCCAGTTCGATATGTTACTTCCCGGCGCCATCATGGCTATCTTCAAGCCACTGATTTCAGCTTCTGATACTCTCCCGGCAATCCTGCTGGCAACCTTTATTGCACACATTCTCTGGTTTGCCGGAATTCATGGTGCAGCCATTGTTGCCGGAATCATGGCACCTTTCTTCCTTTACAATCTGGGCATGAATCAGGAAGCGTTAGCCTCCGGAATGCCATTGCCTCACGTATTTATTGAAGCATTCTGGTCATTTTTCATCGTACTTGGCGGTTCAGGAGCAACTTTCGCTCTGGTACTGATGTACTTACGCAGTAAATCAGTTCATCTGCGTACGATTGGTCGTCTGGGCATTGTTCCGGCGATCTTTAATATTAACGAGCCGATTATTTTCGGTTCTCCCATCGTGATGAATCCAACGCTTTTTGTGCCGTTTGTCATTACACCGTTGGTCAATGCCACGATTGCTTATGTTGCTACCCGGAGCGGACTTGTTGGTGGCGTTGTTTCTCTGGTTCCGTGGACTGCGCCGGCACCAATCGGAGCATCCTGGGGTGCTGGCTGGCAACTGAGTAATGCCGTTCTGGTCATTGCACTGATCGTACTGGATCTGGTGATCTACTATCCATTCTTCAAAATTTATGAAAAGCAGCTCATCCAACAAGAAGAAGCTGAGGCCGCCGCTGAATCAGAACTCACAGCGCAAAATTCTCAGTAACAACTATCAAACTGTGGGAGTTTCCAGAGGAAGCTCCCGATTCATGAATATTCAGATAATAGGAAAAAATCCAGAAAACACGATCATGGAACAGGAATCAATCGTCGTGGCACGTATATTCTGACGACTCCGCACCATGTCATTCAGAATATTGACCATGGCTCATTGATTCACTTCCCCGGCTATCTGTCATCACACCGGACAGGGCAACATAAAATCATCCGTCGTCTCAGAGCAATAGCTGTTATGGCGGCTTTCGAATGTAGAAAACATCATGATAAGGCAAGTTCAATGGCAACAATTTCTGACGTTTGTAAGATGGCAGGTGTATCTAAAGCTACCGTATCCAGAGTACTGAACGAGACCGGACAAGTTACAGAAGCAACACGCCAGAAAGTATTTGATGCAATACAACACCTCAACTACCGTCCCAGTTCTCTGGCGCGGGCACTGGCAACCAGAAAAACCAACACCATTGGTTTGATCGTTCCTGAATTTGAAGGTGCCTACTATGGCGCGCTGCTGAAACAGGCTGCGACGTCAGCCGGATTCTATAACAAAAAACTGATCGTCACCGACGGACACAATGATCCCCAGCATGAAAACGGTGCAATTCTGCTTCTGAATGATCATCAGTGTGACGCCATTGTATTGTATTGCCGGAACATGCCAGAAACGGCTTTAGACGAAATGACCCGGACAACCCGCAGCCCGATAGTAACCATCAACCAGCAATTTTCCCGGACCGCATTTCCCGGAGTAACGTTTGATCAGGCGGGAGCGGCCTATATGATGACACGTTATCTGATTCAGAAAGGTCATCGGAAGATTGCCTGTGTTGCAGGAGAACTGACAACCAACACAGGGGCAGAGAGACTGAAAGGTTACCGACAAGCTCTTCAGGAATCCGGGATAGCGTATTGCGCAGAACTGGTGGAATCCGGAAACAATATGTTTGACGGGGGTTATCAGGCATGTAATGCAATCCTCTCCCGGAATCCGTCCTTTACCGCAGTGTTTGCCTGTAGTGATGAAATGGCTGTTGGCAGTCAGAAGGCATTGCTTGATGCCGGTTTTCGAATTCCGCAGGACAAATCTCTTGCCAGTATCGATAACTCAACAATTGCTAAATACGCTTACCCGCCACTCACCAGCGTCACAATCCCAATCAAACCGATGACTGAATGTGCGATACAAACCGCACTAAAACTGGCTGAAAACGAGCCGGTGGACATGTCGGCTGTGTTTGTCGGTGAAATCGTAGAAAGAGAATCCGTTGCAGCGCCGGCATCTCCTTAACCCGAAATTAACCCATACACCACAATCAAGTATAAGTCAACACTATAAATTCTAACGAATACATATCAGATGTGACTAGATTCAAAAAATTAGAAAGTAACAAACGAATTTTTGTTATCGAAGTCACATTTATTTCAACGCATAATCTCTTTCGACAAAACAAGTACAACCAAAAACAAACATGGGTGAGATTATGAAAAAACTACTGTCATTAGCTTCTGTCACTGCAATTGCAACACTACTTTCAGCAAATGTATTCGCATCTGAATCACAGTATAAAATGAGTGTTTATACATTTTCTGATGAAGCGATTGTCAAAATCACAGATAACGGACAACCGGTCGGTCAGGTTCCTGTTGAAATTCAGGGAGGAAGTCAGCATCAGACATTGATGACTTCTGACCACGGTACCGTGATTGTGAAAAACAATGAAAACCATTCACGCAGCTTCAAAATCAGTGTTGAAGATCCAAGCGGTAACTCAATTACAACGAACCGCTTTATTGCTGTACAGCACTAATCAAACCGGATTCTGTCCATATCGGGCTTTCAGGCCCGGCCTAAGTTACGAGGGAGCTATGCTCCCTCGTCTTATATTTCGCCATAGAATGGCTATGACTCGAATGTCTGCTTTGCCTCTGAACCCAGTGATTCTCTCTGAAACTCCAGCTTGAGATAATTTGGGTATATCTGTTTTTCATTGCACCGCCATTGCCAGTAAACTAACCGGATGTATTGCTTCAAGCCGGGTGTTTTCCTCGATCTGCCACTTACAGGTTTCACAGTCGGTAACAACAATATCCGCTCCGGATGCATCAATCGACTCAAATAAATGAGCACCGATTTTCATCGATACCTGATAATTTTCTGCCTTAAAACCATAGGTTCCGGCAAGGCCGCAACATTCGCTGTCCAGAACAATCAGCTCCACACCCGGAATCATTTTCAATAACTCAATCGTAAATATGGCCTGTCCGCTTCGTTCCAGATGGCAGGGTGTATGATAAACCACTTTCATATTCAGTGGCTTCATTCTGGGCTTCTGCCCATTCATAAATGCTTTGAGTAAAAATCGGGTCACATATTCAATCTTGTCGGCAACCTGACTGTTGTCGACGCCCAGTACATGTGGATATTCCTGTTGCAGCGTGAAAGAACAGGTCGATGATGTGGAAAGAATGGCTGTCTGATAATTTCGTACAGCAGCTTCGATCGACTTCATATTCTCTTGAGCATTTTTACGTGCTTTCTGATGAAATCCATTCGCAATCAAAGGAACACCACAACATTTCTCATGTTCCAGCAAGCGAACACCAATATTCATCGCATTCATGACTTTGACAAAGTCTTTCCCCAGTTGTGGATGGTTATAGTTCACATAGCATCCGTGAAAATACGTCACCTGATTCTGATACAGTGGCTGACGGGTACAGTGTTGCCGGAACCACCGTCTGAATGTGCCATGTGAATATTTGGGCAATGATTTATGCTGATGAACACCGATCGTCTGATGCATTGCTTTTTTGACGAGTGGCAAAGATGTCGTCGCATTGATAACAGGAGCAAGAGGAGATGCCAGTGTACCGAACAGATCCGTATGACTCAGAACATAATCACGTATCCGTTTGGGGTTCATCGGCTCCTGCCCGTATTTACCACGGGCAACGGCAATCATATCGCCGATTTTGACTCCGGAAGGGCACGCCGTTTCACACCGCTTACAATTGGTACAGTATTTCAGTGCTTCATCATAATAGGCCGGATTTTTGATCCGCAGGCGTTCACCATCCGGTCCGCACTGTTTTGGTCCCGGATAATCGGGATTCGCCTTCGAAACCGGGCAGTAAGCCGTACATACGGTACATTTGATACACTGATCAAATGAGGTATTCTGCGGTGCAAACCGGGTAAAAGAACGATTCATAAAACGACCTCCTGCCGGGTATCCGCCCAAATGTCACCCGTAAGACACTGTTCAACTGCATGATATGCGGTCGCAATCGCAACACCACCACCACTTCCTTCGAAAACCGGATCATACCCGGCAAGCATCGCACCACAGCAATAAAGATTTTCAATTGTTTTACCATGATAACTTGGATTCAGATGCTTATTGGTTGAAACGCCAAATGTCATGAATGGATGAGGCTGACGGGAGAAAAAATCACGTTCTCCCCACTGAGTCCGCTGTGATGCCTGAGAAATATCCAGATCAAAAACCGGTTCCCTGACCGACTGCCGTGATGCCCGAAGTCCCTGACTGAAATAACTGCCGGTTGCCATGATATATTGTCCGGCCCGGATCGGTATGTCCGGCAGATTACGGGTATAAATTTCGGTTAATCGATGCCCGTCAAAATGACCTTCGAGAACCTGATCACCTTTCAGGTGAATACCACCTGCCTGACGGAAAATCCGGTGTAACGCCTCTTCAAGACGAATTCCCATCAATGAAGGTGGCATGGTTGGTACTTCATGAAAGTGACGATGTGTGGCCTGCTGTAAACGCTCCAGTAACTTCAGACCATCACCATTTCCGATCACTGCCGGTAATATCACCAGATCATCCTTGTGGGTCATATGTGTCAGTTGGTCACAGAATGCCAGCCACGCCGACTCCTGTTGCAACAGGTGAGCAATATCAATCGAACGTAGCTCACAGGGATTACGCCGGTATCCTTCGAATCCGGGAATATGGATCTGGGCAATCCTGACCGGAATCCCGGAAAAATCAGCCAGCCGGGTTAAATTATCCTTCAGTGTGCGTGGCTGAAAGTCACGATATCCAGCCAAAGCAATCACGACAATCTCACGAAATCCGGCAGCCGAACGATGCTGATACACATGTGGCTGGGACAACCAGGTCGATTTCAGCGTGCCAAAAGGTGTAATACGCCAGTGATTCGCACTATCGGCCTGATGAGATAACGGCACTTCCGCAGCCAGCATGTCAGTAAACCACCTCAGACTTTTCTCCAGAGATGAGCGACCGACCTTGCTATACGGATGTTTCTCTGGCAAATACTGCGCTGTCTGTCCCTGTAATTCCGGTTCCGGTGATTCGTTGTCTTGTAATAAAGAAATCGCCTCAAGAGGATAATCGACAATTTCACCGGATGGCAGGCGTCCTAAAACATCAATCGATCCCGATGAAAAATGAAGTGCACTCTGTCCCTGACTAATCAGAACGGTTCTCTTCCCGGCCTGCTGACTCCGGATAGCCGCACAGTATCCGGCAATACCGCCACCAATCACAGCAATATCATAATGCATCATTCGTTGTCCTCCTGCCGGGACTGATTGGCGGGAATATCTCCCGCCCCCAGCAACCCCTGATAGATCCAGTAACTGAATTCAGCTTCCCGTAAGGCATCGCCCCAGAAAATAGGTTTGATCCCTTTCCAGCGTTCTTCAAGAAAATCGGTCAGTAAAGAGCTGGATTCACAGCCGTCCATGCCTGCATATTCCGAAAACAGAGCTGCGGCCCGATAGCTGCATAATTCACCCTGACACGGTCCCATTCCCAACCGGGTCCGGCGCCGCAAATCAATCAGGTTCTTCACATCAAGCTGCTTGATGGCATACTCGATTTCTCCGGCAGTCACCATTTCACATTCACAGACAATTGACTGACTTTCCGGGTTGTCGGCTAAAAACTGTCCGGCCCGTTCTCCATGACGGTATATCGCAGATTCATAAACCGGTTTGGCAATACTGGCTGTTTTCCTGACTGCTTTCGGAACGTCATTTGCTCCGGGAAGTGGCTGGGTATGGGTTTCACACGGTTTTTCATTGCCTAGTTTCCGGGCAACTGTATCGGTTGCCCATTCGGCCATCAGACGATAGGTCATCAGCTTGCCGCCGGTAATCGTGGTGAGCCCTTTAAGACCATCGCGCTTTTCATGATCCAGCAGGACAATTCCCCGGCTGATATTGCGCCCGCTGCCATCATCATCGACAGAAACTAACGGTCGGACACCAGCATACGCCCGTAAAACCCGGGTATTTGCCATGATCGGTGCCAGTTTTTCGCCTTCTCTTAGCAGCAGATCAACTTCATGTTCAGTCACCTGCAAATTGTCGATCTGGGCATAGTCAACATGCTCCGATGTTGTTCCAATCAGAGAAATCGTATCACCGGGGACAAGAATATCGGCATCAGAAGGCTTCCGGCAGCGGTTAATGACCAGATTGTTGATCCGGTAATCCAGAATCAGCAGAGAACCTTTGGCCGGAAACATTCGAATGTTCAGATCGGCGTATTCACAAATATTCTGGCCCCAGATTCCGGCCGCATTGATCACTTCTCTGGCGTAGATATCCAGATGTTCACCGGTTGTCGTGCGCAGAGCATGGACACCAAGTACGGTATCTCCCTGACGAATCAGACCAAGAACCAGAGTCCGGTTCAATAAACGCGCCCCATGTTCTTTCGCATCCAGAACATTGGCAGTGCAGAGACGAAAAGGATCCAGTGTTCCATCAGGAACTTTCACTGCTCCAGTCAACTGCGGGTTGACATGTGGTTCCAGCGCAAGAGCTTCTCTGGCGCTTAAACGGGTAGCTTCAATTCCTGCAACACCACATGCGTGAATAAACTCGTCCTGATAGCTTAAATCATCTTCCGGTAAGGTAATAAACAAGCCGTCAGTGGGTTCAACACAATGCCTGGCAACCCGTCTGAGAATTTGATTCTCCCGGATACACTCTTTCGCCGATTCAGGGTCAGTAACGGCATAACGGGCTCCCGAGTGTAATAATCCATGATTACGCCCTGTCGTTCCGGAGGCAATATCATCCCGCTCCAGTAAAATGCAGCCGATCCCACGTAATGCACAATCGCGCATAATTCCGGTTCCCGTCGCTCCGCCACCAATGATAACAACATCTGTTTCCAGCCTTTGGGCAAATGTCATGATAGTGAACCTTCTTATCCCAATACACGGACATACAGTGTGTCATTTATTATCCATAATGTTCGATATATCGCTCACAAAAGCGCGAACGAACATTTATAGTAATAATATTATCTATTGAAAGTGGTATTTATTGCGATTTCGATCGAATTTTCTGGGATGTATAGCGATTAAGCGTTTAACCAAATGAAGAGAACCACCAGAGTCCATTATTCATAAATAGTGATTTCATCTATACAATTAACATTATTATTAACAATAAACTAATATTTATAACATTATATATCAGATAATTTATCTTTTTACCGATAACAGAATTTTTACCCTTTACTAACTGAGTCTTTAAACAGAATGCTATAGGTCAAACTGATGCTCTAATTAACAAAAATAGAAATAAAAACCATAGAATTGTGCTCGAACACTCATTAATCATGTTTGTTTGTTTTCGAAAAAATCTTTATATGCAAAATAAGCTGTGCACATATATGTGAGTAAAATAAGGACTCTTACCTATGGCTCGAACAAAACAACATACCCTGTTAGGGGAGTGCATCGCCGAATTTATCGGAACCGGATTATTGATATTTTTTGGCGCTGGCTGTGTCGCGGCTCTGGTGCTTACCGGAGCTTCATTTGGACAGTGGGAGATCAGTATTGTCTGGGGGCTTGGCGTCTCAATAGCGATCTATTGTACTGCCGGTGTCTCCGGAGCACACATTAATCCCGCCGTAACCATTGCTCTGGCAGCATTCCACGGCTTTAACAAAGCAAAAGTCATCCCCTACATCGTGTCACAAATATTAGGCGCATTCTGCTCCGCAGCACTGGTTTATGCGCTATACAGTAACCTTTTTGTCAACTATGAAATCACCCATGACATGCTCCGCAGTAGTCAGGAAGCACTGGCAACTGCCGGTATTTTCTCAACCTACCCGAATGCATCATTGTCATTCTTTGGTGCTGTCGCCGTTGAATTTACCATTACCGCAGTCCTGATGTTTGGTATTCTGGCGCTCGGAGATGAAAACAATGGCGCACACAGAAATGCGATGAACCCATTACTTATCGGTATTCTGATTGCGGTGATCGGTAGCTCGTTAGGCCCATTGACCGGCTTTGCAATGAACCCGGCCCGTGATTTCGGCCCGAAACTTTTTGCTTATCTGGCTGGTTGGGACTATGCCTTAACCGGTGGTAAAGATATCCCATATTTTATTGTACCCATTATCGGACCTATTGCCGGAGCATGCTTTGGTGCCTGGGCTTATCCTAAATTCATTGCCGCATATCTGCCGACTGTCGGTGTTGGCTGCACGATCCCGAATCAATGTGATGATGCCGAAGAAAATACCGAAGCTCATATTTAATCTGAACGAATAACAGTAACAACAAGTCAATCTGATAAAAACGTGAAACAGAAAAGATGAAGGAATAAACCATGACTGAGCAAAAATATGTCGTCGCCCTTGATCAAGGGACCACCAGCTCAAGGGCCGTCGTACTCGACCATGACGCCAATATCGTCAGTGTGTCTCAGCGTGAATTCACTCAAATTTATCCCGAAGCCGGCTGGGTAGAACATGATCCGATGGAGATTTATGCTACCCAGAGCTCAACGCTAATCGAAGCAATCGGTAAAGCCGGGATTCGTAGTCATGAAGTCGCTGCAATCGGGATCACCAACCAACGTGAGACAACCATTGTCTGGAACAAAGAAACCGGCAAACCGGTTTACAATGCGATTGTCTGGCAGTGTCGTCGTACGGCTGAGATTTGTGAAACGCTGAAAGCCAGAGGACTGGAATCTTATATCCGTGAAAATACCGGGCTGGTGTTAGACCCGTACTTCTCCGGAACCAAAATTAAATGGATTCTGGATAATGTCGAAGGTGCCCGTGAAGATGCCGAAGCCGGTAAGCTTCTGTTTGGAACAGTCGATACCTGGCTGGTGTGGAAAATGACTCAGGGACGCGTCCATGTTACGGACTACACCAACGCATCCCGGACCATGCTCTTCAATATCAATACGCTGCAATGGGATGAGAAGATTCTGCAAGAGTTTGACATTCCGCTTTCGATGATGCCGGAAGTGAAAAAGTCGTCGGAAGTTTACGGCCAGACCAACATCGGTGGAAAAGGCGGAACCCGCATTCCGATTGCCGGTATTGCCGGAGACCAACAGGCAGCACTGTACGGGCAAATGTGTGTTCAGGCCGGACAGGCGAAAAATACTTACGGTACGGGCTGTTTCCTGTTGATGAATACCGGGCAGGAAAAAGTTACCTCCAATAACGGACTGCTGACAACGCTGGCTTGCGGTCCAAAAGGTGAACCGGCCTATGCTCTGGAAGGTGCCGTATTTATGGGAGGTGCTTCGATTCAGTGGCTCCGGGATGAACTGAAACTCATCTCCGATGCCAGAGATTCTGAATATTTTGCCACCAAAGTGGAAACATCCAACGGCGTTTATGTGGTTCCGGCCTTTACCGGTTTGGGTGCACCTTACTGGGACGCTTATGCCCGCGGTACGATTGTCGGCCTGACCCGGGGTGTCAACTCTAACCATATCATCCGCGCCACACTGGAAAGCATCGCTTATCAGACCCGTGACGTGTTGGATGCCATGCAGGCAGATTCCGGTATTCAGTTAGCCGGACTCCGGGTTGACGGCGGAGCTGTCGCCAATAACTTTTTGATGCAGTTCCAGTCTGATGTACTCGATACACAGGTACACCGTCCGAAAGTCACCGAAGTCACCGCGTTAGGTGCAGCTTACCTTGCTGGTCTGGCTGTTGGTTTCTGGGACAGTCTGGATGAACTGAAAGATAAAGCGGAAATTGATCGCACATTCACACCACATCAGGATGAAGAAAAACGGCAACGTCGCTACAAAGGCTGGAAACGGGCGGTCAAATGTGCCCAAAGCTGGGCAGAAATGCATAACGAAGAATAAGATGGATAAAAATGTGGTCTAACCACAAACCGCTTAAAACATCCATGAGCGCTTAAACAAGGGCATCCATGCCCTTGTTTGCTCCACCATACCCATTTATACTCAAGTGACCTCAAGTAAGAATCACTGAATATACTGTTCTACCTCACCACACACATTGGTGTACCCGCAACCGGATCCCGGTGGATTTCGGCATCGAGATCAAATACATCTGCCAGTAGTTGTGTGGTCAGTATCTCGTCCGGCGAACCCTGAGCAACAACCTGTCCGGCATTCATCACGATCAGATGATCACAATAACGGCAGGCCTGATTAATATCATGCAGCACCGTCACCAGGGTTTTACCTGCCCGGTTCAGCGTCCGCATCAGTTTCATCAGCTCAACCTGATGGTTCAAATCAAGATAGGTTGTCGGTTCATCCAGAAAGACATAATCCGTATCCTGAGCCAGCGTCATCGCCAGCCAGACTCGCTGACGCTGACCTCCGGAGAGTTCAACAACGTTCCGCTCAGCAAATTCTGTCACACCGGTCAGTTGCATCGCCTGTTCAACTTTGTGGCGATCCGTTTCGGTCAACTGTCCCCAGAAGCCGGTATACGGGCTCCGGCCATATCCGACGACATCCCGGACCAGAATACCTTCCGGCGCTTCCTGAGACTGAGGTAGTAAAGACAAACTCCGGGCAATCGTCTGTGACGGGTAATGGCGAACATCTTTTCCCTGCCATTGAACTTCTCCCGACTGAGGTGTCAGAATCCGGACTAAAGATTTCAGAAGCGTTGACTTACCACAGCCGTTTGGCCCCAGCAAAGCCGTGATCTTCCCTTCAAGGATTTGAATATTCACCTGCTGGACAACCGGACGATCGCCATATCCGACACAAAGATTCTCTGTCTTCAAACCCATGTCTTATCTCATTTTCACTAATAAATATAAAAAGTAAGGTGCACCAATAGCAGCGGTCAGAATCCCGGCCGGTAACTCAATCGGTGGGTCAATCACCCGTGACACAAAGTCTGCGACCAGTAGGATCAAGGCACCAACCAACATTCCTGTCGGCAACAGGATCTGATGCTTCCCGCCAACCAGTTGACGCGCCAGATGCGGCGCAATCAATCCCAGAAAACTAATCGGCCCGCAGATCGCCACGGCTGCCGAAGTCCATCCGACAGCAATCGCCAGTGCAATAAACCGGGTGATACGAACAGTCACGCCCAGACTCGTTGCCCGTTGATCGCCCAATACCAGTATATTGAGCGGATGGCTCATCCCCAGAGCGAGTGGGAGCAACAGACACCACGGCAAGAGTAACTGAATCTGTTCCCAGCTCCGGCCCCACAAACTACCAGTCAGCCAAAGTAAGGCGTTATTGATATCCAAAGGATGAATCAACATCGTAAAATCAATGGCACTGGCATAAAAAGCAGCTAACGCAACACCAGTCACAGCCAGCTTTACCGGAGCCAGATTTCCCCGGACCAACAATGCCAGTACAACAGCAGAACCCACACCACCGGCCAATGCAACCCAGGGAAGCCAGAACACCGAAATCGCAGGAAATAGCGTCATCATTAGTACGGCTGCCAACCCGGCTCCATGACTCACTCCCAGAATATCCGGAGATGCCAGCGGATTACGAATGACACCCTGGATTAATACGCCGGCGGTTGCCAGCATCGCACCAACCAGAATCGCGACGATTGCCCGGGGAAAACGGTACTCATGAATGGTAAAGGCAAATACCCCCTGATTGTGTAACCCGGCCCATAACTGTTCCCAGTTCAGAGAAACTGCCCCAAATTTCAGGCTGATAATAACAGTGACCAGAACGAGCCCACTCAGGAATAAAGGGATCTTTAAAGAATGACTCATCGCTCTTTCCTGACGAGATAAATGAAACAAGGAGCGCCCAACAGTGCCAGAACAGCACCAGCCGGTGTTTCTGTCGGAAACACAATCCAGCGGCTGAGAATATCGGCGCACAATGTCAGTATCGCACCAACCAGAGCCGTCCCCGGAATCAGCCAGCGATGATCATAACCGAACAGTTTCCGGGCCATATGTGGCACAATCAAACCAACAAAAGCAATCGAACCTACGGCACTGACACAAACGCCAACAATAATTAAAACCAGCAGCCCGGTCAGTCCCCGGCTCCATTTAAGACGAATCCCGAGGCTTGTTACCTGTTCGTCTCCCAGAGAGAGCAGATTCAGCTTTGGTGCCAGTGCCCACGCCAACAACAGAGAGCTCAACAATGGCGGCCAGCTCCACAACACATGCTGCCAACTGACACTGGCAAAAGAACCAGCCAGCCAGGTCATGACTCCGGATGCCTGATCTTCAACCAGAATAACGGTTGCTTTCGTCATCGCCCCACACAACGCCGATACTGCAATTCCGGCCAGAACCAGTTGCTTGCGTTCAGCTCCGATTTTCCACGCACCACCCAGAATAACCACAACACTCCAGGCCAGAGCACCACCAAGAATCGCGGCAACCGGCTGACTGAAATAGGCTTCCTGTAGAAACAGTGTGGAAGTCAGAGCAACGCCCAATGCAGCACCGGCATTCACACCAAACAAACCGGGTGAAGCCAGCGGATTGCGGGTCAGAGTTTGCATTAATAGCCCGGCAACAGCCAGTCCGGCACCCACCAGCACAGTTTCAATCACTCTGGGAAGACGGATTTCAACAATGACTGTCCCGGCAATTCCCGGCAATTGATTAGAAAAGAAGGTGTGATAAGGTGTGCCAATCGTCATCGGTATGGCAGAAAAAGCCCATAAACCCCACCATCCTAAAAGCAGAGTCAGGACGATAAAACACAATATCAGGCTACTACGGACAGCGAAGCAGGAAGTTGTCTTCTGATACATGTTAGCGCTGATGCTCACGACTGAACCTGTCTGATCAGATCCTGTGCCATATATTCAGCCGCCAGAATCCCCCGGCATCTCGACCAAAGATTTCCACTGACGTACACCACGTGGTGGGCACGCACAGCATTAAGCATCTGCCACAAAGGCTGCTTTTCCCAACGGTGAATAATACTGTTCGGCGTATAATCACCAATCACCAGATAATCAGGGTTCAGTGCCAGCATCTGCTCCAGCCCGACCTGACGGCTGGCCCGGTCATTCTGTAATGCCGGAGGAGAAGTGAATCCTAATGTGTGGGCAACTCCGCCGGCATAGGATTCATTCGCATGGACAAAGAAACCATTTTCCCGGGCCACACCAAACTGAAGCGTTTTGCCCCGAAGAGCGCTCAGTTTGTTTCGAAACTCAACCATTCGTTGTTCATGCAGCTGTAGTCTTGCCTGCATTTCTGCTCCCTTACCGACAACCGTACCAATAATCGCAGCAGAAGCCAGATTATCTTCGTAGGTCTCCCGTCGGGACTGCAACATCAGCGTCGGAGCAATTTTAACCAAATCATCATAAACGGCAGCGTGACGCTCAACATCGGCAATGATCAAATCCGGCTTCAGAGAAGCAATCACTTCTAACGAAGGCTGAGAGCGGGTTCCTACCGAAGCCCAGCCGGAAAATTGTGCCCGGATAGCCGGCAACAGACGCTCCGCATCTTTATCATCAGCAATCCCAACCGGACTGACATGAACGGCAGCTAAAGCATCAGCAAAAGAGAACTCCAGTACCACAATACGTTTGGGAACATAATCGATCGAAAACGTCCCGCGCTGATCCTGAACAGTCACCGCCCCGGCCGATATGGAAAATCCCCACAACAACAGGAGCAGAAAAGCAGACCGTTTGATAAAACATTTCAGCATGCTGCATACACCAGAAGAAAGTAAAATTGTTAAGCAATATAAAAATGAGAACTGTTCATATTACGAAAAAGTCGCATATAACACCAGAGACAGGTATACGCTTTCGCCAGTCATTTTCGGAACAAGACCTGTAAAAAGGCCCGGAGACTTCCGGGCCATAAACATCAGAACTCATAATCGGCTTGTAAGTAAACCCGCCGCCGCTCACCAACAAACGATCCTGTTGCCTGCGTGAAGCCGCTGACGGCATACTCTTTATCAAACAGATTCTTCACATTCAGCTGGAACTTCCAGTCATTCCACTGAGTTTGCCAGGAAGCATCATACACAGTAAAAGGTTTCACCTTCTGAGCATCCTGAGTCAGCTGTTCGCTGACATAATCAGCGCCAAATCCGACCGATGAATCAATCGCAGCAAAATGGTAACGGGTCCACAGACCTAACTGATTGTGAGGCGCATTGGCAAAACGTTTACCGACAGTCCGGTTTGAAAACTCACCATAACCCTGTTTTACAATCGTATCGTTATACGCATAGGAAAGATTTGCGACCCAGTTTTCCGTCAGGTCAGCCAGAATGTCGACTTCAACCCCCTGACTGCGAACTTTGCCATAAGCCACCTGCTTATCACTATCGTTCGGATCGGTCTGAAGCACATTTTCTTTAATGATATGGTACAGAGCTACATTCATATTGACCCGGCTGTCGAACAGATAAGTTCTCAGACCTGTCTCATACATCAGGCTTTCTTCCGGCTCGAAAGGACCGCCGTTACTTGAAACCTGAGCAGCTGCATCCTGAGGAACAAACCCCGTAGCAACAACCGCATATGGGTGGAACTGTTCGTTGATACGATAGGTAGAACCAATCCGGTAAGAGAAGCCGGAACCGGTGTACTGCTCGTTAGTCTCTTTTTTCAGATCAGCCACTTCGTCGTGGTATCCGTCGATACGAATTCCCGAAAGCACATTCCACGCATCCGTGATGTCCCATTGATCCTGAAGATAAGCACCGTAGCGCTCTTCGCGGGAATCGGTATGCTTGGACAGATCAAGACTATACGATGACACATCATCTGCGGTGTAATCCGGATTTGTCAGGCTGCGATCCGAAACTCCGTCACTGCTATCAGCCCGGTAATAGGTGAATTCATTGTCCAGACGATAATAATCGGCACCGAACAAAATAGTGTGCTTAGCCAGCTGAGCCACCAGATTTGCCGTTACAGAACCGGCTTTATTCGTACGGAGCTGATCGCGATACTGGCGCGTCACCGTGTCATCGATTCCGTCACTATTGGTATCCTTCAGCTTTCTCGCTTCATGATATTTTTGCGTATCTTCATTTTCAAAATAACGGAAAGTCACATCGCCGGATAACCAGTCATTGATATTATGATCGACCCGAACCTGATACACCTGAGCTTCCAGATCATGGTAATCACCGGCATCATTGGCATTCCAGGATGTATCAGCCAGAAAGTTACCATCGTCATCAGTCGGAATTCCACGAATGCGTCCGCCACCAATATGCTGGGTAACATTGACATATTGCAGCCCAACGGTCGTATTCTCACCGGCATCCCATTCGTATCCCAGATCAATAATTCGGTTGCGGGTATCGGTATTTTTACGATAAGGATTCTCATGATCCTGATAGATACCGAGGCGGTAACGCTGCGACTGCTCTTCATCCGCAGAACCGGACAACTCAACACGCCCACTGACAAAATCCTGATTTCCACCCGTCACTGCAACATGACGCTTGGTCGCATAAGTCGGCTTTTTCGTCGTATAGTTGATCGTTCCACCCGGCTCACCACTTCCCATAACCGCAGCAGCCGGACCTTTCAATACTTCAACCCGTTCAATATTAAACAGCTGTGGGATCGAAAGACCTTCAAACGGATCACCCCGGACACCATCGTATAAGACATGATCCTGACGGAAACCACGAAATGTCACAAATGAGTAGTTGTACTGACTGACACCACTCATTGAACGGTATAAATCGGTAATCTGCCGCGCGGCCTGATCTTCAATAAGCTGGCGGGGAAGAACCTGAATCGACTGCGGCGTGTCATCAATCGCTGTTGGTGTTTTGGTTGCCAGAGAAGTTTCCTGCGCACGATAAAGAGACAGCGCTCGTCCATGCACTATCATCGTATCTGCATCTGTTGTATTTGTATCATCACTTGCCACTGCTGCGGCAGAAAAGCTAAGCGCGATCATCAACGCTAATGGTGTCTGGTTAGCCAAAGCGGATGTCTGCTTTTTATTGTTCTGTTCGGAATGAATCATGAGATTGCCTGATCCGTTAAATCAATTGAGAAATATATAAATGAGCAGGAAATCTAAATGAGTTTAATTCTTATTTCAAGTAATACTTTATTTCATCGCAGAGATGATGCTAAATTCCAGCGAAAATGACGCATTCTGTTGCTTATTGCTAGGAACATTATTGCTTATTCTGATACGTCCGATCATAAAAACAGTGAAGATAAAAATGAGAGCACGATGATGTGAGCGGCAGGAGATAAAGCTACGGGGACAGACACGGCAACATCAACATGATGCGACTTAAAGTGTCCGACTTAAAGTGTCTGTCCCCGTAAGTACCTTAAGTAAATACCAGATTAATTACGCGGCAAAACCAAATCCGTATGCATCCAGCGCCAGAAGCCCCATATCAACAGAACGGTGTAAGACCTGTCCGTGTTCACTTTCATCGCTGGTTCCCAGAATACAAGGAAGCGGTAAGAAATGATCCGGTGTCGGATGATTGTAAAGAGCATAAGGTGCGACCTGAATATAGTCGTTAATCGCTGTAACATCCCGATGTTCTACCTTCTCTGCCATCCAGTCAGTAAAGGCGTGCATCTTCCGGATACTTTCAGGGTTCGATGCTTCGGTAAATACCGCTCTCAGGTTATGACTGATACCACCGGAACCGACAAACAACACTCCTTCCTGACGCAGAGAACGCAGCGCTTTCCCTAACTCATAATGCCTTTGTGCTCCGGCCTGACTGTTAATCGAAATACTGATGATCGGAATATCTCTATCCGGGAACATATACAGCATCGGCACCCATGCGCCATGGTCCAGTCCCTGAGTATGATCCAAGGCGACAGGGAAACCATGTTTCTGTAGCAATTCACCAGCCTGCCGGGCTAAATCGGGAGCACCCTGAGCCGGATATTCAATGTCATATAATGGTTTAGGAAAACCATAAAAATCATGGATCGTACCCAATGTCTGACCACTGGTAATTACAACCGGTCCGGCAATGTCGAAATGTGCAGAGAACACAATGATTGCCTTAGGTTTCGGTATCGTCTGACCCATTTGCTCCAGAAACCGGGTGGTCGAAGACTCTTCCACCGCCATCATCGGTGAACCGTGGGAAACAAACAGTGTCGGCATCATTACATTATTCATAGCAACCTCTCTTAGCCAGTAACTTCATTAGATGCCTCAAATATACCGATCAATTTATTTATGATAAAACCCTTATCTATTGAATGATTAACAACATGTCGTTGCTAATTAACCGAACAAAGTTGACAGCTTCCCACAACACCACAAGCCACTCAGGATATACTTACCAGCTGATTTATGATAAAAACGAACCATTAAATCATTCGCAATATAGTTTTTACAATATGGATAAACTCCTGATGATGAAGGCGTTTACTGCCGTTGTGACTGAAGGCAGTTTTCATAAAGCCGCTGACCGGATGAACTTATCCCCCCAACTCGTCAGTAAGTATGTTTCTCAGTTGGAATCCGACCTGAAAACCCGGTTACTCACCCGTACCACAAGAAAGATTAATCTCACGGAAGCCGGCCACATTTATCTACAACGATGCCAGCAGGTGTTGCTAGATATTGAAGAAATGGAAAACTCCCTGACCGACCTGCAAAATCAGGTGACGGGAACTCTCAATATCAGCGCACCAATGTCTTTCGGAATTCACCATCTTTCTGAACCGGTTGCTGAGTTTCAGTCACGCTACCCATCCGTTAAAGTCCAGCTTTTTCTGACTGATCAAAAAGTCGATTTACTGGAAGCCAATGTTGATGTTGCCCTGCGCATCGGAAACATGAAAAATTCTTCACTGATCGGACGAAAAATTGCCCCTATCCGGCTTGTCACCTGTGCTTCACCACAATATCTGGCACAACATGGTGTACCGAAAACAACGGAAGATCTGAGTCAACACCGATACCTTCGCTATAGCTATTCAGAAGGGAGAGAAATTACCGAGTCATGGGGAGAACATTCACCATTCAGAGAACAGCACACCCATTTAGTCAGTAATAATGGTGATATTCTGATCAACGCTGCCATTCGTCATCAGGGAATCGCCATTCAGCCGACTTTCCTGACTTACAATGCCGTGAAACGGGAAGAATTAGTTGTTCTCGAACAGTTTCCGCTCCCAATGATGGGTTTATATGCGGTTTATCCAAATCGCCAGTTCCTGGCCAGTAAAATTCGCCACTTTGTCGACTTTATCAGTGGCTACTATGGTGAACTGCCTTACTGGGACACATAGAAATTACATAAACACAAATGTTAATTCATAATTAACATTTACCTCATCAATCATAAAAATTCAGTGAAATCAGACCAGTGCATACATTGCCAAAAGGAACTTCTTTTTTGTCTTAGCCAAGGTTATGATACGAGTGCCGTATTCATTGGATCTTATCATTCATTTGTTGTACGGCATTTCTAATATTCTCAGGGCGGGGCGGAATTCCCCACCGGTGGTAGGTCAGAAATAAGTCTGACGAGCCCACGAGCGCCTGATATGTATCAGGGTCAGCAGATCTGGTTCCAAGCCAGAGCCGACGGTTATAGTCCGGATGAGAGAGAATTAAGTATAGTCACAACTGCTCCCTGTACCGGGTTGTCCGCTGTAGGGGCGTCGTGTCTGTCATTTATCATCCCTCATATATTTGCCCTGATTCTGGTAAAGCAAATACATTGAGGTAACCATGAATCAGTTAAACTTACTCGCCGAATTCGGCGACCCGATGACTCGGGTTGAAATAGCATTACAAGCATTAAGAGAAGGAAAAGGGGTCTTACTGCTTGACGATGAAGACCGGGAAAATGAAGGCGATCTTATTTATTCGGCAGAACATCTGACACAGGCACAGATGGCACTCATGATCCGCGAATGCAGCGGCATTGTTTGTCTGTGCTTAACAGAAAAAGATGCAGATCGTCTGGAACTGCCGCCAATGGTTCAGAACAACAACAGTAAGAATCAAACGGCTTTCACGGTCAGTATTGAAGCTAAAGAAGGTGTAACCACCGGGGTTTCTGCCGCAGATCGGGTCACAACGATTAAAACTGCGGTTCACCCGGAAACAAAGGGCAACGATTTGGCCCGCCCCGGACATGTATTCCCGTTGCGGGCCCGGGATGGTGGTGTTTTAGTTCGTCGCGGTCATACCGAAGGGACCGTCGATCTAATGAAGCTGGCAGGACTACAACCCGCAGGTATTTTATGTGAAGTCACCAATGAAGACGGTACGATGGCAAAAACACCGGAAATTATCCGTTTTAGCCATCAACATGATTTACCGGTTCTGACCATTGAAGACATTGCAACCTACCTGCTCCAGAAACACCTGAAATCAGCCTGATTTATATCCCCCTTCCACATGATTATCAAACCTGAAGAAAACATTCTTCAGGTTTATATCAAAACAAATTACTTAATTATCAAAAAGAATACTAAACTTTTAATAACCCCCCGATAGACAGTTTTATTAAAACAATTATCCGGAAGGATTCAATATGAAAAAGTACGGACTTAAACAAGTATTACTTATTTCAGTGATGTTACTCGTTGGTGCCTCTGTATCAATTTCCAGCTATATCTCTTATATCAAACAAGCTGAAACAATTTCGCAATTGATCACTGCATCCGGAACAGATTACGCTGCTAATAAAGCCGATTTGGTTGAACAGTTTATCAGCGAGAAAGTTGCTGGGATAAAGGGCATCGGAGAAATGTATCAAAATACATCACTCCCCGGTCAGACACCTCAGGATTATATTAATCAGGCAAGTGTTTTTGCGACTACCTTAAACACCGGCAGTTCATTCATTGGTTTTGAAGCCACTGGTGATGCGTACTGGAATCAGATCAGTGATGCCTGGCCAGACCATAAGTTCAAGGGTGATATCAGGACCATGAGCTACTACAAAGATGGCAGAAAAGCAGTCACACCATCAATGACAGAGCCTTATCCGGATAGTGCACATCCTGATATTTACTGGGTCAGCATTGTCCAGAAAATTAAGGACGGAATGATTGGCGTTGACATGCAACTTGCTTTCCTGAGCCAGCTCGTTAAAGAGTCAACAGATATTGAAGGATCCGTCGCCTTAATTCTGAACCAGGACACAACGGTTCTGGCTTCTTCTTCAACAGCTTTGAAACCCGGAGACAAAGGCCGCGATTTCAGCTGGTTCAGAGACGTTGTCAACAAAGCCGTTACACAGGAACAAACTGTGCAGGACTACGTTCTCAATGGACAGGATAAAATCTTATTTACCCATCGGATCAAAGTTGCCGATAAGAACTGGTATTTTGTGATCGGTCTGAATAAAGCGATTGCGTTTAAAGGACTGGAATCAGCAAAACATGCCGCGATTACAACGACGGTTGTCGCTACGATTGTGAGTGTGATTGTGGCCTTCTTCGTCATCCAGCTCCTGTATCGCCCAATTATTTTGCTGAAAAATATGATTGCAGGCCTCTCCCGTGGAGACGGGGATCTGACGCAACGTCTGGAAGTTCATTCCAATGACGATTTGGGACAGATTGCCGGAGGCATTAACCAGTTTATTGGTAATCTGCAGGAAATGATGCTGGAAATCCAAAATGCGTCAGGTCAGCTCCAGAACAGTATCGGAGACATGAAACAGCTTTCGGAACACAACTCTGCAATCCTGAGAAACCATGTGGTCGAAACCGAACAGGTTGTCACAGCGATTGAAGAAATGAATGCAACAGCCGAATCAATGGCAACAGATGCAGCGAATACTGCTAACCTGACACAGCAGGCAAATGATACAAGTGCTGAATCAAGACAGATTGTTGCCCAGTCGCAAAGTACCGTATCGGCCTTGATCAGTGATGTTGAAACCTCCTCCACCCATATTCAGCATATGAGTGATGAAACCCAGAGTATCCACTCGATTCTGAATGTTATCGGAGATATTGCAGAACAAACCAACCTGCTGGCACTCAATGCTGCAATAGAAGCGGCCAGAGCTGGCGAACAGGGACGAGGTTTTGCCGTCGTGGCCGATGAAGTAAGAAACCTGGCCAGCAGAACCAAAAAAAGTACTGAAGAAATTGAAGAAGCACTTTCCAGACTACTCAAAGGCACAGAAGCAATTGTCGGTTCAATGGAACACACCAGACAGCGTTGTCAGGAAACTTCCGCTGGTTCCGAAAATGTTGCGGTCAGCCTGGAGACAATGACAGATTTTGTTTCTAAAATTAATGATTTAAGTACACAAATCGCCACAGCAGCAGAAGAACAGAGCAGTGTAACACATGAAGTTAGCCGCAATATGTCTGCGTTGAATGATATCGTCAATGAACTGGATACCAATGGACAGAAATCTTTGTCAGGCATGGAAGATATCACCAGTGTTAACCATAACCTGATCAACATTGTCGGGCGGTTTAAATTATAAAACTCATATGCTGTTGATGAGTAAACTGATGAGAAAAGCGCACCTACAGGTGCGCTTTTTTATGGCTTGTTTAAGATGACTTACTGAATGGACTCGATTAAATCTAACCGTAACTGCCAGGGATCACGAACCATTCCGCTCTGATTGACTCCATCATTGGAAAACATCATCAGATTATCCGCCCAGCCATGATAACGGGACCAGTAAGGTAAACCTGCACCATTCGGATTACCGTAACGAACAAAGTTAACCCAATACTGATGAACCATATCAGCCATTGCCTGATCCGATTCTGTCAGCTTGTCTTTATATACAGCTTTAACCGTATTAAATGCATAAGCGATATCACTGGCATGCGCTGCACCTTCAGCCGTCGCTTTCTGCGCATCATTAACGTAACCGAAGCGATAACCATAGATAGTCTGTCCCTGCTTATCTGCTTCTCTCATTACAAAGCGGGCTGGTTCTACCATACCTGCATCACGGGCTATATCCTGTACAAGTTCCATCGGTGCCGTTTCATCTGTCACACCGTAGATCCAACGGGCAATTTCCGAACGGACAGGTCCAAAGAGAGACAAAGCTTCTTCTTTAGTCTGTGGAATCGTATCAAAGAACGACATGATTGGCAGTTCCAAAGTTGTGGCTCCAACCAGCAGTGGAACAGAAAGTCCCTGCCCTGCAGAATAGAAGTCTTCCGGATGAGCTGTCACCACCTTACCATCGATCATAGGACCGGAATAAGTAGGGTCACTTCCCAGAGTCAACAGATTCAGATTACCAAGAATCTCCTCTGCAGGTAGGGCGCGTAGTGCTTGCAAAGCATCAGGTCCTTCACCACTGATTCCTTCTTTCTCTGCAAATAATACCCCAACCTCTTCTGCTGAAATATCCCCTTTCTCATTGGTCTTCGACAGATAATTATTACTAAAGTTAACCCGTCCTGCTCCTGACTGAATAATCGCCCGATCAAACAGATGACCAGCCAGTGGAGAAGTGAGAAGCGCATGAATCGACAATCCACCGGCAGACTCACCGACAACAGTCACCTGATTCGGATCGCCACCAAACTGAGCAACGTTCTCTTTCACCCAATTTAATGCTGCTATCTGATCCATGAACCCATAATTGCCCAGTGTTGGATCTTCTTGTGCATTGCTCAATGCCGGATGGGCAAAAAATCCGAAGCGTCCCAGACGGTAGTTGAAGCTCACACCTACAATCCCCTGTCTGGCAAATGCTCTAATGTTATAAGCTGGCTCCGATGAGCTACCGTTAACAAAACCACCACCATGGATCCATACGATTACCGGACGTAGCGTCCGACTTGGCTGAGCAGGTTTCCAGACATTCAGGTAGAGACAGTTTTCAGACATCTCATTATCACTGGTCGTCAAATCACTGGGAAACGGTACTTCAAGGCAGTCATGACCATAATCATTTGCCTGAAACACACCATCCCATGACTCAATGGGTTGTGGTGCCCGCCAGCGTAGATTTCCGACTGGCGGCTGAGCATAAGGAATCCCTTTATAGGAGATGACCTCACCACTTTGAACACCCTGAACCAATCCATTATTAGTTTCTACGATCGTATCCCCGGTTTTTACCCCGGAATACACATTACAACTAACCCCCAGCACCGTTAATACCAGTGCATATATGCGGTTCTTTTTCATCTGAGATATTCTCCACTCAATTGACTTAAATACATATTCATACAATTAGTTTTTTGCCATAACTAAGCAGTCAACAAAAATGAGATGATATGCGGTTAACATCACACATAAAAAAGAACTGCATGCTATTGCTTCAAATATGAACAATAGAGCATATATATTGAAACGCTGCCCATATTACCAGCAATCATGAACAAAGTGGTCTGAGGTTTAATAGACTATGCATATCAATAAATTGCACATTTAATTCATTCGATATATCTGCTTCTGATACGACTGTGAAAACAAAGATCGGGTTCTTAAAAATATCAGGACATCCCGAACAGGATGCCCTGATAATGACACAAAGGACTACTGGATCGATTCAACTAAATCCAATCGCAATTCCCAGGGATCACGTACTGTTCCGGAGTCATTTACACCGTTATTGGAGAACATCATCAGATTCTCATTCCAGCTGCGGTACTGAGACCAGTAAGGCAGGTTTGAGCCATTTGGATTACCATAGCGAACGAAATTCACCCAGTACTGATGAACCATATCAGCCATTGCCTGATCCGATTCAGTCACATCACTATGATACTGGGCCTGAAGCGTGTTAAAAGCGTAGGCAATATCACTGGCATGAGCAGCGCCGTCAGATGTTGGTTTCAGTGAATCAGCAACATAACCAAACCGGTAACCATAAACCGGTTGTCCCTGCTTCTCTGCTTCTTTCATCACAAAGCGGGCAGGCTCAACCATCCCTGTATCCCGGATAATGTTCAGCCCAAGTCCCATGACCGGAGTCGTTTCCTCCACGCCATAAGCATATCTGGCAATCTCCGAGCGAAATGGTCCGAAAATCGCCAATGCTTCATCGACAGTTTCAGGAAACGAGGAAAATGGTGACATAACCGGAATTTCTGCGGTTGTTGCTCCGACCAGCACCGGAATGGACAAAGCAGGGCCGGATGAATAAATATCCTGAGGATGAGCGGTTACCAATTTACCATCAATCATCGGTCCGGAATAAGTCGGATCTCCGCCCATATTCATCATATTCAAGCCACTGACAATATCTTCAGCCGGTAAGGCTCTCAGAGCATCCAGTGCATCCGATCCTTCCCCGTTAATATTAAATTTTTCTGCAAACAACGTCCCGGCGACTTCAGCCGGAGCCTCGCCCGACGGACTTTCTTTATCAAGATAGCGACCACTAAAATTCAACCGGCCAGATCCTGATTGAATGATAGCCCGGTCAAATAAATTCTTAGCTAACGGCGATGTTAACAGGGCATGAATAGACATTCCCCCGGCAGATTCACCGACAACCGTCACTTGATTCGGGTCACCACCAAACTGTGCAATATTCTCCTTAATCCATTTCAGTGCCGCGATCTGGTCCATAAATCCATAATTTCCAAGCACCGGTTCTTCCTGCGCAGCCGTTAAGGCAGGATGAGCAAAAAAGCCAAAGCGTCCCAGACGATAGTTAAAACTCACCATCACAACGCCTTTTTCAGCAAACGAAGTACCGTCGTAAGTTGGTGCGGACGAACCACCATTGACAAAGCCGCCGCCATGGATCCACACCATAACCGGACGCAACGCCCGGCTTGGATGAGCCGGTTTCCAGACATTCAGAAAGAGGCAATCTTCAGACATCCCGTTATCCATCTGAGATGAATCACCGGGAAATGGCGCCTGCAGACAGTCATTTCCATATTCTTTCGCCTGTAAAACACTATCCCACGGGTTTGCTGGCTGCGGAGCACGCCAGCGAAGCTCTCCGACCGGCGGTTGTGCATAAGGAATCCCCTTATACGAAGTCACCTCACCGTTCTGGACACCTTGTACCAACCCATGATCGGTTGCCACAATCGTATTCCCGGTTCTCATTCCCGAATACGCATTACAACTAATCCCTAGCACCGCTAATGCCAGTGCGTAAATATGGTTCTTTTTCATCTAAGATATTCTCCACTCAATTGATTGAAATGCACATCCATCTCATCCATCTTCTGCCATAACTAAACAGTCAATAAAGATGAAACAATATGCGATTAACATCACCCATAAAAAAGAACTTCAATTTATTATTTATTAAAATCAAAAATATAAAATACGATGCTTCTAGCCAATAATCATAGATAGAGCAGCTTAATCACCCCATAACGAGCATATGAGTAAAACATTCGTTTATTCGGTGTAATGACCTCGTTCATACTGTGAAAGAAAAAGGGCTGAGAATATCAAGGCATCTCTTATATTGTGATACCTTGATCATCACGCAGATACTTACCGGATCGATTCAATTAAATCTAATCGTAATTTCCAGGGATCACGGACCATGCCGGAATTATTGACACCACTATTCGAGAACATCATCAAATTCTCATACCAATGCCGGTACTGAGACCAATAAGGTAAACCAAAGCCATTCGGATTACCGTAGCGGATGAAATTCACCCAATACTGGTGAACCATATCCGCCATTGCCTGATCCGACTCAGTCAATTCATCATGATATTGGGCTCTGACCGTATTAAATGCATAAGCAATATCACTGGCATGGGCAGCACCGTCAGAAGTCGGCTTCAATGAATCTGCAACATAGCCAAAACGATAGCCATAAACAGGCTGTCCCTGCTTAACTGCTTCCCGCATAATAAAGCGAGCAGGCTCAACCATTGCAGAATCACGGCCAATATCCTGCGCGAGTGCCATGACCGTCGTATCATTGGTCACACCATAGGCATACCGGGCAAGTTCCGCACGAAACGGGCCGAAGATCGCTAATGCTTCATCTACCGTTTCAGGGACTCTCGGAAACAATGACATGTTCGAAATCTCTGCCGTTGTCGCACCAAGCATCACCGGCACAGTTAAAGCGTGTCCGGATGAATAGATATTCTGAGGATGATCGATGATCAGTTTTTCATCACGCATCGGGCCTGAATAGGTAGGATCGCCGCCCATATTCATCATATTCAGACCACTGACAACATCTTCAGCCGGTAGTGCCCGCAAAGCTTCCAGAGTATCCGGCCCTTCACCGCTGATATTAAACTTCTTCGCAAATAATATACCGGCAGTCTCAGCAGGTGCAGCACCTGTTTCTTCATTCTCTTTTGAAATATAGCGGCTACTCAGGGTCCGCCCGGCTCCTGACTGAATAATTGCCTGATCAAACAAATTCTCAGCCAATGGTGATGTTAACAGCACATGAATGGACACTCCTCCGGCAGATTCACCGACAACCGTCACCCGATTCGGATCACCACCAAACTGCGCAATATTCTCTTTAACCCATTTCAGTGCAGCGATCTGGTCCATGAAACCATAGTTGCCAAGTACCGACTCTTCCTGTGCGGCAGTTAAGGCCGGATGGGCAAAAAAGCCAAAACGTCCCAGACGATAGTTAAAACTCACCATCACAACGCCGTTTTCAGCAAACGAAGTTCCGTCATAAGTCGGTGCAGATGAACCTCCATTAACAAAGCCACCACCATGGATCCACACCATAACAGGACGCAGTGTCCGGCTCGGCTCGGCAGGTTTCCAGACATTCAGGAAGAGGCAGTTTTCAGACCTCTCATTATTCATCTGGGAGGTATCACCGGGAAATGACGCCTGCAAACAGTCATTTGCAAAATCTTTTGCCTGTAAAACACCATCCCATGACTCTGCTGGTTGCGGTGCACGCCAGCGGAGCTCTCCGACTGGCGGTTGCGCATAAGGAATTCCCTTATATGAAATCACTGGGCCATTCTGTTCGCCCTGTACCAGTCCATAATCGGTTTCTACAACGGTATTTACATGTGAATACACATTGCAACTCACCCCCACAATTGCGAGAGCCAGCATGTATATGCGGTTCTTTTTCATCTGAAGTATTCTCCATCTTATCTATTGAATTAACGTTTATTTTCCTACCCGGTTCCTTAAACAAGGCGGAACTGCCAGGCCGAAATAACGCTCTGTTCACATCACACATAAAAAAGAACAACTATTTATAAAACCAATTTCCTAACGGCGGAACTCGGAATAACAAAAATCTCAGGCTAAATTTACGCATAAAAAAACCCGGCCCCTGAAGACGAAACTTCAGGAAATGCCAGGTTTTGCCTGCGTATATCAAATTGCCTCAAAAATAAAACTCAGGCTGTTTGGATATAAAACAGTAACAATCCAGTTATGAAATCAATTTAATGACATCCAATCTTCGACTCAAACTTTTCTCGCTTACCCTGTGAAGTCCATAACAGATCATGGTTGATCTTCACTTGTAACAAACAACATTGTTACTATTTTTTGTGATTTCAATCAAAAATATTTACTTAGCATGCTAACTACTTTATATTACTAAGCCTGCTCAGTAATCAAAACAATCAAAGAATGGTAGACAATCTTAATATTCTGAAAAACTTATCACTTGCCGAACAACTCGCACGTGTAGCCCGGCTGTGGAAAAGTGCAGCAGATCAAGAACTTGCTCCACTGGGCCTAACTCAAAGTCGTTGGGTTGCCCTCTGGAAACTACAACGCCTCGGTGACAACATCAGTCAGAAAGCTCTGGCTGATGCACTCGAAATTGAACTCGGTTCGTTGATGAGAACTTTGAAACTGCTTGAAGAACAGAATTTAATCGAGCGCCACTGCTGCTCATATGACAAACGCGCCCGAATCGTCCGGCTCACAGATGACGGGAAAGCCATTTTAAAACAAATTGAAGAGAAAGTACTGCACGTCAGACGTTGCCTGCTCAGCAATATTGACGAAGCCGAATTGAGTCAGCTCAGCCAGACTCTGGAAAAAATTGCTCATAACGCTCAGGAAAACCTGAATCAGCCAGAATAAAAACAGAAGGAAGTTTCACCACATGACCCCTGATCAAAAATTTGCACGCTGGGTGAAATACTCCAGCGCTCTTTTTATCGTACTTTTTGCCTATTTCCTGCTGGCAGACACCGTTATGCCTCTCACGCCGCAGGCAATGGCAACCCGTGTCATTACTAAAGTTGCTCCCAGAATCAGTGGACAAATCACTCAGGTATATGTCCGTAACAATCAGCAGGTTCACAAAGGCGATGTCTTATTTGAGATTGACCCGACGCCCTATCAGCTTGCTGTCGAACAGGCAAAAATCGATCTGGAACAAGCAATTCAGGATAACGAACAGTTAGATGCATCAATCACAGCAGCTCAGGCTGATGTCGATGCCAACCAGATTCTGGTCGTACAGAAAGTCCGGGAAGCGAAACGATTAGACAAACTATTTACCCGTAATGGGGTTTCTCAGCAACAACGGGACGATGCGCTAAGTAACGCCACAGCAACGAAAGCAAATCTTATGGCCGCTCAGGCTCGTCTGAAAGAACTTCAGGTCCGTCGAGGCGCAACAGATCAGGAAAATATTACCGTCAAAATGGCACAAAACCGCCTTCAGCAAGCGGAACTCAACCTCTCTTATACAAAAGTGAAAGCCGAACATGACGGAGTGATTACGAATCTGCAGTTAATGGTTGGTACCTTCGCAAACACAGGAACCCCTTTAATTGCACTGGTCGATACCGGGCTGGATATTATTGCTGACTTCCGAGAAAAAAGCCTGCGTAATTTCAGCCGCGATACTCCGGCACTTATTACTTTTGACCGGGATCCGGGTCATCTTTACACCGCAACCGTCAGTACGATCGATGCCGGTGTCAGTAGTGGCCAGTTTGATGCTAACGGTTCACTTGCATCTCCGACAAGCTCCAATCGCTGGGTCAGAGATGCACAGCGTATCCGCCTGCATCTTTCCTTAAACCGAAGCCTGCCTGACAGTTTACCGACCGGAGCCCGGGCAACGGTCCAGCTAATACCACAACAGCCACTGTTTGCCTGGTTTGCCCACATGCAAATTCATGCATTAAGCCTGCTTCATTACATCTACTGATCAGGAGAACAAGATGCGCTTGTGGACTCATCCGCTGAATGAAAATGATCTCCGTCAGTGTCTGCGGATCGCTCTGGGAGCAACCCTCGGTTTCATCATCAGTAAATTCTTCGGCTGGAGTTTCGGGGTCTTTTTTACTGTGGTTCCGATGCTGTTACTCGGCATGATTCCGGTACTCAATGGACATATAGCCCGGCAAATGATCGCTTCCGGCGTCATCTGTTCACTGGAAGTTGGTTTGCTGGGCGGTTTATTCGGTACTCATCCGGGTCTCATGACACCCATTGCTTTTTTGCTGTTTCTGGCTAAATTTGCCTGTATGGCTCGTGGACCTTTGTTTTTATTCGGTGCAAACAGTGTTCTGAACCTGAGTATCATGCTGCATTTTGCCAGCTATTCAACAACCGATATTAACGATATGATTGCCAGTAACCTGACGGCAAGTTTCCTTTCTATTGGTATTGCATATCTGATGCATTACCTGATCCCAGATGCAGAGCCCAGACAACCACCACCACAGCCATCGTCTCCTAAAGGATCGCATCGTATCCGGCACGAAACGCTTCTGGGAGCGGGAGTGGCAACGCTATCGTTTCTGGTCTTTCAGACTCTCAACCTCAGTGACTCGATGTCTGCACAGTCCACCAGCCTGCTACTGCTCTTTCCGATGAACTGGAATGGCGCTTTAGGCTATGCAAGGAAAAGAGCGATTGGCACAATTTTAGGGGTCGCCTTCGGTTTATGCTGTCAAATCCTGCTATATGACCGCTCTAACCAACTAATTCTGGTGATACCACTCCTTTGGATTGGCACAATGCTATTTGGCTATCTACATATGAAAGAAGCCAGTGGGTCTGGAGTTGGATTTGGTGGACTAACAACATTAGGTATTTTATTCGGCCAGTATTTAACACCGACCAGCGACCTGACATTCAATGCGTTATACCGAATCAGTAGTATTCTGTTTGCCATTGTTGCCACACTCATCGTTACCTATCTGATTCACCGAATGTTGAATTCCGTCGAAGCAACGCGGTATGGGCACTAATGAAAAGTCAGACGATCGGCAAGACAAAATATCCATCATCAGGCAGGAACCGCTTTACACTGTAAAATCAGAGAAGATCATATCAGTCAAAGTGATTAAATGGTCATAAATTGCGTAGGAAAAATTGAGAGTAAGGCAAAAATTTTTAACGCAGTCACCGGGTCTTTTAACCAGCAAGAATAATCAGATAATTACTGCGATTGGTATAAATGAAAAAGGGATTGAGGTCTGACGACACTCAATCCAATACTTTGTGATCTCAGGAGTTTCAATCACGCAGCGACATGATGTAAAAGACATATAAAATACGTCAAACAGACAGTAGCCAATATTTTAAGATTCAGGAGAAGCCAGTTTTTCACCCTGAGACTGAATGATGGATTGATACCAATAGAAACTTTTCTTCCGTTTCCGCTCCAGCGTTCCCTGATTGTCGTCGTTCCGATCAACATAAATATAGCCATAACGTTTAGACAACTGCGCAGTACTGGCACTGACTAAATCAATCGGTCCCCAACTGGTATATCCCATCACTTCAACACCATCCTGAATCGCTTCACCGATTTGGAACAAGTGATCATTCAGATACTGAATCCGGTAGTCATCAACGACTTCACCATTTTCATTAACAACATCTTTAGCACCCAGGCCGTTTTCCACCACAAATAGAGGTAACTGATAACGGTCATACAAGAAGTTAAGCAGATAACGCAGTCCAACCGGATCAATCTGCCAGCCCCATTCAGATGCTTTCAGATATGGATTAGCAATCATTTGCAGCATATTCGCATCTGCTTTACCCTGCTCATTCGGATCAGCACTGGCACATCCGGTCATGTAATAACTAAATGAAATGAAGTCGATCGTCTCTTTCAATGCTTCCCGATCAGCCTCTGTAATGTCAATCTCTACCCCCAGCGCTTTAAACTTACGAGTCATATAGCTTGGGTAATATCCTCTTGCCTGAACATCACCGAACATCAGCCATTCCCGGTTTTGAGTCAGCGTATGCATAACATCATCAGGCTTACAGGTCAGCGGATACTGCACCGCACCCAAAATCATATTGCCGATTTTGGCATCGGGGATCATCTCATGGCAGGCTTTCACCGCTTTAGCACTGGCAACTAACTGATGATGGATTGCCTGATAACGGGTTTGCTCATCACAATCTCTTGGCAGACCGGAACCGGTAAACGGTTCGTGCAGCGTCACATTGATTTCATTAAATGTCAGCCAGAGTTTCACCGCATGGCCATAACGGGCAAAAACAACTTTGGCATATTTTTCAAAAAAGCCGATCACATCCCGGCTGGCCCAACCGTGGTATTTTTCCGCTAGGTTCAGCGGCATCTCGTAGTGAGAAAGTGTAACCAGAGGCTGAATTCCGTGTTTTGCCAACTCAGCAAAAATTTTGTCATAGTAAGCCAGGCCTGCTTCATTCGGCTCCGCATCATCTCCATTCGGGAAAATACGGCTCCAGGCGATCGACAAACGAAGAGTGGTGAACCCCATTTCAGCAAATAACGAAATATCTTCGGGATAACGATTATAAAAATCGATTGCAAGGTCTTTAATATTGAAATCACCTGGCTGGCGGGGAACGATGTCCCCGAACGCGCCCTGCGGACAAACATCTGACGTAGATAAACCTTTACCATCGGTTTGGTGTGAACCTTCTATCTGATTGGCAGCTGTTGCTCCGCCCCACAGAAAAGAATCTGGAAATTTAAAACTCATTCTTATGCTCCTTTTTAATGCTGAAACCGATAGTATTATTTAGAAACAGATGTTGCCAGATGATTTGCTGCTTTTTTCTCTTCACGAGGTTCCCCAAAGAAGAACGTCAGAAATGCTGCCAGAACGATGCCGACAACTGCACCGGCAATCGCAGCCCACACAGTTATGTCAACAGCACCTGACGGTGGAATATACTGTGGAAATGCTAAAATACTCGGTAACGCGAATGAATAAACTTTTGTTTGGAAAAAGCCGATAATAGCGCCGCCAACACCACCGGAAATACATGCAAAAACAAATGGACGTTTGCGCGGCAGAGTCACCCCATAAATTGCAGGTTCTGTAATACCGAACAGCCCGGTCGTAAATGCAGAACTTGCCAATGCCTTTGTTTTGGTATCACGAGTTCTCAGGAACACGCCCAGACATGCTCCCGCCTGAGCCAGAACAGCAGCCAGACAAAGCGGACCAATAGGATCAGCGCCTAATACACTCAGGTTATTGATAATGATTGGCACAAAGCCCCAGTGCAGACCGAAAATAACAAACACCTGCCAGAAAGCGCCAATCACAATACCGGCAACCATCGGACTCATATTATAAATAGACTCAAAACCACTCGCCAGCATATGACTGACCCAAGTCGCTGCCGGACCAATGACCAGAAAAGTCAGCGGTGTGGTGATCAAAATACACAACATTGGTGTGAACAGGTTAGTCACTGCTGAAGGAAGTTTCGGTTTAAAGAATTTTTCCAGTTTGCAACTCACATACGCGGCAAAAATGATAGGAATCACTGAAGATGCATAATTCATGAATGTTACGGGAATACCGAGGAACTCTAACCCGGCAGCATCGGGAAGCTGCTGGGCCTGAAATGCGGCAATCATGCTCGGATGCACTAAAGCACCACCGATAGCCATTGTGACAAAAGGATTGCCGCCAAATTTAGCACCAGCGGTATAACCAAGAACCAGCGGGAAGAAGAAGAATAATGAATCACTGGCTGCATTCAGAATCTGATAAGTTCCGCTGCCAGCATCCATGACCTGAAAAGCAGTTCCTAAAGCCAGCAAACCTTTCAGAATTCCTGAAGCCGCCATAATGCCCAGTAACGGTGTAAAAATACCGGAAACAATATCAATGAATATGCTCAGAATTCCTTGCTTTTCTTTACTTGCAGACTCAGTTGACTGGCTTTCAACGTCTGCATCTACAGCCACACCACCATTTTTTAACTGAGACTGAATGGCAGCAAAGACATCTCCGACATGGTTACCAATCACCACCTGGAACTGTCCCCCGCTTTCGACCACAGCGATAATGTCCCCGTGTTCTTTCAGCTCATCACGCTTTGTATTTGCTGAATCCAGTAGTTTAAATCTCAGCCGGGTAGCACAGTGGATCACGCTGTCGATGTTCGCAGCGCCTCCGACTCCTTCAACTATCTCGGCAGCAAGTTTTTCATAAGCCATATAAGCCTCACATCATTCTCTACAATTCATAACGGCAAAACCGGAGCAAAAAAAAACCTGAAAGAGCAACGTCACCTCATGGTTCGTTGAATCCTTCAGGTTTTGCCCGCTTTCGCGGTAACAATCCTAAAATTTAGCAATAAAAAAACCTGACATCCCGAAACATCCAATGTAGCACTCGTTCCGTATACGTCAGGTTTTGCCTGCATAAATGCAGTAGCAATCCAATTTGTTGGTAATATTTATACCGACACCTGTTCAGACAAACAATACAGATACACCCTGTTTGTGATAGGGATCAGATAATTTCACATAATTCAATATGAACCTATGAATAATAACCGGCTTTCAGAATCACAGAGGTTTATGTCCACAAGTCCCCCCTGTCACTATTGACACCTTAATTATTACAAGATGATGTTTCAGTAGAAATTACTCAATACACACCTTCTGTTTGCAGTAATCTGACCGGGCAAATGCACAGGGTTTTATTCACAATCAGCATTTTTATTTGTACATGAACCTCCAATTTCTCTCATAGCGGCTATGCTTAAAAATATTAACATAAGCAAACACTTAATAACAAAAACATCAATAAATGGAGGGTGTGTTATGGGTCGTTTTTCTGGCTGGAAAATTAAGTATCAGATACTCACTCCCATCCTGTTTTTATTGGGAGCTCTCATCGTTATCTCCGCTATCGGGCTGAAGGTAAACCATCAGATCGCTCAAAACACACAAAAGTTGACGAAATATATTTCCCCGGCAACAACTACCGTCCTGAACGCAGATCGGGACTTATACCAATCAGCGGTTGCACTACGCGACTATGTTTATCTTTCATCACAGGGCCAGAATTCTCAGACACAGTTCGATGCATATCATGAAAATCAGGAACAGGCTTATGACCGAATGCTGGAATCCCGGGAACTTGGTCAGTCAGCCGGAATTACACTTATCCCTCAGGAACATGAAACTTACATCCGGGCCTTCAATCAGTGGAAAAATATCTCGGAAAAAATCGTACATCTGGTCAGTGAAAACAAATATCAACAGGCATATATTTTACTGACTAAAGATCAAGATCAGATGTTCTCCACACTGCGGACTTACTACGATAAGTTTGGCGAAAAATTAGAAAAACGCCGTCAGGAAATCGCAGCAGATATTCACCGTCTGGAGGCACAACAGGAATCCTATACAGTCATTGCCTGTGTCTTCTCTTCTGTCATCGGTTTCTGGTTTCTATTTTATATTCCCCGCCTGATCGCTTCCAGATTACAGACACAGACCGAAAAAATGAAAGAACTGAGTCACTCCGGCGGTGATTTAACACTCAGGCTACCGGTAGACGGAAACAATGAACTATCGATGCTTGCCGAAGCAACCAATGAGTTCATCAGTTATCTGCAAAATATGTTACTGGCCATTGAAGATGAAGTACTTGGAATCCGGAATCATGCCGATCAATTGCAAGACCTGACATCCAGAACCGGCACCAGCGCCACTCAACAGAATGCTGCTCTGGATGACATCGCCCACTCGATTTCTGAGCTGAACACTGCAATTTCAGAAGTCGCCCAACAATCTCAGCGTTCATCAGACGAATCCAACAATGCAAGATCTGATGTCACAAACTCCCATCAGGAAATTCAGCGTGCGATTACTCAGATAACCGCACTGGTACAGGAGATGGAAGGGGCAGCGAGTGTCATCAGTAAGCTAGAACAGGATAGTCAGAGCATTACCTCGGTTGTTGACGTCATCCGGGGAATCGCCGAACAAACCAATCTGCTGGCACTCAATGCAGCCATAGAAGCTGCCCGGGCAGGAGAATCCGGAAGAGGTTTCGCAGTGGTTGCCGATGAAGTCCGAGCTCTGGCACAGAAAACTCAGGAATCAACCCAGAGTATTCAGACGACACTGTCAGAATTGAATGCCGGTGTAGAAAAAGCAGTGGAAACCATCAAATCAGGAACAGAAAAAGCTATTGAAACATCAACGTATACAGACTCAGCCGGAACCGCGATGAATCTGATTATAGAGAGGGTCAATAGCATCACGGATTTCTCCGTTCAGATTGCCGCAGCAACCGAAGAACAGAGTGTAGTCGTCAATCAGGTCAACAACAATATGGAGCAGATGCGTGAAAGCTCGAAAGAAGTAACAACGAATGCATCTGAGGCTAATACCTCGATTCAGGAGGTCACATTATCGATTCAGAAACTGTCACAACAAATAGCGTTATTTAAACTTTGCTGAATGAAACCGATATGTCCGAGGCAGTTTCAGCGAAAATTATCAGATACCAAGACAACCCAAAAACTTAAGCTGTAGTAACTCTACTACAGCTTAAATCGATGCGGAAACAGACGAGCTACCGGCAACGATTCAGGCCACCGGGTATCATCGACATCATGAAATGAATGTGAAGAAAGAAAACGGAGTGAGACTGAGTCCATCAATACGATGTCATGACAGTCACTTTGCAGGAACTTCCGGGTTTACCCGAACCCATATGTTACTCAAATGATATTTTGCACATGCATTACATGTCAGCACTTCTCCTTCACCATGAATACGCATGACAATATCTTCCCGGTGTTCTTTGGAGCTCTGTCTGACCTGAATATAAATAAAATTCCCATCCACCTGAAAAGGAACAACCATCGATCGCCCTTCACTATGGATAGAAACTTTAGCTTCTTCAAAAGCAATTAAATCAGCATTGTACTGGTTCTCATAGGTGCCCCGAAACTGATAAGTTTCTTTATTCAGCCAATGTTCCAGATCTTCCTGAAAACATCCATACGTTACCAGAGAAGACAATATTACTATCAGCCATTGCTTCACGGAGTATCTCAACTTTTTTCGCATATCCGTTTCCTCCTCCGTGCCAGAGTACGCTATTTCAGTACAAAAACGCACCTATCACCTCACAAATCTCCTATGACAGTTATTGAATCCGTTACCATCATTGATGAGTATAGACTCTGATACTCTGGATTTGCATCTCATTGCATTTGCTGTTTTTATTTCGTTCAAAATTTTTGAATAAATACATCCAAAATGGAACATTTATCATTGCCCTGTTTCATCGTCTAATATTCCTAACAGATGACACAACTATTTCGAATTTTCTGATATAAGGAATATTGATAATGAGCTTTTTGCGTAAACTTCTCAGTTCTGATGCCCAGTTTGCCCCTTTGATTCTGCGGGTTCCGGTTGGGATCATTCTGATGGCACACGGTTCTCAAAAACTCTTTGGCTGGTTTGGCGGCTACGGCCTTGAAGGAACCGGACAATGGATGGCATCACTGGGTATGGAACCAGGAATCCTGATGGCATTCCTTGCCGGTTGCGGAGAGTTCTTCGGTGGAATGTTCCTGCTACTTGGCCTGCTGACCAGACCCGCGGCATTCGTCACTGCCTTCACCATGGTTGTTGCGATCTTTTCCGTACATATTAATAACGGCTTGTTCCTGTCAAACAACGGGTACGAGTACGCACTTGCGCTACTGGCAATCTGTGTCTCTCTGATTTTCTCCGGTTCAGGAAAAGTCAGTCTGGATCAAGCCATCCTTCGCGCTATTAAATAATCATTGATTGTTAATCCTGACTCCTGCCTATTTCACCCGCTTGCTGCAACGAAAAAGCTGTAAGCGGGTCAATTTCTTTAACCAGCTTTTCAACCTGCTCGATTGCATTTACCGATGAACTGTTTTTCCGGTAACTCAGATAAACCGGTCTTTCCCATTCAGAGCTTCCCTCAATACAGTGGAGCTGACGCGTACGGAGAAAAGGTTCGACAAGCGATGCCGGTAAGTAAGCACTTCCTTCTTTTTCCAGAATAAAGTCCAGTGCGATTCTGGCTGTTGATGTGCGCAGAAAAGGAGTCGTAATATGTGGATATCGCTCGGCATGCTCAGCGGCAAATTTTGCTCCCCAATCCACATAGACATAATGGTGTTGGAAAGCGGAGTCAATAGAACCAGGCTGAGTTGAGACAAAGAGTAACGTTAGATCCGTTACCTTTCTGCAATGCAGTTCTTCGGTCTTAATCGGATCAAATACAAATGCCATATCCAGTGTACGTTCAAGTAAACTACGGCTCAGTTGCTCACGCCCCATGACCTCAGCAATAAAACCATATCCGGGAAATGCGTCTGTCACCTTACTCAGACAATGTTGTAAATAAGCATCCCAGATATTTGGCGTACCTCCGATCGTCAACTGGAGTGCCTTACCACTTTCCAGTGACAGCTCAAACTTCGCCTGTTGCAGAGTGGTCACCATAACTTCAGCGTAACCGACCAAACGTTCTCCGGCAGAGGTCAGCTTGATATTATTTCGATCCCGCGTAAATAACTGTGTATCGAAATAACTTTCAAGTTGTTTAATGCGGGCACTCACCGCTGCCTGTGTCAAATACAAATTTTCTGCTGCCCGGCCAAAATGGCGAACCCGGGCTAATTCCAGAAAAGTACGAAAAACTTTCACATCCATAGAAATTCTCTATTCTCACTGAAACTGCATCTTGAGGTCATTTGGGTATATGCATATAGATAATAAAACGCAATGATGACGATAAAAAATTTTTGTTTTTCTTTTGCTTAGATTACGCCTAACTTTCGCCGTAATTCAATACAAAAATGTAACTCTGCATTGACACGAGGTTGATATGTCTGAGACAGAATTCCGTTATGGAAAAAAACGTTTTTACGACAATAAAAAATTCCCACGGGGATTTGCCAAATCAGGTGATTTCACGCTTGCAGAAGAAGAGCTGCTGATTCAGTTCGGGGAAACTATGTCCCAACTGGAATCTGGTATTCTAGAGCCCGAAAACGCAGATGAAAATCACTTCCTACTCGTACTGGAACATCCCGAAAAAGCCAAAACAAAGCTTGAACGAGTCTGGCTGAAATACGTTCGTCTTTCCAGAGGAAGAAAACGCTTTCATACCCTCAATGGCCGAAATAAGCCCGATGCACTGGATGAATTTACTGATGATTCAGATATCGAAACAGAAAGCTAATCACCGATAAAATCAGATCAGTCACAAGAGTAGAGAATTCATCCTCTACTCTTATTGAACCTTTGTCTTTCTTCTATTCCTTAAACCTCACCGGAACGTCGGCAACATTAGCATTACCGGCAATAATCTGGGTACCTCGTGATGAAATCCCCATCTGCTGACTAACTCTCGATTCTACCCGAGCCACCAGCGTATCCCAATGAATTGACTTAATTTTAGTGAAGATACTTTCAAAATTGTTCATTCCCCAATCGACAAATGGCCGGGGGTTCAGAGGCCTGTCGACAAAGCGGATTTCATAATGAAGATGAGGGCCGGAAGTCAGGCCACTGTTTCCTGAATAACCAATCAAATCCCCTTTTTTCACAAAAGTACCACTTCGTACAGAAAAACGATTCAAATGAGAGTAAGAACTTGAAAAACCAAAGGAATGCTGCAATCTTAAGAAATTACCGGAACCTTTACTACTTGAACGGGTGGCTTGTACCACACCATCAGCCGGCGCATAGACAGGTGTTCCGGTGTTGACGGCAAAATCCTGCCCACGATGAAATTTTACTTTCCCGGTCACAGGATGAACCCGCCTGCCATATCCAGAAGAAATTCTGGCTTGTTTCACTGGAGAACCACTGGGTATCTGGTTCAGCATCACCAGACGAATCGACGAATGAATGGTTGCAACGTCCAGTCTTGAGATAATGTTTTCTTCTCCGCTATCAACACCGAGTAATTTCTCCAGATCCCCCAATCGATCAGAGACTAACTGCATCTCCTCCTCGCGGGACTGTAAGTCAGATTCCAGCGTTTGCTTCAATTCAGTTAATGATGCAACCTCCTCGGTCAGCGTCATTGACTGTACTTCCAGTGCCTGACTCTTCTGAGTCAGATAATAAATGACTCCTGTCGATACGAAGACCCCCAAAGCAACCGAACAACCAGCTACTTTTAACACCCGATAGAAACGTCGCCCAATACGAAACTGCCGTGTACCCCGTTCAGAGGTAACAGCTAAAATCACTTTATCTTTCATTAACCAATCTGATGTTTAAAAAATTGACAGGATTCTAACAAGGAACCGACACACCCAAAACGATAAAATCAACTAATTATGGGTCAATATACTTATCATTGCATAAATAATATTTCCCATCACGGGGAAATCACCTAATAAAATCCGCCCTGAATCATATCGCTGAACCGCCATAAACTCCGTATATTTATTACAGAACACACCTCACATTTCTCGCCAATTTATTTTTTATATCAAAACAAATAACCCAGCGAGATCAAAATCACACTTAACATCACGCAAAATTCAAAATCTGATAAAAATGAGACATTGATCACCATAAAGTTATTTTTCAAATTACAAAAAATGAGATATTACACATAAAAAATATATTGACTTTTCTTGGTGTTATTTTTTGTAATAAATTTACAGCAAAAAAAATAGATGTAAATCACTTAAAAGACACTTGCATCCACACTATTTATTGAAGTAAGTCACAAAAAACCCGTTCTAGGTTCAATTCAAAAGTTGTGTGTTAGATTGATGGAGAACTATCCAATTCAACGGCTTTGCCGAGCCGTAACACACAACAACATCAAATAGAACATCGAACGGGGAATCCATATGATATCACCAGATGCAAAGGTCAAGATACAAAATTTTGGCCGGTTCTTATCCAACATGGTTATGCCAAATATCGGGGCATTCATTGCATGGGGATTTATTACAGCATTGTTCATTCCAACAGGATGGACACCCAATGAGACATTGGCTGCACTTGTCGGTCCGATGATCACTTATCTATTACCACTCCTGATTGGCTATACCGGCGGTAAGCTTGTCGGTGGTGAACGCGGAGCCGTCGTTGGTGCAATTACCACGATGGGTGTCATCATCGGTGCAGACATCCCGATGTTTATGGGAGCAATGATTGCAGGCCCGATCGGGGGATGGGCAATCAAAACATTTGACCGGAAAGTCGATGGGAAAGTCAGAAGTGGCTTTGAGATGCTGGTGAACAATTTCTCTGCTGGTATCATCGGAATGATCTTTGCGATTATTGCTTTCTTCCTGATAGGCCCGTTTGTCAAAGTCCTGTCAACCGCACTTGCTGCCGGTGTTGATGTTCTGGTGAAAGCACATTTACTACCTTTGACTTCACTTTTTGTTGAACCAGCCAAAATTCTGTTCCTGAATAATGCAATCAACCATGGCATTTTCTCACCACTGGGTATTCAACAAGCCAGTGAAACCGGTAAATCTATTTTCTTCCTGATTGAAGCAAATCCGGGGCCGGGCCTGGGAATTCTTCTGGCTTACATCGTTTTTGGTAAAGGAACTGCAAGACAAACTGCCGGTGGTGCAACGATTATCCATTTCTTAGGTGGTATTCATGAGATTTACTTCCCGTACATTCTGATGAATCCCCGGCTGATCCTCGCAGCCATTGCTGGTGGGATGACTGGTGTATTTACATTAACCGTATTTGGTGCCGGACTGGTTTCTCCAGCATCACCAGGTTCTATTTTTGCCGTCTTACTCATGACTCCGAAGAGTTCGATACTTGGTGTTCTCTGCTCAATTACAGCTGCTGCTGCCGTTTCATTTACTGTCGCGTCACTGCTAATGAAAACACAGAGAAATCAGGAAACTGATGACGAAGATTCTCTGGAAAAAGCAACCTCTCAAATGCAAGATATGAAGGCAGAATCTAAAGGTGCATCCGCATCCCGGCTACCGGCAAGTGGCGTGCAAAACATCATCGTGGCATGTGACGCAGGAATGGGGTCGAGTGCCATGGGTGCCAGTATGCTCCGTAAGAAAGTACAGGAGGCCGGACTAGATATCCAGGTCACCAATCTGGCAATTAACAGCCTTCCTCAGGATGTTGACATCGTCATTACTCATAAAGATTTAACTGATCGGGCTCGTAAACACGCCCCGTCTGCACACCATATTTCATTAACTAACTTTCTGGATAATGAACTATATAACAATCTCGTCAATGAAATAAAAAAGCCTGATGCCGGTCAAGCAACTGCGGTTTCCTCTGCTGCAGATACTGAAGTCACGCCGGCATTTCAAATTGAAGCCCGTAATATTCACTTAAACCTAAAAGCAAACAACAAAGAAGAAGCCATCCGTTACGCGGGAGAACAACTCGTCGCGCTTGGATATGTAGATCCCGGATATATCGATGCCATGTTTGAAAGAGAAAACATGGTGTCCACTTATCTGGGTGAATCCATCGCAGTACCGCATGGCACGGTTGAGGCAAAAGATCGCGTCCTGAAAACAGGAATCGTCATTTGCCAATACCCGGAAGGAGTCCAGTTTACAGATGACGAAGACGACATCGCCAAACTGGTTATCGGCATCGCAGCGCAGAATGATGAACATATTGGTGTAATCACCATGATCACCAATGCGCTCGATGATCCGGATGCGATTGCAACCCTCACTTCAACCAATGACGTCAACGCCATTTTAGAAGTGTTGGGTAATACGACTGCATAACTTTCATAAGCAGAGGCAAAAAGCCTCTGCTTTTTCTTTGTTTTTAATTTGTAGGTAAAAGTCTATGAGAAAGGCAATTCATTTTGGTGCCGGTAACATCGGACGGGGATTTATTGGCAAACTTCTGGCAGATGCCGGAATCTACGTAATCTTTGCAGACGTCAATCAGGAAATTGTTCAAAAGCTGCAACAAGACGGACAGTATCAGGTTAAAGTTGTCGGTTCTGAGTGTCAGCAACAAACGGTCAAAAATGTAACAGCAGTCAACTCAACCAGTGATGAAATCTATGAACACATGATTTGTGTTGACTTAATTACAACAGCTGTCGGACCAAATGTTCTGGATATTATCGCCAAAACAATCGCGACCGGAATACAAAAACGGATAGACAGCGGCAACAGCACACCACTGAATATTATCGCTTGTGAAAACATGATTCGGGGTACATCGCATCTTAAAGAGCAGGTATATCAGCACCTTGCCAAAGAATATCACTCAAAGGCTGATGAGCTGATTGGTTTTGTTGATTCAGCCGTTGATCGCATCGTACCTCCGGCAGAAGCCTCAGATAATATTCTGGATGTAACCGTTGAAAGTTTCAGTGAATGGATCGTTGATGAACTGCAATTTGTTGGAGAAATTCCTGATATTCCGGGAATGGAGAAGACAGATAACCTGATGGCTTATGTGGAACGAAAACTGTTCACGCTCAATACCGGACACTGTATTACGGCTTATCTGGGCTGCCTCAAAGGTTATCAGACGATTAAAGAAGCGATTGAAGATGAAACAATCTATGCTGATGTCAAACAAGCAATGACAGAAAGTGGAGAAGTTTTACTCCATCGCTACCATTTTGAACGCAAAATACATGCTGCGTACATTCAGAAAATTTTATCCAGATTCGCTAATCCATATTTAACTGATGATGTAGAACGGGTTGGACGTCAGCCGATACGCAAACTCGGAGAAAATGACCGTTTAATCAAACCATTACGTGGTACAATGGAATACGGAATTTCGAATACAGCACTGTTGAAAGGAATCGCGGCTGCATTAAAATATACCAACGCTTCAGATCCTCAGGCTGTCGACTTACAGGCATATCTGAGTAAACATGGTGTTCTGCCGACTCTGGCACACTATGCCAATCTGGATGAACACGGGAAAGAGGCTAAGCAAGTCGAAGCTATCTATAACACCCTCTAAAAATAATAAGTGAGGCTGGGGGAGTGCTCCTTCCCCCTCCTCCTTTTTAACTATGATGCTTTCTTTATGGTAGAGAAAATTAACGAAGCAGACATTATTGAGCAACTGAATGTAGCCCCTTCAGTCCGAGGTTTTTTTATTGCAGCTGTCGACATCTTTGAACAGTCCGTTGATTCATTGGTACAGCGTATTTTCCGAAGTGATTATCTTGCTGTAAAAGCCGTGATCAATCCTTTACTGGAATCTTCCGGGCCACTTGGCAATTTAAGTGTACGGATAAAGCTTCTGTTCGGATTGGGAGTGATACCAGATGCGGTTTATCATGATATAGAAACAATTATTCGTTTGAGAAATCAACTAAATAAAGACGGAACCGAGTATCACTTTACGGATCCGAAGATACTAGATGCAATCAAAAAAATCAGCGCTCTCAGTCAAATGGGAATACTGCAGCTTACCCCACCAATGATTGATGAAGAGGCAGATGTAGCGTTTTATCAGCTACAGTTGAATCGTCAGCAGCAAGTCATTAAATCGAGTCTGTCGCTCGCAATTGTTGATATCTGCAATACGCTCAATATTGAAAGCCCTTTTACTACGTAGCACGCCAACCGGGGACATCCCGTGCTACGATGCGCTTCTAATGTCCCATCTACGAGACTCTTCGAAGAGCAGATGTGGGGAGTCTCTCTAAAAAGTACAGATAACGTCAAAAGATGACCGACACTGGCCACACAGATTTACACTGTAAAGAGAATGATCGGTGAAACCTTAGTTAGGGAGAGCTGCTTTAACTAAGAAACTCTTGGCTCGTTGCGGGAGTTGTTATGAAGAGGAAGTACCGCTCTGGTATTCTGGTGATTACATACACGACAAAAACATTGCCTTTCCATCTTGTAGTAATGATGACCCTGCATCAGTAAGGACAGAAATAACTGAATCTCCTGCCACTTCGTACAACGTTCAGTCTGGCAACGCCGCATAATCGATTTGTGTGGTGTAACTTTACGACACACTGGACAATATGCTTCAGACATGACAGACCTCATCAAGTAAACTACCTAATATCAATAATAAGAGTATTTATCCATATAGAAACATTTTCTCAAAATTCAACACCACATTTGTGACATGGATCACTAAAAAATTATTGATTATTCCCAAATCCTATACTCCCGTTCATATCTATAACAATATCACTAAAAAGCCCCTCTTTAGTGAGGGGCCTGTTATCAAAGTGTTTTAATCCAACTCTGAGAGTTGTTTTAAGAACGTTGAATGCTGTGATCGAATGGTTTGATCGGGTTCACGACTTAGCCATGTCACAACAATAATGGCGATCGTGGACAGCACCATCCCCGGAACAATCTCATAAAGATCAAAAATGCCGCCGGCCAATTGTTTCCAGACAACAACAGTCACGCCACCAACAATAATTCCAGCTAATGCGCCATTACGGTTCATGCGAGACCAAAACAGGCTCATCACCAGGGCAGGTCCGAATGCTGCACCAAAACCGGCCCAGGCATAAGAAACCAACCCTAAAACTGAGCTCTCCGGTGTCATAGCCAGGATCAGTGCTAATATAGAAATTGCCATCACAGAAATACGACCAACCCGGACAATCTGCTCAGATGTTGCGTCTTTCTTAATGACCTGCTTATAGAAGTCTTCTGCCAATGCCGATGAACATACCAGCAACTGGGAATCCGCCGTACTCATAATAGCCGCCAGAATCGCAGCCAGTAGAATTCCAGCCATTACAGGATGGAAAACAGCATTCACCAACAGCATGAAAACCTTTTCTCCATCAGCCAGCGTCAGTGTCGGATGGTTTGTGGTATAAACCAGCCCGACAAGACCGACCATGATTGCACCAAACATGGCTAGTGCAGTCCAACCGATCGCAATCCGGCGGGCGGCACCAATATCTTTATTCGAGCGAGTCGCCTGAAAACGGGCCAGAATGTGTGGCTGACCACAGTAACCTAATCCCCAGGCAGCCAGAGAAATAATCGCAATAGCAGATAATGGCTTGCCATCAATTCCTTGCCAGACAGTCAATAATTCCGGATTAATGTGGGCCAGACTATCATTTAAATCTCCGAACCCACCTTGCATTGCAGCAATCGGCACAATTAATAAAGCTGCAGCCATCAAGAGTCCCTGAACCAGATCGGTCCATGCAACCGCAAGAAATCCACCAAATAATGTATATGAGACGACACAAACCGTACCGACAATCACCGCTGTGGAATAATCCAGACCAAAGACTGTTTCAAACAGTTTCCCACCAGCAACTAGGCCAGAGCTGGTATAGAAGAGGAAAAATAAGAGAATGAAAAATGCAGAAATTGTTTGAATCAACTTCGACTGATCATTAAAGCGGCGGGATAAAAACTCAGGGATTGTAATAGCATCGGTCGTAATACTGTAAGTCCGGAGCCGCTTTGCTGCGATCAACCAGTTCAGCCAGTTTCCAAGGAGTAACCCTCCGGCCAGCCACAATGATTCTAATCCAGCTGCATAAGCGTAACCCGGCAGTCCGAGCAACAACCAACCACTCATATCGGATGCTCCGGCTGACAAAGCCGCAGGCCAGGGACCCAGTGATCGCCCTCCGAGAAAATAGTCGGTTGAGTTTTTCGTTCGTAAGTATGCATATACCCCTATCGCTAACATCATTACGAGGTATACGATAAAGGTCGTTGTAATAGCAAAGCTATTTTCCATATTTCACTCCTCTTTTTATATCGATCGCCTTCCCTGTTCTTCTCCAGACGTATCTCTGCACAGATGACTGAAATACGTCCGGAATCAGAAACAAAAAAGCGGATTCTAGTGGTTCGCGCTTCCCATTTCTAATAGGGAAGCATTTCCCCCAATCGCTGTTATATTTATGGTTCGGGTACGTTCCGTAACAAAACGTAATACCAGGGCAGAATCATGAGCCACCGGAAGCATGTCTAAATCAGTTTCAATAACCGGATTAATGATCACACCGGAACGTTGTACCAGTGCCAGATTCACCCTGCGCGCATCCTGCCGGTCACCAATCATCCCAACCTGACGAACATCATGTGCAAGTATTGGATGAAAGAGATCAGCCGCAATTACTTGCACCAGATTGACTGGAAAACAATTTTCTTCGAACGCGGCTGATAAACATGCTCTCAGCACGGTATCGTCAGAACAAATCACCACACTATTACCAGCAATTAAAGCCGCAGATAACTGAGCCATCACAGCCGGTAGAGCACCGTTTTCCATCTGCATCTGAGCAATAACCGTGACTCCCCGCCCGGTAGTGTAAAGTTCATTAGTTTCTCCGGTTGGTCCAGCCAGAAGCAGTGGCTCAGCAATCAGAGTTCTTGCACAGTTGAGATGATATTTAACAACCTTGGCTAAATCGGTGGAATCTTTCTCCAGAAACTGAGCAAAACGAAGTAAATACTCACTTCTATAAATGAAATCGGTTAAATTCCAGTGTTGCCATGCTAAAGATGCATCGGAAAAATAAGTTGCTTCACTCGCCATGACGTCCTCCTTGTTTTATCGACGTTTCACTATAGAAAGGACGGGTAAACCGATAAAGATAGTGTGGCCCGCCAGCTTTAGGGCCGGTTCCGGATAATCCCTGCCCTCCAAAGGGCTGAACTCCAACAACGGCGCCAACCTGATCACGGTTGATATAACAGTTTCCGACTCTGGTATGCGCTTCAATCCACCGGTAGGTTGTTTCGTTCCGGCTATGGATACCCAATGTCAGTCCAAAACCGGTCTGATTGATTTGCTCAACCACCTGTGGCAAGTCTTTTGCCCGGTAACGGACAATGTGTAACACTGGTCCGAAATGTTCTTCTTTCAGGCATTCAATCCCATTAATTTCAAAAGCAGTCGGCGGCACGAAATCGCCATGAGAACACGCCTCATCTAATGCCAGCTCCGCGATCAGAGACTGGGTCTGCTTCATCTCGGTAATATGCGCCAGTAATTTATTCCGTGCAGTCTGGTCAATCACCGGACCAACATCTGTCGAATGACAGCAAGGATTGCCAACAGACAACTCCTGCATTGCTCCCTGAATCAATGTAATAATCCGTTCGGCAACATCTTCTTGTATAAACAATACGCGTAGCGCCGAGCAACGCTGCCCGGCAGAAGCGAACGCCGAACGGAGAACATCTCTCACAACCTGTTCAGGAAGCGCTGTACTATCAACAATCATGGCGTTTTGCCCGCCGGTCTCAGCAATCAGAGGAACCGGATCGCATTCTCTCTTAGCTAATGTCTGATGAATACGCTGGGCTGTTCCGGTCGAACCGGTAAACGCAACACCAGCAATATGCGGATGTGATGTAAGTAAGTGACCACTCTCGCTACCAACACATGGTAATAGATGAATAACCCCGGAAGGAATCCCCGTTTCCAACAGCAGTTGAACAGCACGAAATGCGATGAGCGAAGTCTGCTCTGCCGGTTTTGCAATGACCGTATTTCCGGAAACCAATGCTGCTGCGATTTGCCCGACAAAAATTGCTAGCGGAAAATTCCATGGGCTGATGCAGACGAAAACACCACAACCCCGAGGCTGGATAACCCGTTCCACACCATCAAAACCAATATTGAGCCTCGGAGTCAGTTGCGTTGCCTGACAAGCGTAATAGCGACAGAAGTCAACTGCTTCCCGGACTTCATCAATACTGTCATGCACCGTTTTGCCGGCTTCCTGATGGCACAGTGCAACAAATTCCTCCAGATGCGCTTCCAACAGATCTGCAAAGCGCATCAGGTACGCCGAACGGACCGAAAGCTCGGTTTTCTGCCACTGCGGAAATGATGTCTGCGCAATACTGATCGCCTCCGTAATCTGTTCTGCATCTGCCATGATCACTCTTCCGACTTCAATCCGGCGATCATAAGGTGCTGTTACGGAAACCAGTGAAGCATTCTCCTTGATCATGCTTCCGAATCGATCTTCCCCACCAATGACAGGAGCAGCATGCCATTGTCGGTTCAGATATTCAGATACCTTTTCATTAAAGGGAGTTGCTTCGCTGGCAATATCAATATTGATCCCATGAGAATTACTACGATCCGGATATATTCCCGGTGGTAGCGGAATAGATGCATTATGCAGCGTCTCAAACTCTCGCAGAGCCTCAGCAGGATGCTGGTTCAGTAAATGAATCGGACAACGGGCATCCACCAGACGGTGAACAAAAGAACTGTTTGCGCCATTCTCCAGTAAACGCCGCACCAGATAAGGCAGTAAATCCTTATGATGACCGACAGGAGCATAGATTCTTATTGCCGGCCGGTACGTTGCCATCACTTGATGAAACAGAGCATCGCCCATACCATGCAAGCGCTGGAATTCATAATCATTATGCTTAGCCATGACAGCAACAGCAGTAACGGTCTGGGCATTATGACTGGCAAACTGAGGAAACAGAAAACCGCGAACATGTTCCGACAATAAAAAGCGGGCACAGGCCAGATAAGAAACATCCGACGCTTCCTTACGGGTAAACACCGGATAGCCGGAGTAACCTCGCTGCTGTGACCATTTTATCTCACTGTCCCAGTAGGCACCTTTCACCAGACGGACCGGAATTAAATCCCCCTGCTCTTTCGCCAGCCCGGTCAGCCAGGTAAGCACGGGTAAAGCCCGTTTTGAATAGGCCTGAACAACAATACCAAGCTTGCCCCAACCCCGGTTAACATCATGACGGTATAATTTTTCAAACAGTGCCAGAGACAGTTCCAGCCGATCGGCTTCTTCTGCATCAATGGTAATTCCGATATCAAATTCTCTGGCACGCCGGACCAGTATAACCAGCGTCGCCAGCAGTTCAGTCATCACCCGCTCCTGATTGTCTGCTTCATAACGTGGATGCAATGCAGACAATTTAATCGACACGGAATGAGAAGACTGAAGAGAACCTGCTTCGGATGCTTTCCCAACTGATTCAATAGCTGAGAGATAGTCCTGACAATACTTGTTGGCATCAGCAATGGTCAGTGCTGCTTCACCAAGCATATCGAAGGAATAGGTATACCCTTTCTCCCGCATCGACTGCCCGTTTCTCTGCGCTTCATCGATTGACTGCCCAAGAACAAACTGACGCCCCATCACTTTCATCGCCTGATGCATCACTCTACGAATAACCGGTTCAGAAAATCGGTTCACCAGTCGGTTTAATGCCTGCATCGGGCTGGTGCTGTGCATGTCTGGTAATTCAAGAACTTTACCGGTAATCATCAATCCCCAGGTTGAAGCATTCACAAAAACTGAGTCGGAATGCTTCAGATGAGAACGCCAGTCGGCAACACTGAGCCGGTCTTTGATAAATGCGTCGGCAGTTTCAGCATCCGGTATCCGCATAAGAGCCTCGGCAATACACATCAGTAAAATACCTTCCTGTGTATCCAGACTGTATTCCAGAAGCAACGCATCGATCATCTGTACTGATCTTTTGTCGGCCCTGATCGATTCAATCAACCGGGTCGTTTTTTCTGTAATTTCCTGTTTCTCGTTTTCTGTCGGTGTTGCAAGTGGTAACAACTCCTGCAGCCATTGCGATTCATCAGCCATATATAATGGCGAGATCAGTGTCCAAAGCTTGTCCAACGGCTGCTCGACAAACTCCGACTTCAACACATCATTTGCTGTAAACATGCGTCTTTCCTCAACCTCATCCCGAACGGGCTTTTTACAATAGCTAGCAGTGTATTCTGGGCATCAGTGATTTACTTGTCAAAAACTCCGGTTTTTTTGCGAAAAACTCCGATATTTAACAAATTAAAAACACAATCACATCAATTTTAATAAAATATCGACATGTTTTTTTAGCTAATGAGCAAAAAGACAAAAACATTTATGACAGAAGAAAAACATTTGAGAAGAATATTGGAATGTAGTCAGCGCACTTCATCAATAAGCTGATTACGAAACAAATGAAAGGGATTAAGCAGAATCCGAAAAACAGGTCTCTTTCTGCTCAGAATAGATTACTGAACCTGACAGCGTTTTTTATATGCAGACGGCGACAATCCTAACTGCCGGATAAATGCATGAGAAAACGTACTCTGACCAGAAAACCCGGTAATATCTGCTATCTGTCCTAGTGTATATCTTCCCTGCTCGATCAGCGACTTCGCCATTTCAACCCGCTTATTTAAAACATATTGATAGGGAGTCATTCCCGTAACTGCTTTAAAATGTGAGTGAAACTGACTTTCCCCAAGAAAAACGCTCCCGGCGAGCTGAGCAACCGTAATCGGCTGCCCGATATGGCGTGTGATATAATGGTCAATGGCTTCTATATCGAATCTGGATTCTCTTTGCCGCGGAACATAGCCGGTCATATGCCGGGGCAAAATAGAAACCAGAGTATCATGGCAAGCCTGGCTCAACAGCTTATCATCCGGAGATGAAGTTATCTCTTGTCCCAGAATCCGAATAAGATTTTTAAAGGGTTCATCAAGACAAAAGTAGCTTTGCGAATGAGATAAATCGTTTATCTGTTGCAGATAAACCGGTGATTCTGACGAAGGTGCCGGAAGATTAAGAACCATGATATCGGCACTATCGGCAATACCACCGAAGGCATGACTGGCACCGGCAAGCACAATGCATCCCTGACCCGGGCCAACCCGATTACCATATCCACTGATTTCAAACTCCGTCATCCCACTCAGACACACCACAATTTGTGTATAACGGTGAGCATGACAATCCATACCGGAAGGCAAAGTCATCACTTCAGCAGGTTTTGGTATAGACATTTGACTGGACGCAAATCGGGAAGCTTCTTCCTGAACGGACACCACACACTCTCCCCAGAATATCCGGTGAAACATTAGGGCGCGTTGATCTTTCATGGTTGAGTTTTGTTCAATCAGCTGCAAAAACCATCACGAAAGGTCAACACACCCCAGTATTAACAACACGAATAAAATACTAACAAAACGAATAGTAGATTTTTAACTCAAAACCGCTATTTTTTCAAACAGAGCAAATCAATAAGCATACAGATGATTATCAGAAGTGATGAATTCAAATCCGTAACGAATTCCGTGAAAATAATTGCCGTTCATGTATATTAGGGCATGTCGATCTGTCGCTGAAAAGCATGGCATCGACCGTTTGAACAATTCCCGGAACAATGATCAAGTGCACATAAATTACGGAGAGTGTTTGTTCAAGCGCAAAACTAGAGCAGAGATTGAGGTGAAAGACTTGCATATTTTCTCATTCGGCTCAAAATGGAAATGGCACGTGTAAAATATACAAAATCAGAGACCTAAGTTGCATTTTGTTTCATTCGTGCTTCTAATAGAGTAAGAATTATGAGACAGCTACTCCATTATTTCTCTAGTTGTCGAGTCATTGTCTTCTCCACAGAGTTACTGTGGCTAAACGTTAAATTGTTGCAGGGACCTATGATAGTACGTCACATCCCAGCGCTCGTATTGGCGCTCAGCCCTCTTTTGGGACCAGCATTTGTATATGCTGACGAAGCAAATGTCGCACAGGCACAGACAGATCCTGTTGCGGCTATTGATGCAAAAATAGATACAAAACAAGATGAAATGAAGTCTATTTCATCAAAATATGACGCGGAGATCGCAAAACTTCAGCAGTTAAAAAATGATCAGGACCGTCTGAAACGCGAAGGAGATAGTCTGGAAACAAAGAGAAACCGGGCTAAATCAGATCTGGACAAACAGTATAGTCAACTCCTTGAAGATCCGGATATCGATTTAGCAACCTTCCAGAAAAAATATCAGGAAGTCTGGAATGACTTAAAGCAGAATCAATCTGCCCGTCTGGATAATGAGCAGGCAATCACCGAAAGTGAAATGCGTGTATCTCAGTTCAAACAGAAGCAGGCTCGCCTGAAAAGTGAGTTTGATAATCTGAAAGAATCGAGAGTTGAAGCCCGGGTCAAACGTATCAATGCCGAATTAATGGATAGTGGTACGCTGGAAGCCAGTTACAAAACAACCTGTTCAACCACGATGACACTCGGTGAATGTTCCAGTCAGGGAGTTTATCTGACTAAACAGAAAGCAGTCTCCGCATTTCAGGACCGCTTGCTTGATAACCTGACCGAATCTGTGATCGCCAAGCAGAATCTGAAAAATGTCGATCTGAATGTTTCGATTCAGGATAGTCAGATCCTGTCCAGTGGTTTTCAGGGCAACAACGACTACTACACCAAAATCCAGGCTCAGCTTCAGGCTCGTCCAGAAGCAACCGCTGGATGTAAATTGCTGGGAGTATCGACAAGATATTGCCTGCAGGGACAGAAAAACTATACACCGAAAAAGGAAAAACAGTGGGCGAATGTTACCGTCCGTTCTGATCAGTATCAGGACTCAGTTACCATTGACGGTGTGAGCTATGGCAGTACACCGGTAGAAATTGTTCTTCCACACGGCCGTCATCAGTTTACCGTGTCCAAAGACGGATATGAAACATATAACCAGGTCATCACCGTCAATGGTAATGATACGGTATGGGTTAAACTTCGTCCGAATAAGCAAAGCTAAATGCCAATTTGTGAATTATTTTTTTGCTACGATTCACAAAGATATGGTTATGACGCCATTTTGTCTGTAAGTTATTGATATATGACTTATGGTCAAATGGCGTTTTCGTTTACAATCGATCAGACGACTTGACGATCCAACATTGAAGTACAAAAGCATGCGACAAGGAACTACTGCTCTATTATCGACTCTTCTGCTTGGCCTCGTATCATTCGGCATCTTCGCCGAGGATGCAGTGTCGCCAGAAAAAGCAGCACCTTTGGTAAATCAGATTGACGATGCTCTTTTCAGTAAAAATACCGAGCTGGAAGATGCCCGGAAAGTGTTGCAAGAACAGCAACAGACTGTCGCAAATCAAAAAGCCGAGTTGAACAGACTTCGTCAACGGGATGAGAAACTCTCTGCCAGCCTGAATCAGGCGAAATCCGATCTGGAAAAGGCCTACCAGAAGATGATCTCAGATCCGAAGCTGGATATAACAACCTATCAGTCAACCTACCAGAATGCATGGTCTGAATATAAACAGAACCAGAAAAGCCAGTTTGAGTTAAATAACAAACTGGAGGAACAGGAAGGGTTACTCAAAGATCAGGAAACGACCGTTTCTCTGCTACAAAAAAACATCTCCAACCTTCAACAAAATAAGTTAAAAGCCCGGGCGACACGTCTGAGAGAAGAAATATCACGGGAAGGTACTGAAAAAGTCAGTTTTACCAACCGGTGTAATCCATCGATGACAATTGCAGACTGTGAACAGCAAACGATCAAGCTGGCCTTGCAAAAAGCGGTTAAACAATTTCAGACATCGCTGCTTAATAACGTCACCGAATCTGCACTTGCTGGCAAAAATGTGTCTAAAGCCTCTCTGAATGTTCATGTACTTCAGCATCAGGTTCTTCAATCCGGTTTTTCTGATGCCAGCCGTTACCGGACGATTGTTGAAGCAAGACTGGAAGCAAGGCCGGTCAGCGCAACAGCCTGTCAGCTTCTAAACATTGACTCCCAGTATTGTATTATTGATGATCAACAGAACATTCAACGGGAAGTGGCCTGGTTTAACCTGAAACTTCACTCTAACCTCTATGATGATCAGGTCATTGTTGATGATGTCCGCTACGGTCATACGCCGTTAACTCTGACTTTACCTGAAGGTGAACATCAGATACGCGTAGAAAAAACTGGATATCTCCCTTATAAAACGACGCTAAACCTGAAATCAGACAGCCAGTTACGGGCGGTTTTGCAAGAAGAGCACAATCAACTAAAAACCGGATTTTCATTTGCTGATTCACTATCACAAGATCTCTCCGGTCCTGGGTTAGTCGCTATAACTCCGGGAAAATTCTTTATTGGAGAACATGCTTCCACTCAGGTTTTCCTTGATCATGCTTTCGCAATTTCATCTACACCAGTAACTGTTGAGTTGTTCCGAACATTTGTCACCCAGACCGGCTATCGCTCAGATGCTGAATTAACCAAGACTTGTGTGGCAATGATTAATAACCAAATGACACCACAGTCTGGCCACTATTGGCGTAATCCCGGATTTAAGCAATCATCGCAATCTCCGGTTGTTTGTGTCAGTCAGAACGATGCAAAAGCATTTACCGGCTGGTTATCCACACAGACCGGATTTAAATATCGCCTGCCAACAGAAGATGAATGGGAAATCGCAGCCCGGGCCGGAACCCACACGGATTACTGGTGGGGAGACGACTTTGCAACCGGCTTAGCCAACACAGGCTGGGGCGGTTCTTATTGGTCAAATAAGAGCACTTCCCCTGTGAAATCATTTCCGACCAATCCTCTGGGATTATATGATGTTATCGGCAATGTCTGGGAATGGACCAGTGCACCACAAGGCCTGTTGAAAGGCGGCGCCTGGAGTTTCTCTCCCCGCAACGCGGTTGTCTATAGTCAACTCTTTGCTGAACCATCCACTGCGGCTAACTATATCGGCTTCAGGGTCGTCAGAGAAATCAAAGAGTAAACCTCAACCAAAGAGAAAGGGAAGCGCAATGCTTCCCTTTTTTAGTAAAAATAAACAATTCTTAGTAAAAATAAACGGATAGTTAAATAAACTGAAATCATCAGGGTGCCAGACGATCAATCTCCCAATGCCCGCCACTTTGGGTATAAAGAAACCGATCGTGCAAACGATGTTCCCCACCCTGCCAAAACTCAAAACTATCAGGAATAACCCGGTATCCGCCCCAAAAACTGGGAACAGGGATTTCACCTTTTGCAAATTTCTGTTTTAACTCCAGAAACTTACCTTCCAGTACACCCCGGGCAGAAATCCGACTACTCTGATGACTGGCAATCGCTGCAAGCTGACTCTCTTTGGGCCGAGAGGAAAAATATTTGAAATTTTCTATGGCTGAAAGCTTCTGAGCCCGGCCGGTAATATGCACCTGACGCTCCAGCATATGCCACGGGAAATGAAGACTGACCCGGTTATTATGCTCAATATGCTGTGCTTTACGGCTACCCAAATTGGTGTAGAAAAGAAATCCGTCTTCTCCTGACCCCTTTAACAACACGATTCTCTGAAAAGGCTGCCCATCGGAATCCACTGTCGCAACAGTCATTGCTGTCGGATCAGAAATATTGGCATCAATTGCCTGTTGTAACCAATGCTCAAACTGAATAAAGGGATTTGGCATTAAATCCTTTCTTCTTAAGCCACCCTGAATATATTCCCGACGAATATCTGAGAGTTTCATGACCGCTCCTGTGTTTTTTCGTGATTGTGCTCTTTTCATACCCATAAGACAAGTATCACATCATCCTCCCAGCTATGTGGCTGACAGATTTCAGAAAAACCGGGTGATTTTCCAGTGGTGTGATACATTTTCCATAGAAAAACGCAGAATTCAGTGATTTTCAGCATCTATCTGGTTCGAATTCTTAACATTTCGCCAGACTAGTAATAAAATCAATAGAGTAAACCGACCAAATAGGATGTCTTGATGCGTAAAGACAGCTACAGTGAGCTTTCATCCGAAGAGCTGGAATATGTTGACGATAAAACCGCAGCACTTCTGCTCAATACCCCGCATAGCGCCCGGATTATGCTATGGGTTATGGCTGTCTTTTTCATTATCGCAACCATCTGGGCCTCTTTTGCCGAGATCGATAAAGTCACAGTCGGTAGCGGAAAAGTCATTCCTTCCTCCCAGATACAGGTTGTGCAGAACTTAGAAGGTGGTCTGGTTAAACAGATTCTGGTCAAAGAAGGACAACACGTTGAAAAAGGTCAGCAACTTTTACTGCTTGACGATACCCGTTTTTTATCCGATTACCGGGAACGGGAACAAGAAGTTGCCAACCTGACAGCGAACGTCGTCCAGTTATCGGCATCAATTGAGAGTGTTCAGATCAACGAGACCTTCGATGATTCCAACTGGCAAAAGAGTGTTGTGATCACTTATAACCACCTGAAGTTTCCGCCCTCTCTGACAGAGAAAAAATCTGACTTAATCGAAAGGCAAAAAGCACAATATATTCAGTCTTTGGATAATCTGCGAAACCAGCTCTCGGTCATCGATCAGCAGATCAAACAAAAGAATCAGGATTTGGTTGAACTACAGGCCAGAGTCGCTAACCTGAAGCAAAGCTACGAATATGTTCAGAAAGAGTTACAGATGACGGAGCCACTGGCAAAAGAAGGTGTCGTTCCGGAGATTGAAATCTTAAAACTACGGCGGCAAGTCAATGATACGCGCAGGGACATGACTTCCGGCCAACTGAAAATCCCATTGGCAAAAGCCGCTGTCAGAGAAGCAATGTACAGTCGTATCGATGCTGCACAAACTTTTCGCTCGGAACAACAGGACAAGCTGAATCAGGCTCAGGACAAACTATCCGCGCTGACGGAATCAGCCGTAGGCCTGGAAGACAGAGTGAACCGCACGATTGTCGTTTCTCCGGTCACAGGTACGGTAAAAACACTCAACGTCAATACGGTTGGCGGAGTAATCCAGCCGGGCATGGATATTGTTGAAATTGTCCCGTCAGAAGACACTTTACTGGTCGAGGCTAAAATTGCACCTCAGGACATTGCTTTCCTCCGTCCGAACTTACATGCGATCGTTAAATTTACAGCTTATAACTTTAGCAAATATGGTGGGCTGGAAGGTACACTCGAACACATCAGTGCCGATACGACTCAGGATGAAGAAGGAAACAGTTTTTATATTGTCCGGGTCAGGACTTTTGCTACAACACTAAATCATGATGGTGAACTGCCCATCATCCCGGGAATGACCGCATCTGTAGACATCATCACCGGAAAAAGAACCGTGATGGAATACCTCTTACAACCTATACTCGGTGCACAGGAAAACGCACTCAAGGAATAATGGAGCCCGACATTTGCCAATGAAAGACCAGATCAGAAAGACAGAGGCATTATGAAACGCTGGCTGACAGTAATCCTGATGCTATTGCTGGCGTCATCGTTACAGGCACTGAATACCACGGAACAAAAGTGGGTTGAGGCTGTAACCAAAGTGTACGGAGAGCGGGCCGGACGCCGGGTTCAGGCCTGGCGGGAAGCTTTAGCTGAATATAAACACCTTTCAACACTGGAAAAACTGGAAAAGGTCAATGCTTTTTTCAATCAGCTTTATTTCGTCGATGACATCAACCTATGGGGAAAGAAAGACTACTGGGCAACGCCACTGGAGTTTCTGGGCGCAAATGCCGGTGACTGTGAAGATTTCACCATTGCGAAATATTTCTCTCTCAGAGAGATTGGAATACCGGACCGGAAGCTAAGACTAGTCTATGTAAAATCAATCACATTGAACCAGTTCCACATGGTGCTGGCTTATTACAATACACCAAATGCAGAGCCTCTCATCCTCGATAACCTGATACCTCAGATCAAGCCGGCAGGGACCAGAACAGACTTATTACCAATTTACAGTTTTAACGGTCGGAATCTATGGCTGATGAAATCGAAAAACGGTCAGTTGGCGGGAGAATCGTCTCGTCTGAGTTTGTGGAATGACTTAAGGGATCGCGAACGGGCGCTCATTTTGAATAAACCGATAGTTAGTTACGATGGGTAGGGAAATATGACTCTTTACAAGCAAATCGTCATGGGAATGATTGCGCTGTTTATTTTACTGATTAGTTCAGTATTTATTATTCAATTTAATACAACGCGCAGTAACCTTGAACAACAGCAGAGTTCAGAAGTCAGCAATACCATCAACACTGTAGGGCTGGCTCTGGCACCATATCTTGAAGATAAAGACACCATTGCTGCCGAATCAGTGATCAATGCATTGTTTGATGGCAGTACTTATTCTCTGGTCAAATTAACCTTTTTTGATGAACGGCCTGCGATTGTGCGTACCTATCCGATCACTCCGAATGGCGTTCCCAAGTGGTTCACTCACCTGAATCTATTTAAGCCAATCAGTGAAAGCCGGGTGGTCACCAGCGGCTGGATGCAACTGGCTGAAGTAGAAATTACCAGCCATCCGGGAGAAGCTTACCGTCAGTTATGGAATGCCCTGATCCGGCTGAGTATTGTATTCGGTTGCGTCTTCCTGGTTGGGCTGGTTGCAATTGCCCTGATTATCCGACATTCTCTGCAACCTCTTCATGCTATCGTGATCAAAATGGAGCAGGTTGCCAGAAGTCAATTTGGTAAACCATTACCAAAACCCGTAACAAAAGATCTGGTGCATGTTGTTGACGGGATTAACCGAATGTCATCCCAGGTCGAGAAATCCTTCATGGCTCAGGCAAGAGAAGCCCAGCAGCTTCGGGATCGGGCTTATATTGATGCGGTATCAAAACTGGGGAACCGTTCTTACTACATGAATCAGTTGGAAAGCTGGTTGAGTGAAGGCGGATATGGTGCCGTAGCAATGCTTCAGGCTACATTCATCGAAGAGATATATGATACTCAGGGCTATGCTGACGGTGATGCTCAGGTCAAAGCTCTGGCAGAGCATCTGAAACTATCGATTCATGCTCCGGGAACAAATATTGCCCGGTTGTCGAACAGCGAATTCGCGTTTCTTTTCCCTCATACCGAAGATGATGAAATTCAGTCTATTGCAGAAGATATTATGAATTGCGTCTCTGATATGACGCCGGACCCGACCGGTCTTGTGTCTCCTGAGGCTTATTTAGGACTGGTTCTGAACAAATCGAAAAAGACAACGACAGAAATTCTTTCGCTTCTGGACAATGCTTTGGCTTCAGCAAAAGCTGATCGGGCAAAACCATACTGCTATATCAGCAGTGAAGACAATCAGATTGTCATGGGTAAACAGCAGTGGAAAGCACTGGTTGATGAAGCCATGAAAAATGATGCTGTTAATTTCCGTTTTCAGTCCGCTTGTGACAAAGATGGAAAAGAACTGCATAAAGAAGTCTTTTCTTCGATCGAGAAAGAGGGACACAGATATAGCGCAATTCAATATCTGTTCGCTCTGGAACAACTCCATGTCAGCCATATTTTCGACCAGTATGTCATTCAACAGATGTTCGATAAATTAGCTCAGGACGAACATGGAGAAGACACTCTGGCCATTAATATTTCAGCCAGCAGTATTTCTGAACCGAGTTTCATCCGCTGGGTTTCCCAGTTGCTCACACAGAATCCATCAGTCGCCAGACGGCTCCATTTTGAAATCCCCGAAGCCTGCTTCATTGATATAGCAAGCTATACTGCCTTACTCTGTCATGGCATCCGGGAAGCAGGAGCCGACTTCGGTGTGGACCATTATGGGCGACACTTCCAGACGCTGGATTACCTGAACGAATTCAGACCTCGTTATGTCAAACTGGATTACTTATTTACGCATAACCTGAAAGATGAGAAGCAAACCTATACGCTCGCATCAATTTCACGTGCAGCACACAATCTGGATATTGTGACCGTCGCATCAAGAATAGAAACACAAGAGCAACTGGACTTTCTGGCAGAACACTTTATTGATGTTTTCCAGGGCTTTATTGTTGATAAGTGATTTATGGATAAGAAAGGATCAGCTTGAATGCAAGATACATTACTCAATTCGCTGATTTATATCAGTCGGTATTATGGACTGGCGAATTCACCGGAAGCTCTGATCAATGGATTGCCATTATCTGATGGAAAACTAACCCCGTTTCTGTTTCCCCGTGCAGCAGAAAGAGCCGGATTAGTCGCCAAAGAAAACCGGGCAAAGCTTATCGAGATACCCAAGCTGATATTTCCTGTCGTTCTTCTACTCAGAGGTGGAGAATCATGTGTACTGCTGAGCATCAGTGAAGAGCAGCAGGAAGCAGAAGTTGTAACGGAAGCCTCTGGTATGGTTCCGATATCTTACTCACTCCAGGAGCTGGAAGAGCGCTATATTGGCCGCTATTTCATGGTAAAGAAGCAATTCAGCTATGATGAGCGCTCACCGGAAGTTTTAAAGACCAATCAGGGACACTGGTTCTGGAGTACAATCTGGCAATCCAAAAATATCTACCGGGATGTGCTGATTGCTTCGCTGCTGATCAATGCTTTCGCGATTGCAGCTCCCATGTTCTCCAGACTGGTGTATGACAAAGTCGTCCCCAATCTGGCATTCGAAACGCTCTGGGTACTTTCCAGCGGAATCATCTGTATTTTTCTATTTGATATTACGCTGAAAATGCTCAGAAGTTACTTCATCGATATCGCCGGAAAGAAATCTGATATTCTTATCTCTTCAAAACTCTACAGTAAAGTGCTGGGGATTCGCATGGAAAACCGCCCGGCCTCAGTAGGTGCATTTGCCCGGCATCTGCAGGAGTTTGAATCTATCCGGGAATTTTTTACTTCAGCAACAATTTCATCACTGATTGACTTACCTTTTGCTATCTTATTCCTGCTCCTGATCTGGCTGATGTCAGGACCACTAGTTATTGTGCCAATTATTGGTGTACTCGCCCTGGCAGGCTACTCCTATCTGATACAGTCAAAACTTAAACTGGCGATAGAAGAAGGTTCCAGGCTCGCTTCTCAAAAATATGCCAATTTGATTGAAAGTCTTTCCGGTCTGGAGACCGTAAAACTCTTCGGAGCACAGAGTCAGTTCCAGTATCGCTGGGAAGAAGCTGTTGCCCATATGGCCAACTGGAACATTAAAAGCAGGAAGATTACTAATGGCGTTCAGAACGCTGCGGGGTTTGTTCAGCAAGTCAGTAATGTCGGTATGATTATTGTGGGGGTTTACCTGATTGCTGAAGGCGAGCTCACGATGGGAAGCATGATTGCAGCCACAATGCTCAGCAGCCGGGCAATAGCGCCGATGATCCAACTGGCATTGTTGTCCACCCGCTATGCTCAGGCAAAGTCAGCCTTTACGCTGATAGAAGGAATTATGTCCATGCCGGATGAGCAAGAGGAAGGAAAACGTTATATTCACCGGCCAATTTTTAAAGGTAAGATTGAATTAGACAAAGTGACCTTTCATTATCCGGGCTCAGCTTCTGCTTCTATTCGTGATGTCAGCATCACCATTAATCCCGGAGAAAAAGTCGCCATTATCGGGCGGGTCGGTTCAGGGAAGACCACATTAGAACGGTTAATTATGGGGCTGTATAAACCGACAGAAGGCCACATTCGTATCGACGATACCAATATCTCTCAATTACACCACATTGATATTCGCCGGAATATCGGTTGCGTACCACAAGACAGTTTGCTGTTTTTCGGTTCGATCAGAGAAAATATTACTCTGGGAAGACCTTTGGTTGATGATCGGGATGTGGTCGATGCAGCCAACCGGGCTGGCGTAACGATGTTTACTCAGCAGGATGCTGCCGGTATGGAACGTCAGGTTGGAGAAGGCGGACAATTCCTCTCCGGTGGCCAGAAACAGACTGTAGCCATCGCCAGAGCCTTATTGGGCAGACCACCAGTATTGCTGATGGACGAGCCAACCAGTGCGATGGACAACCGTTCCGAAATGCATGTGAAACATCAGTTCAGACAATTGACCAACAATGAAACGCTGATCCTCATCACACACAAAACATCAATGCTGGACATTGTTGATCGTATTATTGTAATGGAAAAAGGAAGCGTGATTGCTGACGGACCAAAAGATGAGGTTCTCAATAATCTTCGTCAGGGAAATGTCCGGGCGGTATAGTGATACGGGCTATCTTTATACGAACGATTGTTATACGAGTAATTACAAAGAAAAATTAAGACGATGTTTATCCGGTACCACTTCAAACTTCGGATACAACATCGTTTTCATCTAATAAAGAACGGCATTTAATCTCATACTGTGTATAGGTAAAGATGCTAGCACCATGCAGTCGTTTGGTCACCACACGCTCATCACCAAACTGAATAATGACATGACTGAAAACTTTACTTTTAACTTCAATCGTATTTTCTCTCAGCATATCTTCAAATTCGTCTTCTAATACAGCAAGCATATCTTTTTCTTTAATCATTTGCTCACTGGACTCTAGCTTAAAACGCTCGATTTCCTGACGGCCTTCCTCTGTCCGCTCCTCTTTGGGTTTCTTATTGAATTCCAGTTCCCGGCGAACCACTTCCATCGTTTTAGCCTGAGTCTCTTTATACTGTTCCTTGTACTGTTCCAGACGTTCCCGATAGCTGGCATAACAGGCAAAAGCCTCAACACGTGTTGTGGTATCACCTTCAACCCCCAGATTGACACAAGTGATTTTTCCACCGACTTTCGCGGTGCCGCCACTCAATGTCCCTTGCTTTTCTTTTTCATCAATTACATATAAATCCTGTCCACAGCGGATATTGTTACTGATGCTATGGACGGTCAGATGAATATCATCATGCGCCTGTAGCTCTGAGTACTGGGCATAATTTGCCTTGATACTGCCCCCGGATTTAACCGTACAGGTCCGCTTTTCATCATCGTTTGTCGTATGACCGATAATTCCTTTCCCGACCTGAATATCCCCCTGAGCCTGAACATCAGCTGATTCTATAAATCCAGCAATCGTTATAGAACCAGTAGCCCGGACAATCATACCGGCTTCAACATTTCCGGTAATGATCAAACATCCTTTAAATTTCACATGCCCGGTTGTCACATTGATATTCTGCATACACAATGCATTATCAACATCGATACTTCTTTCTTTAATCAACGGCATCCCGGAAATCGTCGCAACTAAAAGATTGGGATCTTTTGAAGAAAGTGCGGTTCCTTTTCCTTCTTTCATGGGGAAATCATTGCCCGGTTTAGCAGGAATCACTGTCCCCTGTACGGTATAACCAGGCGTTCCTTTTGTTGAAGGAATCCGACGCATCACCTCATCCCCTTCACCAACAGTGATGGTTTCTCCCAAGTTTCTCATATCAAGCTTTGAGGAATTTTCTTTACGTTGTGGAGCCAGAACCCGTTTATTCACATCATCGACTAAAGGAATAAATTTAGTATCGACTCCGTCAACCGGATTTTTCCCCCGGGCGATGGGTTGGGTAAAAACTTCCCCGGGAGGAAGCGACTTACTGGTGATGAGAACTTTTTTCAAAGCTGCTTTATTGATGCCTTTTACGACATGGGAATGAGCAAGCGCATGAACTAAATCACTCCCCAGCAATCCCCGGCCACCATAAGCACCGGTAACAACCATACTGGCAATCATACTCTGCTCAGCTAACTCGATCGTAACCGTCGCATTTAAACGTTTTGCAATCACACAATCCTGATAAGCCTCACCTTTACCTTCATTTGCATGATTGATAAATAGTTCTAAGGCTTCTTGATCCAGATAGAATTTAGAGGCACCTAAAGAGAATAAAGCTTCCATGATTCCACTCTTAGATAATTTCTTACTAAGCGTTTCTATCGGCTTCAAATTAGCTATTACTGATTTTTTATCTTCTGCAATAGATAAGATTCTTTTCCACATCTATTCGCCCCTATCGTACACATCGTAACCTATTCTATCGTTTGCATTTTACGCATCCCAAGGCATCAACTAAATAAACTCCATTAAAAATTAAGCGCTGGGTCACCAACTAAGCAATTTACACTGTAAATAAACAAGCCCATCATTTCTGAGATTTACACTGTAAAGTCATCATAATTGCTGAAAGATTTTCTCTTATTCTCTCTTCAATCTGTTTTCTGCCGGTTAAAGAATAACAAGCTGCGACCAAAGACCATTCCTGATTCTGCAATACTTTCGCAACCAATAGATCATCAACCATATCGATATACTCATATGGCAGCATTGATATATAGAGATGAATCCACACAGCAACACTTTCGTAATTAGCACCACCCTGAGCATAGTTCTGTATCAGTGATGTAGCTATATCTGTTATCGGTAAAGCTACCTTCATCTTTAGTAGCTGCCGGACGACATCTGGTTCCAGCCGAATCAATTCAGTTTTTAATGCATGGGAGAAATAATAAGAAAACTGTTCTCTTGCCGTATCAAACCATGCATGTGGGCTTTGATAAATCATCACGATGGAATAACATCCACTAGCCTGATCTCTGCGAGAACCAATCTTAACCGGATGGAAATTATTTTTTCCCCAGAACCGAAGTAACTCCGAAGTCGCACCAAAACTGGTGGCAACGTAATCTGCCGGACACTGGCGAATCAGTTCAGATAGCAATGCTGAACCATATCCCTGATGTTGTAAATCAGGATGAACAGCAAGACGCATGACACGGCAGCAAGATGCACTGGCAGCTGCGGAAAGTCCGAGTTGATTGACCAATGTTGTGGGAACCAGATGCCCTTTAGGGCGATGCTGGCCACGTTGAATCCGGATAACCGTCTGCGATGATAAAGGGCCTTCCTGTATCGTCAGAGCACATCCCAGCAGATGATGCTGAGACCGGGCAACAAAAACAGCTATATTAGGGTCAGAAAGAACCCCCATTAAATCATTTGGAGTCGTCTGATAATGAGCATTAGTTAACAGAGAAAAAATATTTGCCAGCAGTTCAGGATCATTCAGCAGTGTTTCTCCGGAGAGATAGTGATACTGAACCGGCTCCTCAGCTTTCTTTTCAGAAATATCAGGAAGCTCTGCATCAAGGAGAAATGTCTGATATTGCCATTGTTCAAGCGGATCGCCCTCAGACCAGCGGATTGGCATCGACAATTTCTGATGTCTGAGTGCCGGTCTGAGTTGTTTTAACCAAGGCAAAAACTTAAGTGTGAATCCTCTTCCACAACCCTCATAACCATGAATGGTTGTCGAAAAAACTAAACGGTGATACTGCCTGGTTAAATCGGTAAGCAGCGGAACAGGAATCGCAGAAGCTTCATCAATCAACAGCAAATCACAGCTCTGATGTGAATGAAGCAGTTCGTCCGGAGGCACAAATTGTAGTCTGGCTTCCCGATAGATAAATTGTTTCGCTTGCATTTTTCCATCACTTAAAACACGTAATAAATGATGAAATACCGGCCCAACAGCAGCATAAGATGGTGCTGTGACAATAATCTGAATCGAAGGGCGTCGTTCCATTAACTTTGCAGCAGCAATTCCCAACGCACTACTTTTCCCCCGGCCACGATCAGCAGTTAAAACCAATGGACGGTTACGGTGGCCTTCAACGACATGAACAATCGCATCAACAGCCTTTTCTTGTTGCTCGAATGGATTTTTCTGCAGCGGAATGGGAAGAAAATCGAAACAAACAGAATTTACCTGCTGTTCGACTAAGATTAGCCGCTCTAACGCACGATGTAACCACTTTTGGGCATGATCCGAATGTCTGCCAGACTCACCAACAAAAACCAGCAAACCACCGCCCTGTAGTGTTCCCAGAAGTGCATTGAAACTGTCGGCATCAAAGCCAAGAGAGAGGTCGACAACTAAAAGACTACATTCCTGCCCAAGTAAGCGACGTCCCTGCTTAAAATCGATCCACTCATAACCATCCCGGGGAGAACCACCCAGTTGTATGCGGCGAACCGCATAGAAATGATCATTCAACTGCAGTAGTAGTTCATCAGTCCACTCCGGCTCACCTCGCAACACGACACCGGCACGACAGAAAGAGTCGGTCAAATAAGACTGTAATGATGAGATAATCTCAGAAAAAGCAGGCATAAAAAGCGAAACCGTAACAACTGATGCATAGATATCACATCATACAAGTCATGCAGGGAAAGGGAAGTTTTAAGCGGTTTGTAGAATCACATTTATCAAGACCATCAAACAAATGTGACCGATATTATTCATTTCAGAAAAAACCCGGTGATTCACCGGGTTTAATACTTGCAGTCGGGGGATCGTCTTAATCCATCTTACTCTGAATAAACTCAAACAGTTCATCCATAAGCTGATCATCGATTCTCTTCAGGTTCAGAACCAAATGGCTTCCTTTACGGACATAGTGAGCACGACCTTTCACCAGTTCAATCTTCTGAGACGCCGCCTTCTGCTTCGGTGCCAGTGAGGCCATCCACTGTTCCAGAGTCTCCGTTACTTCTTTGGTTAACCGGGCAATCCCTTGGGCATCACTTTTCTGCCACACAAATTCCCCACCGTCACGACATTTATCCAGCAGCTGTTTCTGCTGTTTCTCATCCAACACACTAAAATGTTTGTGAAGCTTCACTATTGTTGGCCGTCCAAGTTCAACGACATTCGGATAAGCCTGAAGTAGTTCGAGAGGTAAATCAGCGGCTTTCAGAGCACCACTGACCAGCGCTTCACTACACTGGAACATTTTCGCCAGTGCTTTCTGATCTTCGGCTTCACCACTCGCAAGCTTCGCCTGCATCTCTTTCCCTTTTTCATAAAGAGATAGCGGTTTATGAGCATTGGCAACATCAGACAAGAATTTCGCATGCTCTTCATTGATATCATCTGCGACGTAAACCAAGAAATCCTGATTAGCCAGAATACACGCCATCCGGCGTCGGCTGCCATCCAGGACTTCAATTGTGCCATCCGCTGAACGGCGTCCAACCGCCGGATACTGCTGTCCCCGGTCTTGTAAAGTACTCAGGATATCAGACAAAGCATGTTCATTGAGAAATGACTGCTCACGTGCATTGCGATCAAAAACGCTCGTCTTCGCCGCAATTTTATCGGCCGGTACATGCATCAGCTCGAAGGTCACTAAATCTTTTCCGGCTACAGCCAGTTCAATCACATGTGCTTTTTCTTTCGCTGCATGCTGTGCTTCCTGTGGGGTTGTTGCCCGCCGTTTATCAGCTTTTCCAAACAGTTTTGCATTTAATTCAGATGTTTTAATTGCCATATTCTCTTACCCCTGATTCAACGACGACCAATGTGTATGCAGAACCCTTTCAAGTTCTAATGCACTTTTCTGGACAGCATCCTGCGCAGTTGCCAATGTTTTCTTACCACCTTCAAAATCACCGGAAGTCAGATCAAACACAGTACTATAAGTATCCGCACAGGTTTCAAAAGCCCGGCTACGTGGTATCGTCGCCATCATTACCTGTTCTCCGAGCAGGTAATTCATTTCTGTCAGTACAGAAACTTGTTTTTTATTATCATCTTCGAACATCGTAGGAACCAAACGAACAAACTCAAGCCCTTTCCAATCTTCAGGAAACATCTCATAAACGGTCGGCAAGTGCTGGAAAAAATTCACAGTTGATGCCCAGTCCAACCGCTTTGCAGCACATGGAATCAGAAGAGCATTGGATGCATACATGGCATTCCAGACCAAAGGATCCACATGAGGACCGGTATCAATCATAATAATATCAAAATCATCAGCAATTTTATCAATCAACTTCTCTTTCAACAGACGGACAATATCCAGAGACTGATTCTGCGACAGATATTGCCACGCTTCAGCATTAAACATCGCATCTTCAGGAAAAGCAGAAATGGTTTTCAGATTCGGATACTGAGTTGACATCAGAACATTCTTATTCAGAAAAGTACGATCAACAACCGTCCCGTCTGGGACATTATCCAGCATGATATCAACAGCCGAAAAGATATTTTCATTCTCTTCCGTACTGATTTGAGGATTTAAAAACAGGCGCAATGATCCCTGAGGATCTAAATCGATTAAGCAGATACGATATCGTTTATCAAGATTCAGAGCCAGACAAGCAGACAGATGAACAGCTGTCATTGACTTGCCTGTTCCACCTTTCTGATTCTGAACATTGATAATCCAGGGACTGTTATCACTGTTCTTTTTACGCTGGTGGAAAGTAGAAACACCTGCCGCATCCATCAGCATATGGGCTTCAGCAAGAGAGATCGAATAATGATTTGCATTATTTTTTGTAAATTGATGACCTTCAGCTTCCATTTTTGCAATGGCTTCATCCAACTTCCGACGCGTCAGACCTGAACGGGTTTCCATCAATGCCTTAGACATCGGAGGAAAATGCTCATCTTTACGTTCTTCAAGGACGATTTCAATCCGATCAGCCTGAACTTGTTTTGTCTGTTCAGCAAGCTGGCAGAGGTTATCTATTGTTTGTTCTCTCTTCATTGCCAA